>NZ_JRJC01000001.1:0-102023 GCF_000762975.1 Enterobacter sp. UCD-UG_FMILLET
GTGAGGTTACTGCCCTGATACGTGACGGACGAGCGGCTGGTTTTCGCACGGCTGGAGCTGAATGCGTCGTTGATCTGATTCGCGTTGACGGCAATATCGCCCCACGCGTTCAGCAGCATATCGCCGCCGGAGGCCAGGTTCGCCCCGGTAACGGTGATGTTTTTACCCGCCTCAAGCGACAGACCATCCTGCGCGGTAATGGACGCCGTGTTGCCAAGAATCGTGTCCTTCAGGCCGATGTTGCCGTACTTCCCTCCGGCGTTGATATCAATCTGCTCAACCTGGGTCAGGTTGTTGATGCTGCCGTCCAGGCTCTCCAGCGCGACCGTTTTGCCGCTGATGGTGGAGCTGATGTTATTGATATCGCCTATGGCGCTCAGGTTAAGGTCGCCGCCCGCTTTCATCAGGCCGTTGCTGAGGTTGCTGATGCTGTTCTGGCTGTCGAGCGTCAGGCTGTTTTTCGCCAGCAGCGAGCTGCCGCTGTTGGTGATGCTGCCTCCCTTCAGGGTGACGTTGTTGCCCGCGATCACGCTGCCGTTATTGACGGTGACGTCCTTCGGCGACAGGTAGAGTTTCGGCACCATCACCGTTTCGCCGTTGACGGTGGCTTTCTCCCACCACAGCAGGCTGTGGTCGAGCGCGGCAATCTGATCGGCGGTCAGCGAGACGCCAAACTGCAGGCCCAGCGACTGTTGCGCCGCCGCCGCGTTGTCCATCAGGTAGCGCATCTGATCAAGGTCGGATCCGATGCCGTTCAGGTAGCGATTACCGGTCTGGTTGAGTACCACGTTGGAGACATAGCGGGTATCGAACGCCGCATCGCCGAGGAAGCGGTAATCGTAATCCGGGTTCAGGTTGAGGCGCCCCAGCATATAGGACGAGCCGAGGAACTGCTTCTCGTCGGTAAACGCCAGCCGCGTCTCCTGCGGCGCCGTGGACGACGGTTTGATCCCGAGCATCGCGTTCAGGTCGGCAAACAGGGCGGGATCAAGCTGTCCGAGACCGTTCAGTTTTGGGTTGATGCCGATCAGGTACGGGCTTTTCGGGTTATCGGAAAAGACGAAATAGCCGTTGTTGCCCGACGGCAGCGGGTAAGCGCTGGTATCGACGCGCTGTCCCTGGTAATGCCCGACGGCTCCGCCCTGAGCGGTTCGGAGATCGGCGGTGGTGACTCCGGCGTTCGCCAGCGCGCCCAGCTGGCCGAGGTTCGCGTTGCCTTTCTGCGTGGTGCCAATGTTGCTGAGAGGCGTGCCGGACGCGCCGCCGTTTTCCAGCGCACCGCCGCCGTTAAGCTGCTGCAGCGCACCCTGGAGCTGGTCGTTCCACTGCGGCGAGTTCACCGCCACGGTGCCGGTCGTGTTCAGCCCCTGTTTTTGCACCCCGCTGCCGACAGTCTGGTTGCTGAGGGTGTTCAGGGACGGCGTGGAGATAACGTTGCTGACGCCGCCCGCGTTAGCGGTGGTACTGGTGTTGCTGATGTTGCTGGTGAAGTTTGCGGTAACGTTACCGCCCGCCTGGATGACAGAACGATATACTGTTCCTCCGGATCCTTCGTCCCGATCATCACCCTGTGCAACATAGTGAATGGGGGTCTTCTTATAAACATCTGCGTCTACCGACGCGGAGGGATTTGCTTTACGATTATATTGCTCACGGTCGGCAACATATGTCCTGTAACGCGTCACCGTACCATCAGTCCATGACTGATTTTGCAGAGTCGTACCAGAAAGGAACATATCTTTCGCGGCAAGCATTGTACTGGCATTATTTTCCAGTTGTCCCGCCTGAATGACCATCCCCTGGGCTGAACTAATCCGTCCTGCTCCACCATTTGCGGACACAGTTTGTGTCGTTCGTAAAATCGCAATCTCTTTCGCCGGACTGTTTTTCATCGGCATCGGAGTAGCTATATCCCTGCATGTAGGACCAGCTCCGTGCCCTGGACTGCCACCGCCGCTGCAGGATTCCATGACGATATAGCCATAATCGGTTCCCGCGATCAGCTCAGAAAGAGGGATATCCGCATAGCCGTCCTTCAACCACTTGACCTGCTCCATCAGGTTTTCGGTTTTGCTGTTAAGCACCACCAGACCATCCCTTTGGTTCAGCAAATGCCCCGTTCTGATCGCAATATCGCCATTCTGCGTCTCAATATTCCCCGACGTGTTCACCACCTGGCTGTTGGCATTCCCCGCCGCATCCCGCTGCATCCACAGGTTGTTCCCCGCCATGATGTCGCCGCGCCGGTTGGTGATGCTGTCGGCAAACAGCGCCAGGTTATTCGCCGCGTACAGCAGCGCGGTGTTGACGATGGCGCCCGGTGCGCTGAGGGTCAGCGAGCCGCGCGTGCCGGTGAAGCCGTCGACGGTAATATTGCTCCGGCTGGCAACGGTAATGTCGCCCCCGCCCTGCACCGAGCCCGCGGCGTTCAGCGCCACGCTGCTGCCGGAGAGCGTACTCGTGCCGCCGCCGGTGGTGATTTGTCCGCTGTTGCTGAGCTGCCCGCCCGCGCTGAGGTTAACCGCCTGCCCCTGCAGCACGCTGCGGTTATCGATGTCGCCGCCGCTGCTGATGGTCAGGGTTCGGCCTGCCGCCACGGCGGTCCGGCTGGTAAACGCGTTCGTCAGCTGCAGCGTTAAGTCCCCCAGGGAGACCAGCTGGCCGGTAAGGTCCAGCCCCCGGCTCTGCAGCCACAGATTGCCGCCGCTCAGCAGCTTACCGCCCGCGCTCTGGGTCACCTGGTCGGCATTAATGTTCAGCTGCGCGTTGCCGAGCAGCGTGCCGCTGTTGTTCAGCTGGCCGTAGTTAACCGTCAGCTGTCCCGCCTGGGTGGTGCCCCGGCTGGCAAAGGTGGTGCCGGTCAGCGTGGCCCGGTCGGCCACCCACGTGCCGCCGTTAGTGGCGTTTGCCGCATTGAGTATCAGGTCGGTGGCCTGCAGCCAGCCGGTGCCGGTGAACTGCGGCGTGCCGAGCGTCAGGCGCGCGCCGGACAGCAGCCTGCCGTCGTTACGCGCCTGTGAGGAGGCGGTCACGCGCGTCTCGCCGCCGCCCTGAATCAGGCCGTAGTTAAACAGCGCGGGCGTGGTCAGCGTCAGGCCATCGCGGCTGACGATTTCGCCTCCGCTGCTGTTGGTCAGCGTCCCGCTGAGGGCCAGCGTCGCGCCGTTATCGCCCTGCAGGCGTCCGCCGTTGGTGAGCGCCCCGGTGGTGATGCCAAGCGTGCTCCCCTGCATTTTGCCGTCGCTGGTGACGGAGGCCGCCGTGACGTTCAGCGCCCCGCCGGACAGCAGGGTGCCGCCAGACTGCTGGCTGACCGCGCCGGTCTGGCTGAGGGTCAGGCCATTCACCCCGCTGATGGCGCCGCTGTTGCTGAGCGTGCCGCCGGTCAGCGTCAGGTTTTTCGCCGCCCACTGCCCCTGGTTCGCCAGCGTCGCGGCCTGCAGCGTGGCGCTGCCCAGCGCGGTAATCTTACTGCCCGTGGTTCCGGTGAGCGTGTCGGCCAGCGTCATCTGCAGCCCGTCGGCGCTCTGCACCGCGCCGCTGTTGCTGAGCGATCGGGCGTTAAGCAGGATGTTCTGCGCCTGCCAGCTGCCGGCGTTGGTCACCGCGCCGGACGCAATCGTCAGGGTGCCCTGGGTAAGCAGCTTACCGCCTGCGCCGTTAATGAGTTCCTGCTGCGGCGCGGCCATCGCCATACGCGCCATCAGCCGCTGCTGCCCCTGAACGGTCAGGCTCTGCAGGCCGGTCAGGGTGCCCTGGTTGTTAATGCTGTCCTGGCGCAGCGCGAGGGTGTTCCCCTGCACGGTGCCGCTGTTTTTAAGCGTGCTGCCGCCGAGCGTCATATCGCTCTCGCTGAGGAGCTGCCCGCGGTTATCCAGCGTCTGCGCGGTGATATCCGCACGCCCCTGGCTCATCAGCGAGCCGGCTGAGGTCAGCGTGCCGCCGGTCGTGGCCGTCAGCGTTCCCTGGCTGAGCAGGGACCCGCCGTGCGTCCAGTCGCTGGCGCGGATGTCCGCGCCGTTCCCCTGCAGCGTGCCCTGGGTGGCCAGCTGGCCTGCATCCAGCGTCAGCATACCGCCGGAGAGGGTGCGCGAGGCCGCACCCGTGGTCAGCGTGGTCCCGGTGAGCGCCAGGCCGTTCGCTCCCTGCATCAGCCCGCCGTTGTTCATCTCGCGGGCAGTGAGGGACAGCGTGCCGCCGGTGATGCGCCCCGGGTTCGCCAGGGTGTCCGCGGTGAAGGCGGTCGCGCCGCCGCTCTGCAGCAGCCCGGTATTGGCTAACGCCCCGCCGAGCGTGCCGCTGAGCCCCGTCTGCCCGTTCACCGTGCCGCTGTTGGTGAGGGTGGTGCCGGTCATGTCCAGCGTCGCCCCCTGCAGCGTACCGGCGTTCCTCAGCTCTCCGCCCGTCAGCGTGAAGCCGCCGCCGGAGAGCCATTTACCGTTCAGTTCGTTGATAAAGCGGTCAGCGGCGGCGTTAACCGCGCTGCTGCCCTGCATCAGGCCGCTGTTGCGCAGCTCCGTCGCGCCTGCGGTCAGCGTTCTGCCCGCCACCGTGCCGCTGCTGGTCAGCGTCGTCGCGTGAAGCGCGGCATCGCCGGTGGCCACGATGTTCCCGGTACTGGTCAGGGCGTTGCCCAGGCCCAAATCCAGGTCCTGCGCCTGAATATCGCCCCGGTTCGTCAGGTCGCTGCCCCGCAGGGTGAACCCGCCGTTCACCAGCAGCAGGCCGGCGTTATCGAGCGTGTCGAGGGACAGGTCCAGAGAACTGCCGCTAATCAGCTGCCCGGTGGCGCCGTTGCTCAGGGCGCGGGTGGTCAGCGCCAGCGTGTCGTTGCCCTGAAGAATCCCGGTGTTGTTCAGCTGCGCAGCCTTCACCGTGAGGGCTTTCCCGGCCAGCTGGCCGTCGTTAAACAGCTGCGCCGCCGTCAGCGTGAACAGGTTCTGGCTGAGCAGGGCGCCGGTGTTATCCAGCCTGCCGGTCGCGGCAAGCGTCAGGGCATCCAGCGCCTGAACGCTGCCCTGGTTATTCAGACTCCCGGCGTCAAGCGTCGCGCTGCGCCCCTGCAGGCTGCCCGCGTTGCTCAGCGTTTGTCCGCTGAGCGTCAGGGTCCCGCCGCCCGTCACCTGCCCCTGAGTCTGGTTCGTGAAGGTATTCCCGGACCAGGCCAGCGTGCTGCTGCCCTGAAGCAGGCCGCTGTTCTGCAGGTCGCCCCGCAGGGTCAGCACTTTCGCCAGCAGCTGGCCCCGGTTATCGGTATTGCCGGCCTGAACGTCCAGCGCCTGCTGGCTGAGCACCTTACCGCTGTTGGTCAGCGCGCCGGTCACCGCCGCCGTCACGCCCGCTTCCCCCAGCGCGTTGCCGGTGTTCATCCACTCGCCGGTGGCGACCGGCCATCAGCCCGCTGTTTGTAAGTTCAGCGGCGGTCAGCGTCAGGCCGTCCCGGGCAATCACCCGACCGCCGGCCTCGTTGCTGGCCCGGTGGGTCAGGTTCAGCAGCAGCGCGGTGGCGCTGAGCTCGCCGCTGTTAGCCAGCGTTTCACCGTTAAGCGTCAGCGTTCCGCCGCTGCGCAGCGCGCCGCGGTTAGTGAGGTCTGCCACGCCAAGCGTCAGGGCCGTGTCCCCCTCAACGGTACCCTGGTTCTGCAGGCTGTCCGCCGTGATGTGCAGGTCGCCGGCGGCAATACTGCCCGCGTTAGTAAACGCAGTGCCGTTCAGGGTGAGCCGGTCGTCCGCCAGCAGGCGTCCGGTATCGGTGTTGGTCAGGCTGAGGTACTCACCGCTCAGGCTGACGCCGTTGATTTCGCCCTGGTTTGTCAGCGTGTCGCCTTTAATGCGCAGCGTGCCGTCGGTGGTGATAAGCCCGCCGTTGGCCAGCGCCGGGATATTCAGCGTTAAATCCTGCGCGCTGTAGACCGACCCGCCCGCGAGGTTCGTCAGTGACCCGGTCTTCAGGCCGAGCAGGGTGGTCCCCTGCAGCAGCCCGCCGTTCTCCACCGAGGCAGCGTCCAGCGCCAGCGTACCGGCAACCAGCGAGCCGCTGCTGGTGATGCGCCCGGGGGCCGTCAGGGTCATGCGGTCCGCTTTTGCGGCGCCGGACTGGAGGATGTTATTTCCGCTGAGGCTGAGGGTAGCGGCGGTGAGCTCGCCGCCGCTGGTCAGATCGCCGGACGCGTTAAAGCTCAGCGCGTCACCGGTGGATTTCCCGGCGTGCGTAATCGTGCCCGCCGTCACCGACAGGGCGCCTTTCGCCGCCTGCGTGCCGTTCAGCGCGGCATTCTGCGCCTGCAGGGTGAGCCCCTGCCCGCTCTGCAGGTGCGCATCCCGGCCGGTGGTCAGGTCGCCGGCGCTGACGGTGACCGCCCCCGCCGCGTCCGTCTGCCCGTTCAGGCTGGCGCTGCGGGTCGCGGTAATCTGTATATTGCCCTGGCTGGTCGTGCGGGACGCCTGACCGCTGGTCAGGGTGCCGGCCTGCGCCGTCAGCGCCGTGGCGCCGGACAGGGTGCCGTTTTGTTCAAGGTTGCCTGCGGTCACGTCCATCGCGCCGTCAGCCAGCAGGCTGCCGCCGTTACGCAGGGTCTGCTGCGCCGTGACGGTCGCATCACCTTTCGCGCTCAGCGTGCCCCGCTGCTCAAGGGTTCCGGCGCTCAGCGCCAGGTTGCCGGCGCTCTGCAGGGTGCCGTTGTTGGTCACCGTCTGTCCCTTCAGGGTGACGTCGCTGCCCTGCGCCGTGCCGTCATTCGTCAGCTCTCCGCCGTTCACGTCAAGGCGGCCTTTCGCCGCCAGCAGGCCGCTGCTGGACACCCTGTCGCCGGAGAGCGCAATGTCGCGCCCCGCATTCACCTGCCCCTGGTTACTGACGGTGCTGCCCGTCAGGCGGATATCTGCCGCGGCATCGGCCCGGCTCTGGCCGTCCAGCACCAGCTGCCCGCCGCTCAGCGCCAGGCTCTCTCCTGCCGAGACCGCACTGCCCGTGGAGGACAGCGTGCCGCCGCCGGTCAGCGTCGCGCGGGTATCGCTTCCGCTGCGGGTATTCGTCAGGGTGATATCCTTCCCGGCCGCCACGCTGAGCGCACCCTTGCTGGTGACGCTGCCGCCGCGCTGCGTCAGGCTGCCGCCGGTGGACAGCGTGGTGTCGCCCTGGCCCGTCAGCGTTGCATCCGCAAGCGCCATTCCCTGTTTGCTCGTGACGGTCAGCGCCCCGCCCTGTGCCGACACGCCGCCGCCGTTGACGGTCAGAGTGTCCTGACTGTCCAGCGTCGCCGCGCCGCGGGAGATAAGGGAGGTATTGCTGAGCGTCATCGCCTGCCCGCTGCTGACCGCCAGCGCGCCCGCGCTGTTTGTCCCGCCACCGGTCATCTGCACTTTCCCCGCCGCAGAAAGGCGCATATCGCCCTGGCTGGCGAGCGTGCTGTTACTGAGCTCCATATCCTGCGAGCTGGCCACGTTCAGCGCGCCACCGGCCTGATGGCTGCCGCTGAGGGTCACTCCCGCGCCATTCGCGCGAATCGAGCCGCTGGCCAGGCTGTTCCTGACCGTCAGTCTGCCGCCCGCATCCAGCTGAATGTCGCCCTGGCGCGCGGTGAGGTTGCCGAGGTTCACCCCCACGCCCGCCTCGCTGGAGACCAGGCGGATACGGTTGGCATACATCCCGCCGAGCGCGCTGGTATCCACCGCCACCACGGGCGCGGCGCCCTCACCGGCAATCGGCCTGACGCTGCCGTCTGCGCCCACGCGGTTCGCCCCTGCCGTTACCGTCAGGTCGTTCGCATGTATTGCGGCGTTCACTTCCGTTGCGCGCGCAATAATCGACAGCGCGTCGCTTTTACTGGCGTCCAGCCCCTGGCCTTCAACCGTGATGGCACCTTTCGTCACCTCCAGCGCCAGCAGGTTACCGCTGGCGTCGAACTGCGGTTTCCCCGTGGTCAGGGTGACGTTCGGGGTGTTGATAAATCCGCATCCGTTACAGGTGATCCCGTACGGGTTGGCCACCATAACGTTTGCTGCCTTACCGGCGACTTCCGTGTAGCCCTGCAGCTGCGAGCGGCTGGCGCCCGTGACTTCGTTGATGATACCTTTCGCTTCCCGCCCGGCCTGCAGGTTGGGGTTGTTCTGGATAAGCCCGCCCAGCTGGGTCCGGGTTAAACGGTCCGTGCCGTTATTGAGGATAAGCCCCTCGTTGCCGACGTTATACTCACCGAACTGGTTATGCGAGATACCCGCCCCGTTGGGCGTGGCGATGTTGACGACCGGCACCCCGTTCCCCGCCCGATCGACCGTGGTCTGCCCGGTCGGCGTAAGCGCCGCCGCGACGGCGGGTGCCACCGGCTGCCAGACCATCAGGCCGCAGACAATCCAGCTGATCAGACGCTGCGAGAAACGAACGGGTGGGTGACGGGTATCCATAGTCGTAGAGTCTCTTAAAGCATGAAGGCAATGCGCCAGTTAACGCTCACATGATCCGGGCCGAGCCAGTCGGGGTAGTGCAGAGGCGTGCCGACCGAAATCTGGCTGCTGTACCCGCGCCCTGCGCTGCTCAGCCCCACCGAACCGCCCCACAGCGTGCCGGAGGCAAAGCGGTCCTGACGGTCTTTTTCCAGCCAGCCGCCGTCAACGGCGACCGTTGCGCTTACCGCGCCAATCACCGGGAGGGTGAAGAGGGAATACCCCAGCTCGTTACGCCAGTAGCCGCCGTTATCCCCGGACAGGTACTGCTCTTTAAAACCGCGCACGGAGCTTTCGCCGCCGAGCGTCAGGCGCTCGGAGCCGTACAGCCGGTCGGGCGACCACTGGCCGTAGGCGCTGGTCAGCCACCACGCGTTGCGGGCGACAGGACGCTGGAAGCTGGCGTTCAGGCTCCATTTGCGGAATTCCGCGCGCGGCATATCCCCGGATTTATTTTCGTCGGTTTCGGCACTGAACCACGGCATGCCGTGGCTCCAGGTCGGGTTGAAGGTCGCCACGCCGCCCAGCATTTTTTGCGTGTGGGTAATCCCGAGGGCCAGGCTGGAGAGGTTGCGCGTGCTGCTCTGAAGCGGCGCGTCGTTGAGCCAGTTGCGGCTGGAGCGCTGAACCACGCCTGCCGCAATGCCGGTTTTCACATCCCCGTTGCGGAACACCACCCAGGACGCGTTAAGGCGGTGGGTTTTAGTATCGCCCGTGGAGAGCCAGTTGAACCCCTGGTTACTGATGGTGGTCCGGTAGTTACTCCAGGCGTAGCTGTAATCCAGCAGGCCGTAGCCGAACGGCACGCTGACGCCCGCCTGGAAATTCTGCGCATCGTACGCGCTGGCAAAATCGCTGCTGCGCCCGCCGCTGACAAACCATTTATCCGCCAGCCCCAGCATATTATTGGCGGTGAGCACGCCACTCAGCTGATCTTCGCCGGTGCTCTTCTGCCCGCTATTATCCAGGCTTACGGATACACTTAAGGGAAATTCCGGTTTTGCCGTGAGATTAACGATGGAATATCCGGCCTGCGTTCCCGGCAGAATTTCAATCTGCACCGGGTCGGTACGCAAACGGTTAATTTGCTCCATGCCCTGTTCAATGTCGCGTAAATTAAGGATGCCGCCCACCCGTCCCGGAAATGCCATTTTCAGCATGCGCGGCGTTTCGCCTTCCAGACGAATTGCTTCCAGTCTGCCTTCCAGCACAACAATATTCAGCTGACCGCCGGAGAGATCCTGCTCGGTGAGAAAGGCGCGGCTGGTGATATATCCCCGGCTGATATACCAGTCAGAAATATGGGCGAGAAGTTCCGTTATTTTCGCCATATCCAGACACCGGCCCTGCCACGGTGCGACAAGGGTCTGACGGGTTTTCGGGGAGATTAAGGTCGCACCGGAAAGGGTAATGGTATTAATGGTGAAACAGGGCCCGGAGCCGGTTGCAGGCAGAGGCCTGGCAGGCGCGGGGCGAGGAATACTCCGCTCCAGCTCTTCGCGCTGTTGCTGGTTCTGTAATAAAAGCTGCTGCTGTTGCTGCTGAATAGCGTCGCGATCGGCTGGCGACAAGGGGGCAGCATTCACACTCGCTGAAAAAAGCGCAATTAATAATATAGCAACAGTATAATTCACAAATGAAACTATTCTATTTTTTATTTCGGAGCTATTCATCCATGCCACAAAAATGTCCGCAATGATTACTTTTGTAATATAAGAGTATTCTTAAAGCGAGTATATCTAATTTGCATTAGGGCCCCTAAAATTAATGGTTCTTTCGGAAAGGTGAGAAAGATATTAAGAGAAAATAAGAAATGGTTTAACTCACCCTTAAATCTTGAGTTAGCCGTAATACACTAGCTGTGGAGACGAAACGTTTTTCTCCACTCCGCCGGACTGACCCCAAAACGCGCCTTAAACTGCTGTCGCCAGGTGACGGGGGAATTAAATCCCACGAGTTCAGCCACGCGCTCAATCGGCATATTTCCGGCCTCAAGCAGGATCTGGCTGCGCCGCAGGCGTTCGGCGGTAAGCCAGTCGGCGACGCTCATCCCCGTGGCTTTAATAAAATGCCGGGTCAGGGTGCGGCGGCTCATCGAAACCACCTCTGCCAGCGAGTCCAGGCTATGCGGTTCGGTGATGTGCTGCTGTAGGTAGTCAATCAGGCAGTTAATGCGTCCGTCGCGGGTATCTTTGGGTACCGGCTGGGCGATGAACTGCGACTGACCGCCCTCGCGGTGGGGCGGAACAATCATCCGACGGGCAATCTGGTTGGCGACCACGCTCCCAAAACGCTGGCGAATGATATACAGGCAGCAGTCCAGCGCAGCCGCGGTACCGGCAGAGGTGATGATATTGCCGTCATCCACGTAAAGGGCATTAATATCCAGCTGAACGCGCGGGAAGAGCGACTGAAATTGACGTTCGAACTCCCAGTGGGTGGCCGCACGTTTGCCGTCGAGGAGCCCCGCCCAGGCAAGAACAAACGACCCCAGACACAGCCCGACGATTTCCGCACCGTTGTCTCTTGCCTGCACCAGGCTGTCGAGCAGCGCCTGGGGCGGTCGTTCAAGGACGTGCTGCCAGTAGGGAACGACGACAATATCGGCCTGACCCATAGCGGTGAAATCCTGCGTGGCGTTGAGGGCAAATCCGTCTTTTGAGGTGAGGAACCCCGGCGTTTCGGCGCAAATCGTCACGTTAAAGCGCTTTTCGCCGGAGACCGAATCGCCAAACAGAATGCAGGGAACGGAGTAGTGGAACGGGCTGAACCCGTCTACCGCGACAATCGCGACGTTGATTAGCGACATCTGTCTCTCCTTTCCCTTTTAGACGCTCAGAATATAACGGTTTCGCCATCCTGGGGAATGCTCACCGCGTCACTCACCTGATTGGCTTCAACGTACTCACGCAGCGCGCTGCGGGTCAACAGGCAGTGGTTAATCGCCTCCATATGGCTCGCCACAATGTTGGCCTGCGGCAGCAGGAAATGAACGTTAAGCACATCCTCCTGCCCCATAATAATGGGCCCAAAACCAATGACGTGTGCATAGCCAGCGTTCAGTACCACCACGTCCGGCTGGTGCTTTTGCAGATCGGCCGCTACTTCGTCACGCCAGACGGTATCCCCGGCAAGATAAAGCGTCTTCTCATCGGGATGACGCAGCACCACGCCGCAGGCCTCGCCCAGCCGCTCCGCCAGCTCCGGCACGGCGTAAGCGCGATCGGTGCCGTGCTGCCCGCCGTGGGTTTTCGCAATCTGAATATCGCCGAAGAAGGTCGCGTCGGTCATGACCGTCAGGTTGCTGAATCCCTGGCTGCGCAGCAGCGCGGCGTCCCGGTCGTTTTGCACGTAGATCGGTTTGTCTTTGGCGATCAGTTCCGCCGCGGCGCGATCCCAGTGATCGTCATGGGTATGAGTGACGATCACCGCGTCGGCGTCCAGCAGCGTATTGACGTCAACGGGGAGTTCGACCGTCGGGTTACGGCGTTCGGCATACGCCGTGCCGGGAAAGCCCGGATAAGCCCCCTTCGGGGCCAGCATCGGGTCGATTAAAAGACGTTTTCCGGCGTAGGTAATCAGCTGGGTGGCGTTGCGAATGTGGGTAATGTTCATGGGCTATCCTCCGGTTGGTGTGATAAGGAGGATAGCCAGCGGTCGCAGCTGACGCTGTGGGTTAAAGGGCGATTACCGATGGAATCGGGCCAATTTAAGCAACCCGTTTTCCGTCAGATCGTTTACCAGCCCGGCACCGCCCCGCCGTTAAAGATCGTCTCCGCCGCTTTCGCTACCTCAGGCGATTGATACGACTGGATAAATTCCTTCACGTTCTCCGCGTCCTTGTTGTCTTCGCGCGTCACCACGATGTTCACGTACGGCGAGTTTTTGTCTTCAATAAAGACGCTGTCATGCACCGGCGACAGCCCGGTTTGCTGAATATAGGTGGTACTGATGATGGCGACATCCACTTTCGGGTCGTCCAGCACGCGCGGCAGCTGTGCCCCTTCCAGCTCCATAATTTTCAGCTGCCTAGGGTTGGCGGTAATATCCAGCGCCGTCGGCAGCAGCCCGGTGCCCGGCTTCAGGGTAATGAGCTTCTCCTTTTGCAGCAGCAATAGCGCGCGGCCAAGGTTGGTCGGGTCGTTTGGAATGGCAATGGTTGCCCCGTCCTTCAGGTCAGAGACGGATTTGATTTTGCGGGAATAACCGGCCATCGGGAAAACGAAGGTGTTCGCCACGGCCACCAGCTTGTAGCCATGCGCCTTGTTATCTTCTGCAAGGAACGGACGATGCTGGAAGACGTTGGCATCCAGTTCCCCCTGGTTAGTCGCATCGTTAGGCAACAGCGAACCGCTGAAGCCGACCAGCTCTACGTCCAGGCCATATTTCTCTTTTGCCACCTTTTTGGCGACTTCCGCTACGTCCTGTTCAGCGCCGTTGATGACGCCCACTTTAATGTGTTTGGCATCGCTGCCACTTTGATCGCACCCTGCCAGCAGCAGGCCAGCAAGTACCAGAGCACCCAATCGACGTTTCACAAGACAGTTCCTTTTGCTGAATGTTGTAGTGACTATATCGACAACGAAGCGGTGAAATAAAAACCGAAAAAGAATCAATAAGAAGGATCGGTTATATGCGAGTATTGCCGGGTGGCGCAGCGCTTACCCGGCCGACAGATTCAGGGCTTAAAGGGCTTTCGCCAGGTAATGTCGCTGCATGCCCGGGTACGGATAATCCTGCAAAGACATCTGCAGCTGGTACCCCTGTTTTTCATAGAACGGGCGCGCCTGGAAGCTGGCGGTGTCGACCAGCGCATGCTTGCAGCCTTTGCGTCGGGCTTCCTCTTCGGCCGCTTTGATGAGCTGGCTGCCCACGCCGGATCCACGCACGGCGTCGCTCACCCAAAGAAAGTCGATATTCAGCCAGTCGCCTTTACGCACCCCAATTAGCCCGCCGAGCATGGCGCCTTTATCGTCCCGCACGTAAACGCCAATGTCGCCGCTAAAGTTCGCCAGATCGATAAACTGTCCGTTAAAGGCTCTCAGACCGACGAGTAACTCTTCTTTTTCCTGCGCCGTAACCGCATGAGTAATGCTCAGGTGCATATTTTTATCTCCTTGTTATCTGTGCCGCTTCACTATCTCACACAGATCTCCTGGAGAAAATTCATACTTTCGGCTGGCGTCGCTACACTGAATGTAACGATATATTTCATGGGAAGCCTGTGACTTCGAAAGGGGGTTGTTGATGAAAGCTGCGCACCTGGTCTGCCTGCTGGTTTGTCTGCTCTTCGCCGCGTTTGTCCATGCTCAGGAAAAGGATGACCCTGCGAAAGAGGCGCAAATAAAGCAGCAGGTCCTTAAAGATATTAAGAAAACCTGCACGCCACAGAAAAAGCAGAGCGATAAAGCCTGGCAGGCGATGATTTTATCGTCCGAGGCCAATCAGCTGCTGATCAAAAATGCCATTACCGCCGTGAAGCGCGACAACCTGGATGCCTACTGGGGGGCGATTGGTCAGGTGGATTGTATGGAGGATTATTAAGCGTGAAGCCGGGCTTCACGCTTTTTTCAGCGCTTCCGCATATCCGGAATGATGAGATCCCCGCGCAGAACATAGGACCCGAGCATCTGCGTTTTCTCCGTCAGCCAGCTCACAATGCGCGCCGCCATCGCGTCCATGGAATATTCAATCGCCGGGATCACCGGAATACCCGGCAGGTGCAGCGATCCGGCAAGGCTGAAGACCATGATGTCGTCCGGCACCGATTTGTTAAACGCCTGCAGCTGCGGGATCACCCGCTGGGCTTCCTGCTCGTCCGCCACCAGCAGCGCGTTGAAGTTCAGGGTGCTGGCGTTATTAAGCAGCTCCTGCAGCGCAACGGACGAGGAGGTCGCGTCCATAAAGACAAGGTTGCGATTGAAGGGCAGGAAATTTTTCTCCAGCGCATGCTTGTAGCCGAGAAGCACCTGGTCGGCAAAACCGCTGCCGTGAGGGTGGATCAGCGCAATCTGCCGACGCCCCTGGCTGGTAAGGTAGTTACAGGCGGTTTCGGCGGCAAAGGCGTGATCGAACTGAATGCTGTTGGCGTTATCAGACTCCATGCAGTCCACCAGAATAACGTTATCCATCTCCACGTCCAGCGGGAAACGGGCGCCAATCACCAGGATGTCATCGCAAAGCCCGCAGGAGAGTTCTTCAAGGGCGTGCATCACTTCCGCTTTGCTGTGCGCGAAGCGCAGCAGGAGGTGTTTTTGATGCTGGCTGAGCTGTTTTTCCAGCGCGTAGAGATAACCGGTGGTCTGGTTAATATTTTCCTGCGCGCAAATGACCCCGATACACCCCGTCGACTGGCTCAGCAGCGACTGGGCAATCACGTTAGGCCGGTAGTTCAGCTCATCCACCGCTTTTAGTACGGCCTGACGGCTGGCTTCCTTTACGCCACGCGACCCACTCAACACTCGCGATACCGTGGCTTTAGACACCCCGGCAAGACGTGATACATCATTGATTGTCGACATCTCTTTCCCCTGGCAGGCTTACCTCGCGCCTGCAAATTCCATCACCGCTTCGGCTCACATTATAGCCAGAACGGAGTATATCCGTTTCCGTTTTTCATGGAAACCGATTTTCCGTTTCCACTCCAAATGATGTCAAAACAGCCAAATTATGTGACGCACATCGGGTTAATTAGCCTCATAAGTAAGGGATCTTGATGGTTGTCACACTTCTGTCTTTTATGAATGGAAACCGGTTTCCGTATAATGTCCAATCATCCTCGCAATAACTTTTTACATTTAGAGGATGGTTGTCGATGTTCAAGATTATGCTGTGCTGCTCTGCCGGGATGTCCACCAGCCTGTTGGTCAGCAAAATGGTCGATGTCGCGAAAGAACGTGGTTTGCCGGTGAAGATTGATGCGTACGGCGTTTCCGAATTTGATACGCAGTTTCCGCAATACCAGGTGGTACTTCTCGGACCGCAAGTGAAATACATGTTACAGACACTCTCAGACAAGGCGGCGACGCATGGCATTCCGGTGCAGCCCATCGATATGATGGACTACGGCATGCAGCGTGGCGATAAAGTACTGGACTATGCTCTGTCGCTCATCGAAGCGGCACACTAAAAGGTGTTCACATGAGTTCGTTATATCAATCCATGGTCGCGGTGATTGAGCAGTCGATTACTCCGCTGGCCGCGAAGCTGGGTCAGCAAAAGTACGTGATTGCCATCCGCGACGGCTTTACCGCCGCGCTGCCGTTTATGATCATCGGCTCGTTTATGCTGGTGTTCATCTTCCCGCCGTTCTCGGCGGATACCACCAACAGCTTCGCCCGCGGCTGGCTGGATTTCTCCCAGACCTACCGCGAACAGCTGATGCTGCCGTTTAACCTCAGCATGGGGGTGATGACCTTCTTCATTTCGGTGGGGATTGGGGCAAGCCTGGGGCGTCAGTTCAACCTCGACCCGGTGATGTCCGGCCTGCTGGCCTTTATGGCCTTCCTGCTGGTCGCCGCGCCGTATGCCGACGGCAAGATATCGACGCAGTACCTCTCCGGACAGGGCATCTTCACCGCGCTGATCACCGCGATTTACGCCACCCGCGTTTACGCGTGGCTGAAGCAGAACAACGTCACTATTCGCCTGCCGAAGGAAGTCCCGACCGGCGTGGCGCGTTCGTTTGAAATCCTGATCCCGGTGATGGTGGTGATCGGCACGCTGCACCCGCTGAACCTGTTCATTGAAGCGCAAACAGGGATGATTATCCCGCAGGCGATCATGCACCTGCTGGAGCCGCTGGTGTCTGCCTCTGACTCCCTGCCAGCCATTCTGCTCTCCGTGCTGCTGTGCCAGATCTTCTGGTTCGCCGGTATTCACGGCTCGCTGATCGTCACCGGCATCATGAACCCGTTCTGGATGGCGAACCTCTCGGCAAACCAGGCGGCGCTGGCGGCCGGCGCGGCGCTGCCGCACGTTTACCTCCAGGGCTTCTGGGATCACTACCTGCTGATTGGCGGCGTAGGCTCCACGCTGCCGCTGGCGTTCCTGCTGCTGCGCAGCCGCGTAACCCACCTGCGTACCATCGGCAAAATGGGCGTTGTGCCGAGCTTCTTTAACATCAACGAACCGATTCTGTTCGGCGCGCCGATCATCATGAACCCGATGCTGTTTATCCCGTTCGTGTTCGTTCCGCTGGTTAACGCCTGCCTGGCGTACGCGGCAACTAAACTCGGCTGGCTGGCGCAGGTCGTCTCGTTAACCCCGTGGACCACCCCTGCACCGATTGGCGCCTCGTGGGCGGCGAACTGGGCGCTGAGCCCGGTGGTGATGTGCCTGGTCTGTATGGTGATGTCCGCGCTGATGTACCTGCCATTCCTGCGCGCCTATGAGCGTACGCTCATCAAAAACGAAGAGCAGAAGGCCCAGGCAACCGTCGGTGCCGCCGAGACCGCCAGCAATTAAGTCAAAGAGGAAGAGTCATGAAATACGCATTTCCCGATAACTTCTGGTGGGGCAGCGCAAGCTCTGCTCTCCAGACCGAAGGGGCAAGAGAGGGGGAAACCACGTGGGATTACTGGTTTGCCCGCGAGCCGAACCGTTTTCACAACGGCGTGGGGCCGCAGCAGACCTCCACGTTTTATCAGCACTGGAAAACGGACATTCAGCTGTTAAAGCAGCTGAATCACAACAGCTTTCGCACCTCGATTAGCTGGGCGCGCCTGATCCCCGACGGTATCGGTGAAGTGAACCCGGACGCGGTCGATTTTTACAATCAGGTCATTGATGAGCTGAATGAACAGGGCATCACGCCGTTTATGACCCTGTTCCATTTCGACATGCCGATGGCGATGCAGGAAATCGGCGGCTGGGAAAACCGCGACGTGGTGGAGGCTTACGCCCGCTATGCTCAGATTTGCTTCGAGCTGTTTGGTGACCGCGTGCTGCACTGGTTTACCTTCAACGAGCCGATCGTGCCGGTGGAAGGCGGTTATCTGTACGACTTCCACTACCCGAACGTGGTGGATTTTCGTCGGGCAGCCACCGTGGCGTATCACACCGTGCTGGCCCATGCGAAGGCGGTGCAGGCCTACCGCGCCGGGCATTACGCGGGGGAAATTGGCATCGTGTTGAACCTGACGCCGTCCTATCCGCGCTCGCAGAACCCGGCGGACGTGAAGGCGGCACACGTTGCAGATCTGATGTTTAACCGCAGCTTCCTTGACCCGGTTCTGCGCGGCGAATACCCGGCGGATCTGGTGGCGTTACTGAAATCTTACGATCAGCTTCCCGCCTGCAAGCCGGAAGACGGTTTTCTGATTGCGGAAGGGAAAATCGACCTGCTCGGCATTAACTACTATCAGCCGCGTCGCGTGAAGTGCCGAGACAGCGCGGTGAACCCGCAGGCGCCGTTTATGCCGGAGTGGTTCTTTGATAGCTACGAGATGCCGGGCCGCAAGATGAACCCGTACCGCGGATGGGAAATCTACGAGCCGGGTATTTACGATATTCTGGTTAACCTGCGCGACAATTACGGCAACCCTCGCTGCTTTATTTCTGAAAACGGCATGGGCGTCGAAAACGAGCAGCGCTTTATTGAAAATGGGCAGATAAACGATCGGTACCGCATCGAGTTTATTTCCGAACATTTAGCCTGGCTGCATAAGGGTATTAGCGAAGGGTGCAATTGTCTCGGTTACCATATGTGGACGTTTATTGATAACTGGTCGTGGTGCAACGCCTATAAAAATCGCTACGGATTTATCCAGCTCGATTTAGAGACGCAGAAACGCACCATTAAGAAAAGCGGAGAGTGGTTTGCCGCCACCGCATTAAATAATAGTTTTGAAAAAGAGTAATGATGATGATCGCACTAGAAGAAGCCGTAATGGAAATTATCGTCAATGCCGGGCAGTCCCGCAGCCTGTGCTTTGAAGCCCTGCACGCGGCACGCCAGGGCAACATTGACGAAGCCAAAAGCCTGCTGCGCGAAGCCGATGGCTACGCGCGCCAGGCGCACAAGATGCAGACCAAACTGATCGAGCAGGATGCGGGCGAAGGCCGCCAGCCGATGACGTTAATTATGGTGCACGCGCAGGATCACTTAATGAATTCCTTATTAGCGCGTGAACTGTCCGAAGAAATTATTCATTTATACCAGAGATAATCTATGGCGAAATAATTATTGTAATACCTCTGTACCCTAAATAGAGATCCACTTGTTCTGATGATAGCGACATACTCTGTCAGATCGGAGCGGGATGGTTATTGTCTGAATAAAATTAAACTATATTGAGATAACCATGAATACGATTAAAAAACTTCCATTAACCATGGCGGTTATCGCCGCGCTTTGCCCAATTTCCGTGCTCGCACAGGAATTCACCCAGGAGCAAATCGACGCCATTGTGGCGAAAGCGGTGGATAAAGCCCTGGCCGAGCGTCAGGCTAAAATGGATGCGGCGGTCGCGAAAAAAGCGGACGTGGTGACCGAGCCGCAAAGCGCGGCACAATCCCCGGATATGGCGATCCCGTTCGGGGTTAAATTCACCGGCTATGCCCGCTACGGCGCGCACTTCCAGGCTGCCGATCAGAAATACGTGGCGGTGGACGGTTCCTACAACGGCGCGTCCGCCATTGGTCGTCTGGGCAACGAAGGCAACGGCGGGGAATTCCAGCTCTCCAAGGCCTTCAAGGGTGAAAACGGTGCCATCTGGGATATCAACGTGATGATCGACCACTGGGGCGACGAAGTTAACCTGAAAAAAGCCTACGCGGGGGTGACCAACATTATGGCCTC
The DNA here is from genome assembly GCF_000762975.1 of Enterobacter sp. UCD-UG_FMILLET. Taxonomy (NCBI): domain Bacteria; kingdom Pseudomonadati; phylum Pseudomonadota; class Gammaproteobacteria; order Enterobacterales; family Enterobacteriaceae; genus Enterobacter; species Enterobacter sp. UCD-UG_FMILLET. The sequence goes on from NZ_JRJC01000001.1 coordinate 19,244, forward strand.
CAACCCGAACGCCTATTTCTGGGCCGGGCGTGACTTCCACCAGCGTCCGCAGCAGGGCATCAACGATTACTTCTGGATGAACCACGACGGCCAGGGCGCCGGGGTGAAGAACTTCGACATCGGCGGCGTGCAGTTTGACGTCGCCGCCGTGGCGGCGGTGGAATCCTGTAGCCCGGAAGTGATGGAAGATGAAGCCAACCCGTCGCGCATCACCTGTACCGGCGGTTCCGGCACGGGCGACAAAGGCAACTACGCCGCGACCTCAAAAATCCACGGCATGAAGCTCGGCCCGATCGACATGGAGCTGTACGCCAACTACGGCTTTGACTCCAAAGCGGTGGAGAGCGATGAACGTCTGAACGCCTGGCAGGGCGGCGTGGTGCTGAGCCACACCAACGACAGCGGCGTGAATAAGGTGATTGCCCGCTACTCCGATAACGCGGACAACAGCGTGTTCAACAAAACCGAGGACCTGACCACGGTCTACGCCAGCTTCGAAGGGCTGTACAAATTCACCCAGGCGACGCAGGTGGAGTACATCCTCGCCTTCCACGATTACGACAATAGCCGCGATAAGACCGACAACCGTAAGAACTACAACGCCATCGTGCGTCCGATGCACTGGTGGAACGACGTTCACTCCACCTGGCTGGAAGCAGGCTGGCAGCATGTGGATTACGATAACGGCGGCGACAACAAGGGCTGGAAGCTGACCCTGTCGCAGAACATGTCTATCGCCATGGGGCCGGAGTTCCGCCCGATGCTGCGCTTCTACGTGACCGGCGGCAAAGTGGATAACGCACGCACCGCGCGCGTGAACAACACCAAAGACGAAACCCTCGACGACTTCAACGTCGGCGCGATGTGGGAGGCGTGGTTCTAAGCAAGGTAGAAGCAAAACGGCAACTCTCGTTGCCGTTTTTAGTGTTTGCTCCCTCTCCCGTGGGAGAGGGCTGGGGTGAGGGCATCAGAGCGCACGCTATCATGCTATGCTGTTGACCGAATAAACGACAACATAGCAGGGGAGAAAATGGGTTCCACACGTAAAGGGATGCTGAACGTTCTGATCGCCGCCGTTTTATGGGGCAGTTCCGGCGTTTGCGCGCAGTACATCATGGAGAAAAGCCACATTTCTTCGCCTTACCTGACCATGGTTCGCCTGCTGTTTACCGGCGTGATCCTCCTGACGCTTTCTTTCGTTCACGGCGACAAGATATTCTCGGTCATCAAGCAGCGCAAAGACGCACTCAGCCTGCTGTTTTTCTCGCTGGTCGGCGCGCTTACCGTGCAGCTCACTTTCCTGCTGACGATTGAAAAATCCAACGCGGCGACCGCTACCGTGCTGCAGTTCCTATCGCCAACCATTATCGTGGCGTGGTTTGCCCTGGCGCGGAAAAAGCGCCCCGGCGTGTTTGTTTTGTCCGCGATTGTGACATCCCTTGTCGGGACGTTCCTGCTGGTCACCCACGGCGACCCAACCTCGCTCTCCATCTCGCCTGCCGCGCTGTTCTTCGGTATCGCCTCGGCGTTTGCCGCGGCGTTTTACACCACCTATCCGTCGACGCTGATCGCCCGCTATGGCACATTGCCGATTGTCGGCTGGAGTATGTTGATTGCCGGATTGATGTTGACGCCGTTCTACGCCGGGCGCGGGACGACCTTCGTGATTGACGGCAGCCTGCTGCTGGCGTTTTTCTATCTGGTGGTGATCGGCACCGCGCTGACGTTCAGCCTGTATCTAAAAGGCGCGCAGATGATTGGCGGGCCGAAGGCGAGCATTCTGAGCTGCGCCGAGCCGCTGAGCAGCGCGTTGCTGTCGGTGATTTTACTGGGCGTGGCGTTCACCCTGCCGGACTGGCTGGGCACGCTGCTGATTGTATCGTCGGTGGTGCTGATTTCGATGGATTCACGTAGAAGGGTTAAGGCATCGGCGTAGCCTGATGCCCTCACCCCAACCCTCTCCCACGGGAGAGGGAGAAAAGCACTACTTCGCCTTAACCTTCCCCGCCACCAGCAGCGCGGTCAGCAGCATCAGCGTACCGGAAAGTACCAGCGGCGATGTCAGCCCCAGATGGTCGAGCGCCACGCCGCCAATGGCCGCACCGCAGGTATTCGCCAGCTGGATCACCGCCACCTGAATCGACCCGGCTTTTTCCGCCTGATCGGCCAGCGTTCGGGTGATCCACGTCGACCAGCCCACCGGCACCAGCGCAAAGGCAAAGCCCCAGATAATCGCAATGGCAGACGCGACCCACTTATCGCTGCCCCACAGCACCAGCACCGCCGCGCTCGCCGCCAGCACCAGCGGCGCACCCGCCAGCGCCACCTTCAGGGAGCGCTTCAGGAACTGGGACGACAGTGACGTGCCGACAAAGCTGGCGATACCGAAGCTCAGCAGCACCAGCGTCAGGCCGTCTACGTCAAAGCCCGCCATGTTCATAAACACCGGGCGGATATAGGTAAAGAAGGCAAACTGCCCGGCAAAGGCCATAAAGATCGCGGTCATCCCCGCCAGCACGCCGGGGCGCTTCAGCAGCGCGAACATGTTCTGCTTATGGTGCGCCGCTTCGCCCGGCAGGGACGGCAGCGCCTTCCACACCCAGATAATACACAGCACGCCCATCACCGCCGCGGCGTTAAAGACGTTACGCCAGCCGATAATCCCGCCCAGGAAGCTGCCCAGCGGCGCGGCAATCACCAGCGCGATAGAGACCGCACCGAAGATAACGGAAAGCGCTTTTGGTACCGTCCGCGCGGGCACCAGGCGCATGGTCAGCGAGGCGGACATCGCCCAGAAGCCGCCTAATCCCAGCCCCAGGCAGGCGCGCCCCAGCAGCAGCAGGGTAAAGCTTTCCGCAAAGGAGACCAGCAGGCAGGAGAGCGTCAGCAGCACGCTGAACAGAATGACCACCTTGCGGCGGTCGATAGTGCCAATCACCTGGGTGATAAACAGGCTGGCGAACATCGCCACGAAGGCGGTGACGGTAACGGACTGCCCCGCAACGCCTTCGGAAATACCCAGATCCTGCGCCATCGGCGTCAGCAGGCTCACCGGCAGAAACTCAACGGTAATCAGGCAGGCGACGCAGAACGCCACGGAGAATACCGCCGACCAGTTGGGGCGTGAAACCTCGTTGGTCTGCGGTCTGGTCGTGGGCTGGATATGTTCTGTCATGGCGTCACCTGAAGATAAAAACGTGCGGAAAAGTCGCGCAGTTTATCATCAAAAGTGTGATGGATTTAACGTTTAGACAACTTTTGTCGTTTTTACAGGGGATCAGTGTAGGTAAAACACGCCCTCTTCCGGCAGGAAGAGCTGGTTATAGCGTAGCTGGAAGGCGTTTAGCTCCTGCGGATCGGGCTCCATCTCGCGCATGAAGCCAAGCGCCAGACGAATTTGCGCATCGGTAATGGGTGCGGCAAGGCGGGCTTTACGCAGCATGCGGTGCCAGGCGTGCAGGTTCTCCTCGCTGCCGTCGACGATGCAGACCTGCCAGATCAGCAGCACCTGGGCGGCGTTTTGCAGATGCGCCTCGTCGGGGCGCTCAAGGTAGCGGATAAACTCATTGCCGGAGGATTTTCCAAACTGGTCGATCATCGACTCGACCGGCATCGGGGTGATGCCCAGACGCTCGCTTAAACGTTTGATGGCGCGGCGGGAGTCCGAGGTCAGGACGCGAAATCCCACCACAAACACCACGGCAAGCGTTGCCAGCATTATCCAGACCATGCGTTCTCCTTAGAATAGCCGCTCATCATAGCGGGAAACGCACGGCGTCGACAGCGACAGGCATAAAAAAGCCCGGCATCACACACCGGGCAAAGAAGTTACCTGCACACTCAAGCTGTTTTTAATTTCTGCGCACGATTCTCACGGCGAATTTTACGTTCTTCCAGCACCGCGACCATCGCCATCAGGACGATACAGCCGATGGCCGCCGCATCCAGCGCCGCGAAGGTGCCCGCCCAGCCGGTGAGGCCGAAAATCGGCGTGCCGTCAGCGATCATCCCCAGACCCAGCTTGGCGAAGCTGTCGCCGATCAGGTAGGCGAAGGTGCCTTTAATCCCATCGGCGGCGCCGATCGCTTTTTTCGGTACGAAGCCGACTGCCGCCACGCCGATCAGCAGCTGTGGACCAAACACCAGGAAGCCGAGCGCGAACAGGGACGCCAGGTAAACGTACTGGTTGCTGGCGTGCTGGTAGACGCCGAGGGTGGCGATAATCAGCGCCAGCGCGACGCAGGCCACCAGCGCGCGACGGCCATTAGCGAGATCGGAGAGCCAGCCCCACAGCAGGGTGCCGACCAGCGCGCCCACTTCGAACAGGGTGAAGCCCTGAATCGCCACTTCTTTAGAGAGCTTCAGCTCCTGGAAGGCATACACGGTCGACCACTGGTCGATGCCGATACGCACCACGTAGAGGAAGATATTTGAGAAGCACAGCAGCCAGATCACCTTGTTTTTCAGCACGTACTCAACAAAGATCTGCCATTTGGACATCTCGTTTTCTTCGGTCTCTTTGTCCTCTTCGCTGATCTCCTCCCCGAACAGCTCTTCGGCTTTGCCGAGGCCATAAGATTCCGGGGAGTCGCTGCCGTAGCGCAGGCCGATAAAGCCGACAATCAGGGCGATAATCGACGGGAAGATAAACATGCCGATCACGTGGCCGTCGAACAGATAGTTCGCACCAAACAGCGCCACGCCTGCCGCCCCCGCCCCGCCGAGGTTGTGGGAGATGTTCCACATGCCGAGGTAGGAACCACGCTTGCGGCGCGGGGTCCATTTGGTGATGGTGGAGTAGCTGCACGACCCGCCGGTACTCTGGAAGAAACCGCTCAGGGCGTAGAAAGCGATCATCATGAACAGGCTGACGGAGCCCGCGCCCATGCTGGCGCTGAAGCCGAGCATACAGATGGCGGAGAGGATCAGCATAAACGGCAGGAACTGCTTGGTGTTTTTGCCGTCCGCGTAGTAGGAAACGACGGTTTTCCCCACGCCGTAGGTGATGGAGAAGCCCAGACCAATCATCCCCAGCTGCGTCATGCTCAGCCCGTAGGTTGAGATCATATCGTTCTGCGCGATGTTAAAGTTTTTGCGGATCAGGTACATGGTCAGGTAGCCGATGAAGACCACCAGATAGGACTGCATGAACGGTTTGAACCACATCTTGCGCCGCACGTCGAGCGGCAGATCCAGGGTCGGCTTGCGCACCTGGTTGAGGAAGGCCAGCATGGTTTGCTCCTGAGCTGATTTTTACCTGCGAATGGCAGGCATTGTAAAAATCAGCCAGGAGAGATGCCTGAGACAGCGTCCAGGTAAAACCGGGAAAATTTCTTAGTTTTACGCCACTCGGGCCAGAAAGGTGAGGCACATCACGCTTCGCTCACCTCGCGCGGGGCCTGCGCGTGCAGGAAGGGCAGCAGCAGCAGCGCGGAGATCCCCGCCGCGATGGCGATCACCGCGAAGAAACCGCTCCAGTGCCAGACGTCAATCACCCGCGCCAGCGGCCAGCCGGAGAGCGATGCGCCGAGGTAGGCAAACAGTCCGACAAAGCCCGTCGCCGCGCCTGCCGCCTCTTTGTGAGAACACTCCGCCGCCGCCATGCCGATCAGCATCTGCGGGCCAAACACGAAGAAGCCAGTGGTGAAGAAGCACGCCGCCTGCATCACATAGCTGGCGAACGGCATCAGCCACAGCGAGCCGACGGAGAGCAAAATCCCGGCGGCGAAAATCAGGTTCATCGGGCCACGGTTGCCGTTGAACAGCTTGTCCGAGCCCCAGCCCGCCACCAGCGCGCCGATAAACCCGCCCAGTTCGAACATCGTCACCGCCGAGTTGGCGGTCACCAGATCCACGCCGAGCGTCTCGGACATGTACAGATTGCCCCAGTCGTTGATCGCCGCACGCACCACGTAAACCAGCACGTAGCAGAGCGACAGCAGCCAGATGTAGGGGTTTTTCAGCACGTATTTTGTGAGGATCTCCCTGCGGGTCAGCCCCGCGCCTTCCTGCTGCTGGGCAATCTCCATTTCGTCGTGCCGCCAGTCGCCCACCGCAGGCAGACCGACGGTTTGCGGCCGGTCGCGCAGGCGCCAGCAGAGAAACAGCCCGGCGACAATCGCGAGGCCTCCGGCAATCATCATCCCCGCGCGCCAGCCGTAGTGCAGCGCCGCCGCACCTACCACCATCGGGATCAGCGCCCCGCCGACGTTATGCGCGGTGTTCCAGATTGCCCACCAGCCGCCACGCTCGTTGCGCGAATACCAGGCGGTGAGCAGGCGGGCGCAGACCGGCGCGCCCCAGCCCTGGAAAAAGGCGTTCAGCGCCCACAGCAGGGCGAAGGCCCAAAGCGAGGTGGAGAAACCAAACAGGATGTTCACCACCCCGGTGGCGATCAGCCCGACGCCCATAAAATAGCGCGCGTTGGAGCGGTCGCTGACGATGCCGGAGAAGAACTTCGACAGGCCGTAGGTGATGTAAAACAGCGTCGCCAGCAGGCCGATATCGGTGCGCGTCATCACGCCGCTGGCGAGGATCTCCGGCGCGGCGGCGTTGAAGCTTTTGCGGGTAAAGTAGAACAGCGCGTAGCCGAGCCAGATGGTCATCAGGATATGGCGACGCCAGTAGCGGTAGCGGGCGTCGATTTCCGCTTTATCGCCAATCGGCGCGGCGCTGGCAGGGGTTTTAAACATGGTAACTCCGTAGCGGCAGGCTGACGCTGACGCGCGTCCCGTGGGTGCAGGAGATATTCAGCGTACCGCCGAGCGCCTTCACGCGCTCGCGCATGCCCGCCAGGCCAAAGCCCTGCTGGCCGGAGCCCGGCGGCAGACCGCAGCCGTCGTCTTCAATCACCAGCATCAGGCGCTCGTCCTGCTGCCAGCCCTGGATGGTAACCGCGCTGGCGCTGGCGTGCTTGACGATGTTGTTCAGCCCTTCCTGACAGACGCGGAACAGCGTCACGCGCTGACCTTCGCTGAGCGTAGATTCGTTAATGCACCAGTCGAGATGGCTGACGATGCCGCGGCTTTCCAGCTCCATCTCGCGCATCAGGGAACGCACCGCCTGCTCCAGCGACAGGTCGTCGAGCTGGCGCGGACGCAGCCGTCCTAACAGGCGTCGAACGGAGTCATAGACGCCCAGCGAAAGCTGTTCGATATGTGCCCCGCCCTGCTTCACGCCCGCGTTTTCAGCCGCCAGGCGCTGGACTATGCCCGCCTGGGTGCGGATAGCGGTGATGGTCTGGCCGATATCGTCGTGCAGCTCGCGGGCGACCTCCTGCCGCACGCTCTCTTCGGTTTCCAGCAGACGCTCCGCCAGACGGCGGTTGCGCGCCAGCTCGGTCTGCAGGGACTGGTTCAGCTCGCGCAGGCGCTGAATGCCCGCGCCGAGCAGCAGCCCGGTCAGGCTTTGAGCCAGCAGGGAAAGCAGCAAATCCACAGGGTGATCGTGCCAGGTCTGGCTGGCGATCAGCGCGATGGCGTTCATCAGCGTGGCGATCAGCGCCCCCTGCCATCCGTAGTGCCAGGCCAGGGCGATAATCGGCAGCGCCAGACAGAACGGCGTGAAGCGTGATAGTTCAGCGGGCAGGCCAAGCTGGAGCCATAGGCTTACCACAAACAGCAGCAGATACCAGATGAGATGCCGAGCGCGCCAGTTCACCGGCTGGGAAACCAGCCCCGGGCCGAGCGGCTGCCAGACGGTGCTGGTGAGGTAGTGCCAGATAACGAGGCAGGTCGGCGCGAGCGTCAGGCCGCCGGTGAGGGTCAGCAGCAGGGCATTGAGCATCTCCTTGTCGCCAATCCACGGCAGGGACTGCAGCAGCGCGGCGGCCATCAGCGCCGCCCCCTGACGCAGCAGCGTGCGCCAGTCGCGCTGGTGGCGGTAGCGGGAGATGAGCGCAACCGGGAGAAGCGTGAGCAGGCTTCCGGTCATCAATAAGGGCAGGTGCGCGAGGGCCACCTCCTGCGCCAGCCAGACCAGCATCAGCCACTCTGCGCCGAGCAAAACCGGCCAGTAGGCGCGCGGACACTGGAGCATTAACCCCAGACGCAGCCCGAAGGGGAACAGCAGCACCGCCAGCTCCGGGCGCTCCACCAGATGCAGACTAATGCTCCACAGGCAGAACCAGGCGGCGGAGAAGATAAAAAAGCTGGCGACGACGGCGATCAGCCGTGAAAAAGCGGAACTCATTGCCAGCTGTCAAACATGCGGCGCGCCAGCTCGACGTCGTTGCTGACGTTGAGTTTTTCCATCAGGTTGGCGCGGTGAACGTGCACGGTTTTCGGGGACAGATCCAGCTCGGCGGCAATCTCTTTTACCGACATTCCCTGCGCGAGCTTCTCAGCCACCTGACGCTCGCGCCGGGTGAGCGGATCCTGCCGTCCGGCCGCCAGCTTGATGGCGATATCCGGCGTTAAATAGCAGCCGCCGGTGGAGACGGTGCGCACCGCGGCGATCAGTTCGTCGGGGCTACAGCGCTTGGAGAGAAAGCCGCGCGCCCCCGCGTTGAGCGCCTGCTCGACCAGCGCCGGGCTGTCGTGGACCGAGAGCATGATCGTCGCCATCCCTTTCGGCAGCTGGCTTAACAGCTCCAGTCCGGAAAGATCCGGCATCGAGATGTCGCAGATACAGACCTGCACCCCGCGCCCCGGCAGGCCCGCCAGCGCCTCGCGACCGGAGCCAAACTCGGCCACAACCTGAAAATCCGCTTCGAGATTCAGAAGCTGGGCAAATCCGGAGCGGACGATAAGGTGGTCGTCGATAAGGGCGATGGTGGTCATAGCGCGTTCCTGGCGGGCGGATAAAAAAACGCGCCTACCTTAACGATAAGCGCGCGGGTGTTCAAGCAATGAGCGATTTATTCGAAGAACACCGCAATTTTGTTAAACATGGTGGGATCGGACTGGTTGCGCGCCACTTTGGTGACGTCTTCCAGCTTGTCGATCTGGGCCATCATTTGCTCCAGACGCTGGTCATCATTAACCAGTAGCCAGATGCGGCTGTGCTCGCTGCCCTGAATCGGCAGACAGAGAATGCCTTCCACGTTAAACGCCCGGCGGGCAAAGAGCCCGCAGACGTGGGTCATAACGCCAGGGTGGTTGCGGACGGTGAGTTCCAGAATGACGTTATCATGTTGTTTCTGCATGGCTTATTCTCCCACCATCTCAGTATTTGCCGCTCCCGGCGGCACCATCGGATACACTTTTTGTTCAGGGTCGATACGCACGTGGATCAGCGCCGGGCCGGGGCGAGAAATCGCCGCCTGCAGCGCCGCGTGGGCATCCTCTTCGGCGTTCAGATCGCAGGTGTGCAGGCCAAAGCCGGCGGCAATCTGCATAAAGTTAATCATCCCAGGGTAGGTCGCGGCAAACACGCCCTGCTTGTAGAACAGGCTCTGCTGCTGGTGCACCAGCCCCAGCGCCTCGTTGTTCATCAGGATGATTTTCACGTCTAACTGGTTTTCGGCCGTGGTCGCCATTTCCTGAATGTTCATCATCAGGCTGCCGTCACCGGAGAAGCAGATGACCTTGCGGTCCGGGTTGGCGAGGGCTGCACCGACCGCCGCAGGCAGGCCGAAGCCCATGGTTCCCAGACCGCCGGAGGTCAGCCACTGGCGCGGTCGGTTCAGCGGGTAGGCCTGGGCGGTCCACATCTGATGCTGGCCCACGTCGGTGGTGATAATCGCGCTGTCGTCGACACAGGCGGCCACGGCGTTGATAAGACCATAGTGGCTCAGCGGATCGCCTTCGGTTGGGATGGCGCCCGGGAACTCGCGCTGCAGATCGGCCACCAGCTGGCGCCAGTCCGCGCGCTCGGCTGCGTCCGTCTGCGGGATCAGCTGCGCCAGCACCTCGGCCACGTCGCCCTGAATAGCCACGTGCGGCTGCTTGATTTTACCCAGCTCGGCGCGGTCGATATCCACGTGAATGATTTTGGCGTTCGGGCAGAACTGCTCGGTTTTACCGATCGCCCGGTCATCAAAACGCGCGCCCATAACAATCAGCAAATCAGCCTCTTGCAGGATGTAATTGGTGCTGCGCGCGCCGTGCATGCCCAGCATACCTAATGACAATGGGTGCGCCTTAGGCAGCATGCCCAGCGCCATCAGGGTCATGGTAGTGGGCAGGTTGGTTTTCTCTGCAAACTCGCGGATTTCATCCGCAGCGTTAATCGCCCCGCCGCCCAGATAAAGCACCGGGCGTTTGGCGGCGTTAATCATGGCGGCGGCATCGCGCACGCTCTCAGCGCTGAATTCCGGCGCGGGGGCACGCTCGCCCGGCTCCGGCAGGACGTCTATCTCGATCTCTGCGGTCTGGACATCCTTAGGAATGTCTATCCACACCGGGCCCGGGCGGCCAGACTGCGCAATGCGAAACGCATCGCTGATAACCTGAGGAAGCTCGCTGATATCGCGAACTAAATAGTTATGTTTGGTGATGGGGATAGAGATGCCGTAGGTGTCCACTTCCTGGAACGCATCGGTGCCAATCATCGAGGACGGTACCTGGCCGGTAATGCAGATCAGCGGAATGGAGTCGAGGCGCGCGTCGGCGATGGCGGTGACCAGGTTGGTTGCGCCCGGGCCGCTGCAGGCCATACAGACCGCCGGTTTGCCCTGCGTACGCGCCATGCCCTGAGCAATAAAGCCTGCCCCCTGCTCGTGGCGCGCCAGCACGTGGCGGATCTGCGTGCTTTGGCTCAACGCATCGTACAGCGGCAGCACCGTGCCGCCCGGAATACCCGCAACGGTAGTGATGCCCTGTCGTTCCAGCAAATGAACGATCAGCTGCGCGCCAGTAAAACGCCTCTTTGTGGATGTTGTGCCCGAAATTGCCATGCTCCAGTCCTTTTCTTCTGGGCCGACGTTCCGGGGAGGGTCCTAAACGAAAAACCCCGCCCGGTTTGCGCCGGCGGGGTTTTGGATTCGTGTGTTGATCCAGTCCCTACGGCGCATTGCCGACGACCACCACCACACGCACGACGACCACTGCGGCTGGTTGCGCAGTTTTTAGTAGGGCCGAAGTGAAGATGGATGAAGTCATTGGGGACCTGTGTTTGGAATCATTGATGGAATTTATACAAACACAGGTTTTCGGGCGTGACAATGGAAATATTTTCATCTGCGCAAAAATGCGTCAGGGATCACGTTTCGTTTGTTGGGTGATGAAAACAAAAAACCCCGCCTAAGCGAGGTTTTTATCAGGGTTTTGCGGTTGGTGGCCGCAGAACACACTGTGTTACGTCAACGCAAAAAGTATACGCGATCGAAGATGAACGCGCAATTCCGGCACGGATTTTGACGCTTTTGAGTATGGATCGCCTTCCTGATTTTGTCCAAAAAATACTGTTCATACATACAGTATTTATCTATACTGAGGGTGTTCGCAGTGAGCGAGGGGGCCGCAGTTTTACCGGCGCAACGAAGTCCTGGCTGAAACGGGTGGTGCCGTCAGTGCCTTAACCCCTGAAGTGAGCACACTGTGTTACGTCAATCCAGGTGCTGGCAACAGGCGGCGGAAAGGTACGCCAGCATCGTGCTCCTTTTACCCAAAAGGAGACGCGTATGAGCGTAGTGGATATGGTGATACTTATCCTCAAACTCATTGTTGCTGTACTGCAACTGCTTGATGCTGTCCTGAAATTCCTTCGGTAATTCAGGTTCAAGTCGCACCTGAGAGGGGCGGGCAACCGCCCCTCTTTAATAACGAGGGAATGCTATGTCGCGTCTGTTAATTGAGCCTGTCACACCGGATGAGCCGGGGTATATCGCCCTGAAGGCTGAAAGTATCGCACTGAATTTCAACATGCTGCGCAGGCTTGAAGAGAACTGGCAGCGCGGCGAGAACCGCTTTAACGCGCCGGGAGAAAAGCTGCTGGGCGCGTTTCTCAACGGCAGGCTGGTCGGCGTATGCGGCCTCAACCGCGATCCGTTCAGCCAGCAGCCGCGCGCCGGACGTATTCGCCATCTCTACGTCAGCGAGAAGTGCCGCGGGCTGGGCATTGGCAAACAGCTTTTAACCGTGGTGATGGCCGATGCCAGCATCTGGTTTGATTTCCTGAATACCCACGCGCCGGACAGCGCGTACGGCTTCTATCGCCAGGCGGGTTTTACGCAGGTCTCGGACGAACCGCGGGTGACGCACCGCCTTTTTTGTGCCGTGTAGCCGGCTGGCAGCATCAGGGTGTGAATGTTACAGTTGAGTGACAATTCATCACCCGATACGCCATGACCACCACCGTTTTCTGCATTTTGCTCTTCGCGGCGCTGCTGCATGCCAGCTGGAACGCCATCGTTAAGGCCGGAACGGACAAGCTCTATTCCGCCATAAGCGTCAGCGGGTCCGCCACGCTTATCGCTCTGGTCTTATTACCGTTTTCCCCACAGCCATCTGCTGCAAGCTGGCCGTTTTTGATCGTCTCCTGCGCCTTACAGGTGGTCTACACCGTGCTGGTAGCGAAGACCTATCAGGTCTCGGATATGAGCCAGACCTATCCGCTGATGCGCGGCACCGCCCCGCTGCTGGTGGCGCTGATCGGCGTGCTGGCGCTCGGGGATCGTCTCTCCTGGCTCGCCTGGTCCGGCATCGGAGTAATTTGCCTTTCGATTCTGGCGATGGCGATGCATGGCCACATGCAGTCACGCAAAGGGATCTGGCTGGCGCTCCTGAACGCCTGCTTCATTGCCGGGTATACGCTGGTCGACGGCACCGGCGTGCGGCTGTCGGACACCGCGCTGGGCTACACGCTGTGGACCTTCTTTATGAACGGCTTCTGCCTGTTGAGTTGGGCAATGGTGGCGCGCCGGCGCGAGGCGTCCAGCTACCTACGCATGCACTGGAAAAAGGGGTTACTCGGCGGGGTGGGCACCATGGGCTCTTACGGTCTGGCGCTTTGGGCCATGACGCAGGCACCGCTGGCGGTGGTCGCGGCGCTGCGTGAAACCTCGATTCTTTTTGGGGCGCTGATCGCGTTTGTCCTTTTAAAAGAGAAGGTTGCGGGCCTGCGCATCGCGGCGGCGCTGGGTATTGCCGGCGGCGCCATTCTGCTGCGCCTGGCGTAAATCACTGGCAACATTAGTTGCCGATCTTGTTTACAAATCCTGCCTTTCCCGGTTTTTTCATTCACCACGACAATGCTTAAATTGTCATCTCTCTGTGGTAGATTCCTCGCGCATTTATGGGAATGCGCAGTCACTTATTCTTCATTTTTCTCTTTTTGCAAAAGTATTCAGCGACATGAAAAAACAAAGGAACGTTAACTTATTGTTGATGCTGGTGTTACTGGTGGCCGTCGGTCAGATGGCGCAAACCATCTACATTCCGGCGATTGCCGACATGGCAAAGGAATTGAACGTCCGCGAGGGCGCGGTGCAGAGCGTGATGGCAGCCTACCTGCTGACCTATGGCGTTTCGCAGCTCTTCTACGGCCCGCTGTCTGACCGCGTCGGGCGTCGCCCGGTGATCCTGGTGGGCATGAGCATTTTCATGGTGGCGACGGTGATTGCCATTACCACGCACAGCCTGACCGTACTGATTGCCGCCAGCGCCCTGCAGGGTGTCGGGACCGGCGTCGGCGGGGTGATGGCGCGAACCTTACCGCGCGATATGTATCAGGGTACACAGCTCCGTCATGCCAACAGCCTGTTGAATATGGGTATTCTGGTCAGCCCGCTTCTCGCCCCGCTGATTGGCGGCCTGCTGGACACGATGTGGTCCTGGCGCGCCTGCTACGCCTTCCTGCTGGTGCTGTGCGTGATTGTCACCTTCAGCATGGCGCGCTGGATGCCGGAAACGCGCCCGCAGGACGCGCCGCGCACGAAGCTCATCACCAGCTATAAAACGCTGTTTGGCAACGGGTCGTTTACCTGCTACCTGCTGATGCTGATCGGCGGCCTGGCGGGCATTGCGGTGTTTGAAGCCTGTTCCGGCGTGCTGCTGGGCGCGGGTCTGGGCCTGAGCAGCATGGTCGTGAGTATTCTGTTTATTCTGCCGATCCCGGCGGCGTTCTTCGGCGCGTGGTTTGCCGGACGCCCGAACAAACGCTTCTCCACCCTGATGTGGCAGTCGGTGATCAGCTGCCTGCTGGCGGGTCTGATGATGTGGATCCCAGGGCTGTTTGGCGTGATGACGGTCTGGACGCTGCTCATCCCGGCAGCGCTGTTCTTCTTCGGCGCGGGGATGCTGTTCCCGCTGGCGACCAGCGGCGCGATGGAGCCGTTCCCGTTCCTCGCAGGCACGGCTGGTGCGCTGGTAGGCGGTTTGCAGAATATCGGCTCCGGCGCGCTGGCCTGGCTCTCGGCGATGATGCCGCAGACCGGGCAGGCTAGTTTGGGCCTGCTGATGACGCTGATGGGGCTGCTGATTTTACTGTGCTGGCTGCCGCTGGCGTCGCGTGTTCCGCATCACGAGCAGCCGGTTTAACCGCATGATGGCCCGGCTTCTCGCCGGGCTTTTCGCAGACGGGCGCAATCATCGCCTGCAGCAACGGCTCCGGCGCGGGCCGCCAGGCCCCCTCTTCCCCGTCGTAAAACTGGAAATCCGCGTTCAGCGCATACGGGATTTTCGCCTTTTGCAGCTCGCAGGCCATAAAGGTGGAGAACGCCATTTGCGAAGCGGTTGGCGTGAGGTGGTTTGACTCTCCCACGCCCCAGCCCCCGACCCAGCTAACGTGCCCGGTTTTTTGCTGCCAGCGCAGCGCGGTATTGATGCGATTATGGATAGCCGCTTTCTCCGCCGCCGTGCCGGACGTCCACGGGTATTTACCGCTATTTTTCAGCGGCCCCCACGGGAAAATATGCCACTCCGCCAGCAGGTAGTTTTGGCTGTGCGCAGGCAGCTTCAGGCTGGATAAATCCTCCGGCGCGGCGCGCAGGCGTGGCGCAATAAAGATCATGCGCTGCGGATCCATGTCGTGGATCGCTTTAATGGTTTTTTCATACACGCGGTTTAGCGACGCGAGGTTGTGGTTAAGCTTGTCGGCCGGCTCATAGATGAGATCAAAACCCAGCAGCGGATAGCTCTGACCAAAATAGTGCGCCACGGCAATCCACCAGTTAATCGTCTCTTTCTCGTTATCGGCTTTCGGGTCGTTTTTATATTCATCAGCCTGATAAGCGATGATAGGGATCACGCCATACTGCTCGCAGGCTTCCACCAGCTTGCGCAGGTGGATCAGCCGCGCTTCCGTCGGTTCATCGGCTACACGAATGCGCACGTGGGTAATGCCTTTTGCACGAAAATCGCGTACTACCAGCGGGTCGAATTCGCGTATGCCGCGCTCGGTGCGCGCCCAGTCCACATCCATCCCGACGCCCATCTGCTGCGCATAACGGGCAGCCGTCAGCGGCGGCTCAGCGGCAATCGCCCAACCGGAAGAGATCAATAATGCAGAGACAATAAAAGGCTTTAACACGGTTTACCCTGGATAAATCGAAAGCATTACCTGTATTTAGCACGCTTTTTCACATTCCGTGTAGAGCGAAAGCGTAATAATTCTTCAACCGGCCAGTTCTCTCAGCCAGCCGATAAAGGCATCTATTTTCGGCCACTGTCGGCCTGAAAGCGTCGAGATATAGTAGTGCTGATGGCATTTCAGAGTTTTTTCACCAAACGGGGCGATAAGCTCGCCCCGCTCAAGTCGTTTCTGCACCAGCCGCTTTCTGCCCATCGCGACGCCGACGTGGTTAATGGCCGCAATAATCGCTAAATCAGAACGATCGAAACCAATGCCCGACGATGGCGGCATATTCACCGCAAAGTGTTGCGCCCAGCTCAGCCACTCATCCGTGCCGGAATCGTTGCTCCAGGCCTGACGGTCATGCAGTAGCGTGCAGTGGCTGAGGTTATCGGGGTTTTTCAGCAGTTCATGCTCGCGGGCATACTGCGGCGAGCAGACGGGCAAAATCGCCTCGTCCATCAGAAAGTGATGAGAGAGGTGGTTTGGCGGCGTATCGTCGAAATAGAGCGCCAGGTCGACGCCCGTTCGCTGCATATTAACGTAATCATTGCCGGTCAGGACGGTGAGTGAAATCGATGGATAGCGGCGGGTAAAGTCCCCCAGCATGGGCACCAGCCAGCACTGGGCGATCGACGGCCGGGAGTAGACCGTCAGCGTGCCGGACAGCGCCTGGTTTTTGATGTCCAGGATCTCCTGATTCAGGGTATCGAGGGACGATTTCAGCGTCCAGTAAACGCGCTTTCCCTCCTGCGTCAGCTCGACTTTACGGTGCGAGCGGACGAACAGCTGTATGCCCAGCTCCTCTTCCAGCAGGTTGATGCGGTGGCTCACCGCGCTGGGGCTGAGCGACAGCTCCTCCGCCGCCAGGGCGAAGGACTCATGCCGGGCGGCCACTTCAAAGGTATACATTTTCGACAGCTGCCAGCCGTTTAACAGCCGGTTTCTGGCTTCATTTGCATCGGTCATCACAATTCTCGCGCGGGGTTTCTGCGCTCAGCATACCGCTCAAGGGTGAATTTATGTGAACCTAATACGAATTAAGTGCGCTTTTTAGAGCGCAGTCACTCAGTTGATCCAATCTGGCTCACCTGAACGCCAATTTATATCGTTTGTCAGCCCCCGCCGTTTTTTCGTCCAATACCCACAGATGACATAAGGGTGAGGTGAGATATGGGATCTCAGGTCTGGGTTGTGGCAACGCTGCTGGTCAGCATTGTGTTGATTGTTTTAACCATCGTTAAGCTGAAGTTTCACCCGTTCCTCGCGCTGCTGCTGGCGAGCTTTTTCGTCGGCGCGATGATGGGGATGAGCCCGCTGGATATGGTGAACGCCATTGAGAGCGGAATTGGCGGTACGCTGGGCTTCCTGGCGGCGGTGATTGGTCTGGGCACCATTCTCGGCAAGATGATGGAAGTCTCCGGCGCGGCAGAGCGCATCGGGATCGCGTTGCAGCGCTGCCGCTGGCTGTCGGCGGACGTGATTATGGTGCTGGTGGGCCTTATCTGCGGCATTACGCTGTTTGTGGAAGTGGGCGTGGTACTGCTGATCCCGCTGGCGTTTTCCATCGCCAAAAAGACCAACACGTCGCTGCTCAAGCTGGCCATTCCGCTCTGTACCGCGCTGATGGCGGTGCACTGCGTGGTGCCGCCGCATCCGGCCGCGCTGTTTGTGACCAATAAATTAGGCGCGGACGTCGGAACGGTCATTGTCTACGGTTTGATGGTGGGCCTGATGGCCTCGCTGGTCGGCGGCCCGCTGTTCCTGAAGCTGCTCGGCAATCGTCTGCCGTTTAAACCGGTTCCGGCGGAATTTTCAGACCTGAAGGTGCGGGAAGAGCACACCCTGCCGTCGCTGGGCGCCACGCTGTTCACGGTGCTGCTGCCGATTGCCCTGATGCTGGTGAAAACCATTGCCGAGCTGAATATGGCGAAAGAAGGCACGATGTATACGCTGCTGGAGTTTATCGGCAACCCGATCACCGCCATGTTTATCGCCGTGTTTGTCGCCTACTACCTGCTGGGGATCCGCCAGCATATGGGCATGGGCACGATGCTGACGCACACCGAGCACGGCTTCGGCTCTATCGCCAACATTTTGCTGATTATCGGCGCGGGCGGCGCGTTTAACGCCATCCTGAAAACCAGCGGACTGGCGGACTCGCTGGCGCATATTCTCTCGAACCTGCACATGCACCCTATCCTGCTCGCCTGGCTGGTGGCGCTGGTGCTGCATGCCGCCGTCGGCTCCGCGACGGTGGCGATGATGGGCGCCACGGCGATAGTCGCGCCGATGCTGCCGCTCTACCCGAACGTGAGCCCGGAGATCATCACCATTGCCATCGGTTCCGGTGCCATTGGCTGCACGATCGTGACCGATTCTCTCTTCTGGCTGGTGAAGCAATACTGCGGCGCTACCCTGAACGAGACCTTCAAATACTATACGACGGCGACGTTTATCGCCTCGGTGCTTGCACTTGGCGGCACATTCCTGCTTTCCTTCATTATCTGAGCGCGAAGAGACGTACTATGGAAAACGCAACTATCACTACTTTAACCGCACAGTTTCCTCTGGTTGAGGATCTGATTGCCCTGAAAGAAACCACCTGGTTTAACCCGCGCACCACGACGCTTGCAGAAGGGTTGCCGTACGTCGGGCTGACCAAAGCCGACGTGGACGACGCGCACGCGCGCCTCAACCGCTTCGCGCCGTATCTGGCGAAAGCCTTCCCGGAAACGGCGGCAACGGGCGGGATTATCGAATCCGAACTGGTTGCAATCCCCGCGATGCAAAAGCGGCTGGAGAAAGAATCTGCGAAGTCTATTCCCGGCACGCTGCTGCTGAAAAAAGACAGCCATCTGCCGATTTCCGGCTCGATTAAAGCGCGCGGCGGTATCTATGAGGTGCTGACCCATGCGGAGAAACTGGCGCTGGACGCAGGGTTGCTGAGCATCGACGACGACTACAGCATTCTGCTGGAGCCGCGCTTTAAGGACTTCTTCAGCCAGTACAGCATTGCGGTAGGCTCAACCGGCAACCTCGGGATGTCCATCGGCATTATGAGCGCCCGCATCGGCTTTAAGGTGACGGTGCATATGTCTGCCGACGCCCGCGAGTGGAAGAAAGCCAAACTGCGCAGCCACGGCGTCATCGTAGTGGAATATGAGCAGGATTACGGCGTGGCGGTAGAGCAGGGACGAAAAGCGGCGGAAAGCGATCCGAACTGTTTCTTCATTGACGATGAAAATTCCCGCACCTTATTCCTGGGCTATGCGGTGGCGGGCGAGCGCCTGAAGGCGCAGTTTGCCGAACAGGGCCGCGTAGTGGATGCGGATCATCCCCTGCACGTCTACCTGCCGTGCGGCGTCGGCGGCGGCCCTGGCGGCGTGGCGTTTGGCCTGAAGCTGGCCTTTGGCGATAACGTCCACTGCTTCTTCGCGGAGCCAACGCACTCCCCGTGCATGCTGCTGGGCGTTTACACCGGCTTGCACGATGAAATCGCGGTGCAGGATCTGGGCATTGATAACGTGACGGCGGCGGACGGTCTGGCGGTAGGACGCGCGTCGGGCTTCGTGGGCCGTGCGATGGAGCGCCTGCTCGACGGGTTCTATACGCTTTCCGATCAGAGGATGTACGACATGCTCGGCTGGCTGGCGCAGGAGGAAGGGATCCGTCTGGAGCCGTCCGCGCTGGCGGGCATGGCCGGGCCGGTGCGCGTGCCTTCAGATGCCAGCGTTACCCACCTGGTGTGGGCGACCGGCGGCGGTATGGTGCCGGAAGACGAGATGGCGAAGTATCTGGCTATAGGGAAAAAATAACCTGTAGATGGGTTACCGCAAACAGCAGCGACAGCAACAGCACGGCCAGGGCGATCAGGAATTTATCCCGCACCGCCTTCGGCTGTACAAAATCATTCTGCGCCACGTCCATCAGGTTACGGCTGCGGGTATAGCGCCATAAAATGATGGCCACCAGCGCCAGCACAACAATAGAAATCCAGAATGGCACCCCTGTGCGGTGCCAGTTGTGCTTAATCGCCAGGGCAATCAGCGCGCCATACCCCAGCAGCGTGCGCAGCCAGGCGAGCGACGTCCGCTCCGGCTGCAGGCCGGGGTCCGCTTCGCGCCGCGCTTTGCGGCTATCCGCCATAGAACACCAGCACCATTACCACGCCCGCCACCGTCAGCAGAATCGTGCTGATGATCAGCAGCCCGCGCGTATAGGGCAGATCCTGCTTCAGACGCATCGCCTTCTCATTGCGCAGCCAGCGCAGGTAGCCGTATATCGCCAGCACGCCCGCGAACAGGCACAGCAGCAGCGCCAGCACTTCGCGAATCAGCGGCGTGGCGAAATCAGGTGCGAGCTGATCGAGGCCGACGCCTGCTGCCAGAAAGCCCAGCGCCGTGCGGATCCACGCTAAAAACGTGCGTTCATTGGCCAGAGAGAAGCGGTAGTCCGGCGCTTCGCCGAGGCGGGAAATTTTCATGAAGGTTCCTTGTCGTGCTTCGGGCAGGCTTCAGCATAGCGTAAATCGACAAGGACAAGGAGACCGGCATCGGGCGATGCCGGTCAGGACGATTAGTGCAGCTCTGGCCAGTAGTCCTTATTGGCCTCGATCAGGTCATCCAGAATCGCTTTCGCGACGGACGCGCTCGGCACGGTTTTCGACAGGGTGATCGCCTGCCAGAGTTTCTGGTACGAGCGCTGCTCCCAGGCATCCACCACCAGTTTTTCCACCGCCACCTGCTGGCTCATCAGCCCTTTCTGGAAGTGTGGAATATCGCCCACCGTGAGCGGCTCCGGCCCGTTATGGCCGACCAGGCACGGAATCTCCACCATCGCGTCGGCATCAAAGTTATGGATGGCCCCGTTGTTTGGCACAATCAGCAGCATCCGCTCCTGGGTGTTAAAGGCAATTGCCGTCGCCAGATCGACGATGTACGACGCATGTTCGTCAATTTCCAGCTCGCCGGCGGAGGAGTGACCGGCTTCGATAATCGCCCGGCAGGAACTGAACACGTGCTTCTCACGGTGATCCATGACCTCATTGGCGCGGGTGCGTTCCGGGTTGGAATGCGCCACCACGTAGTCCGGGAACAGGTAATACTTCAGGTAGGTGTTCGGCATGGTATCCGGATCCAGCGCCTGCACGTCTTTTGCTTTGGCAAAGGTATCGTTCCAGCTCGCTTCGGTGTGCGCATCTTCCGAAGGCGGAACATAGCCGTTTTTAGCGACGTATTCGCGCAGTTTCGGCATCAAGTCGTTGCCGTTCAGATCTTCAATAGACGTCCACCAGCCGAAGTGGTTCAGGCCGTAGTAGCGCACGCGCATCTCTTTGCGGTCCTTCAGGCCGACAATCTGCGCCATGCGCCCTTCAATGCCGATCGGCATATCGCAAATGTTGAGGATTTTGGCGTTCGGACGCAGGCGACGCGTGGCTTCCGCGACAATCGCCGCCGGGTTGGAGTAGTTCAGCATCCACGCGTTCGGCGAGTACTGCTCCATATAATCCACCAGCTCCAGCACGCCGCCGATAGAGCGCATGCCGTAGGAGATACCGCCCGGGCCGCAGGTTTCCTGGCCCAGCACGCCGTGGCGCAGCGGGATTTTTTCATCTTTTTCGCGCATCGGGTATTTGCCCACGCGGATATGCGCCATCACAAAATCAACATCGGTAAACGCCGCTTTCGGATCGGTGGTGTAGCTGAACTCAATCTCCGGGGCTTGTTCCTTAAGGATGATTTTGCACGCTTCGGCGATGGTCTCCTGACGCGCGCCGTCGTTGTCATAGAACTTCAGCGCGCGCAGCGGGAAACGGTCACGGTTGGCTAACAGCATCAGGACGATACCAGGCGTAAAGGTGCTGCCGCCGCCTGCAATGACAACTGAGAATTTTTTCATGATATAGCCTCTGTCAGGGTGGTTTGTTCATTCGATAAAGGGGTTTTCATCAGCGATTCAAGCTGGTCGCGCACCTGAGGAACGTGCAGGCCGACAATCACCTGAATGCCGTTGCCGCGTCGCACCACGCCGTGGGCGCCGAGGGCTTTGAAGACGTCATCGCTTTGCGTTTTCGCCATATCCACAAGCGCAATGCGCAGGCGGGTGGCGCAGTTGTTGATGCTTTCGATGTTGGCCGCGCCGCCGAGCGCCTGCAGGAATCCGGCTGCCTGCCCAACCTGCTGGCTGGCCGCCGCCGGGGCGGTGGTTTGCCCGCGCGCCGCCTTATAGTCGGCCTTGCTGTAGAGTTTGATTTCGCTCTCTTCCCGGCCCGGCGTTTTCAGGTTCAGGCGTTCGATCAGCGTTTTGAAGACCACGAAGTAGATGCCGGTGAAGCAGACGCCGATACCGATCTGGGTGAATACCGTCGAGGCATGGTTATGGAACATTGGGATCCAGTTTTGCGGCAGGAACTGGTCCAGCAGGCCGCCGCCCATATTCCCGACCACGCCGAAGGTATACATCACCGTTGCCATGGTGGCTGCCAGCACCGCGTGCACGGCAAACAGCAGCGGCGAGATAAACAGGAAAGTGAACTCAAGCGGTTCAGTGATGCCCACCAGCAAGGCGGTGAGCGTGGCCGGGACCAGCAGCCCCGCCACCTTGACGCGGTTTTCTGGCGACGCGGTATACCAGATCGCCAGCGCAATCCCGACCGAGCCAAACACTTTTGAGTTGCCGTGAAGCGCGAATCCGCCTTCCGGGAAGAGGGTTTTCAGCGGCAGGGTGCTCTGGCTGAACGCCTGCAGGTGCTGCGCCCAGTAGACCTGAATCCCGCCTTCCACCGCCGCCGGGCCGAAGATGAACGGACCGTAGACGAAGTGGTGCAATCCGGTTGGGATCAGAATGCGTTCCAGGAAGGTATACACCCACACGCCCAGCGCACCGGCGGAGCGCAGGAACGCCTGCAGGGACTCGATACCCATCTGTACTTTCGGCCAGCCCAGCAGCGTCAGCCAGGCGCAGGGGATCATGACGAAGAACGCGAGGATAACGACAAACGAACTGCCCTGGAAAATCCCCAAAAACACCGGCAGCGGCTTGTCGAAGTAGCGGTTGTGGATGGCGGTGACGATGCCTGAGATCACAATGGCACCGATGATGCTGGTATCGAGCGTTTTGATACCGGCAATCATCGCCAGCCCGCTTCCGGCTGTCGGTTCGGCGGAGAAGTCGACGCCGAAGAAGTGGCCCCAGGTCATCCCCATCGCGTTAATGAAGTAGTTCCAGGTCAGGAAGCTAATCAGCACCGCCAGACAGGCGCGGCCCTGCGCCTGCTTCGCCAGGCCAATCGGTAAGCCAACGGCAAAAATCAGCGGCATATTGCGAAACACCGCCCAGCCGCCCTCTTCAATGATGTGCACAATCTGCGCGAAAAGATGATCGGGGGCCGTTAAGGCTTCGCCGACAAACAGCGGGTTGCGAAGCATGATGGCGATTCCCACCACGATCCCGGCGAACGGAAACAGCAACACCGGGGTAAACATGGCACCGCCAAAACGTTGTATTTGACTGAGCATTTTTAAATCCTCATGAAACAACCTGTAGGGGTAGAGGCCTTTATGGTTTTTTGCTGGCCTGAGCTGAGCATAAGAACTTACTGATGCGCGAACATGGCGTGCCGCTGCGATTCGTGATCGCATTCATGGTTTTATTTTGACCAATCAGGTATACTTTTTGGCGTAAATATGGACATGTCAGGACACAATCCACGCCCTGATAAGGGCAGAGAGGTCTACTGGTGATCTACAAATCCATTGCTGACAGATTGCGGCTGCGGCTGAATTCGTCGGACTACAACATCGGCAGCCCGCTGCCCGGCGAAAAAGCGCTGGCGCAGGAGTTCGGCGTGGCGCGAATGACCATCCGCAAGGCGCTGGATCTGCTGGTGAGCTGGGGGCTGGTTGAGCGGCGGCACGGCAGCGGAACCTTTGTCTCACGCAAAGACGTTCACCACGAAACCACCAACCTGACCGGGCTGGTGGAGGTGCTGCGTCAGCAGGGAAAAGAGGTGCAGAGCAAGGTGCTGCAGTTCGAAGTGATGCCCGCCCCGCCCGCCATTGCCAGCCAGCTACGGATTCAGGTGGATGAGCGGATCTACTTTTCCCGGCGGGTACGCTACGTGGACGGGAAGCCGCTGATGCTGGAGGACAGCTTTATGCCGGTGAAGCTGTTCCGCAACCTGTCGCTGGCGCATCTTGAGGGGTCTAAGTTTGATTACATCGAGAAGGAGTGCGGGATCACCATCAGCGGCAACTACGAGAGCCTGACGCCGGTGCTGGCAGATAAAACGCTGGCCGGTTATATGAACCTGCCGGAACAGACGCCGCTGCTGCGAATTACCTCTCTCTCCTACAGCGACAGCGGCGAGTTCCTCAATTATTCCGTGATGTTCCGAAATACCAGTGATTACCAGGTGGACTACCATTTGCGGCGCATCCACCCGGACGATCTGCTAGCTCATCCCCCAGAACAGCACCGCCAGTAGCTGCGGGGTGATGATGCGCAGGAACATCACCAGCGGGTAGACGGTGGCATAGGAGAGCGCGGCCGCGCCGCTGGTAGTGTGCAGGTTGTTGGCAAAAGCCAGCGCGGGCGGATCGGTCATGGAGCCCGCCAGCATCCCGCACAGCGTCAGGTAATTCATTTTGGCGAACATCCGCGCCAGTATGCCTACCGTCAACAGCGGGATCGCCGTGATGAAAATACCGTAGCCGACCCAACTCATCCCTTCGCCCCTGACCAGGGTATCGACAAAATCACCGCCGGATTTCAGGCCGACCACCGCCAGGAACAGCACGATACCCAGCTCGCGCAGCGCCAGGTTGGCGCTCGGCGGCATAAACCAGTAGAGCTTACCGATACAGCCGATACGCCCGAGGATCAGCGCCATAATCAGCGGCCCGCCCGCCAGGCCCAGCTTAAGCGCCACCGGGAAGCCCGGCACGTACACAGGAATAGAACCGAGCAGCACGCCGAGCCCGATGCCGATAAACACCGGCAGCATCTGCACCTGCTGCAGTTTTTGCTGGGCGTTACCCACCATATCCGCGACGGCGTCAATGGACGACGGTCGCCCGACCAGGTTGAGGATATCCCCGAACTGCAGGCTGGCCTCCGGGCTGGCGACCAGTTCAACACCCGCACGGTTGAGACGGGAGATCACCACGTCATAGCGCTCTTTTACCTGCAGATCGCGTATTTTCTTGCCAAGAACGTGCTCGTTAGTCACCACAACGCGTTCCACGCGCATGTCGGTACCGCGGGTTGAGAGCGAGGTATCCACTTCCTGGCCAATCACCAGCCGCGCGTTGTTTAAATCTCCGGGCTGGCCGACCAGGTGCAGCAGATCGCCCTGCTGAATGACGGTGCCGGGCGCGGGCACCATCAGCATATCGTCACGCTTGAGGCGAGAGCAGATGATATTGGCGCTGTTCAGGATCGGCACGTCCTGAATCGCCATATTGTTCAGGTTGGGGTTATCGACCCGAATGTTGATGGTTTTGATCGGCATATGGCCGTTGGTGAGCGTGGTTTCGTGGTCCTTCGCCTCTTTGTCGACGTTAATGCGAAACAGAACGCGTACCAGCCACATGGAGAGCAGAATGCCGCAAATCCCAAACGGATAGGCCATGGCGTAGCTCATCCCCATCTGATCGACAATGCCGGGTTCGATACCCAAATCGCGAAGGATCTGCTGCCCGGCACCGAGCGCTGGCGTGTTGGTGACCGCCCCGGAGAAAATGCCCAGCACCACGGGGAGCGGGATATCGAAGATTTTGTGCAGAATGGCGGTGACCAGCCCGCCCATCACCACAATGCCGAGGGCAAACAGGTTGAGCCGTAATCCGGAAACCCGAAGTGAGGCGAAAAAGCCCGGTCCCACCTGAATACCGATGGTATAAACGAAGAGGATCAGGCCGAACTCCTGGGTAAAGTGGAGCATTTCGGCGCTGAGGACCAGCCCGAGCTTGTCGGCGAAGTGCCCGACAAAAATGCCGCCAAACAGTACCCCGCCTATCCCAAACCCGACGCCGCGGATTTTGATATTACCTATCCACAGGCCAACAACAGCGACCAGGGCCAACACGCTGACGGTTAACGCGATATCACTCATGACCCACTTCCTTATCATAACCTTAGTTATGATAAGGATTCTCTCAGAGCTGGGGTCGGTTGTATGGGCGATGGCGCACAAAAAAGCCCTGCCGGAGCAGGGCTTTATCTTTTCACCCTCTACCTGCGGGAGAGGGCCGGGGTGAGGGCATCAGCCCGCACACTATTAGCTATTCAACGCAGGCCGCTCGCTAATGGCGATACGCTGCGGCGCGATGGCTTCCGGCACATTGCGGATCAGGTCGATATGCAGCAGCCCGTTGGTAAACGTTGCGCCGGACACTTCCATATGGTCTGCCAGGGTAAAGCTCAGGCTAAACGGCTGATTAACCAGCCCCTGATGCAGCCATTTGGTCTGGGTCTCTTGTTTTTCCGGCGCCCCTTTCACGGTCAGGCGAGTGCCTTCAAGCTGGATGTCCAGATCGTCCTGGCGGAAACCGGCCAGCGCAAGGGTTATGCGATAGTGGTTATCGTCGCTTTTTTCGATATTGTACGGCGGAAACGTCTGTTGCTCGGTGGTGCTTTGCAGGGCGTTAGCCAGTTTGTCAAAACCAATCCACTGACGCAGCAGGGGGGATAAATCATAGTTACGCATACTAAATCTCCTTCTGAGAAGCGAGTTCGGCACAGTGTAGTTTTGTGCGCAGTTGTTCCTGCAAATCCTGGTGGATTCGCATATGCTCCCGTTACGGCAAGCAAGTCCGGGTGGGCCGCTCACGCGACCCGCGTAATTAGTTAATTTCGATACGACGCGGTTTTTTCTCTTCCGGAATCACACGTTCCAGTTCGATAAACAGCAGGCCGTTAACCAGGTTCGCGCCTTTAACGTGAATGTTCTCGGCTAACTGGAACTTGCGTTCAAAGTTGCGCTCGGCGATGCCCTGATAAAGGTAGGTACGTTCTTTCTGCTCGGCCGTATGGGAACCTTTCACCACCAGCAGGTTGTCCTGCGCGGTGATCTCCAGTTCGTTTTCTGCAAAACCGGCGACGGCAATGGCGATGCGGTAGTGGTTTTCGTCAACCAGCTCAACATTGTATGGAGGGTAGCCGTTGCTCTGGCTTTGGTTATTTTCTAAATGGTTAAACAGGCGGTCAAAACCAATTGCAGAACGGTATAGCGGAGAAAGATCGAAGTTACGCATAAATAAAACTCCTGAAATCAGCGAGAAATTGTAGCCTTCCACCATGGACAGGCCTTTGCGCCCCCGAACACCCATCAGGCGAGTTCGTTATCGGGCCACATTCTTAAAATGGGTCTGCAATCGGGCTTTTCAAGAACGACACCTGCACTTTTTTTTGCACTTTCCTGCATCTAGCTTAGACTGGGACAACAGCACAAAGGGTTAAATTGCGATGGCTGCCACAGTGCGGGGTTATCGGGCTATCCATTTTGGATAAGGCTCGCTATAACCCTGAGTTGCAGGTCTATGCAGTGCCATTAACGATGACTGAGTGATGATGAAAAATGTTCTGATAAAGCTGACGACGTTCAGCGGGGTAGTTTTACTTTGCGGGTGTTCGAGCGTGATGTCTCACACCGGCGGTAAAGAAGGAACATATCCGGGGACGCGCGCCAGCGCGGCGATGCTCTCCGATGACGATACAAACTGGGGCACCAAATCCCTGGTTATCCTGGATATGCCGTTTACGGCCGTGGCGGATACGCTTCTGCTGCCGTGGGATGTGTTTCGTAAGGACAACTCCGTGCGCTCACGGGTAGAAAAAAGCGAGCAGGAGAATCTGGCAACAAACGCCGTCATCCCACCCGCTGACATGCCTCTACGCTAGCGCTGCGCGGTTTCCGTTGCCCAAAGCTGACGGAAACCGGCTGTCTCCTCCATCCACGCAATAACGCGCCCGTCAGGGGAAAACACGACCGCATCAGCAGACGGTGGGTTGCCATGATCGGACGTCAAAAACGTCACCTCTCCGGTCTGTGCGTCGCAGCAGGCGATCCGATTTTCGAGCACAAACCCCAGACTGCCGCCCGCAGGATGCCAGTTAAATGCAGACTGAATATCGCTCCCGGTACGCGTCAACTGGCGCGGTTCCCCGCCCTCAGGAGAGATCAGCCACAGCTGCACAATGCCGTTATCATCCCGCATCAGAAACGCAATCTGCGTCCCCTGCGGGTTGCTGCGAACCCAGTGACGCGGCACGTTCACCAGGCCCGGATATGCCCTCTGATGCGTAAAGGTTAAACGACGCTGCTCTACTCCTGCTGGCGGGGCTGGCAGGGTCTCCGTCGTGCCCTGTAGCGGCGCATCGCCTGCACGCTTCCAGCCCTGCTCGTCTTTCGGCAGGTCGACGATAAACAGTTCGGGTACTTTTTCGCCCTGCGCAGAGAGGGTGTCGCCGATAAACGCCAGCCTGTCGTTGCCCACCCAGCCCTCTTCGTAAGCGCGGTTGATTTCATCGCTGCCCGGCTGCGGGTTAGGCGTCGTGCGGCTAACCAGCACGCTCCAGAAGGTTCCCGAATATTCACGGGGATGGTTCCCCTGCGGGTTCACCGGGCCGTAAGGCGCAGCCACGCCGACGTTGCGTAAATCGAGTTTAGGATCGCGCTCGTGCAGGACATGGTCGTTATAGGTAAAGCTGACGAGCTGCCCGTTCGGGCTGAAGACATGGACGTGGCTGCCGCCGCGCAGCGCGCCTGCGGTGTAAGGCGCTGTGATATCCATCGCGTCCAGGTTGCTCACCTGACCGTTTTGCGCAATCACTCCCTGGCGATGATGAAAATCGTAGTGCCAGTCTGCATCCGGGTTTTTCGGGCCGTGGATAAAGACATATTTCTCTTCTGCAGGATGAACGGTCACCACGCCGACATGCGCGCCGTCAGTCGCGCGATAAACCACCTCTACCTCACCCGTAGCGACATTGACCCGCTCGATGGTTTCACCGGTGAACGACGCGCCGGACGGACGCACGTCGTAGACCAGCCACTGGCTGTCCGGCGTCCAGGTATTGATGTTGGTGAGCTGATGGTGGCGGGAAGCGAAGGTGATTTGTTTCATGAGGATACCCTGATGCGCAGTTATCGCATCAGGGTATCGCAAGCGGGTTTTTAGTTCAGCACAAACTTCTCAATGGCATAAGCCACACCGTCTTCGAGGTTGGATTTGGTCACGAAGTTAGCCACTTCTTTCACGGATGGAATGGCGTTATCCATCGCCACGCCCATACCGGCGAATTCGATCATCGCGATGTCATTTTCCTGGTCGCCCAGCGCCATGATCTCTTCCTGTTTAATGCCCAGCGCATCGGCCAGTGATTTAACACCGGTGCCTTTATTGACGCGTTTATCGAGGATTTCGAGGAAGTACGGCGCACTTTTCAGCACGGTGTACTTCTCTTTTACCTCCGCCGGAATGCGCGCAATCGCTTTATCCAGGATCTCCGGCTCGTCGATCATCATCACTTTCAGGAACTGGGTCGCCGGGTCCATCTTCTCGGCTTCACAGAACACCAGCGGAATGGTCGCAACGTAGGATTCATGTACCGTGTAGTAGCTGATATCGCGGTTGGCGGTATAGAGCGTATTGCGATCGAGGGCGTGGAAGTGGGAACCCACTTCACGGGACAGTTTTTCCAGGAACAGGTAGTCATCGTAGCTCAGCGCGGTTTGCGCAACCGTACTGCCATCTGCGGCTTTCTGCACCAGCGCGCCGTTATAGGTGATGCAGTAGTCGCCAGGCTGATTCATGTGCAGCTCTTTCAGATAGCTATGTACGCCCGCATACGGACGCCCCGTGGTCAGAACTACATTCACGCCCTTTGCGCGCGCCGCGGCGATCGCGTTTTTAACGGCTGGAGAGATGGTGTGGTCTGGCAGCAGCAGCGTGCCGTCCATGTCGATTGCAATGAGTTTGATAGCCATGAGTTCCCCGGAATAAATGAGTGCTGCCTCATGCTAACGCGATTAAGCACACAAAAATAGAGCTACATTGCGCAACAGGAATGCCCCTTTTACGTTTATTCCGGGAAATAAAGGCTTACTCGCGGGTGAGAACAATTTTACCGAACGCGCCGCGATCCAGATGTTCAAACGCCTGTTCAAGCTCGTTAAAACGGTAGCGATGCTCAATCACCGGCTTCAGCCCCGTGACGTCAACTGCGCGGACAAAATCTTCCAGCGCCCGGCGGTGCCCCACGCCAATCCCCTGAATGACGGGGGATTTCAGCAACAGTTCGCCAGCAGAGAGCGTAATCTCCGTCCCGGCCAGCACGCCAATGACGGAGATACGTCCGTGAACGGCAACGGCGCGCAGGGAATGCTTCAGGTTCTCCCCACCCACGGTTTCGATAATATGGTCGATGCCGCGATCCTGCGTGAGCGCCAGCGTATTTTCAGCCCAGTCGCCCTTCAGGCGGTTGATGCCCTGGCTGGCCCCCAGCGTTTTGGCCAGCGCCAGTTTCTCATCGCTCCCCGAGGTGACAAACACCTCCGCGCCGTGCGCTTTTGCAATCTGAAGGGCGAATATCGCCACGCCGCCCGTGCCCTGCACCAGCACCGATTGCCCGGCGCGCAGCTGGCCGCGCTCCACCAGCGCAAACCAGGCGGTAAGCCCTGCGCAGGGTAAGGTGCTGGCCTCTGCGTCATCCAGGGTCTCCGGGGAGGCCGCCAGCGCGTCTTCCGTCACAATCACATACTCGGACAGCATTCCCTGAAAGTATCCGCCGGACGTTTTATAGGGCAAATTACGCGCGTCCGCCTGCGGCTTACCGTCGATCCACTCCGGGAAGAAGGTTGAGATGACGCGGGCACCAGGATGGAAGCGCGTGACGCCTTCGCCAATGCTGTCCACCACGCCCGCCATGTCTGACGCCGGGGTAAACGGGAAGGAAAGCGGGATCGGCATTGTGCCTTCAACAACCATTTTATCGCGATAGTTGAGCGCAACAGCATTCACCCTAACGCGCACTTCACCCGGGCCAGGCTGTGGAACGGGTGCCTGGGTCAGCTTGAGGTTCTCGCGCCCGAGTGCGTCCATGGACCAGCGTTGCATTGTCTCTGTCATTTTATTTCTCCTGCCATCAGATGAGCTTTAGTCCTGACAGTCTACCGTTGACTAAAGGTCGCCAGTGGCGATAAGTTTTCTCTTTATTGACGCCAAAATAGATACAATCTATGACCGATACGCTGAAGGATATTCCTGTTTTCGTGGCCGCCGTTGAGGCGGGAAGCTTTGCGCAGGCCGCCATTCGTCTGCATTTGTCACGTTCGGCGGTGGGGAAAAGCATCGCTCGCCTTGAACAACGCCTGGGGGTGCGTCTTTTTCAGCGCACCACCCGCAGCCAGAGTCTGACCGATAATGGCGCCCTTTTTTATGAACGCTGTCTGCGCGCGCTGGAGGAGATTCGGAGTGCGGAATCGCTGCTTGAAACGGGGAAACAGCAGGTCAGCGGCCGCCTGCGCGTTGCCATGCCGGTGCTGTTTGGCCGCCAGTGTGTCGCCCCGCTGCTGATAGCGCTGGCGCAGGAACACCCTGGGCTTGAGCTGGAAATGTCATTCAGCGACCGCGTGGTGGATCTCGTCGAGGAAGGATTTGATATGGCGGTGCGTAACGGCACGCTTCAGGACAGCAGCATGCTGGTCGCCAGAAAGCTGGGAGAACACCGCATGGTGCTGTGCGCCGCGCCGGAGTATCTGCTGAAGAAAGGCCAGCCACAAAGCGTTAATGATTTATCCCAGCATACGGCCATCAACTATTTGAGCGCAGGCAGAGTGTTGTCCTGGCAGCTGATGGATAACGAAGGAACGTCGCACACCTTTACACCCCGATCGTCCCTCAATATGGATGATTTGCAGGCGATCTGCGACGCTACGCTGGCCGGACACGGCATTGCATGGCTGCCCTGCTGGATGGTCGTCAAAGATATTCACCAGGGTAAACTCGTCCCGCTCTTAAAGCAGGCACCGGATGTGCATTTCAACGTTCATGCCGTGTGGCAGCAGACGCCGCATCTGCCGCTGAGGGTAAGAATAGCGATAGATACGCTGGCGAGCCGTTTACCGGCAGCGATGTCACTGGATCTTCCAGCGTCCATAAAAAAGCCGCGCTAAAAGCGCGGCCAGTTATCGTGAGGTATCACGTCGATTAAATATCGATATTTGCCGCTTTCAGGGCGTTCTCTTCGATGAAGGCACGACGTGGTTCAACCGCATCGCCCATCAGGGTCGTGAACAGCTGGTCAGCAGCAATCGCGTCCTTAACGGTAACGCGCAGCATGCGGCGGCTTTCCGGATCCATGGTGGTTTCCCACAGCTGCTCCGGGTTCATTTCGCCCAGACCTTTATAGCGCTGGATCGCGAGGCCACGACGGGACTCTTTCACCAGCCAGTCCAGCGCCTGCTCGAAGCTGGCTACCGGCTGACGACGTTCGCCACGCTCGATGAACGCATCGTCTTCGATCAGACCGCGCAGCTTCTCGCCGAGCGTGCAGATACGACGGTATTCCGGACCGGTCACAAACTCGTGCTCCAGCGGATAGTCGGTGTCAACGCCGTGGGTACGCACGCGAATAATAGGCTCGAACTGCTTATCGGCGTTCTGCTGGATATCGCATTTCCACATGCTGCCGTGCTGCTCTTTCTCGTTCAGATCGGTCACCAGGGCGTTCACCCAGCGGGTCACGGTCTGCTCGTCGCTCAGATCGGCTTCGGTCAGGGTTGGCTGATAAACCAACTCCTTCAGCAGCGTTTTCGGATAGCGGCGTTCCATACGCGTAATCATTTTCTGCGTGGCGTTGAACTCGGACACCAGACGCTCCAGCGGCTCACCGGCCAGTGCAGGGGCGTGCGAGTTCGCATGCAGGGTCGCGCCATCAAGGGCGATTGCGATTTGGTACTGATCCATCGCTTCGTCATCTTTAATGTACTGTTCCTGCTTGCCCTTCTTAACTTTGTACAGCGGCGGCTGGGCAATGTAGACGTGGCCACGTTCAACGATTTCAGGCATCTGACGATAGAAGAAGGTCAACAGCAGCGTACGAATGTGCGAGCCGTCGACGTCCGCATCGGTCATGATGATGATGCTGTGGTAGCGCAGTTTGTCCGGGTTGTACTCATCGCGGCCGATGCCGCAGCCCAGCGCGGTGATGAGCGTCGCCACTTCCTGAGAAGAGAGCATCTTGTCGAAACGGGCTTTCTCAACGTTGAGGATTTTACCCTTCAGCGGCAGAATCGCCTGGTTCTTACGGTTACGGCCCTGCTTCGCAGAACCGCCCGCGGAGTCCCCTTCCACAAGGTACAGTTCGGACAGCGCCGGGTCGCGTTCCTGGCAGTCAGCCAGTTTGCCCGGCAGGCCTGCTAAATCCAGCGCACCTTTACGACGGGTCATTTCACGAGCTTTACGCGCCGCTTCACGGGCACGCGCCGCATCGATAATTTTGCCCACCACGATTTTCGCGTCGGACGGGTTTTCCAGCAGGTATTCGCTCAGCAGTTCGTTCATCTGCTGTTCAACGGCCGATTTCACCTCGGAAGAGACCAGCTTGTCTTTGGTCTGTGAGGAGAACTTCGGATCCGGCACCTTCACGGAGACAACGGCAATCAGGCCTTCACGGGCATCGTCACCGGTGGCGCTGACTTTCGCTTTCTTACTGTAGCCTTCTTTGTCCATGTAGGCGTTCAGGGTACGGGTCATCGCCGCACGGAAGCCTGCAAGGTGAGTACCGCCGTCACGCTGCGGAATGTTGTTGGTGAAGCAGTAGATGTTTTCCTGGAAACCGTCGTTCCACTGCAGCGCCACTTCCACGCCGATACCGTCTTTTTCGGTGGAGAAATAGAAGATATTCGGGTGAATAGGCGTTTTGTTCTTGTTCAGATACTCAACGAACGCCTTGATACCGCCTTCGTAGTGGAAGTGGTCTTCTTTGCCGTCACGCTTGTCGCGCAGGCGAATCGAGACGCCGGAGTTCAGGAACGACAGTTCACGCAGGCGTTTCGCCAGGATGTCGTACTCGAATTCGGTGACGTTGGTGAAAGTTTCAAGGCTCGGCCAGAAACGCACCATGGTACCGGTTTTGTCGGTATCGCCAGTGACGGCCAGCGGTGCCTGCGGCACGCCGTGCGTATAGAGCTGACGGTGAATTTTGCCTTCGCGCTGGATAACCAGCTCCAGCTTCTGCGACAGGGCGTTAACCACGGAGACGCCTACGCCGTGCAGGCCGCCGGAAACTTTATAGGAGTTATCGTCAAACTTACCGCCTGCGTGCAGCACGGTCATGATCACTTCCGCAGCAGATACGCCCTCTTCCGGGTGAATACCGGTTGGGATGCCACGACCATCATCGGTGACGGAGACGGAGTTGTCCGCATGGATGGTGACCACGATGTCTTTACAGTGACCCGCGAGCGCTTCGTCGATAGCGTTATCTACCACCTCGAATACCATGTGGTGCAGACCGGTGCCGTCATCCGTGTCGCCGATATACATACCCGGGCGCTTACGCACCGCATCCAGCCCTTTCAGGACTTTGATACTGGAGGAGTCATAAGAATTCGACATCAACGTTTCTCGCTCATTTCAACTTGGGTTAATCCGTTATTTTACCCTTTTCCACGGTAAACATCTTCGAATTTTCGTCCGACATGTCTATAACGTGTTCAGCGCTAATGGCGCTGACGAAAACCTGCGACTGCGTGGCTTTTAAGCGGCTGGCAAGCAGCCCGCGCCGCGCGTCATCAAGTTCCGAGGCAAAATCATCTATCAGGTACAGGCAGCGTCTTCCGCTCTCGCGGGTGAGAAACTCCCCCTGTGCCAGGCGCAGCGCACACATCAGGAGCTTGAGCTGCCCGCGCGACAGCGTGTCTTCCACCGGTGCACCGTCGGCACGAATGCGGAAATCCGCCTTGTGCGGGCCGTGCGCGGTGTAGGTCAACATGCGGTCGCGCTCGAAGCTTCTCTCTAACACCTCGGCATAATCCGTCTCTTTCTCCCAGCCGCGCTGGAAGGAGAAGGTGAGAGAGAATTCGGGTAAAAACTGTTTGCAGGTGTCGGCCATATCTTCGGCGATACCTGCGCTGTATTCGGCACGCCAGTTGCTGATTTGTTCCGCGAGAGGGATTAACTCCATGTCCCACGGACGCAGCTGGGCGTAACGGGTAACCTGGCGCAGTGCAGCGTTACGCTGCTTGAGCAGACGCTTCAGGTTGCTCCAGGCGTTAAAGAAACCGGCTTCGTTGTGAAAGCATCCCCAGTCGAGGAATGCTCTTCTGTATTTGGGGCCGCCGTTGAGTAAAGTAAACCCCTCCGGCGTAATCAGCTGCATCGGCATCAGCAGAGCCAGCTCCGCCACTTTATGGCCGTCGGTGCCGTCGATGCGCACCTTGCTGTCGCCCTGCTTGTCTTTGGTCAGGCCGATGGCGGTTTCCCGCTCCGCCCCCTGCAAACGCCCGTGCAGAACAAAGGATTCCTGCTCGTGGCGAATGACGCGACCAATCTGCAAACTGCGAAACGCCCGACCGTGGCCGAGCGTATAGATGGCCTCAAGCACGCTGGTTTTGCCGCTGCCGTTGGCGCCAACCAGGAAGTTAAAGCCAGGGGATAAAGCGAGATCCGCGCTTTCGATATTGCGAAAGTCGCGGATCAACAGACGGGTGAGCGACATTACAGTCTCATTGGCATGACAACATAGGCAGCCGACTGTGATGCGGCATCTTCAATCTGTACGCTTGAAACGGAGTCGGTCAGCAAAATGCGCACGTTCTCGCATTTCAGCGCATTCAGCACATCCAGCACGTAGCTGACGTTAAAGCCGATTTCCATCTCAGCACCGGCGTAGGTGACGTCCAGAATTTCTTCTGCCTCTTCCTGCTCCGGGTTGTTAGCGGTGATTTTGATCTGGTTTTCATGAACAAACAGGCGCACGCCGCGGAATTTCTCGTTGGAGAGAATGGCCGCACGAGCAAAGGCCTGCTTGAGGCTATCGCATCCCGCTTCCAGCGTTTTGTCCGGGTTCTTCGGCAATACGCGGCGATAATCCGGGAAACGACCGTCAACCAGCTTCGAGGTGAAGACAAAATCGCCCACATGGGCGCGGATGTTATTGCTGCCGATCTGCACACGCAGCGGCGTGTCGCCACCGTCGAGCATACGCATCAGCTCAATCACCCCTTTGCGAGGCACGATCACCGAATGGTTTGGCAGCGCGTCGCCAATCGGCATGGAACAGACCGCCAGACGGTGGCCGTCGGTAGCTACAGTACGCAGCTCTTCACCTTCGGTTTCGAACAGCATGCCGTTTAAGTAGTAACGAACGTCCTGATGCGCCATGGAGAACTGCGTGGCTTCAATCAGACGCTTCATCGTCGCCTGTGGCAGGGTGAATTCCACTTCACTTTGCCAGTCGTCCAGGTTCGGGAAGTCCGCAGCAGGCAGCGTGGAGAGCGAGAAACGGCTGCGGCCAGAGCGCACCAGCATACGGTCGCCTTCCAGCTGCACGGCGATTTCAGCGCCTTCCGGCAGCCCGCGGCAGATATCAAAGAATTTACGTGCCGGAACCGTGGTCGCGCCCGCGTCGTGCGGCTGCGTCAGCGTAACGCGTGCGATCATTTCCATTTCCAGATCTGTACCGGTCAGCGACAGCGTACCGTCCGCGACCTGAAGCAGCAGGTTTCCGAGAATAGGCAGCGTTGGGCGGCCACCTAATGGGCCACTCACCTGTTGCAGCGGTTTTAATAAATGTTCACGTTCAACGGTAAATTTCATAGCGTCACGATGATAATGTTCTGATTAAATTGGAAAAATCTTCTTTTATGTCGTGGCTTTCTTCGCGTAACTGCTCAATCTTACGACAAGCGTGCAGCACGGTCGTATGGTCACGGCCACCAAACGCATCTCCGATTTCCGGCAGACTGTGGTTGGTTAACTCCTTTGCCAGCGCCATCGCCATCTGACGCGGACGCGCCACCGAGCGGGAACGACGTTTAGACAGTAAATCTGCCACTTTGATCTTGTAGTACTCAGCCACAGTCTTTTGAATATTGTCGATAGTGACCAGTTTTTCCTGCAATGCCAGCAAATCGCGCAGCGCTTCACGCACAAAATCGATGGTGATCGCACGACCGGTGAAGTTGGCATTGGCGATAACGCGGTTCAGCGCCCCTTCCAGCTCACGCACGTTGGAGCGCAGACGCTTGGCAATGAAGAACGCCACTTCGCCCGGCAGGCGAATGTCGTTTTCATCGGCTTTCTTCATCAGGATCGCGACGCGGGTTTCCAGCTCCGGTGGCTCGATCGCCACGGTCAGGCCCCAGCCGAAGCGGGATTTCAGACGATCTTCAACGCCGTTGATCTCTTTTGGATAACGATCCGAGGTCAAAATGATCTGTTGATTGCCTTCCAGCAGAGCATTGAAGGTGTGGAAAAACTCTTCCTGCGATCGTTCTTTATTCGCAAAGAACTGGATGTCATCGATGAGCAGCGCGTCAACGGAACGATAGTAGCGTTTAAACTCTTCGATCGCATTGTTTTGCAGGGCTTTTACCATGTCCTGAACGAAGCGTTCGGAGTGCATATACACCACTTTGGCATTGGGCTTGCGCGCCATAATGCCGTTACCCACCGCATGCAGCAGGTGCGTTTTACCCAGACCCGTGCCGCCATAAAGGAACAGCGGGTTGTAGGCCCCACCAGGGTTATCAGCAACCTGACGAGCCGCCGCGCGCGCCAGCTGGTTCGACTTACCTTCAACGAAGTTATCGAACGTGTGTTTCACGTTAACGTTAGAGCGGTAGGTTGGCTCAGCCGGTGCAGGGACATTATCCCAGCCCTGACGAGCGGGTGCGACGCGAGGGGCCGGAGCAGGAGCGGCCTGAGCGGGCGCTGCTACGTTCACGGTTTCACGAACGGTTTGGGTGACCGGCTTTGTGCCCACTTCAAAGCGCAGCTGCGGGGCATCTGACCCGCAGAAATCGTTCAGCAGTCCATTGATGTTATTAAGGTACTTGTCCCTTACCCAATCGAGCACAAAACGGTTTGGCGCATACAAAGCCAGCGTGTTATCGCTCAGTTCCGCCTGCAACGGGCGGATCCACATACTGAATTCTGTGGCTGGTAACTCATCCTGCAATCGGGCAAGACACTGCTGCCAAAGCGAAAGTGACACGGCGGACTCCACTCGAACAATAAAAGAAAACTATTGAATATTCATGATTGTTGGCGCACATCGACATGACCCAATGAGGGTGATGTGCGAACCGCTATCTGCGGTTATACCCGGCCAGGATCGCTGGATCCCGATCGGGACCGCGGATCATAGCCTAAACTGAGCCAGAGATCTTCTGTTTCTCACAGATTCTTCCCGATTTATCCACAGGAAGATCCGGAACCGGATAAGTGTAAACGATCCTGGCGCCAGTGCCCCACGATTTAGTCCGCATATTGGAAAAATTAATGAGCACAGACAATTTATTGCTTAAATGATCTAACGAAGATCCGGGACGATCCTTGCGCTTTGTTGGCGAGGCCGTATAATCCTCGACCCGGCGCGTGATGCTCATCTTCCTGCGTCGTCCGTTGCTCATTTTCCACGCGAAAACGTGCGGAAATACGCGGGAAATAAGGAAAGAGAATTGACTCCGGAGTGTACAATTATTACAATCCGGCCTCTTTAATCACCCACGCTGAGGCGTTAGTCGTTCGAAACTCGTTCGGGTATACGCAAAAGTCAGTGAATTTATTCAAGTTTAGGTAGAAATCGCCATGAAACGCACTTTTCAACCGTCTGTACTGAAGCGCAACCGTTCTCACGGCTTCCGTGCTCGTATGGCTACTAAAAATGGTCGTCAGGTTCTGGCACGTCGTCGTGCTAAAGGCCGCGCTCGTCTGACCGTTTCCAAGTAATAAAGCTAACCCCTGAGTGGTTAAGCTAGCATTTCCCAGGGAGTTACGTTTGTTAACTCCCGCTCATTTCACTTTCGTCTTCCAGCAGCCACTACGGGCTGGCACGCCGCAAATCACCATCCTCGGCCGCCAAAATTCGCTGGGGCATCCCCGCATCGGTCTCACAGTCGCCAAGAAAAATGTTAAGCGTGCGCATGAACGCAATCGGATTAAACGTCTGACGCGTGAAAGCTTCCGTTTACGTCAGCACGAACTGCCTTCAATGGATTTCGTGGTGGTGGCGAAGAAAGGGGTTGCCGACCTCGATAACCGTGCTCTCTCGGAAGCGTTGGAAAAATTATGGCGCCGCCACTGTCGCCTGGCTCACGGGTCCTGATAGCCCTCATTCGGGTCTATCAACGCCTGATTAGTCCGCTACTCGGGCCGCACTGCCGTTTCACACCAACATGCTCAAGCTACGGAATTGAGGCATTGCGCAGGTTTGGAGTGATAAAAGGCAGTTGGTTGACGGTGAAACGCGTATTAAAATGCCACCCTTTACACCCAGGTGGAGACGACCCCGTCCCCCCAGGACCCTTTGATACCAGAGAACACTAACGATGGATTCGCAACGCAATCTTCTTATCATCGCTTTGTTGTTCGTGTCTTTCATGATCTGGCAGGCATGGGAGCAGGATAAAAATCCTCAACCCCAGCAGCAGACCACGCAGACTACGACCACCGCAGCGGGTAGCGCCGCCGACCAGGGCGTACCGGCCAGTGGCCAGGGGAAACAGATTACGGTTAAGACCGATGTGCTTGAGCTGACAATCAACACCCGTGGTGGTGATGTTGAGCAGGCGCTGCTGTTGACCTACCCGAAAGAGCTGAAGTCTAACGAACCGTTCCAGTTACTGGAAACCACGCCTGAGTTTATCTACCAGGCGCAGAGCGGCCTGACCGGTCGTGATGGCCCGGATAACCCGGCTAACGGTGCGCGTCCACTGTATAACGTCGAGAGCGACACCTTTGTGCTGGCTGATGGTCAGAACGAACTCGCGATCCCGATGACGTATACCGACGCCGCAGGCAACACCTTCACCAAAACCTTCACCCTGAAACGCGGTGAGTATGCGGTGAACGTGGGCTACAGCGTACAGAACGCCAGTGCGAAACCGCTGGAGCTGTCGACCTTTGGCCAGCTGAAGCAGTCCATCAATCTGCCGTCTCACCGTGACACCGGAAGCAGCAACTTTGCGCTGCACACCTTCCGTGGCGCGGCGTACTCCACGCCAGACGCGAAGTATGAGAAATACAAATTCGACACCATTGCGGATAACGAAAACCTGAACGTTAGTTCCAAAGGCGGTTGGGTGGCCATGCTGCAGCAGTATTTCGCGACCGCGTGGATCCCGAATAACGACGGTACGAATAACTTCTACACCGCGAACCTGGGCAACGGTATTGCCGCCATCGGCTACAAGTCTCAGCCGGTTCTGGTACAGCCGGGTCAAACCGGTAAGATGGCAAGCACCCTGTGGGTTGGCCCGGAAATTCAGGACAAAATGGCCGCTGTTGCGCCGCACCTGGATCTGACCGTGGATTACGGTTGGTTGTGGTTCATCTCTCAGCCGCTGTTTAAGCTGCTGAAGTTCATCCACAGCTTCCTGGGTAACTGGGGCTTCTCCATCATCGTTATCACCTTCATCGTTCGTGGCATCATGTACCCGCTGACCAAAGCGCAGTACACCTCCATGGCGAAGATGCGCATGCTGCAGCCGAAGATTCAGGCAATGCGTGAGCGTCTGGGCGATGACAAACAGCGTCAGAGCCAGGAAATGATGGCCCTGTATAAAGCAGAGAAAGTAAACCCACTGGGTGGTTGCTTCCCGCTGCTGATTCAGATGCCAATCTTCCTTGCGCTGTACTACATGCTGATGGGTTCCGTTGAACTGCGCCACGCGCCGTTCGCACTGTGGATCCATGACCTGTCTGCACAGGACCCGTACTACATCCTGCCGATCCTGATGGGCGTGACGATGTTCTTCATCCAGAAGATGTCGCCGACCACCGTGACCGACCCGATGCAGCAGAAGATCATGACCTTTATGCCGGTCATCTTCACCGTGTTCTTCCTGTGGTTCCCGTCAGGTCTGGTGCTGTACTATATCGTCAGCAACCTGGTGACCATCATCCAGCAGCAGCTGATTTACCGTGGTCTGGAAAAACGTGGCCTGCATAGCCGCGAAAAGAAAAAGTCCTGATTCGGTAAGTTAACGCTAAAATAAGGGCGGTCGATTGACCGCCTTTTTTATTTGTATTGAACGAGACCAACCATGAGCCATAACGACACTATCGTCGCCCAGGCAACCCCACCGGGACGCGGTGGTGTAGGCATTCTGCGCATCTCCGGCCTGAAGGCGCGCGAGGTGGCCGAAGCGGTGCTGGGTAAACTGCCAAAGCCGCGCTACGCTGATTACCTGCCGTTTAAAGATACCGACGGCACGCCGCTGGACCAGGGCATTGCGCTGTGGTTCCCAGGCCCGAACTCCTTTACCGGCGAAGATGTGCTCGAGCTGCAGGGCCACGGCGGCCCGGTCATCCTCGACCTGCTGTTAAAACGTATTCTGACCCTCCCAGGCCTGCGTATTGCGAAGCCTGGCGAGTTCTCCGAGCGTGCCTTCCTCAACGACAAGCTCGACCTGGCGCAGGCCGAGGCGATTGCTGACCTGATCGACGCCAGCTCTGAACAGGCGGCCCGCTCCGCCCTGAACTCTCTGCAGGGGGTATTCTCCGCGCGCGTGAATCATCTTGTGGAAGCACTTACTCACCTCAGGATCTACGTCGAAGCGGCTATCGACTTCCCGGATGAGGAGATCGACTTCCTCTCTGACGGTAAAATCGAAGCGCAGCTCAACCAGGTAATGGCCGATCTCGACGCCGTGCGCGCCGAAGCGCGCCAGGGCAGCCTGCTGCGTGAAGGGATGAAGGTGGTGATTGCCGGACGTCCTAACGCCGGAAAATCGAGCCTGCTGAACGCCCTGGCGGGCCGTGAAGCGGCAATCGTGACCGACATTGCCGGCACCACCCGCGACGTGCTGCGCGAGCATATCCACATCGACGGGATGCCGCTGCATATCATTGATACCGCCGGCCTGCGCGATGCCAGCGATGAAGTGGAACGCATCGGTATCGAACGCGCCTGGCAGGAGATCGAGCAGGCTGACCGCGTGCTGTTTATGGTGGACGGCACCACGACCGACGCCGTTGACCCGGCGGACATCTGGCCAGACTTTATCGCCCGTCTGCCGGCGAAACTGCCCATCACCGTGGTGCGTAACAAAGCGGACGTCACCGGCGAAACGCTGGGCATCAGCGATGTGAATGGTCACTCACTGATTCGCCTGTCGGCGCGTACTGGTGAAGGCGTTGACGACCTGCGTAACCATCTCAAGCAGAGCATGGGCTTTGATACCAGCATGGAAGGCGGCTTCCTCGCGCGTCGTCGTCATCTGCAGGCGCTGGAAGAGGCGGCGAACCACCTCGTTCAGGGTAAAGCGCAGCTGATCGGCGCGTGGGCGGGCGAACTGCTGGCGGAAGAGCTGCGTCTGGCGCAGCAGAATCTGAGCGAGATCACCGGGGAGTTTACGTCGGACGATCTGCTGGGACGGATCTTCTCGAGCTTCTGTATCGGTAAGTAAGGCCCGATCGCTGATGGTGATTTCCTCCCGGGAAATCACCATTGTCCAAATGGCAACTCGCCTAATCTCTTTTCACCCCCTATCCTGCATGCCTGCATCTATGGGGGGTTTATGGCGCGTTTTCTGTTTTGTAGTTTCGCATTAGTT
This sequence comes from Enterobacter sp. UCD-UG_FMILLET, assembly GCF_000762975.1. Lineage (NCBI taxonomy): Bacteria > Pseudomonadati > Pseudomonadota > Gammaproteobacteria > Enterobacterales > Enterobacteriaceae > Enterobacter > Enterobacter sp. UCD-UG_FMILLET. The sequence goes on from NZ_JRJC01000001.1 coordinate 61,488, forward strand.
CTGCTTTATCCGTCCGGCATTGATATGTATCTGGTGGGATTGCCGCACATCGCCCGCGATCTGGGCGCCAGCGAGGCGCAGCTGCACATCGCGTTTTCGGCCTATCTTGCGGGGATGGCATCGTCGATGGTCTTTGCCGGGAAGATCGCGGATAAGGCTGGCCGTCAGCCCGTCGCCATAACGGGTGCCATCATCTTTGCCCTAGCCTCCCTTCTCTGCTCACAGGCGCAAAGCAGCACCTTATTCCTGGCCGGACGGTTTATTCAGGGCATTGGAGCCGGTGGCTGCTACGTCGTCGCTTTTGCCATTTTGCGCGACACCCTCAGCGCCCAGCGTCGCGCTAAGGTGCTTTCGATGCTGAACGGTATTACCTGCATTATCCCGGTGCTGGCCCCGGTCGTGGGATATCTGATCATGCTAAAATTCCCGTGGCAGAGCCTGTTCTGGACCATGGCGGCGATGGGCGCGCTGGTGTTTATCCTGTCCATCGGCGTGCTGAAAGAGACCCACCCGGGCTCGCAGAATACCGGTCATACCGCAACCATTCACCCAGCCGAGAAGCTGCTTAACCGCTTTTTCCTCAGTCGTCTGGCCGTGACCACGTTAAGCGTGGCGGTGATCCTGACCTATGTAAACGTTTCCCCGGTTTTACTGATGGAGACCATGGGCTTCGATCGCGGTGAGTATTCAACGGTGATGGCATTAACCGCCATGGTCAGTATGGCGGTCTCGTTCTCTACCCCATTTGCGCTAAATGTTTTCAGCCAGCGCGCGTTGATGCTGACCTCACAGGTTTTATTCCTCACGGCTGGCGCGATCCTGGCAACCACCAGCTCACATGCGGTAATGCTGGCGGGTATTACCCTCATTTGCGCCGGGTTCTCGGTTGGCTTTGGCGTGGCTATGAGTCAGGCGCTTGGCCCCTTCTCGCTGCGGGCAGGCGTGGCAAGCTCGGTGCTGGGCATTGCGCAGGTCTGCGGCTCGTCGCTGTGGATTTGGCTGGCGGCGGTCATCGGGCTTAACGCGCTGAATATGCTGATCGGGGTTCTGATTGGCTGTAGCATACTGTGCATCACCTTACTTATGGTCATCCAGCCCGCGGCGCATTATGAAGAAGCCCATCAGCAGTCTCGATCTTAACCTGTTGCTGTGCCTGCAGCTTTTGCTGCAGGAGCGCAGCGTCACCAAAGCCGCGAAACGGATGAACGTGACGCCGTCTGCGGTGAGTAAATCGCTGGCCAAGCTGCGCGACTGGTTCGAAGACCCGCTGTTTGTCAAAACGCCGTTAGGGCTGCTGCCAACCCCGCTGACGGTAAGCCTGGAGCAGGATCTGGCCGACTGGATGCAAATCGGCAACCAGATCCTCGATAAATTCCACCATGATTCCCCGGGCGGGCTAACGTTCTTGCTGGCCGCCGAAACGCCGTTGATGCTGATCCGCTTTAACGCCCTGCTGGAGCAGGTGAACCAGCGCTATCCGCAGGCTACGGTGAAGATGCGTCACTGGGATTACGACTCGCTGGACGCCATTACGCGTGGAGAGGTGGATCTGGGATTCACCGGACGCGAAACGCACCCGCGATCGCGTGAATTGCTGAAGCTAATGCCGTGGTTCATCGACTATGAGATCCTGTTCAGCGACCGTCCGTGCGTGTATCTGCGTGAGGATCATCCCGCGTTACAGCATGAATGGAACCTCGAGACCTTTCTGCGCTACCCGCACATCAGCATCTTCTGGGAACGCAGCGACACCTGGGCGCTGGACGAAGTGCTAAAGGAGATGGGTCGGGAGAGAAATATTGCCATGAGCGTGCCGGGCTTTGAGCAGTCGATGTTTATGGCGGCGCAGCCCGGCCATAACTATATCGCCACGGCTCCGCACTACTGCCATCACTACAATCAACTCCACCAGCGGAAGCTGATCGCGCTGCCCATTCCCATTGACGAAGCGCAGGCTGAAAAGCTTACCGTTCCCTTCACGCTGATCTGGCATAAACGGAACAGCCATAATCCGAAAATCCTCTGGCTGCGGGAAACCATCAAGGCGCTGTACGGTGCCAGCGATCCAATTTTTGCCTAAGAAAATGTAAAGTTCGGTCCTAAGGCTTCTCTTACTCCCATTTACTGATTAAAACAGGAGTCAAGTTAAGCGATAATCATGTAACCGTTTAACCGATTACGACCATTATCAAGGAGCGAAAAATGGCTACGCACTTTGCAAGAGGGATACTTACGGAAGGACGTCTCGTATCGGCAAGAATTTCTTCAGCCTGTCACAGTGAAGCACTCACTCTCCCGGAACACCGCAGAACGCGGTTTTTAGCTTCCCGGGCGCTTCTCGCAGAACTGATGTTTATGCTGTACGGCACCAGCGAGCTGCCGGACATCATTACCCAACCCGAAGGCCGCCCGGTCTTTGCCGACCCGGATCTCCCTCGTTTTTCGATTGCCTACGCGGGCAATATCATTGGCGTCGCGCTGACCACCGAAGGGGATTGTGGGCTCGATATGGAACTTCAGCGCGCAACGCGCAGCTTCCATGGCGGTAATGCGCATGAAGACTACCCGCTCTCCAGCAATGAGAAGCTGTGGGTACGCAACCAGAACGACCCTGTCGAAGCTCGAGCCCAGCTCATTACCCTGCGCCAGAGCATTCGCAAGCTCTGTGGATGCGCCTCAGACGACGCCAGCATGCTGCAACTGCTTCCAGGCTCCGGACGTCTGCGCGCCGCCCAGGCCACGCTGGTAGAGGCGCTCAGTGACGCAGAGGATGTGCTCATTTGGTCCATTGCGGTTACCCCCGCCATCGAACGCATGAAAATCTGGGAATTTGACAGCCAACAGGGATGGCGTAGCCTTCCTGATGTGCCCGAGCGCGCCAACGAGTCCGCCGCACGCCTGATGCGTTTAATCAGTTTACCGGCAGAAAAAGCATTCACCCTTAGCTGATCCAATCAGGGTCATCATGATGAAACAGGAGTAATCATGTCTGATACGTTGAAAGTAGTTACGTTACTGGGAAGCCTGCGCAAAGGTTCATTTAACGGGATGGTTGCCCGCACGCTGCCACAGCTGGCACCGGCAGGAATGGAAATTAGCGCCCTGCCGTCTATTGGCGATATTCCGCTGTATGACGCTGACGTACAGCAGGAAGAGGGTTTCCCGCAAAGCGTTGAGGCGCTGGCAGAGCAGATCCGCCAGGCCGACGGCGTGGTCATCGTCACGCCGGAGTACAACTATTCGGTTCCGGGTGGTCTGAAGAATGCCATCGACTGGCTGTCCCGTTTGCCTGAGCAGCCGCTGTCAGGCAAACCGGTGCTGATCCAGACCAGTTCAATGGGCGCCATTGGCGGCGCGCGCTGCCAGTATCATCTGCGCCAGATCCTGGTGTTCCTGGATGCGATGGTCATGAACAAGCCGGAATTTATGGGTGGTGTGATTCAGAACAAGGTCGACCCGCAAACGGGTGAAGTGGTGGATCAGAGCACGCGCGATCATCTGTCTGGCCAGCTGACGGCGTTTGGGGATTATATTAAGCGGGTGAAGGCATAAGCTTACTGCGGCCTGATGCCCTCACCCTGACCCTCTCCCACGGGGAGAGGGAACAAACATGTTTATTTGGCGTCAATAAACACAATCTTCAGCACAAACAGCAGCGCCACAACGATGACGCACGGACTGAGGTCGCGGAAGCGGCCGGTACCGATCTTCATTACGCAGTAAGAGATAAAGCCCAGCGCGATACCTTCGGTAATCGAGAAGCTGAACGGCATCATCACGGCGGTAATAAACGCCGGCACCGCTTCGGTTAAATCATCCCACTTCACGCGTGACAGGCTGGAGGTCATCAGCACCCCCACATAGATCAGCGCACCGGCTGCCGCATACGGAGGAACCATACCCGCCAGCGGAGAGAGGAAGATCACCAGCAGGAACAGAATACCCACGACCACCGCCGTCAGGCCGGTACGGCCACCCACGGACACGCCGGAAGAAGATTCAATGTACGCGGTAACGGACGAGGTTCCGATGAAAGCACCGGTCACAGAGGAGACGCTGTCCACAAACAGCGCCTGCTTCATGCGCGGGAATTTGCCTTTCTCATCCGCCAGGCCCGCTTTGTCGGTCACGCCAATCAGCGTGCCGGAGGAATCAAACAGGTTAACCAGCATGAAGGAGAAAATCACGCCCGCCAGGCCCAGGTTCAGGGAACCCGCCAGATCGACGTGACCAATCACGGTAGAGACGCTCGGTGGCGCGGAGACGATACCGTTATAGTGAACGTCACCCAGCATCCAGCCCAGCAGGGTGGTGACCACGATGGACACCAGCACCGCTGCGTGAATATTACGGGAAGCCAGGATCGCGATGATAAAGAAGCCCAGCACGCCCAGCAGCACGTTATGAGAGGTCAGGTGGCCGATGCTCACCAGCGTGTCCGGGTTCGCCACGATAACGCCGGCGTTTTTCAGCCCCATCATACCGATGAACAGACCGATACCGCTGGTGATGCCCACGCGCAGGCTCACGGGAATGTTTGCAATCATCCAGTAACGTACGCGGAAAATAGTCAGCAGCAGCAGGCCAACCGCGCCCCAGAAGATCGCGCCCATGCCGACCTGCCACGGCAGACCCATAGCCTGAACCACCACGAACGCGAAGAACGCATTCAGGCCCATCGCCGGTGCCAGCGCAACAGGCAGGTTAGCGAACACACCCATCAGGATGCTGCCAAGGGCCGCGATCAGACAGGTTGTCACGAAAACGGCGCTGGTATCCATGCCAGCGACGCCCAGAATTTGAGGATTCACAAAAACGATATAGACCATCGTCAGGAAGGTGGTGAAACCAGCGATCACTTCGGTGCGTGCCGTTGTGCCATGCTCGCGCAGTTTAAAAACGCGCTCAAGCAGACCCTGACCAGATGTCTGGGTAGTGTGTTGTTGACTCATCATCAATTTCCGAACAAGGAGGGAAAATTCGTCGCTATCCTATACCAAAATGCGACAATAGTGGCGGTTACGTGATACTTTTTTCATTGATTTTGCTTATACGGCAACGATTGCGTCCCGGCGAAATGCCGTACGTAAACGTTAAACTTGTTAAAAGGGAAAGGCATGTCCGGAATTGAAGCGGTATTTTTCGACTGTGACGGTACGCTGGTCGACAGTGAGGTCATTTGTTCCCGCGCGTATGTCACTATGTTCCAGGAATTTGGCATTACGCTGGAACTCGAAGAGGTGTTTAAACGCTTTAAGGGCGTGAAGCTCTACGAGATCATCGACATCATTAACGAAGAACACGGTGTGGATCTGGCGAAAGCCGATCTGGAACCGGTGTACCGCGCCGAGGTCGCACGCCTGTTCGACTCCGAGCTGGAGGTTATCTCCGGGGCTAACGCGTTGCTGGACGCGATGACGGTGCCCATCTGCGTCGTCTCTAACGGTCCGGTCAGCAAAATGCAGCACTCGCTGGGCAAGCTTGAGATGTTGCACCATTTCCCGGAAAAACTGTTCAGCGGCTACGATATCCAGCGCTGGAAGCCGGACCCGGCGCTGATGTTCCATGCGGCAAAAGCGATGAACGTCAACGTAGAGAACTGCATTCTGGTGGATGACTCGTCTGCGGGCGCGCAGTCGGGAATTGATGCGGGGATGGAGGTGTTTTACTTCTGCGCCGACCCGCACAACAAGCCGATCGATCATCCGAACGTGACGACCTTTACCGATCTGGCGCAGCTGCCAGCGCTGTGGAAGGCGCGCGGGTGGGATATTACGCGTTAAGCTAACGTAGGGCGGGTAAGCGCGAGCGCCACCCGCCACAAACATCATTCTTTCGGGTCTTTACCCGCGAGCAGCTTGTCCAGCTCGTCGCCGCCCACGTGACGGAAGTCCTGACCTTTCACGAAGTAGAAAATGTATTCGCAAATGTTCTGGCAGCGGTCGCCGATACGCTCGATGGAGCGCGCGCAGAAGAGGGCAGTCAGTACGCTTGGGATCGTACGGGAATCTTCCATCATGTAGGTCATCAGCTGACGCACGATGCCTTCATACTCCTGATCGACCTTTTTGTCTTCACGGTAGATACGCACCGCTTCGTCCAGGTCCATACGCGCAAAAGCATCCAGCACGTCGTGCAGCATCTGCACGGTGTGGCGGCCCAGCGACTCCAGGCTCACCAGCAGCGGCTGGTGCTGCTGAGAGAACTTCTCCAGCGCGGTGCGGCAGATTTTATCCGCAACGTCACCAATACGCTCCAGCTCGGCGATGGTTTTGATGATCGCCATCACCAGACGCAGGTCGCTCGCCGTCGGCTGACGCTTCGCGATAATGCGCACGCAGGCCTCGTCGATGGCGACTTCCATCATGTTGACGTTTTTGTCGCCTTCAATGACGCGCTTCGCCAGCTCGCTGTCCTGGTTGTGCATTGCCGTAATCGCATCAGAAAGCTGCTGCTCGACCATGCCGCCCATGGTCATTACCTGGGTGCGAATGCTTTCCAGCTCTGCGTTGAACTGGCCGGAAATGTGTTTATTAAGATTGAGGTTGTCCATGGTTTCTCCACATGCACTAAGGCAAATCAACCGTAGCGGCCAGTAATATAATCTTCGGTTTGTTTCTTCGCGGGCCTGGTGAACAGCGCGTCCGTATCGCTGAACTCAATCAACTCGCCCAGGTACATAAACGCCGTGTGATCGGAACAACGCGCAGCCTGCTGCATGTTATGGGTCACGATAACCACGGTGTAATCCTGCTTCAGCTCGGTGATCAGCTCTTCAATACGACCGGTTGAGATCGGGTCCAGCGCTGAACACGGCTCATCCAGCAGCAACACTTCCGGGCGAATAGCAATACCGCGCGCAATGCACAAACGCTGCTGCTGCCCGCCGGAGAGAGAGTAACCGCTCTGGTGCAACTTATCTTTGGTTTCGTTCCATAATGCGGCCTTGGTCAAAGCCCACTGCACGCGCTCGTCCATATCGGCACGGGAGAGTTTTTCAAACAGGCGAACGCCAAAGGCGATGTTGTCATAAATGGACATCGGGAAAGGCGTGGGTTTCTGGAACACCATCCCCACTTTGGCGCGCAGCAGGGCGATATCCTGCGCCTGGGTTAGAATGTTTTCACCGTCCAGGATGATTTCACCTTCAGCGCGCTGCTCCGGATAGAGCGAATACATTTTGTTAAAGGTACGCAGCAGCGTGGATTTTCCGCAGCCGGACGGACCGATAAATGCCGTGACCTGGTTCTTCGCAATATCCAGGTTGATGTTCTTCAGGGCATGGAATTTGCCGTAGTAGAAGTTCAAATCACGAACCTGAATCTTTCCCGGGGCAGTATCAACCATACTCATTGACTCATTTCCTCATTCGGCGCCGCGAGCTGCCGCGCCGTAAATAATTAACCGTGTTTCTTCTTCGCGAAAATGACGCGCGCCAGAATGTTCAGCAACAGTACGCAAAGGGTAATGATCAGCACCCCGGCCCAGGCCAGCTGCTGCCATTCCGCGAATGGGCTCATCGCAAATTTAAAGATCGTCACCGGCAGGTTGGCGATCGGCTGCATCATGTCCGTGCTCCAGAACTGATTGGAGAGAGACGTAAACAGCAGCGGCGCCGTTTCACCCGCGATACGCGCAACCGCCAGCAGAATACCGGTCATGATCCCGGAAACAGACGCCTTCAGCGTAATTGCGGAGATCATCTTCCATTTCGGCGTACCCAGCGCGTAAGCCGCTTCACGCAGGCTATCCGGCACCAGTTTCAGCATGTTCTCGGTGGTACGAATAACAATCGGCACCTGTAGCAGCGCCAGGGCAATCACACCCGCCCAGCCGGAGAAGTGTTCCATTTGCGCCACCACCACGGTGTAAACAAACAGACCCACGACGATAGACGGGGCTGACAGCAGAATGTCATTGATGAAGCGAATCACTTCCGCCAGCCAGGATTTACGACCGTATTCTGCCAGGTAGATGCCCGCCATGATGCCCAGCGGCGTGCCGAAGACCGTCGCCCAGAGGATCAGTAAGCCGCTGCCCGCCAGGGCATTCGCCAGGCCACCGCCCGCCGTGTTCGGCGGCGGCGTCATTTCGGTGAACAGCGACAGTGACATCCCGTCAATCCCGCGAACGACCGTTGAGAAGAGGATCCAGACCAACCAGAACAGCCCGAATGCCATTGTCGCCATAGAAAGCGTCAGGGCAATGCGGTTTTTCATGCGGCGTCTGGCCTGCATTTTGCGGCGGGATTCAGCCAGTTCAGCGGTAGCTTGCATTTCGAGAGTTGCCATTAGCGTGCCCCCTCATTTTTAGCGAGGCGCATAATCATCAGCTTGGAAATCGCCAGAACAATGAAGGTGATAACGAACAGAATCAGACCCAGCTCCATCAGCGCCGCCACGTGCAGCCCGGATTCCGCTTCCGCAAATTCATTCGCCAGCGCCGAGGTAATACTGTTACCCGGCATGAAGAGCGACGCGCTGTCGAGCTGGTAGGTGTTACCGATAATAAAGGTCACCGCCATGGTTTCACCCAGCGCACGACCCAGGCCCAGCATCACGCCCCCGATCACCCCATTTTTGGTGAACGGAAGGACAATGCGCCAGATAACTTCCCAGGTGGTACAGCCGATGCCGTAGGCCGACTCTTTCATCATCACCGGCGTTTGTTCGAAGACATCGCGCATGACCGCCGCAATGTACGGGATAATCATGATGGCGAGGATCACACCTGCCGCCAGAATGCCGATACCAAAAGCCGGGCCAGAGAACAGGGCACCCACAAACGGAATGGCGGAAAGCACGTTACCGACCGGTTCCTGGAAATACGTTGCGAATAGCGGAGCAAAGATGAACAGACCCCACATGCCGTAAACGATACTTGGAATGGCCGCCAGCAGTTCGATGGCAATACCCAGCGGGCGTCGCAGCCAGCCCGGCGCCAGCTCCGTCAGGAACAGGGCAATACCAAAGCTCACCGGAACCGCAATCAGCAGGGCGATGAACGAGGTCACCAGCGTGCCGTAAATCGGCACCAGGGCACCGTAGATGTCGTTCGGCGCATCCCACTCTTTGGTCCACAGGAAGGAAAAACCGAATTTCTGGATGCTCGGCCAGGAGGAGAAAATCAGAGACACGATAATGCCGCCCAGCAGCAATAGCACAATCAGCGCAGCCAGTTTGACCAGCGCGCTGAAAATCATGTCACCTTTTTTACCCGGAGGGTTAAATGCAGGCTTGGTTGCAGCCATAAATTACTCTTCTGTTAAACGCGTTTACGAAAGGGGCGGGTTAGCGTTAGCGCCACCCGCCATTTTCGTCAGAATGCTAAATTAATACAATGCTTTACCGCTGCTGTCTTTCACGTTGGTTTTCCATGCAGCGCGAATCTGCTCAACCACGTTGTCCGGCAGGGTGGCGTAATCCAGAGCGTTAGCCTGTTTGCCGCCGTTTTTGTACGCCCAGTCGAAGAACTTCAGCACTTCGGCGCCCTGCTCAGGTTTCTTCTGCTCTTTGTGAACCAGGATGAAGGTGGTAGAGGTGATTGGCCACGCACCTTCGCCTTTCTGGTTAGTCAGATCCTGCGCGAAGGATTTGCTCCAGTCAGCGCCTTTCGCCGCGTTAGCAAAGTTCTCTTCGGTCGGGCTAACCGGTTTGCCGTCGGCTGAAACCAGTTTGGTGTAGGACAGGTTGTTCTGCTTAGCGTACGCATACTCTACGTAACCAATTGAGCCAGGCAGACGCTGTACGAACGCGGCGATACCGTCGTTACCCTTACCGCCCAGACCGGTTGGCCAGTTAACGGTAGAGCCGGAGCCGACTTTAGATTTCCACTCTTCGTTCACTTTTGCCAGGTAGCTGGTGAACACGAAAGAGGTACCGGAACCATCCGCGCGGCGAACCACGGCGATGTTTTGAGAAGGCAGCTTCAGGCCTGGGTTGAGTTTAGCGATCGCTTCGTCATCCCATTTTTTGATTTTGCCAAGGTAGATGTCACCCAGCGTTTTGCCGTCCAGCACCAGCTCACCCGACTTCACGCCCGGCAGGTTGATGGCCAGAACCACACCACCGATCACGGTCGGGAACTGGAACAGGCCTTCCTGAGCCAGCTTGTCATCAGACAGCGGAGCGTCTGATGCGCCGAAATCAACAGTGTTCGCGGTAATTTGTTTAACGCCACCGGAGGAGCCGATACCCTGATAGTTAACCTTGTTACCGGTTTCTTTCTGGTAGGTATCCGCCCATTTGGCATACACCGGCGCAGGGAAGGTTGCACCAGCGCCAGTCAGGCTTGCTTCTGCAAATACAGAGAACGCGCTCAGAGATAAGGTCGCGGCGACAACAGTTGCGACAGTGGTACGCATAACTTTCATAATGTCTCCTGCAAGATTTTCGTAAATCGTTGTTTAGTGGCTACGATGAGCAAAATAGGACAAACAGGTGACAGATAAATGTACGAATTATGACAGTTTTATGACAACGTAAATTTCACTTAAAATTACGCAAAAGAAAGTTTATTTTTCATCAATTTAGCCGGTTTTATGACAAGACGTTTTCAGAAATATTTTCTTTATGTGACACTGAAAAAAGTAGCTGAAGATGACAGATTGTCATTATTAAAAACGAGAAAGGATTGATTAAAAACAAGCCGGGTGGGATAAAAAAGCTCCACCAGAAGGTGGAGCCTGAAGGGATTATTCTACGGTAACCGATTTCGCCAGGTTACGCGGCTGGTCAACGTCGGTGCCTTTGATCAGGGCAACGTGATAGGCCAGCAGCTGCAGCGGAACGGTGTAGAAGATTGGTGCAATCACCTCTTCCACATGCGGCATCTCGATAATGTGCATGTTGTCGTTGCTGACAAAACCGGCATCTTTGTCGGCGAAGACGTACAGAACACCGCCGCGCGCGCGCACTTCTTCGATATTAGACTTCAGTTTTTCCAGCAGTTCGTTGTTTGGTGCCACAACGATGACCGGCATATCCGCGTCAATCAGCGCCAGCGGGCCGTGCTTCAGCTCGCCAGCCGCATAGGCTTCAGCGTGAATGTAGGAGATCTCTTTCAGCTTCAGCGCGCCTTCCAGCGCAATCGGATACTGATCGCCACGACCCAGGAACAGGGCGTGATGTTTGTCAGAGAAATCTTCCGCCAGGGCTTCAATGCGTTTGTCCTGAGACAGCATCTGCTCAATACGGCTCGGCAGCGCCTGCAGGCCGTGAACGATGTCGTGCTCAACGGAAGCATCTTCGCCTTTCAGACGCGCCAGCTTCGCCACAAGCATCAGCAGAACGGTCAGCTGAGTGGTAAACGCTTTGGTGGAGGCCACGCCGATTTCGGTACCCGCTTTGGTCATCAGCGCCAGATCGGACTCACGCACCAGCGATGAGCCAGGGACGTTACAGATGGCCAGAGAGCCCAGGTAACCCAGCTCTTTAGACAGACGCAGCGCTGCCAGGGTATCCGCCGTTTCACCAGACTGGGAAAGGGTGATCATCAGGCTGTTACGACGCACTGCAGATTTGCGATAGCGGAATTCAGACGCGATTTCCACATCGCACGGCACGCCCGCCAGGGATTCAAACCAGTAGCGAGAAACCATACCGGAGTTGTAGGAGGTGCCGCAGGCCACGATCTGAATATGCTCAACCTTGCCGAGCAGTTCGTTCGCGTTTGCGCCCAGCTCGCTCAGATCCACTTCACCGTGGCTGATACGCCCGGTCAGGGTGTTTTTGATGGCGTTTGGCTGCTCGTAAATCTCTTTCTGCATGTAGTGACGATAAGCGCCTTTGTCGCCCGCGTCGTACTGCAGATTCGATTCGATCTCCTGACGTTTCACCTGCTCGCCTTTGGTATCAAAGACGGTCACGCTGCGACGGGTCACTTCCGCGATATCACCCTCTTCGAGGAAGATAAAGCGACGGGTAACCGGCAGGAGCGCCAGCTGGTCAGAAGCGATGAAGTTTTCGCCCATGCCCAGACCGATAACCATCGGGCTACCGGAACGCGCGGCCAGCAGCGTTGACGGATCGCGGGAATCCATGATCACCGTACCGTACGCACCGCGCAGCTGAGGGATAGCGCGCAGCACCGCATCACGCAGTGTACCGCCCTGCTCCAGCTCCCAGTGCACCAGGTGAGCAATCACTTCGGTGTCAGTTTCAGAGACGAAGGTGTAGCCGCGCGCTTTCAGTTCTTCGCGCAGCGGTTCGTGGTTTTCGATAATGCCGTTGTGCACGACCACGATGTGTTCAGACACATGCGGGTGCGCGTTACCTTCAGACGGTTCGCCGTGCGTCGCCCAGCGGGTGTGCGCAATACCGGTACCACCGTGCAGCGGATGTTCTTCCGCAGCCTGGGCCAGCATCTGCACTTTACCGAGACGACGCAGACGGGTCATATGACCTTCTGCATCGACGACAGCCAGACCGGCTGAGTCGTAACCACGGTATTCCAGACGACGTAAACCTTCGAGAAGGATTTCAGCAATATCACGCTGCGCAACTGCGCCAACAATTCCACACATAATTTTAGATTCCGAATTTAGGCATTATGCCTGCGTTGTCGCTGACCTGTATTTGCCCTTTCCGGGCGCCCCGAGCCTTGTAGAGAGTGGGGTTATTTTTATGGGTACTGCTTGTGGGGGGAGATATATATTTATCTCCTCTCCCGGGTTTGCCTGATGACGGCTACGCCTTATCAGGCCTACTCAATTGTAGGGCGGGTAAGCGTAGCGCCACCCGCCTTGTTGTTACTTTTTCTTCACCGGGCGTTTCCAGCCCTGCTTGCTGACCTGCGGAACGCGGCTTAACACCAGCTCGTTCTCGGCCACATCGCGCGTAAGGGTTGTTCCGGCGGCGATAGTCACTCCGTTACCCACGGTAACAGGCGCCACCAGCTGCGTATCGGAGCCAACGAACACGTCGTCACCGATGATGGTTTTAAACTTATTCGCGCCGTCATAGTTACAGGTAATGGTCCCTGCACCAATATTCACGTTATTGCCAATTTCCGCGTCGCCCAGATAGGTTAGATGACCGGCTTTTGAGCCTTTACCCAGACGCGCTTTTTTCATTTCCACGAAGTTACCCACGTGAGCGCCTTCCAGCAGCTCAGCGCCCGGACGCAGACGCGCAAACGGGCCGATGGTACAGGCCGCGTCCAGACGGGCATCTTCCACCACGCTGTACGGGCTAATTTCGCAGTCGTCACCGATAACGCTATTTTTAATCACGCAGCCGGCACCAATTTTGACGCGATTGCCCAGCGTGACCTGACCTTCGAGGATAACGTTAGTATCAATTTCAACGTCACGACCGTGAGATAACGAACCACGCAGATCGAAACGCGCCGGATCGCGCAGCATCACGCCCGCCAGCAGCAGTTTTTCGGCCTGCTCGGACTGATAAATACGCTCAAGACGGGAGAGCTGAAGGCGGTTGTTTACGCCGTCCGTTTCGCTGATCCGCGCCGGATGAACGGCGGCAATTTCACGCCCTTCGTGGTACGCCATCGCAATGATATCGGTGATGTAGTATTCACCCTGCGCGTTGTTGTTATTGAGCTTCGACAGCCAGCGCTTCATATCCGCGCCGTTGGCAATCAGGATACCGGTGTTGATCTCCTGAATCTGGCGCTGTTCGTCGCTGGCATCTTTATGCTCAACAATCCCCGTGACGTTGCCGTTTTCACGGGTGATGCGGCCATAACCGCTTGGATCGTCCAGCACGACGGTTAATAAACCGATGCCGCCCTGCGGTTTGGCTTCACGCAGGCGAGTCAGTGTTTCAACGGAGATCAGCGGGACATCGCCGTAGAGCATCAAAATGTCTTCGTCATCCGCAAAGAAAGGCGCAGCCTGCTGCATCGCATGGCCTGTGCCCAGCTGTTCGGCCTGAAGCACCCAGTTGAGCTTGTCATCGCTCAGCGTCTTTTTAAGCAGATCGCCGCCGTGGCCGTAGACCAGGTGGACCTGACTGGCACCCAGTTCGTTGGCTGCATCAATGACATGCTGCACCATTGGCTTTCCTGCAAGCGTGTGGAGCACCTTTGGCAGATCGGAATACATGCGGGTCCCTTTGCCAGCGGCAAGGATCACCACGCTCATCGCACTGTTTGACATACGCATCCTGACGGTAGTTTGAGTGTGAAGTAAAAACGTTTGATGCTCAAAATTCTACATCTTTTTCATCATGAATTAAGGCCGAAAAAAAAAGCCAGCCTGGTATCCAGACTGGCTTTTGTGCTTTTCAAGCCGGTGTTACATCGCTTTTTTGGTCAACTCGATAACGCGCAGTTTCGCGATCGCTTTGGCCAGCTCCGCAGACGCCTGAGCGTAATCCACGTCACCATGAGAGCTGCTAATGTGCTCTTCAGCCTTACGCTTCGATTCCAGGGCTCGCGCTTCGTCGAGATCCTGTCCACGGATAGCGGTATCGGCCAGAACGGTCACACTGCCAGGCTGCACTTCAAGAATGCCGCCGGACAGATAGATAAACTCTTCGTGACCGAACTGTTTAACGATGCGGATCATACCAGGCTTAATGGCGGTGAGCAGCGGTGCGTGACCCGGGAAAATACCCAGTTCACCTTCACTACCCGTTACCTGGATTTTTTCGACCAGACCAGAGAACATTTGTTGCTCTGCGCTGACGACGTCCAGGTGGTAAGTCATTGCCATATCACCCTCCGATTAAGGCGTTAAAGTTTTTTGGCTTTTTCCACGGCTTCGTCGATGGAACCAACCATGTAGAACGCCTGCTCAGGCAGGTGATCGTATTCGCCTTCCATGATGCCTTTAAAGCCACGGATGGTGTCTTTCAAGGAAACGTATTTACCCGGAGAACCGGTGAATACTTCCGCAACGAAGAATGGCTGGGACAGGAAGCGCTGGATCTTACGCGCACGTGCTACCACCAGTTTGTCTTCTTCAGACAGTTCATCCATACCCAGGATGGCGATGATGTCTTTCAGTTCCTGGTAACGCTGCAGCAGGGACTGTACGCCACGCGCGGTGTCGTAGTGTTCCTGACCAACAACCAGTGGATCCAGCTGACGGCTGGTGGAGTCCAGCGGGTCAACGGCCGGGTAGATACCCAGAGACGCGATCTGACGGCTCAGTACCACGGTTGCATCTAAGTGCGCAAAGGTGGTTGCTGGAGATGGGTCAGTCAAGTCATCCGCAGGTACGTATACCGCCTGAACGGAGGTGATAGAACCGGTTTTGGTAGAGGTGATACGTTCCTGAAGAACACCCATCTCTTCCGCCAGCGTAGGCTGATAACCTACCGCTGAAGGCATACGACCCAGCAGTGCAGATACTTCCGTACCGGCCAGGGTGTAACGATAGATGTTATCAACGAACAGCAGAACGTCACGGCCTTCATCACGGAACTTCTCAGCCATCGTCAGACCGGTCAGCGCAACGCGCAGACGGTTTCCAGGTGGCTCGTTCATCTGGCCGTAAACCAGGGATACTTTGTCCAGAACGTTGGAGTCGGTCATTTCGTGGTAGAAGTCGTTACCCTCACGAGTACGTTCACCTACGCCCGCAAACACGGAGTAACCGGAGTGCTCGATCGCGATGTTACGGATCAGCTCCATCATGTTTACGGTTTTACCAACACCCGCACCGCCGAACAGACCGACTTTACCGCCCTTCGCGAACGGACACATCAGGTCGATAACTTTGATACCGGTTTCCAGCAGTTCCTGAGAGCTGGACAGCTCTTCGTAGGAAGGTGCCGCGCGGTGGATAGCCCAACGCTCTTCTTCACCGATGTCGCCTTTCATGTCGATTGGCTGACCCAATACGTTCATGATACGACCCAGTGTTGCTTTACCTACCGGGACTTCGATCGGGTGCTCAAGGTCTTTAACTTCCAGACCACGACGCAGACCGTCGGAAGAACCCATCGCGATGGTACGCACGATACCGCCGCCGAGCTGCTGCTGAACTTCCAGCACCAGGCTCTCGTTACCATTCTGTACCTCAAGCGCGTCGTACACGCGTGGTACGGCGTCCTGAGGGAACTCGACGTCCACCACGGCGCCGATTACCTGGACAATCTTTCCAGTAGCCATCTTGAATCCTCTACGTAATTCGTAAACCTGGTTAAACCGCGGCGGCCCCCGAGACGATCTCGGTGAGTTCCTGAGTAATGCTGGCCTGACGAGCTTTGTTGTAAACCAACTGCAGCTCTTTAATCAGGCTGCCGCCATTATCGGTCGCGGCTTTCATCGCCACCATTCGTGCGGCCTGCTCGCTGGCCAGGTTTTCTACAACGCCCTGATAAACCTGAGATTCAACGTAACGACGCAGCAAGGTATCCAGCAGCGGTTTCGGATCGGGTTCATACAGGTAATCCCAGGCTTTTTGCTTCAGCTCGTCATCTTCTGATGCCGGTAACGGCAGCATCTGAGTGAGCGTTGGAACCTGAGACATGGTGTTAATGAATTTGTTGCTGACAACGTACAGTCTGTCCAGACGGCCTTCATCATAGGCCTGCAACATCACTTTAACCGGGCCGATCAGTTCGGACAGGGACGGGTTATCACCCATACCGGTCACCTGAGCGACAATGTTGCCACCAACGGAGTTAAAGAAAGAGACGCCTTTAGAGCCGATCATTGCGATATCGCACTGAACGCCTTTTTCAGACCATGCTTTCATATCCGCCAGCAGTTTTTTGAACAGGTTAATGTTCAAGCCGCCACACAGACCACGGTCGGTCGACACCACCAGGTAGCCCACGCGCTTAACGTCGCGTTCTTCCAGGTAAGGGTGCTTATATTCCAGATTACCGTTTGCAAGGTGACCAATCACTTTGCGCATGGTTTCTGCATAAGGACGGCTGGCCGCCATGCGATCCTGCGATTTACGCATTTTGGAAGCGGCGACCATCTCCATCGCTTTAGTGATCTTTTGCGTGTTCTGGACGCTTGCGATCTTACTACGTATCTCTTTTGCGCCGGCCATGAGCTTCTCCTCAATGCCAGGCGGCTTGTCCTGAGACAAGCCGCCGGACGATTACCAGGATTGGGTTGCTTTGAAGGAATCGAGGATAGCTTTCAGCTTGCCTTCGATTTCGTCGTTATAGCCACCGGTCTGGTTGATCTCTTGCATCAGCGGAGCGTGATCACGGTCGACGTAAGCCAGCAGAGCGGCTTCGAAGCTACCGATTTTCGCCAGTTCCACATCTTCGAGGTAACCGCGTTCAGCCGCGAACAGTACCAGGCCCTGCTGAGCAACAGACATTGGTGCGTACTGTTTCTGCTTCAGCAGTTCGGTCACTTTCTGACCGTGGCTCAGCTGTTTACGGGTTGCTTCGTCCAGATCGGATGCGAACTGAGAGAACGCAGCCAGTTCACGATACTGTGCCAGCGCGGTACGGATACCACCGGACAGTTTCTTGATGATCTTGGTCTGAGCAGCACCACCAACACGGGATACGGAGATACCCGGGTTAACCGCCGGACGAATACCGGAGTTAAACAGGTTGGTTTCCAGGAAGATCTGACCATCGGTAATGGAGATTACGTTGGTCGGAACGAACGCAGAAACGTCACCCGCCTGGGTTTCAATGATCGGCAGAGCGGTCAGAGAGCCCGTTTTACCCTTCACTTCACCTTTAGTGAAGTTCTCGACGTATTCCGCGTTTACGCGGGATGCACGCTCCAGCAGACGAGAGTGGAGGTAGAATACGTCGCCAGGGAACGCTTCACGTCCAGGTGGACGACGGAGCAGCAGGGAAACCTGACGATAAGCAACAGCCTGTTTAGACAGGTCATCGTATACGATCAGTGCATCTTCACCGCGGTCACGGAAGTATTCGCCCATTGCGCAACCGGCATATGGCGCCAGGTATTGCAGTGCAGCGGATTCAGACGCAGTTGCTACCACAACGATGGTGTTAGACAGTGCGCCGTGCTCTTCCAGTTTACGAACCACGTTGGAAATGGTGGACGCTTTCTGGCCGATGGCCACGTACACACATTTGATGCCGGAGTCACGCTGGTTGATGATGGCGTCAATAGCCATCGCGGTTTTACCGGTCTGACGGTCACCGATGATCAGTTCACGCTGACCACGACCGATTGGGATCATGGCATCAACGGACTTATAACCTGTCTGAACAGGCTGATCTACGGACTGACGGTCGATAACGCCCGGTGCGATAACTTCGATTGGGGAGAAGCCATCGTGCTCAACCGGACCTTTACCGTCGATTGGCGCACCCAGGGTGTTAACAACGCGACCCAGCAGGCCACGGCCAACCGGCACTTCCAGAATACGGCCAGTACACTTAACCTTCATGCCTTCGGCGAGGTCAGCGTATGGACCCATCACAACTGCACCTACGGAGTCGCGCTCCAGGTTCAGTGCGATAGCGTAACGGTTACCCGGCAGGGAAATCATCTCACCCTGCATACAATCGGCCAGGCCGTGGATGCGGATAACACCGTCACTTACAGAAACAATAGTACCTTCGTTGTGAGCTTCACTCACAACACTGAACTGAGCAATGCGCTGCTTGATCAGTTCGCTGATTTCGGTGGAATTCAGTTGCATGCTCCAGTCCCCTTAAGACTGCAAGACGTCTGCAAGGCGTTCAAGACGGCCGCGTACGCTGCCATCAATGACCATATCACCCGAACGGATGATTACGCCTGCCATTACAGACTTATCGATTTTGCAATTCAGCTTAACTTTGCGTGACAGACGTTTTTCCATCGCGGCGGTGATTTTCGCAAGCTGTTCATTACTCAGTTCAGTCGCAGAAGTCACTTCGACTTCAGCGGTTGCTTCACTAAGGGCACGTAAGTGCTCAAACTGCTCGAGAACATCCGGGAGCACACGGAGACGACCATTTTCTGCCATCACCTTAATCAGGTTCTGGCCGTTGGCATCCAGTTGCTCTCCGCACACGGCGATAAACGACGCGGCGAGAGTTTCAGGTGCTAACGCACCGGAAAGCAACTCAGCCATTTGTTCGTTTTTAGTCACCTCAGCGGCAAACGCCAGCATATCCTGCCAGCGATCGACATTTTGGTGTTCGACAGCAAAGTCAAAAGCTGCTTTGGCGTAGGGGCGAGCTACCGTAACAAATTCAGACATCAGCCCCTCCCTCCTTACAGTTCAGCGACAAGTTTGTCCACGATGTCGCTGTTAGCAGCTTCATCCACGGAACGTTCGATGATCTTCTCGGCGCCAGCAACAGCCAGAATCGCAACCTGCTTACGCAGTTCTTCACGAGCACGTTTACGCTCAGCATCAATTTCTGCCTGAGCCTGTGTCACGATCTTAGTACGTTCCTGTTCTGCTTCAGCTTTGGCTTCGTCCAGGATCTGAGAACGGCGTTTGTTAGCCTGTTCAATGATTACCTGAGCTTCAGCTTTCGCTTTTTTCAGCTGGTCTGTCGCGTTGGCCTGTGCAAGGTCCAAATCTTTCTTAGCGCGTTCTGCGGAAGCCAGACCGTCAGCAATTTCTTTCTGACGTTTTTCGATGGCAGCCATTAAAGGCGGCCATACATACTTCATGCAGAACCAGACAAAGAGAATAAACGCGATGGCCTGGCCGAGGATTGTTGCGTTCATGTTCACAGCACAATACCTCTTTAATTTCTGTGGCTTAGGGTTTTAAAACTACTACTACGCGACAGCAAACATCACGTACAGACCCAGACCTACAGCGATCATTGGGATAGCATCCACCAGACCCATAACGATAAAGAACTGAGTACGCAGCAGAGGAATCAGATCAGGTTGACGCGCTGCGCCTTCCAGGAATTTGCCCCCGAGGATGCCGATACCGATCGCAGCACCGATAGCCGCCAGACCCATCATCACAGCGGCAGCCATGTACAGCAGATCCATATTCAGGTTTTCCATGACAGTCTCCAGTTTGTTTCAATTAAAACGTAGTAGTGTTGGTAAAAAATCAGTGCTCTTCAGACGCCATCGACAGATAGACGATCGTCAGAACCATGAAGATAAAGGCTTGCAGCGTAATGATCAGGATGTGGAAAATGGCCCACGGCACATTCAGAACCCACTGTGACCACCACGGCAGAAGACCCGCGATCAGAATGAAAATCAGCTCACCCGCATACATGTTGCCGAACAGTCGCAGACCCAGTGAAACAGGTTTGGACAGCAGGCTAACGCCTTCCAGGATCAGGTTGACCGGAATAAACGCCCAGTGGTTGAACGGCTGCAAGGTAAGCTCTTTCACAAAGCCGCTTACGCCTTTCATTTTGATGCTGTAGAAAAGAATCAGGATAAATACGCCCAGCGCCATCGACAGGGTGATGTTCACGTCCGCAGACGGTACAACACGCAGCGCTGGCAGGCCGAAGATGTGCTCACCGATGAACGGCAGCAGATCGATTGGCAGCAGGTCCATCAGGTTCATCAGGAAGACCCAAACGAACACGGTCAGGGCCAGCGGAGCAATCAGCTTGCTCTTACCATGGTACATGTCTTTGACGCTGCCATGGACGAAGCCGATGATCATTTCGATGAAGGTCTGGAATTTCCCTGGTACACCGCTGGTCGCTCGTTTAGCAACACCGCGGAACATGGCCAGGAACAGAAGACCCAAAACCACCGAGAAGAACATGGAATCGATGTTGATCGTCCAGAAGGTGGCCGGGGGGTTATGTGGATCCACCAGCGAGAATGTACGCAGGTCCAGCTGAAGGTTATTCAGATGGTGACCTATGTAATCCTGCGGCGTCATATTTTCTGAAGCCATGATGCCTTTTACCCTTTGTTATTGATTACAGCTGGAGCCAGAACTTGTACCACCAGCACCAAAACCCACGTTGCTATCAGCGGCATGAAGACCACTTTCAAAACCGCCAGCGCCATCACCAGTAGAGCAAAGGTCAGCAACACCTTACACACTTCGCCGAGGGCGAAGGACCAGGCCACGCGGCCTTTGGCGGGTGTATGCGCCTGATGACGCCAGGCAAAAATCATAAACAACACGTTTGGCAGCACAACCGCCAAACCCCCGCACACGGCGGAGATGCCCCAGAAGGGGTCTTTGAGGCTAAACAGCAGTCCACTTGCTATCACAGCCAGAAACTGAATGAACAGAAGCTTACGAGCAACGTTTCTACTCAAGAGCGACACAGACATCACGTTTTTACTCCTGCTCCCTTCGAGGTATGCCGCGTGTCGTATAAAACGTCCTTTAAGGCTCAGAGTCAAGCATCAAAAAGCGGTCAAATTATACGGTGCGCACCCGTGATTTCAAACATTAAGTAGCGAAAAGGTGAATAAATGTTTAAATATTTTTCCCCACCGCTATTTTTTAACTTTCGCTGAAAGCGTCAACCTTCGACCAAAACTGCAAACAGCGCGAAAACGTTGGCGATAAAGCGTGCACGAGATCACAAAACACACATTTGCGATAAGGTTGTATTTATCAAAGGCGCAAATCGCACAAATTTATCTTTATGAAATTAAACGCAAAAGGCCGTAACTATTTTCAAAACAGCCCAGTACACAATAAAAACCTTTTATTGACATTCTTAATAAATAATTAACATTGCGTTCTGGTTACTGCCTTCCACTTTTAGCAGACTTATATTTTCACAGATGACTATCTTCTCGGTGAATAAAAGTCGCCAGGTTAATCATAAGAAAAACCTTAGTAAAAAAGAGGTTAAAAGCCCGCCGGTAAATCCTCTGTATTTGTGCTGTTTTTTAACATGCGAAGAACAGCACAAATTCCACATTTTTTATTAATTTTTTAAAAATTGTTTGGCTTAATTATCACCAGATGACGCTCCCCATCGAGCTGAGGAATGTATAATTTCTCGATAGATTCAACAGCAAAACCGTCCGGAAGCTGCTCAATCTCATCGCCTGGCAACTGCCCTTTCAGCGCATAAAAGCGGCCGTTCTCTGCAGGCAAGTGCTTACACCAGCTCACCATGTCATTGAGTGAAGCAAACGCGCGGCTGATAACACCGTCAAACGGCGGCTCTGCCGGGAACTCCTCTACCCTGCTCTGCACGGGCGTGATGTTTTCAAGCTTCAGCTCATGCTGTACCTGACGTAAAAAGCGCACGCGCTTGCCAAGGCTGTCCAGCAATGTGAAGTGGCTCTCAGGGCGAACAATCGACAGCGGAACGCCCGGTAAACCCGGTCCCGTCCCCACATCAATGAAACGCTCACCTTTCAGCCACGGGGCAACCACGATGCTATCGAGAATATGGCGTACCAGCATCTCGTTGGGGTCGCGTACGGAGGTCAGGTTGTACGCTTTGTTCCATTTGTTCAGCATATCGACATAGGCCACCAGCTGATTTTTCTGGTGATCGGTGAGCGAAATACCTGCCTGATCCAGCAGACGAGAGAGTTTGTTGAGCACGGTGAATACCTGTTGAGAGTTTTTTTGCCCGGTGGCGCTGCCGCTTACCGGGCCTACGAATAAGTAGGGCGGGTCAGCGAAGCGCCACCCGCCAAAAGCAATGTCAATTACGCGCTGCGGCGCAGCATGCCCTGCTTTTTCAGCCAGACCAGCAGAATGGAAATCGCCGCAGGCGTGACGCCGGAGATACGGGATGCCTGGCCGATCGATACCGGTTTGTGATCGTTCAGCTTGGCGATCACTTCGTTGGAGAGGCCCGTCACCTGGCGGTAGTCCAGCATTTCCGGCAGCAGCGTGTTTTCGTTACGCTGCTGTTTTTCGATCTCATCCTGCTGACGCGCGATGTAACCTTCGTACTTCACCTGGATCTCAACCTGCTCTGCCGCTTCAGCGTCTTCCAGGCCCGGCGCGAACGCGGTCAGTTTGACCAGGTTCTCGTAGGTGACTTCAGGACGGCGCAGTAAATCTTCACCGCTGGCCTCGCGCGACAGCGGCGCTGTTAAGTGAGCGTTTACTTCGGCAGCGGTTTCCGCCTGCGGATTCACCCAGGTGGTTTTCAGGCGCTGACGTTCCTGTTCAATGCGCTCCAGCTTTTCGTTGAAGCGCGCCCAGCGTTCGTCATCAACCAGACCCAGCTCGCGGCCCATTTCGGTCAGACGCAGGTCGGCGTTATCTTCACGCAGCATCAGGCGATATTCCGCGCGAGAGGTAAACATACGGTACGGCTCTTTGGTACCCAGCGTGCAGAGATCGTCAACCAGCACGCCCAGATACGCCTGAGAACGGCCTGGTGCCCAGCCCTCTTTCTCAGCAGAGAAGCGCGCGGCGTTCAGACCGGCAAGCAGGCCCTGTGCAGCCGCTTCTTCGTAGCCGGTGGTGCCGTTAATCTGCCCCGCGAAGAACAGACCGTGGATGAACTTGCTTTCCAGGGTTGGCTTCAGGTCGCGCGGATCGAAGAAATCGTACTCAATAGCGTAGCCGGGGCGGACGATTTTCGCATTTTCCATTCCCTGCATTGAGCGAACAATTTGCATCTGCACATCGAACGGCAGGCTGGTGGAGATGCCGTTCGGGTAAATTTCGTTTGAGGTCAGCCCTTCCGGCTCCAGGAAGATCTGGTGCTGGTTACGATCGGCAAAGCGCATCACTTTGTCTTCGATCGACGGGCAGTAGCGTGGACCGATCCCTTCGATCACGCCGGCATACATGGGGCTGCGATCGAGGTTGTTGCGGATCACATCATGAGTTTTCTCGTTGGTATGCGTGATGTAGCACGGTACCTGCTGCGGATGCTGAGCCGCATTGCCCATGAACGAGAACACCGGCATGGGGTTATCACCGTGCTGTTGCGCCAGCACGCTGAAATCAATGGTGCGCGCATCAATACGCGGCGGCGTGCCGGTTTTCAGGCGGCTAACGCGCAGCGGCAGTTCACGCAGACGGCGAGACAGTGGAATAGACGGCGGATCGCCGGCACGGCCACCGCTGTAGTTATCCAGACCGATATGAATTTTACCGTCAAGGAAGGTGCCCACGGTCAGCACCACGGCTTTCGCGCGGAATTTGAGGCCCATCTGGGTCACGGCGCCCACGACGCGATCGTTCTCAACGATAAGATCTTCAACCGCCTGCTGGAAGATCATCAGGTTCGGCTGATTCTCCAGAGCGGTACGCACTGCCTGACGGTAAAGCACGCGGTCTGCCTGAGCACGGGTCGCACGCACAGCGGGACCTTTACTCGCGTTTAGTATCCTAAACTGGATGCCAGCCCGATCGATCGCTTTCGCCATCAGGCCGCCAAGTGCATCCACTTCTTTTACCAGGTGTCCTTTCCCAATGCCGCCAATCGCCGGATTACAGGACATTTGTCCCAGCGTGTCGATATTGTGTGTCAAAAGCAGGGTCTGCTGACCCATACGCGCTGCGGCCATTGCGGCCTCAGTGCCTGCGTGACCCCCGCCAATGATGATGACGTCAAAAGGATCCTGATAAAACATGGTGGTCTGCCTCGCGTAAAGCGGTATGAAAATGGATTGAAGCCCGGGCCGTGGATTCTACTCAACTTTAGTCTTTCGAGAAAGCATTGGGATCCTGGGCTATTAAAAAGAAGATCTTTTTATTTAGAGATCTGTTCTATTGTGATCTCTTATTAGGATCGCGAACCTGTGTGGATAAGTCCGATCTCACAAAGAAGATCATGCAGTTAGAAAGGATCGTTTGCTGTGAATGATCGGTGATCCTGGACAGTATAAGCTGGGATCAGATCGCGACTTTATACACAGGGCAAAAACGACACAACAGTTGTTCTTTGGATAACTACGGGTTAATACGAGCTTTTAACCAGAGTTATCCACATCTGTTCGCGCGATCTTTAATCGTTTTTGAGTAAATTTTTCCATTCCGCGAGCCAGATCTCGGCTGGATCCTCCGGAATGTCATGATCGAGGATGTTGATCTTGAGCGTTTCACCCAGCTGTTTTGCTCCGCAGGAGGTGACAGCGGCTTCAACTTTCTCTATTGCCCCGCAAAAGGTGTCATATTCACGACTGCCGATCCCCACCGCGCCAAAACGGACGTTTGACAGGTCGGGCTGCTGTTCCAGCAGTTCGTCGTATAAAGGTTGCAGGTTATCCGGCAGATCGCCCGCGCCGTGCGTGGAGGTGATCAGCAGCCAGACCCCGTCAGTCGGGAGATCTTCAAGCAAGGGACCGTGCAGGGTTTCCGTAGAAAAGCCCGCATCTTCCAGCTTTTCAGCCAGGTGTTCCGCTACGTATTCCGCACCACCAAGGGTGCTGCCGCTGATAAGGGTAATGTCCGCCATTGATCGCTCGCCCAGATAAAGAGACGGCCATTGTACGCTGTGAACGAGCTGGGATCTACCTGTGGAAAATGTGGGAATGAATTTGCCCGATCAAGGGCGGATGGTACGCATGATCGGGTTTTGCAGGGAGATCAGCGTCTCGGTGGACTGAATTTCATCGATTGTTTGGATCTTGTTGATAAGTACCTGCTGGAGGGCGTCGATGGATCGGCACATAACTTTAATAAAGATGCTGTAGTGCCCGGTGGTGTAGTACGCCTCGGTGACTTCATCCAGCGCGTTCAGCTTCGCCAGAGCGGAAGGGTAGTCTTTGGCGCTTTTAAGAATGATGCCGATGAAGCAGCAGACGTCGTAACCGAGATGTTTAGGACTGACGTCAATGCGTGCGCCGGTAATGATCCCCGCCTGCTTCATCTTTTCTACGCGGACGTGAATGGTTCCCGGGCTGACGCTAAACTGTTTTGCCAGTTCGGCGTAGGCGGTACGGGCATTGGCCATTAACGCCTCCAGAATGCCGCGGTCGAGATTGTCGATCTGATAATTTTCCATAGCTTTTTCTTATGAAGATTAATGAATCATTCTATTCTAGCGTTTAATTTTATCGAATCAAAAGTGAAGGTGGCTTTTTGTTGATGAGTTATTGAATATGATGCCATTTCTGTTGCTTAATCAATATCAACAGGACGCAGGAGTATAAATAATGAAAACCGCTTACATCGCAAAACAACGCCAGATCAGTTTCGTAAAATCCCATTTTTCCCGCCAGCTGGAAGAGAAGCTTGGCCTTATTGAAGTTCAGGCGCCGATTCTGAGCCGCGTGGGTGACGGGACGCAGGATAACCTCTCTGGATGCGAAAAAGCGGTACAGGTGAAAGTGAAAACACTGCCAGACGCTCAGTTCGAAGTGGTTCATTCCCTGGCGAAGTGGAAGCGTCAAACCCTGGGACAACACGACTTCAGCGCGGGCGAAGGGCTCTACACGCACATGAAAGCCCTTCGTCCCGATGAAGATCGCCTTTCACCGATTCATTCCGTTTACGTTGACCAGTGGGACTGGGAGCGCGTGATGGGGGATGGTGAACGTCACGTCGGCACGCTGAAATCCACCGTTGAGGCGATCTACGCCGGGATCAAAGCAACCGAAGCGGCCGTAAGCAAAGAGTTTGGTCTGGCACCGTTCCTGCCGGATACGATCCACTTTGTTCACAGCCAGGCGCTGCTGAGCCGCTTCCCGGATCTCGATGCTAAAGGCCGCGAGCGTGCGATCGCCAAAGAATTAGGCGCTGTGTTCCTGATCGGAATCGGCGGCAAACTGTCTGATGGCAAACGCCACGACGTTCGCGCGCCGGATTATGATGACTGGAGTACTGCGGGTGAAGGCGAATTTGCCGGGCTGAACGGCGATATTCTGGTGTGGAACCCGGTACTAGAAGACGCCTTCGAGCTCTCTTCTATGGGGATCCGCGTGGATGCTGACGCGCTGAAGCGCCAGCTGGCGGTCACCGGCGATGAAGATCGTCTCAAACTCGAGTGGCACCAGGCGCTGCTGCGCGGTGAAATGCCTCAGACGATCGGCGGTGGTATCGGCCAGTCCCGTCTGACCATGCTGCTGCTGCAATTACCCCATATCGGTCAGGTTCAGTGTGGCGTCTGGCCGCAGCAGGTACGTGAAAGCGTCGGTTCTCTTCTGTAATTAACGCTGCCAGCGTCTGAGCAGGCGGCTACGCAACCCGGTATCAAAGCGCCAGATATGATCGAAGATGCGCATGATGCCGGGTTTTCCATGGGCTGACATCGCCACCGCATGAAAACGGTGCTGATGCACTCGCTGTAACTCCTTCACCTTATTCACCACGTCATCCGGCAGCCGCTGGGCAATAAAATCGGAAATCACCACCGCGTCAGCGTCGTACCAGTCGCCGCCCTGCATACGCTCCACAATGCTGCGAAAGCAGCTGGCCAGATCCGTGCCGCCGCGAAAGCGCTGGCTCAGGAAGCGGATTGCCTGCTCGATACCCTGCTGGTTCGTCAGCTCATAGCCCACCACCTCGCTGGAGAAGAGCATGATAAAGCAGCGACGGCGATCGGCGAGCGCCACGCGCATCAGTGCCAGACAGAACGCCTTCGCGCACTGCTCGTTAAACCCGCCCATCGAACCGGACGTATCCACGCAAACAATGAATGGCCCGCGCGGCTGTTCATCAAAATCCTGATGGACGACCGGCCGTTGGCTGACTTTCTCGCGCCAGGCTTCGCCGTGCAGTCGGTAGGTGAGAAGCTGTTTTTCCACCAGCCGACGATAGAACTCATACTCCAGCTCCGTCATCCCCAGCGTGCTCAGCTCCGTTGGCAGCAGGCGTAAAATGTCATCGCTCTGCTGGAGCCCGTCGACCTGCTCCGGCACGGTAGCCGGTTCGCGCACCAGGGTGCGGAAGGTTTCCATCGGGGCATCTTTCTTTGGGACCGACTTTGCCTCCCTTGAGCGACCCAGCTGTTCTGCAAGCTTCATCAGCTCGGGCTGCTGCGCCAGAAAATCGCCGTATTTGACGATCAGCTGATAATCCCCGCGCCGGAGCTGACCGGCGCTCATGTCCCACAGACGTCCGGCGGCATTTTCATTCTCCACCAGCACCTGTTCTAGCTGGCCGCTCAGCGTCATACGTTCCTGAACTTCACTCAGCAGCTGTTCACGCTCTTCATCCAGCAGCTGCTGGTTCAGCGTTGTGGCCTGCACCACCAGGCTGAGGCGCCAGCGCTGTAAGAAAAGGGTATGCAGTGCGGGTGTAAAGGTGGCGTTATCCGTGACCAGCACCCGGGCCTGGCTGGCAAACGGAGAGTGGACGTTATCGAGCAACGTCAGGGTTTGCGGGAGCTGGACGATAAACTGCGACGTGGAGAGCCGCTGGCACTGCTGATAGCAGGCCACCTCTTCCGTTAACTCAGGCGGAACTTCGGTCTCCCTGAACCGCTGACGCAAATTTTCTCGCCAGCGGGGCAGATCGTCCGTCATCGCCTTTTTAAGCTTCGGAAATTTTTCGAAGAAGGCCGCCAGCTGCGGCGACGCCAGAAGGGTAATGACCACTTCTTCGATCAACCCCTCCTCGCTGACCGCCAGCATGACGTTAAGCGTATCCAGGGTTAGCATTGACGCGCCTGTTTGATCTGCGCGCTGACGTCCTGCAGGCTGGCTTCGATGCGACCTAACCAGTCGCTATGAATAAAGAGGCATTTTTGCTGCTCGCTAAAGCGGGTGTGCTGCTGATGCCATTCGGTATCCAGCGCTTCCAGCTGCTGCTTAATCTCTTCCGGCACGCTATCCGAAGCGGTTCCCGGAAGAGCAAGACGCGATCCCTGGAGGCTGACGTCGCGGATCACCAGGTGCTGGCTGCTGTCCACTTCCATATTCAGCGGCTGCGCGAAACCAATGCCGTTGAGTTTTCCCCGGATCTCTCCGCCCTTATCCAGCCACTGCGCCAGCGCCTCGCGCTCAATCGTAATGTGCACCACCTGCATATCATGCAGTTTAAGCGGCTGCTGGAGCAGCAACGTTAGCGTTGCTGCGGTCAGATCCGCGGGAAGCTCGTAGTGCGGTTTGCGGGCGAACATGCCCCCAAGGCGATTTACTTTCAGCGCGGTTTTATCGCTTTGCTGCTGCTGAAGCTGGATGCGCCGCTGGGCAATCGCCCCCAGCTGGTTGAGCATCGCCTGCTGCCCCCAGGCGTGTCCGGTCATCAAAACGTCAAGCTGCTGCTGCATCAGGTTCATACCTTCTGCATCGTGCCAGAGGCAGTCTTTCAGCAGGATCAGATCGATTGGCGCGACGGCATCACGGCCGCTGAACAGGGCGCTCGCCTGCAGCAGGCGGATCGCTTTTTTCCACCGGCGATCGGAGACATAGGGCGCTGAAGGGATGAGATCAAGCTGCTGGCGCAGCAGATAGATCAGCTCGAAGACGGCGTCTGGCAGTTTGATTTTGCCGATGTCCTGCTGCCACTGGTGATACTCATCATCCGTCACCTGCAGCGAAGCGGATACCGGGTTTTCACTTTCATCCTGCTGGCTGACCAGCATGGAGCGGAAGTTGGACTTATCCTGTACTTTGTCCAGCCACAGGCGGATCAGCATACGGTCATACAGCGCTTCCAGACTGCTGTCGGCTTCAGGCAGTTCGTTTGACGCGGCCACCAGCAGGCGCATCGGGATTTTCTCCTCACTGGCGCCGTTACGGAACCGACGTTCGTTTATCGCCGTGAGCAGGGTGTTCAGAATAGCCGGCCCCGCTTTCCAGATCTCATCGAGAAAAACAATCTCAGCCTCCGGAAGATACCCTTCTGTCAGACGCTGATAGCGACCCTCATCTTTCA
The DNA here is from genome assembly GCF_000762975.1 of Enterobacter sp. UCD-UG_FMILLET. Classification (NCBI taxonomy): domain Bacteria; kingdom Pseudomonadati; phylum Pseudomonadota; class Gammaproteobacteria; order Enterobacterales; family Enterobacteriaceae; genus Enterobacter; species Enterobacter sp. UCD-UG_FMILLET. The sequence goes on from NZ_JRJC01000001.1 coordinate 91,054, forward strand.
ATGCCTGGATGGAGAGCGGGCCAAAAACTTCTTCTGGGGTGGAAAACCGGGTCATGAGATATTCGAAGGCGCGGGCGTTCTGAAAAGCAAATTTTAGCCTGCGGGCAATCAGGCTTTTGGCTATGCCCGGCGGTCCCAGCAAAAACACGCTCTCACCGCTCAACGCCGCCAGTAAACAGAGGCGGATGGCGTGGCTACGCTCGAAAAGGCCTTTCTCCAGCGCGCTGCTGAGGCGGGAAATTCTTTCTGCTAATAAATGTGAGTGAGCCATAATAGTTTTGCATCCTTTCGCCGTCGTGGCGGCCAATTGAAGCGAGTATAGACGTTTCAGTCAGGGCTGGTAATAGACTGAAGTGCGGCGCAATTTTCTTTGCGCTACATTAATGCGGTTGCATTTAGGGGTACGATTTTGCATTGAATCGTGCATACTGTGCGCTTTTTGTGGGCCAAGGGACCGGGAACACATTTGTTATTTAAACGAAAAGACTAGTCTATGAGCACTGATAATAAGCAATCATTACCCGCAATAACGCTTGCGGCGATCGGGGTTGTCTACGGTGATATCGGCACCAGCCCGCTTTATACGCTTCGTGAATGTCTGTCCGGCCAGTTTGGCTTTGGTGTTGAGCGCGATGCCGTATTTGGCTTCCTGTCCCTCATCTTCTGGCTGCTGATCCTGGTGGTTTCCGTTAAATATCTCTCCTTCGTTATGCGCGCTGACAACGCGGGTGAAGGCGGGATCCTGACCCTGATGTCTCTTGCCGGGCGCAATACCTCGGCCAGGATGACCTCCGTGCTGGTTATTATCGGCCTGATTGGCGGCAGTTTCTTCTACGGAGAAGTGGTGATAACGCCGGCTATCTCGGTGCTGTCGGCGATAGAGGGGCTGGAGATTATCGCTCCCCAGCTCGATTCATGGGTGGTCCCATTGGCCATCATTGTCCTGACGCTGCTGTTCATGATCCAGAAGCACGGTACAGGGCTGGTGGGCAAACTGTTCGCGCCGATTATGCTGGCCTGGTTCCTGATCCTGGCGGCGCTTGGTTTACGCAGCATTATCGCGAACCCGGAAGTGCTGCACGCGCTGAACCCTTACTGGGCGGTGCATTTCTTCCTCGAATACAAAGTGGTTTCCTTCGTGGCGCTGGGGGCCGTCGTGCTCTCCATCACCGGTGTGGAAGCGCTGTATGCTGACATGGGCCACTTCGGGAAACTGCCTATCCGCGTGGCATGGTTTATTGTGGTGCTGCCGTCGCTGGTGCTGAACTACTTCGGTCAGGGCGCGTTGCTGCTTAAAAACCCGGAAGCGATCAAGAACCCGTTCTTCCTGCTGGCGCCCGACTGGGCGCTGGTGCCGATGCTGATCCTGGCGACGCTGGCGACCGTCATTGCCTCCCAGGCGGTGATTTCCGGCGTGTTCTCTCTGACGCGCCAGGCCGTGCGTCTGGGGTATCTGTCACCGATGCGCATCATCCATACCTCAGAGATGGAGTCGGGCCAGATCTACATCCCGTTCGTTAACTGGCTCCTCTATTTCGCGGTTGTTATTGTTATCGTCAGCTTCGAGCACTCCAGTAACCTGGCTGCGGCGTACGGTATTGCGGTAACCGGTACGATGGTGCTGACATCGCTTCTCTCCACCACGGTGGCTTACCGAAACTGGCACTGGAATAAATTCCTCGTGGCGATGATTCTGGTGGGCTTCCTGTGTATCGACGTGCCGCTGTTCTCAGCGAACCTCGATAAAATTGTCTCCGGTGGCTGGCTGCCGCTGACGCTGGGTCTGGTGATGTTCATTGTCATGACCACCTGGAAAAGCGAGCGCTTCCGCCTGCTGCGCCGCATGCATGAGCACGGCAATTCTCTGGAGGCGATGATCGCTTCGCTGGAGAAATCCCCGCCGGTCCGCGTGCCGGGTACTGCGGTATATATGTCTCGCGCGCTGAATGTGATTCCGTTCGCGCTGATGCATAACCTCAAGCACAACAAAGTGCTGCACGAGCGCGTGATCCTGCTGACGCTGCGCACCGAAGATGCGCCTTACGTTCACAACGTGCGTCGTGTGCAAATCGAGCAGCTCTCCCCGACATTCTGGCGCGTGGTGGCGAGCTACGGCTGGCGTGAAACGCCAAACGTGGAAGAGGTGTTCCACCGCTGCGGTCTGGAAGGGCTGAGCTGCCGGATGATGGAGACGTCGTTCTTTATGTCGCACGAGTCGCTGATCATCGGCAAACGCCCGTGGTATCTGCGCCTGCGCGGCAAGCTATACCTCATCCTGCAGCGCAACGCCCTGCGCGCGCCTGACCAGTTTGAGATCCCGCCTAACCGCGTGATTGAGCTGGGAACACAGGTCGAGATCTAATCCCTTCTGAAAATGCCGGGTGGCGCTTCGCTTACCCGGCCTACCAAACTCCTCGCCAACCCACAATAATTGTCTCTGCATTTCACTTAGCGAAACGTTTCGACGTCGATCACAAATCTGTTACGTCATGATGGTTTTCTGAACATTTCTGGCGCTACACTATTTTTAGCGAAACGTTTCGCTAGTGGAGCAAGAAAATGAAGAAAGGCACGGTACTCAACTCAGAAATCTCATCGGTTATTTCCCGTCTTGGGCATACCGATACGCTGGTGGTTTGCGATGCAGGCTTACCGGTTCCGCGCAGCACAACCCGTATCGATATGGCGTTAACGCAGGGTGTACCCTCGTTTATGCAGGTACTGGAAGTTGTGACGGCGGAGATGCAGGTTGAGACCGCCATTCTCGCGGCGGAAATCAAACAACATAATCCGCAACTCCACGAAACGTTGCTCAGCCATATTGAGCAACTGCAACAACACCAGGGAAACACCATAGAAATTCGTTACACGACGCATGAACAGTTCAAACAACAAACCGCAGACAGTCAGGCGGTGATTCGCAGCGGGGAGTGTTCCCCGTATGCGAATATCATTCTCTGTGCTGGCGTCACATTCTGAGGCCATCATGGACGCATTACTGCAACTCAAAGGGATCGATAAGTCGTTCCCGGGCGTAAAAGCCCTCTCCGGCGCGGCGCTGAACGTCTACCCCGGGCGCGTGATGGCGCTGGTGGGGGAAAACGGTGCCGGCAAATCCACCATGATGAAAGTGCTGACCGGTATCTATCAACGCGATGCCGGTTCACTCGTCTGGCTGGGCAAAGAGACCACCTTCACTGGCCCGAAATCTTCTCAGGAAGCGGGTATCGGCATTATTCACCAGGAGCTGAACCTCATTCCTCAGCTCACCATTGCGGAAAACATCTTCCTCGGCCGCGAGTTTGTTAACCGGTTCGGCAAAATCGACTGGAAAACCATGTATGCCGAGGCGGACAAGCTGCTGGCGAAGCTGAACCTGCGCTTTAAGAGCGACCGCCTGGTGGGCGATCTGTCCATTGGCGATCAGCAGATGGTGGAAATCGCGAAGGTGCTGAGCTTTGAGTCGAAGGTCATCATTATGGATGAACCGACCGACGCCCTGACCGATACCGAAACGGAATCCCTGTTCCGCGTTATCCGCGAGCTGAAGTCGCAGGGGCGCGGGATTGTCTATATCTCTCACCGCATGAAAGAGATCTTCGAGATCTGTGATGACGTCACCGTCTTCCGCGACGGGCAGTTTATTGCCGAGCGCGAAGTCGCCACGCTGACCGAAGATACGCTCATTGAAATGATGGTGGGACGCAAGCTCGAAGATCAGTATCCGCATCTGGATAAAGCGCCGGGTGAGATCCGCCTGAAGGTGGACAACCTCTGCGGTCCGGGTGTGAACGACGTGACCTTTACCCTGCGCCAGGGCGAGATCCTGGGCGTGGCGGGCCTGATGGGCGCGGGACGTACCGAGCTGATGAAAGTGCTCTACGGCGCACTGCCGCGCACCAGCGGTTATGTCACCCTTGACGGTCATGAAGTGGTCACCCGCTCTCCGCAGGATGGTCTGGCGAACGGCATCGTCTATATCTCCGAAGACCGCAAACGCGACGGCCTGGTGCTGGGGATGTCGGTTAAAGAGAACATGTCCCTGACCGCGCTGCGTTATTTCAGTCATAGCGGCGGTAGCCTGAAGCATAAAGATGAGCAGCAGGCGGTCAGCGATTTTATCCGTCTCTTTAACGTCAAAACCCCGTCGATGGAGCAGGCGATTGGCCTGTTGTCCGGCGGTAATCAGCAGAAAGTGGCGATTGCGCGCGGGCTGATGACTCGTCCGAAAGTGCTGATTCTCGATGAGCCAACCCGCGGCGTAGACGTGGGCGCGAAGAAAGAGATTTATCAGCTGATTAACCAGTTCAAGGCCGACGGTCTGAGCATCATTCTGGTCTCTTCCGAGATGCCAGAAGTATTAGGCATGAGCGATCGCATTATCGTCATGCATGAAGGGCATCTCGGCGGTGAATTCACTCGCGAGCAGGCCACCCAGGAAGTTCTGATGGCTGCCGCTGTGGGCAAGCTTAATCGCGTGAATCAGGAGTAAGAAGATGACTACCCAGGCTGTTTCTGGTCGCCGCTATTTCACAAAGGCATGGCTGATGGAACAAAAATCGCTGATTGCCCTGCTGGTGCTGATCGCGATTGTGTCGACCATGAGCCCGAATTTTTTCACCGTTAATAACCTGTTCAACATTCTGCAGCAGACGTCTGTGAACGCCATTATGGCGGTCGGCATGACGCTGGTGATTTTGACCTCGGGTATCGATCTGTCCGTCGGTTCCCTGCTGGCGCTCACCGGCGCGATCGCCGCTTCGATTGTCGGCATTGAAGTCAACGCGCTGGTGGCCGTGGCCGCTGCCCTGGCGGCAGGCGCGGCGATTGGTGCCGTAACCGGCGTGATTGTGGCAAAAGGCCGCGTTCAGGCCTTTATCGCCACGCTGGTAATGATGCTGCTGCTGCGCGGTGTGACCATGGTGTACACCAACGGTAGTCCGGTTAATACCGGCTTTACCGATAACGCGGATCTGTTTGGCTGGTTCGGTATCGGTCGCCCGCTGGGTGTTCCGACTCCGGTCTGGATAATGGCTATCGTCTTCCTGGCGGCGTGGTACATGCTGCACCACACCCGTCTGGGCCGTTATATTTATGCGCTGGGCGGTAACGAAGCGGCAACGCGCCTGTCCGGGATCAGCGTTAATAAAGTCAAAATTATCGTTTACTCCCTGTGTGGTCTGCTGGCATCGCTGGCAGGTATCATCGAAGTGGCGCGCCTCTCTTCTGCGCAGCCGACGGCAGGTACGGGGTATGAGCTGGATGCTATCGCAGCAGTGGTTCTGGGCGGTACGAGTCTTGCGGGCGGTAAAGGTCGCATTGTTGGGACATTGATCGGCGCACTGATTCTCGGTTTCCTGAATAATGGTTTGAATTTGTTAGGTGTTTCCTCCTATTACCAGATGATCGTTAAGGCAGTGGTGATTTTGCTGGCGGTACTGGTAGACAACAAAAAACAGTAACTGACGACACTACAGGACATCTTAGATATGAACATGAAAAAACTGGCTACCATGGTTTCCGCTGTCGCGCTGAGCGCAACCGTAAGTGCTAACGCCATGGCGAAAGATACCATCGCGCTGGTTGTCTCTACCCTGAACAACCCGTTCTTCGTCTCCCTGAAGGACGGTGCGCAGAAAGAAGCGGACAAACTGGGCTACAACCTGGTGGTACTGGATTCACAGAACAACCCGGCGAAAGAGCTGGCTAACGTTCAGGACTTAACCGTTCGTGGCACCAAAATTCTGCTTATCAACCCAACCGATTCTGACGCCGTCGGTAACGCCGTTAAAATGGCAAACCAGGCGAAAATTCCGGTGATCACTCTGGACCGCCAGGCAACGAAAGGCGAAGTTGTTAGCCACATTGCGTCTGATAACGTGCTGGGCGGCAAAATCGCGGGTGATTACATCGCGAAGAAAGCCGGCGAAGGGGCGAAAGTTATCGAACTGCAGGGGATTGCCGGTACGTCCGCAGCCCGCGAGCGTGGTGAAGGCTTCCAGCAGGCTGTGGCTGCGCACAAATTCAACGTGCTGGCGAGCCAGCCGGCCGACTTCGACCGTACTAAAGGTCTGAACGTTATGCAGAACCTGCTGACCGCACACCCTGACGTGCAGGCGGTATTCGCGCAGAACGACGAAATGGCGCTGGGCGCGCTGCGTGCCCTGCAGACCGCAGGTAAATCTGATGTGATGGTTGTCGGATTTGACGGCACGCCGGATAGTGAAAAAGCGGTAAACGATGGCAAACTGGCTGCGACCATCGCTCAGCTGCCTGAGCAGATTGGCGCCACTGGCGTTGAAACTGCCGATAAAGTGCTGAAGGGCGAAAAAGTTCAGGCCAAATACCCAGTTGACCTGAAGCTGGTCATCAAGCAGTAAAAGGCGAATCAGGCAGTCGCTGGCTGCCTGAGGGACACCAATAAAGAAAAGTGTGGCATACGCCACCGGGTAACACCGGTGGCGCTCTCAGATGGACAACCCAACCATGAAAACCGCAGGCAACCTCGTCGTCCTTGGCAGTATCAATGCCGATCACATTCTTAACCTTGAATCGTTCCCTGCACCGGGCGAAACCGTCACGGGTAACCAGTATCAGGTGGCATTTGGCGGTAAAGGTGCCAACCAGGCCGTCGCTGCGGGTCGCAGCGGGGCGAAAATTGCGTTTATCGCCTGCACGGGTGATGACGATACCGGCGAGCGCGTACGTAAGCAGCTGGCGAGCGACAATATTGATATCGCACCGGTCAGCGTTGTTGCAGGGGAATCGACCGGCGTGGCGCTGATTTTCGTCAATGCTGAAGGTGAGAATGTCATCGGTATTCATGCGGGCGCTAACGCTGCGCTGACGACGGAGCGCGTAGAAGCGCAACGTACAATCATCGGCAGAGCCGAAGCCCTGCTCATGCAGCTGGAATCACCGGTTGAAAGCGTGCTGGCCGCCGCGAAAATTGCGCATGAAAATCATACCACTGTCGTACTTAACCCGGCCCCGGCCCGTGTATTATCAGACGAGTTGCTGGCGCTGGTGGACATCATTACGCCGAACGAAACCGAAGCCGAAAAGCTGACGGGCATTCGCGTAGAAAATGATGACGATGCTTCGCGAGCCGCGCGTGCACTGCATGATAAGGGCATCGGTACCGTGATTATCACCCTTGGCAGCCGTGGGGTGTGGGCAAGCGTCAATGGCGAAGGCCGTCGCGTGCCGGGCTTTAAGGTCAAAGCGATTGATACCATCGCAGCGGGAGATACCTTCAACGGTGCACTGGTCACCGCGCTGCTGGAAGGCAAGAGAATGGATGACGCTATTCGCTTCGCACACGCTGCTGCCGCGATTGCGGTGACGCGCAAAGGCGCCCAGCCTTCCGTTCCGTGGCGTAAAGAGATAGATGAATTCTTAAGTCAGCAGGGGTAACGCTTGGCCACAATGAAAGATGTCGCCCGCATGGCGGGTGTTTCTACCTCGACGGTCTCCCACGTTATAAACAACGATCGCTTCGTCAGCGAGGCGATTCGGGAGAAAGTCGAAGCTGCGGTAAAAGAACTCAACTATGCGCCGTCTGCGCTGGCGCGCAGCCTTAAGCTCAACCAGACGCGCACCATCGGTATGCTGATCACCGCCAGTACCAACCCCTTTTATTCAGAACTGGTTCGCGGCGTGGAGCGCAGCTGCTTCGAGCGTGGCTACAGCCTGGTGCTGTGTAATACCGAGGGTGACGAGCAGCGCATGAATCGTAACCTGGAAACGCTGATGCAAAAACGCGTCGACGGGCTATTGCTGCTCTGCACCGAAACGCACCAGCCCTCGAAAGAGATTATCCAGCGCTATCCTTCGATTCCCACCGTGATGATGGACTGGGCGCCGTTCGACGGAACCAGCGATCTCATTCAGGATAACTCCCTGCTGGGCGGCGATATGGCGACTCAGTATCTGATTGATAAAGGCTATACCCGCATCGCCTGTATTACCGGTCCGCTGGATAAAACCCCGGCGCGTTTGCGTCTGGAAGGGTATCTCTCCGCCATGGCGCGGGCGGGCCTTTCCGTGCCGGAAGGGTACCGTATCACCGGTGATTTTGAGTTTCACGGTGGTTTTGAAGCGATGCAGACGCTGCTGGCGCAGCCTCAACGTCCGCAGGCGGTGTTTATCGGCAACGACGCCATGGCGTTTGGTGCCTATCAGGCGTTATATCAGGCGGGGCTACGCGTGCCTGATGATATGGCGGTGATTGGCTATGACGATATCGAACTGGCCAGCTACATGACGCCGCCGCTGACCACGATCCATCAGCCAAAAGATGAACTGGGCGAGCTGGCCATCGATGTGTTGATCCATCGTATGGCGCAGCCCACGCTGCAACAGCAACGCCTGCAGCTTACTCCTGTTCTGATGGAACGCGGTTCGGTTTAGCTTTCTCTTTGTGACGCTCTTTAATTAGGTTTCGGCCGTCTTTCGGTTTTAACAGCATAAAGACCAGCGCCGATACCACGGTAAGTGCGCCCATGGTAATAAAGGTATAGTGGAACTGCTCAACGGTATTCGCGCTGTCAAAACCCTCATAAAACCTCAGCACCGCTGCACTCACGGCAACGCCCAGACTTATCGATAATTGTTGTGTGACGGCCAGCACGCTGTTGCCGCTGCTGGCGTTCTCGTCAGTCAGGTCGGCGAGGGTGATGGTGTTCATCGACGTGAACTGCGTTGACATCGCCATGCCCAACACAAACAGCGGCAGGATCAGCATCCAGACGGGTAGCGCGGCGGATTGCAGCGAGAACTGCGCAATCATCAGGCCGATAAAGACCGTCACGCCAACCAGCGTTTTGCGATAGCCAAACCAGCGCAGCACCTGTGTCACGGTTGATTTTGCCAGAATCGAGCCCATTGCCGTGGGCGCCATCATGCACCCGGCAATCAGGGCCGGGTAGCCGAAACCCACCTGCAGCATCAATGGCATCAGGAACGGTACGCAACCCGTCCCCAGACGAGACGCAATGTTCCCTGCAATCCCTACGGAAAACGTTCGGGTGTTAAAGAGCCCCAGGGAGATCAGCGGTGTCGGATGACGGCGCGCGTGACGTATATAAAGAAGGAATAACAGAATACCGCCGAGGATGACGGAGAGCGCTAACCACGTCGCGACGATCTTCTCGCCAAACAGCTCCATCCCGCTGGAGAATAACACCAGGCTCAGGCCAAACAGGAAAAAGCCGCCCATATCGAAGCTGCGCCTTGGCGTGGTGAAGTTCGGCATATATTTGCGGGCATACAGTAGCCCCGCAACGCCAATTGGAATATTAATCAGGAAGATCCAGTGCCAGCTAGCCCAGGTGACAAACACGCCACCGAGTACCGGGCCAAGAATCGGGCCAACCAGGCCCGGCATGGTGACGAAGTTGAGTACGGGAAGCAGTTCGCTCCTGGGGTAGGCTCGCAGCAAGGCAAGACGCGCCACCGGCATCATCATCGCGCCGCCAATGCCCTGCAATACGCGGAAGATAACCAGCTCCGTTAAGGATGAGGAGAGCGCACAGGCCAGCGATCCGAGCGTAAAGAGCGTTACGGCCAGCATGAAAACTCTGCGGGTGCCAAAGCGGTCGGCCAGCCAGCCGCTGACCGGAATTAACATTGCGACTGTCAGGGTGTAGCTGATGATAGCGGACTGCATCGCCAGCGGGGAGCGGTTAAGGCTTTGCGCAATAGCAGGAAGCGCTGTGTTGAGGATGGTGGCATCCAGTGCCTGCATAAAAAACGCCATGGCTGCAATCCACGGCAATCCGGCCATGCTGCGCGCTTTTTTGTTTGTCATTTGTTTACCTGCTGTTGGGTTGGCGCGGCCAGCAGTGCCTGACACGCACTCAGGGCTCGCTGCCCGTCGCTTTCCTGGATGGCATCAACAATCGCCTGGTGCAAATCCAGTTTTACCACTTCGTTTTGTGTAATAGAGGTAAAGTAGGTGTGATACACCGAATGAAATAAAGAGGCAAAAGAGGTGAGAAACGGATTGGCGCTCATCATATAGATGTGTTCATGCCAGGCCATATCGACCTCAACCCAGCGTTCGCGGTTGAAGTGTTTTTTCAGGAACACCATCTCTTCCATCAATGCGTTAAGCTGCGCTTTCTGCTCTGCAGTTCCTAGCGTGGCGGCAAGCAGACATGCCTGAGGTTCAAGGCTGCTGCGCATCACCAGAAAGTGATCGACGACCTGGTGAAAGTTATCTTCCGTCATCCACCAGGAGAGCAGCTCCTGATCGAGGAAATTCCAGTTACTCTGTGGCATCACGCGTGTGCCAATGCGAGGGCGTGGAAGCACCATACCTTTTGCCGTTAGGGTTTTCACCGCTTCGCGCACGGCGGTACGGCTCACCCCAAACTGCTCACCCAGCTCCATTTCTCCCGGCAGGATGCTACCCGGGGCATATTTACCCGCTAAAATCCGCTGAGCCAGCTTTTCTGCCAGCACGTACGACAGGTTTTTTTGGGCGGCCAGCTGTTGTGCGCTTAATGGCATCGCTTTTATTCCTTAAAGATTCATGCTGATAATTATGCCACCTCGAATGTGATTGTGGTTGCAGATACATCAAATAGAACAATTTGTAGCTTGATTTCACCTCTATTGGTGAAAAAAAACGCGGATGGAAACTTTTTTTAAATTTCCTCTTGTCACGTCGGAATAACTCCCTATAATGCGCCTCCACTGACACGGAACAACGGCACACACGCCGCCGGGTCAGCAGAGAAAAGCGAAATTAATTACTTGACTCTGAAGCGGGAAAGCGTAATATGCACACCCCGCGCCGCAGCGAAAAGCGAAGCGGCACTGCTCTTTAACAATTTATCAGACAATCTGTGTGGGCACTCAAAGTGACATGGATTCTTAATGTCTTCGGACAATAAATGAATACCAAGTCTCTGAGTGAACATACGTAATTCATTACGAAGTTTAATTCACGAGCATCAAACTTA
>NZ_JRJC01000002.1:0-513 GCF_000762975.1 Enterobacter sp. UCD-UG_FMILLET
ACTTCACATTCATTAAAACAAGATAATCAAATTCAGTGATTAATGAACCCATTGAAGATATAAAAAATCCGTAATAAACCCGAATTGCTAGTTAATTTCATTGGAAAATAAATAAGTCGTGCTATCCTAATCTTAAACCACTAAGCATTAGAAAGCGGACGACTTATATATAATAGCACACTTCCAAAAGTTTTTGTTTATTTACTGACAACCATTGAGACGCTTTATCAAACGAGGGTTCCCCTTTGAGGTTCAAAACCGAAAGAACGTCCATCTCGCAACATCAGATTGCTTAGTTATCGCTTGTTACCTATGGGGCGTACTGCATTTTAGTGAAACGCTTAAAGCTAAGCACCAAYTKGCTCAAAGTTTATTTCCTAATTTCCTAGAATATTATCGCTTTGTCCGCCGTTGTAATGCCCTCTTACCGAGTATCCAAGTCATTCGCCAAGCACTCGTCTTTAAAGAGGTTGAAGGAATGAGTGTATCCATTATTGACAGCTTCCCCATTCC
>NZ_JRJC01000003.1:0-441 GCF_000762975.1 Enterobacter sp. UCD-UG_FMILLET
TCCGCGGGTACGAGAATCAAGTGAACATGGTTCTACATCAGGCAGTAGGACCAGACTTCCACACCGTTTGATCGACACGCCTGGGCTAGCCAATCTCTGTGAAGTAAAGCGCATCGTCGTCGTCCTCCATGAAGATCCGTTGGCGCCTGTTCCCTCGTTGCGTTCCGCGGGTACGAGAATCAAGTGGCCGAGGTTCTACATCAGGCAGTAGGACCAGACTTCCACACCGTTTGATCGACACGCCTGGGCTAGCCAATCTCTGTGAAGTAAAGCGCATCGTCGTCGTCCTCCATGAAGATCCGTTGGCGCCTGTTCCCTCGTTGCGTCATAGGGTGCGAGATGCCGGGTACGATGATTCGGGGGAGCCGAAACATGCGCCTAGCATATGCCGACAGAGAAATGGTGTAAATAGTAAAGTGTCACCGTAATTACGTAATTAGG
>NZ_JRJC01000004.1:0-500 GCF_000762975.1 Enterobacter sp. UCD-UG_FMILLET
GCTTCTCAAAGTTTATAGTCAATTGAGTGTTCCTTTGACTCGAAAAGTCTCTAAAGAGGCACTTGTGATCTTTGAAGGGCGTAAATATTCAGTGCCGGTTAAATATATTGGACAGACCGTAACCTGTGAAAAAGAACAAGAGGACCTTAAAGTCTATTGTGACCAACGCTTGATTGCTCGTCATCCTTTAAGCGACCGTCCCTTTAATTATCGCCGTGAAGATTACGTTGAAATTCTTAAATCAGATGTCTTCAAACATCTTGAAGAAGATGAACTAGAGGCTTATGTGGATGAGAATCTTCAAGCCTACGATTTATTGTGAAGGGAGCGCTTATGACAACTTATCATCAATTACTCAACCAATTGGACCATTTAAAACTCGATCGTGTGCGTCAGCTCTTACCAGAGTTCTTAGATGAGCATGCGGATATTTCCTTAGTAGAGGGCCTTCATGAACTCTTGAGTGAAGAACTTCGTGAACGAGAAGCGCTCCTTCAGGA
>NZ_JRJC01000005.1:0-521 GCF_000762975.1 Enterobacter sp. UCD-UG_FMILLET
CTCATCGCTCTCTTCATTAAAACTGCCGGTGTTGCCGGAACGCGAAGCCTGGTGCTGCTGCTGGGATGAGGACTGCTGCTGCCCGGCGAAGCTCTCGCTGCTGACGCTGCTCTGGGCAAGCTGAATGCCGTTTTCCGCCAGTGAGGTCCGCAGTACCGGCAGCGCGGCTTCCAGTGCCGCACGAACATGGCTGTGCGCAGAGACCATCTGCAGCTGCGCCTGCACCCGGAAGATCTGGGTCAGGTGCAAATTTCGCTTAAGCTGGATGATAACCAGGCGCAGCTCTGCCGTCTGCTGGCCCTGCTTAGTGAACAGGGTGATGTGCTGGCTCAGGGACTGCTGCCATTCGTGGGTCCCCAGAGGCTGGCTTAACACCGGCGCGGAGGCGACGGTGGCGGCCGTCTGACTGGTCGCATGGCTGGACATAATAGGGGCCAGGGTGGCCGTTGGTGATGATGAAGAGGACGAACTGGCGAGCTCCTGCTTTTCTGCCGACGCGGCCACGGCCGGTGTAGCAGGCG
>NZ_JRJC01000006.1:0-442334 GCF_000762975.1 Enterobacter sp. UCD-UG_FMILLET
GACATGTTCTACAACACCGGCATTGCCACCTACGTCTGGATCCTCTCCAACAAGAAAGCGCCTGAGCGTAAAGGCAAAGTACAGCTGATTGATGGCACCAACCTGTGCGGCAAAATGCGTAAATCGCTGGGTTCCAAACGTAACCTGATGGGCGAAGACGATATCAAGCTGATCACCCAGACCTTCGGTGAGTTTGAGGTGGTGGATGTCACAACTCTGGAAGAACTGGGTCTGGAGAAAGCCGCCGAGCAAAAATCCAACCGAGGCCGTCAGCCTGCCACAGCCAAAACCGAAGCGCCGAAAACCTTCGCCAGTAAAATCTTTAACAGTACTGATTTTGGCTATCGCCGCCTGACCATTGAGCGCCCACTGCGTTTATCTGCTCAGGTGACGGATGAGGCGATTGCGACTCTGCGCTTTGCGCCGAAGCCGTTTAACGCGCCAATGGAACGTCTTTATGAAGCGTTCGCAGCCCAATGGCAGGCGGATAGCTATGGTGATTTCTCCGAGCTGGAAGCCGATGCGCGCGCCATCATTAAAGCTGAATTCGCCGAGCTGAAAGAGAAGCAGATTAAAGACCTGCTCGACAGCAAACTGTGGCTGGCACAGCGCGGATTGATGGAAAAAGCACAGCAGATTCAGACGGCTCTGGGGACACAGGCGGGNTTTGCGCCGAAGCCGTTTAACGCGCCAATGGAACGTCTTTATGAAGCGTTCGCAGCCCAATGGCAGGCGGATAGCTATGGTGATTTCTCCGAGCTGGAAGCCGATGCGCGCGCCATCATTAAAGCTGAATTCGCCGAGCTGAAAGAGAAGCAGATTAAAGACCTGCTCGACAGCAAACTGTGGCTGGCACAGCGCGGATTGATGGAAAAAGCACAGCAGATTCAGACGGCTCTGGGGACACAGGCGGGTGGAAAAATGCTGGTGAGCAATGACTTCAACCAGTTCCAGCTGACCCTGAAAGGGGCCATCAAAACGGCTGGCGTGAAGCTTGATGCGAAAGAGAACAAGCAGTTTATCGATGCCATCACCACCAAAAACCCGGATGCCGAGCCGGTGGTGAAAAAGGTGCTGAAAGAAGCCGCTCAGCCGCTGTACGGGGCATTTGAATACCAGGGCAAAGTGGTTGAGTTCGAACAGGACGGCGAGCTACGCGATAACGAAAACGTGCCGTTGAACCCAGCTGTATCCACCAGTGACCTGATTGAAAATTACTTCAAGGCAGAAGTGCTGCCGCATGTGAATGACGCATGGATCAACGCCGATAAGCGCGATGCGAAAGATGGTGAGGTGGGGATTGTTGGTTACGAGATTCCGTTTAACCGCCATTTCTACGTCTATCAGCCGCCACGCCCGCTGGAAGAGATTGATGCCGATCTGGATGCGGTCAGCGCCGAGATTATGAAACTGCTGCAGGAGGTGCATTCCTGATGGCTAAGTATAAGGCGTATCCGGAGTATAAGGATTCTGGGGTTGAGTGGTTGGGGATGGTACCCTCTCACTGGAATATTAAGCGGCTTGGTCAATTTTTTGAGGAAAGAAGAGATAAAGTTAGTGATAAAGACTATCCTCCTTTATCTGTAACTATGCAGGGTATTGTCCCCCAAATTGATACTGCAGCTAAAACAGATGCAGGGGATAATCGTAAGCTGGTTTTGAAAAATGATTTTGTTATTAATAGCCGTTCAGATAGGAAGGGATCTTCGGGAGTGTCTCAACTTAATGGGTCTGTTTCATTAATTAGCATAGTAATGGAGCCTAAAAGAATAAACCCTAAATTTGCTCACCATTTACTCCGCAGTTATCCGTTCCAGGAAGAGTTTTACCGCTATGGTAAAGGCATTGTTGCAGACCTTTGGAGTACAAATTCTTCTGAAATGAAGAATATCCTTATCCCTGAATTGGCAGATGATGAGAGTAATGTAATTGCATGTTTCCTCGATCACGAAACCGCAAAAATCGATAACTTGATCAAAAAGCAGCAACAACTGATTGAACTGCTGAAAGAAAAACGTCAGGCAGTGATTAGCCATGCCGTCACCAAAGGGCTAAACCCTGATGTACCGATGAAAGATTCCGGTGTTGAGTGGTTGGGGGAAGTGCCGGCGCATTGGGTTGTGATGCATATGCGTCATGCAATTGTTCGGATTGAACAGGGAAAAAGTCCTGAGTGCGAGGCGCGTAATGCTGAAGAAAATGAATGGGGTGTTTTGAAGTCTGGGTGCGTGAATGGTGGTCTATTTAATGAAAAAGAGCATAAAGCGCTACCATCCTCAATAATTCCAAATATTGAGTATGAGGTTCATCCCGGTGATCTCATTATGTCTCGAGCAAGCGGTTCGGTCGATTTAATCGGTTCAATGGCTTTTGTCTATAATTGTCGAACGAAATTGTTGCTTTCAGATAAAACATTTAGAGTTATACCAATAAAAAAAATTGCCCCTGAATTTTTATCTCATTTAATGGGCTCCCTGCCAATGCGAAACCAGATTAAGTTGGCTATAAATGGTGCTGAGGGGTTAGCAAATAATATAACGAAAGAATCAATAAAGTCATTTTATATGGTTGCACCCTGCTTTAGTGAACAAGTCGAAATTGCTAGTTTTATAACTGCAAAAAATAAGATCTTTGATCAGCTCGAAACAAAACTAAATAACTCTATAAAATTTCTCCAGGAACGCCGCACAGCCCTAATCTCCGCCGCCGTCACCGGAAAAATCGACGTCCGCGACTGGGTTGCCGCTGACATGCAGGATGTTGAGGAGCCACAGGAGGCCACCGCATGAGCATGGACAGCACCAAAGAGCTGATTTTCCAGAATGAGATGATTGCTCAGATGGAAGTAAAAGGTTGGATTTGTGGTAAAACCGACGGCTACGATCGCGAACGTGCGCTGTATTCCCAGGATGCGCTGACCTTTGTGCAAACCACGCAGCCGCAGGAGTGGGAGAAGTTTGCCAAAATTTACCCTACCGATACCGAGCGTCATTTCCTCGATGCGCTGGTGGCGCAGCTGAAAAAAGCGGATATCAACGCCACCGATGTTTTGTCTCGCACTTACGGTACGCTCGGCGTGCTGCGTCATGGTATCAAAAGCCATAACGCACGCTTTTCCCTGTGCCAGTTTAAACCGGAACATAACCTCAATCCGGAAACTCTGACGCGCTATAAACAGAATATCTGCCGCATCGTGCCGGAGCTGGTTTACAGCCCGCATGCGTCGAACGCCGCCTTTGAAGAAACGGGCGTGAAGGCGAAGAAATGGCGTATCGACCTGGTGTTGTTCGTCAATGGCCTGCCAATAGCGACCCTCGAACTAAAGTCTGAATTTAAGCAGGCGGTGCAAAACGCCATCACGCAATATAAGAAAACGCGTTTGCCCAAAGATCCTGGCACTAATAAGCCTGAGCCGCTGCTGACCTTTAAACGCGGCGCGCTGGTGCACTTTGCTGTCAGCCAGTACGAAGTGTTTATGGCGACCAAGCTCGAGGGCGATAAAACCTTCTTCCTGCCGTTTAACAAAGGCACCCATGACGGCGGCGCGGGGAATGACATCCCAGAAGATGCCAATGACTACGCCACCAGCTACCTGTGGAATGAGGTGTTGCTACCGGACAACCTGCTGAAAATTCTCGCCAGTTTTGTGCATCTGCAAATCGTAGAAAAAGAAGATGCCATTGGCCTGAAGTACAAAAGCGAGAGCCTGATTTTCCCGCGCTATCATCAGTGGGACGTGGTGAACAAACTGATCACCGCCGCCACGGTGGAAGGGACCGGCAATAAATATCTGATTCAGCACAGTGCGGGCTCGGGCAAATCGAACTCTATCGCCTGGACGGCCCACCAGCTTTCCCGCCTGTACGATGAAAATGGCGAGAAGCAGTTTCACTCGGTGATTGTGGTGACGGACCGCACCGTGCTGGACGACCAGTTGCAGGACACCATCTACCAGTTTGAACACCAGGATGGCGTGGTCGGGCGCATCAATAACAAAGAAGGCGACGGCTCTAAATCAGAGAAGCTGGCCAGCGCGCTAGAAAACTCGCAGCCAATCATTATCGTCACCATTCAGACCTTCCCGTTTGTCCTGAAGGCGATTGAAAACAGCGTCAGCCTCAAGCAGCGTAAATACGCGGTGATTGCCGATGAAGCGCACTCCTCGCAGAGCGGCTCTACGGCGCGTCAGCTGAAAGAAGTGCTGATGACGGAAGAGGCGGATGACGATGTGGAGATGTCTTCAGAAGATATTCTGGATGCCACCGTCGCCGCGCGTAAAGGCAGCAACAACCTCAACTATTACGCCTTCACCGCCACGCCGAAAGCCAAAACGCTGGAGCTGTTTGGTCGTCGCCCTAATCCACAGGAACCGGCGTCGAAAACGAACAAACCGGAAGCGTTCCACGTTTACTCCATGCGCCAGGCCATCGAAGAGGGCTTTATTCTCGATGTGCTGAAGAACTACACCAACTACAAAGTGGCGTACAAGCTGCTTCAAAAGTTGAAAGATCCTGATCGGGAAGTGGACAGCAAGAAAGCTAAGATCAAACTGAACCAGTGGGTGACGCTGCACGATTATAACGTGTCGCGGAAAGTGACGGTGATTGTTGAGCATTTCCGTAAGCATGTGATGCACTTACTGGCAGGCCAGGCGAAAGCTATGGTGGTGACCAGCTCGCGTAAAGCGGCGGTGCGCTACAAGCTGGCGTTCGATAAATACATCGCCGAGCAAAAATACGACAAGATAAGCGCGATGGTGGCGTTCTCCGGTGAAGTTGAGTTTCATGAAGATGACCACAACAGCCTTGCGCTGCTTCACCAGAAGTTCACCGAGATCAACATGAACCCAGGGCTGAAAGGCCGGGATATGCGCAAAGCCTTTGATACCGACGACTACCAGGTGATGCTGGTGGCCAACAAATTCCAGACCGGTTTCGACCAGCCCAAGCTGTGTGCCATGTATGTGGATAAAAAACTGGGCGGCGTGGAGTGCGTACAGACGCTGTCGCGCCTGAACCGTACCTATCCAGGGAAGGCGCAGTCCGGCACGTTTGTACTCGATTTCTACAATGAGCCTGACGAGATTTTGGGTGCTTTCCAGCCGTACTACCAGACCGCAGAATTGACGGATGTCAGCGACCCTCAACAGGTCTTTGAACTTTTTGAAAAGCTGCGTACCAGCGGTATTTTCCTGTGGAACGAAGTAGAGCAGTTCTGCGAGGCGTTCTTCAGTAAAAACAAATCCAACGCCGCCATTAGCAATATCTGCAAACCTGCGGTGGAGCGCTGGAAACATCGCTACACCTCGGCGATTGATGCATATGTGCTGGCCAAAGAGATGTTTGAACGCACCAAGAAGACCGGCGATATTGTGCTGATCACCAATGCGGAAAACACCTTCAAAGAGTGCGAGAAAGAAAAAAGTAAGCTGGATATCTTCAAGAAAGATCTCGGCAGCTTTGTCCGCTTTTACGAGTTTATGTCGCAAATCGTCGATTACGACGACAAGAACCTGGAGAAGCTGAGCCTGTTTGCCCGCCACCTGCGTCCGTTGCTGCATGAACAGCGTATCGAAGAAGATGAGATTGATTTAAGCAACGTCGAGATGAGCCATTACCGCCTGTCGAAGCTCCACGAACAGCACTTGAAGCTGCAGGAAGATGCGGCGGAATACAAAATCACACCGGGTAATGATGTCGGTACGGCAAAGCCGAAAGACAAGAAAGAAGAGTTTCTGTCGAATATTCTGGCGCGTCTTAACGAGCTGTTCGTTACCGATAATCTCACCGATAAAGACATGATCAATTATGCCTTTGCGGTGCGCGACAAACTGTCAGAAAACCAGGCAGTGATGACCCAGATTGCGAACAATACGCGCGAACAGGCGATGCTGGGCGATTTCCCGAAAGCCATTGATGATGCCGTGATGGACAGCAACGACGCCCAGCAGGAGATGATGGTGCAATACCTCTCTAACCCTGAACTGGCGAAAGGCTTTGCCCGCGTGGTGTTTGATATGTTGAAAGGGGCTTAATTGTTGCACTGATTGGGAGCAATAGGGCAGGACATCACCGAGAACAGATGATGTGCCTGCTTAGTTCCTTCTGACTTCTTGAGTTAGTTGCGTTCATTTACAGGAGCAAGCTATGCCTACCGTAGGTTGGATTCAGGAGACGGCCATTGACCTCTTTCTTGAACGAGGTTTTTCAGCGCAAGAAAAAGGGGCAACGACCAAATTTAAATGTCGTGAATGCCCGATGGAATTTTCTTCTTTGTCGGAGCTTAGCCAACATGAACGCCTTCATCCTGTTGCGAATCCTATGCTTACCATCGATGGACGAGAGGTCATGGGAGATAATTTCAAGCTTACTCGAGCGGTGGGTCCGGAAGACATTGTATTAAGTTGTGTTGATGAAATTGAACTGAACGGTGATGTTCTCGGACACCCGGACGAGTTATTGAAACAACTCTGTTCAGCGAAGAAAGGCTTTTTTGATATAAAGCTATCGCGCCGGGGGATACGTCCTAAGCGCATTAAGATTGATTTGCTGGTAGCCTCTCTGACTCAGCTTGAACAGGTCGATCAGAGTTTCTTGCGCCTGTTTGGTCGGGATGATTTCGATGGCGATACGATATCTCATTTCATAAGTGAAACGGAGGGCTGCGATGAAGTTATCTGGTACAGAGATGGGCTTATTCGTTATTTACATGGTGTGATGGCGAAGGATCAGCGCGCTGAACGATTAACCACTGAAGACTTTGCAAAGTGTTTTAATCGTTCACATCAGTTGCTTGTGCAGTATCCCACGGCGCTATCGTATTCACTGTCTCAACTCATTAAATTCTCATTTAATGATTTTTCAGATTTCTATGGGCGATCGTCTATTTCTCGTCTGGATGACGCGTTGATGCTCTTCCGTGGGGATACTATTTTGACCAATGCTGGCGACCAGAATGTCATTTTAAAATTACCGACAGACCATATTACCAGCCGTATTCTGAATGATTATGTTGCCCATTTTTCACGCTATACACTGGAAAGCCTCGAGCTGGCTATCGACCAGATTAACATCTCGAAACTGGTTAATCAGGATCGCCAAAAACTGAATTACCTTCGTTATCTCAAGGCGACGGAGGAAGGTAATCTTAAAGCTCAGCGTAACTACGGTACAAAATTGAAATATAGTGAAGTTTTTAACGTTACAGTTCCAGAATCAGAGGCTTCAGATGTCTGAAAATAAAGAAAAAAAGACAGGGACCTTATCCTTGAAACGAAACAAGGATCATGCGGAACCCCAAGCTAATCCAGTTGCCACTGAAACTGAATCAGTGATTGCCGAAAACCAGGCCGAGTTCGACAAGGCAGAACGTTTTTCAGACAAAGGGTCGCCAGAAGTAGCTGCGAGCAGTAGCAAAGCGAATGATGCTGAAAAAATAAAAACACTAGAGAGTATTTTAAGCCAACTGTTTATTCCTGTGACGAATAAGGATGGCAAGGTGCGTGCAAGCGCGCTAACTCAGGTATTGCAGTCCGATTTAAAGCGCATACAGCAGCCGGGAAGAATACCTAACGAGGTGCTTGAGAAGCTGGTTGCATCTGTCGGTATGTCAGATCCTGAGTTCAACAAATTGTCGCAAATAGTGATTCTCACTCAAGGGAATCATGAGGTTAGCAAGGTAGTCCTCGATTTTGCGGTAAAGGCATTAAGTGAGCATTGGGTGGGCAAACACCTGGGGTACTCAAATCTCTTTCTGTCGGCGGCTGAACCTCTGAGTTTGAGTAATCCGGGGATTCTGGCGCACTTAACTCGTAGCTTTAGTAAACGCTATGAAGCAAGAATTACGTCGATTAAGGAGCAACTTAAACAGAAAGAGGGCTCAGACACATCATCTTCTTCGCTTCGCTCACTAACTCCGGAGCATCTTCGCCAGCAATGCGAAAATTTGCTGACTATCTGTTATTTGTGGGCGGTAGAAACAGGCAAATGTGATGTAAAAATAGGCATTCAGGCATTCGAAAATCGCATCTTAGAGCGCGGTGATGGCTTAATCAATGAGAAGAAAATTTGTGGCTTTCTCGCTTCTCAACTCAGCGAGCCGCGAGGCGGTATCGCTGATACAGTTAGCTACTACGGAAAATTACTGACCAGCGCTCGTGAAGGTCAGCGGTTTAGTGACAGCATCATAGAAAAACTCAACAAACGAATGAATGATGCAGAGGCTGAAAAAACTCAACTAACGCATCAAGTATCTACGTTGCAGCAGGAAATTGAGCTGCTAAAAGTTAGCCTTAGTCAGGTTAAAACCCAGTCTGAAGAGCAAGTGCTTGATGATAAAGCTCAGCGTGTACACCTGAAAGATGACGTCAGTAAGGCAAAATCACGCGCTTTCAATCTGTTAAATGAAGATGTTATGGAGCCACTTAAATTATCTCTTAATGCATTGCAGAGAGAAAAGCCGAAGGTGGAAATTGCGACACATTATGTCGAGCTGGTCCTTGAAAGCATTGAGAGAGAATTATCATGGTTCAGAAAATAGGTATCGATTTTGGCACCACAAACAGTCTGATTTCGGTGGTGACGCGTGCTGGGAAAATTAAATCATTCGATGACTTAGGACGACCTCACCCTTCAGTTGTTCGCTATGAGAGCGATAAAACCATCTGTGGTAAAAAAGCAAAAGATAAGCTCGATCAGCATGGAATCGGTGTTTTAGGAAATACCGTTCGTGGCCCTAAAAAGCTGTTGGGTTGTACTGATATCAATGTTGATGGGCGTTTACTCAGTCCTGGCGAAGTGGTGACTGAGTATATTCGATATCTTATTGAACACGCCCGAGATGAAGATGACGAAGAAAGTGCCGATTTGAAGAATGCAGTGGTGACTATTCCTGTTGCGATGGGAGGCCGCGAGCGGCAGGTACTTCGTGAGGCATTGCTAAACGCTGGTGTCTATGTTGAGAGCTTTGTACATGAGCCTCTTGCAGCCCTCTATGGCTATTTTCGTGATCAGGAAGACCCTAAAGGGGCACTAAGACGATTCGAAGGCAAGATGTTACTGGTGTTTGACTGGGGGGGCGGTACCCTTGATCTAACGTTATGCAAGGTGGTTAATGGCAATATCCTGCAAATCCTGAACCGCGGTAATAACTCCGTGGGAGGAGACTATCTTGATGATGCTATTCAGAAGTATGTTGAGCAAAAGCATGCAGAGCAGCACAACTGGGACGATGAGAGCCAGCTAGAGCGTAGTCCTGGGATGCTAGCCAAATTACAGGCGGCCTGTGAGCGTGCAAAAATCACGCTTTCAACCCACGACAAGACTTCTATCTTTGTGCCTGACTACTACCTTGGTGAAGGGGAAGAGTCGGAAATCGATTACTGGTTAACTCGAGAAGAGCTTGAGGCTATTTCTAAACGATTAATTAGCCAAGGGATTAATGAAATCGATGCGTTGTTAGCTGATAATCAGGCCGATATTGATAGGCAGACGATCGCTTTGTGTCTGGCTACTGGTGGCATGGTTAACATGCCCCTTATCAAACGGCAGTTGAGTGAGTTGTTTGGTATTGCTTCGCTTGAGATTTCAAAAAAGGGAGACCGTATTATTTCTGAGGGCGCAGCCTGGATCGCGTCGGATGAGTTGAAGCTGACATTATCAAAGCCTTTTGAACTACTCGAAGCACGCAATTCGATGCTGACTATCATCCCTGAGGGGACATTGCTACCGACCCGTGGAAATTCGATCAGCTATCCACAATCCATGTATTGCACAGACCCTCGAGATGGGAATGCACTTGCGTCGTTTAAACGACCACAAATGGTAGGTAAAACTGCTGCCGCAGATCCGCGCACCAACTATGGTGAATTGGTTATCCCGATTAACCCGGATTTTCCCCCTCTGGAAGAGAGAATTGAGCTGGAAATTAGCATCGATGAAAATCTGATTGTTCATGTTTCTGGTGTTGGCGGGGATATGCAGATACCGCGCTCGACAGAGTTTTATGATCTTGAATTCGGTCTTGCAACGATGACGGTTCAGCCGGAATCAAAAAAAAAACGGCTTAAGTTAAAAGGCGAGAAAAAGCTTCCTTATGGTTTGATGATCAGAGCAAATGTGACGCCTGATAAAGAAGACTGGGAGCTTGTCCCAGGGGAACTTTTGAAAGCTTACAATGACGAACATCCGTTTCTGAGGAAAACTCTTACTGAACAACAAAGAACCGAATTTGTTCGTTATCAGCCATGCAGTAACTGTGGGGCAAGGTGGGGTAAAAATTGTTGCTCGAATAGCTGAGAAAGCTGATTCGCCTACCTATGGCCTTTCATTGTTGTGATTATTCAAGGGTTCTGCAGCCAGTAAATAATTGCTAGCTGCAAGACCTTGATGTTCATCAGTTAACTAAAACAGGCCAGGTTTCAGTTGTTATCCTCACTCTGATTATGTCCCTTAAGGAGATAGTCGTATGCAAAGAGCGATTCACCGAACACCGTGTTATTACAGTTCTGAAGTGTCTTAACGTCAATCTTACCGGCCTAACAGTACGCTCAACGTTTGTGCGGGAAGTTGGCTGCTGGCAGAGAGACAACGATTGCCGTAACGTCTGGTTTTGATGTTAAAACGTTTTTTAGTGATGTTTTTCGCCAGATAGCTAAGCCGATAAATAATCAGTCCGAGCAAATGGCTTTCGCCACGTTTCCAGAAGTAATAGCTGTTGGATGGCAGGCTGAAAGTCCCCTCGGAGGAGGTCTGCCAGCATTCGTCTATCATTGGGATGAGTTTCGCCGGATGCTGTATCTTTTGACCGTTAGCCATTAACACACAGTGATAATGTTGTTTCGGGCTGCGACCATGCTCACGAACCCACATCAGATGAAACCAA
Source organism: Enterobacter sp. UCD-UG_FMILLET (assembly GCF_000762975.1). NCBI lineage: Bacteria > Pseudomonadati > Pseudomonadota > Gammaproteobacteria > Enterobacterales > Enterobacteriaceae > Enterobacter > Enterobacter sp. UCD-UG_FMILLET. The sequence goes on from NZ_JRJC01000006.1 coordinate 10,882, forward strand.
GTACCAGGATATTGTTTCTTCAGCGTGCTTGCCAGTGCCTGACTGAACTGGCTGATGACCTGATTAGACTCGCTGTGTTCTTTGACATGCAAGTCGAAACGTAGCACCAGCACTTTAGTCGATTGGCTGAATATCTCAGTAAGGCCGTCCATCATCGCACGCATGATTTTAGGCTCAGGATATACCGCACGCTGAGGCCATTCATACACGGGTAAGGCATAACCTTGATAGATAAAGGCACCAAGCTTTTTTCTTGATATCTGAAACGGATTCATGGGTGTGCTGGTGGACATATATTATAAATAATCCTGAGTTAGTTTTGGCAATATGGTCATGAGGCCTGTAGTTCTGATGGCTTATTGTCTGTAAAAATTACGCCATTCAGGTTCATGCTTGCGATAAATAAAACCCGCAGGCTCCTGGAGCCTGCTGATTTTCGTTATATCCTTTAGCGTTTAACTATTTCTGGCGGCCAGCCCACAATGTACTGACCAATTTTATGAGGTGGGGGGAAATCACCATTACGTATCCAGCGGTTAAGCGTCGGTAAGCTGATACGAAGAAAAAGGCACACTTCAACTTTGTTGAGGTAACGGCGAAAAGAAACCGGTGCCATATTATTGTGAGAGAAAATATACATACCGGACCCCCTAACGCTGGTGGCTCCAGATTAACAAATCAGAAAGCAGCCATGCGCAACTGTGAGAACCCAGTTTTTTGCGCGGGGGAAATTTGCCCTGATTTTCTAGCTCCCACGCACGAGAACGAGAGATGCTGGTAATAGATTTGCGCTCATCTTCACGTACCAATCTGTCGACAGTCAGACCATAGGTTTTGAGAATGCTAAGGCGTTGTTCTGGTGAAACTTCAAACATTGATAATGCCTCTCTTGATTTTAATGGACAGGAGGCATTCTGGTTCGTACGACAGGGGACGTATACCGAACCACTTACTGGTTCGGTGTTGACGGCTCAAAAAATGGTCTAAGCAAGCCTTCTTTTTTAAGTGAGCTTAGTTTATTCGTGATTGCATCTGTGGCATCAGGTTCAAGCTTAGGAGTGTTATCAGAGTTTAAGAGAATTTTTTTACTTTGAGGAAAGTCCGGGTGTTCTTTAAAGAAATTGATGACATCGTTATGAATGGCTGTGTTTATTTCTTTCAACGTATAGGAAGTGCCTGAAGGCTTGGGAGGTTGATTGTTCAAAAAAGCCATTGTGAGACTGAGGATATGATTCTTTACAAGCACCATACGTTGATGGCTCTTTTGACCACCATTTTTCCGTTTTTTAGTTTCTCGCTGGTTTTCATCTTTTCTCATGCTGTTTACAACATGGCCTGACTCTACAAGCGTGATTTTTTTGAAGCGATCAGATAGGTAGCGATGTACGTAATCAAGACACAATATATTCGTGAGTCTCAATATGTGTATACCTGCTTGTGCTTGAAAATCATCCTTTAAATCTGTTGTTGAATCAGGCCCCATTCCTGCGTTTTGCTGCTTTAACAGATGGCCGCTATCCTCGAAACGAACCTTGTAAACTGACTCCAATCCATTTTCAGCCACCAGTAAGTGATATAGCGCCACCTCAAGGTGTGATAGCAAATCCTTATCGTACTTACTCAGGTTTGGGGTTTCTTCGCTGACGAGTCGTTGCAGCAGAGCGTGGATTTCCGAAGCAAAAGTGTTCATGTAAACCTTTAGTCTGGAAGTTGGCATTTCAGGTTCGAAGCCAAAACGTTACCTGACCCATTACCTGACCCAAATTCGACGCAAAGAAAAAGGGCTTAGATAATTTCTTATCTAAGCCCTTGTTTTATTTGGTGGCCCCTGCTGGACTTGAACCAGCGACCAAGCGATTATGAGTCGCCTGCTCTAACCACTGAGCTAAGGGGCCGTGGCGGTGAATTATAAAGTAACTCCCCGCAGCAATCCAGCCATTCACACCTGCCTGCTGTTTTTATAAACAACGCATAATCAATCCTTTATACTTCCATAACGATGTATCAGCGGGAGTAAAGATGATCAACGATATTCTGGCCCCTGGCCTGCGGGTGGTGTTCTGCGGAATCAACCCGGGTAAGTCCTCGGCGCACACCGGTTTTCACTTTGCCCATCCGGGCAATCGCTTCTGGAAGGTGATCTACCAGGCCGGGTTTACCGACAGGCTACTCAAGCCCGAAGAGGAACAGCATTTGCTGGACACGCGCTGCGGTGGGGTAAGCAGAGCATCATGATTGGCGTTACGCAGGTGTGGGTGCTGCCGAACCCGAGCGGGCTCAACAGGGCGACGCTGGATAAGCTGGTTGAGGCGTATCGCGAGCTGGATGAGGCGCTGATGGTGCGGGGGCTTTAGGGCCTCTGCGGCCTGATGCCCTCGCCCTGACCCTCTCCCTGTGGGAGAGGGAATAAACAAAAAAAAGCTCCCGATTGGGAGCTTTTTCACTGTCAGGACCGATTAGTCGTCCAGGAAGCTACGCAGCACTTCAGAGCGGCTTGGATGACGCAGCTTACGCAGCGCCTTCGCTTCGATCTGACGGATACGTTCGCGGGTAACGTCGAACTGTTTACCCACTTCTTCCAGCGTGTGGTCGGTGTTCATATCAATACCGAAACGCATACGCAGGACTTTTGCTTCACGGGCGGTCAGGCCGGCCAGAACGTCGTGCGTCGCAGCGCGCAGGCTCTCGGTGGTCGCAGAATCCAGCGGCAGCTCGAGGGTGGTATCCTCGATGAAATCACCCAGATGCGAATCTTCATCATCACCGATTGGTGTTTCCATGGAGATTGGCTCTTTGGCGATCTTCAGCACTTTACGGATCTTGTCTTCCGGCATCAGCATGCGCTCGGCCAGCTCTTCCGGCGTCGGCTCGCGGCCCATCTCCTGCAGCATCTGGCGGGAAATACGGTTGAGCTTGTTGATGGTCTCAATCATATGCACCGGAATACGGATGGTGCGCGCCTGATCCGCGATAGAGCGGGTGATAGCCTGACGGATCCACCAGGTTGCGTAGGTGGAGAACTTGTAACCACGACGGTATTCAAACTTATCTACCGCTTTCATCAGACCGATGTTGCCTTCCTGAATCAGATCCAGGAACTGCAGACCACGGTTGGTGTATTTCTTGGCGATAGAGATAACCAGACGCAAGTTAGCTTCAACCATCTCTTTCTTCGCACGGCGGGCTTTCGCTTCACCGATGGACATACGACGGTTGATGTCTTTAACCTGCTCGATGGTCAGGCCGGTCTCTTCTTCAATCTGATGCAGTTTCTGCAGGCCGCGATGCACATCGTCCTTCACGTCGTGCAGTTTTTCAGACCACGGCTTGTTCATCGCGATAGCCGCGTTGAACCAGGTTTCGCTGGTTTCGTTGCCGGTGAAGAGGGTGATGAAGTTCTTCTTCGGCATTTTGCACTGCTCAACGCACAGCTTCATGATGATGCGTTCCTGGGTACGTACGCGATCCATCATTACGCGCATGCTGTTCACCAGGTAGTCGAACTGTTTTGGCACCAGGCGGAACTGTTTGAATACTTCAGACAGCTTCAGGATCTCTTCCTGAGCGGCGGCATGGCTGCGGCCTTTCGCTTTGATGGTGTCACGCGTCACTTCGTACTGGGTACGCAGCTCGGCAAACTTCTCACGCGCCAGCTCCGGGTCGATGCTGTTGTCATCGTCCGCGGTGTCGTCGTCGCTCTCTTCCTCATCTTCGTCTTCGTCATCATCCATCTCTTCCTGAGACAGTTCAGAACCGACGTGAGTGGCGGTAGGCGCCATATCTTCTTCAGCGTTCGGGTCGACAAAACCGGTGATCAGGTCAGACAGGCGCGCTTCTTCCGCTTCAACGCGATCGTACTGCTCCAGCAGATAGGTGATCGCTTCCGGGTACTCGGCAACGGAGCACTGAACCTGGTTGATCCCGTCTTCGATGCGTTTTGCGATGTCAATTTCGCCTTCGCGGGTCAACAGTTCAACGGTACCCATTTCGCGCATGTACATGCGGACCGGGTCAGTGGTACGCCCGATTTCAGATTCCACGCTGGACAGTACCTGTGCAGCAGCTTCTTCCGCATCTTCGTCAGTGTTGTTGGAGGTTTCAGCCAGCAACAGATCATCGGCATCCGGTGCTTCTTCCATCACCTGAATGCCCATGTCATTGATCATTTGGATGATATCTTCGATTTGATCTGAATCGACGATATCTTCCGGCAGATGGTCATTGACCTCGGCATAGGTCAGATAGCCTTGCTCCTTACCACGTTGGACAAGAAGTTTCAGCTGTGACTGCGGGTTTTGCTCCATAAGACGGTATCCACACTTAATTCGTTTGATTGGTGTCGGCGATGGGGCTGCCAACCTTTAAAGCGAGGGCGTACTTATATTTTTGCCGCTGCCTCTCAGTGCGGCTGCCGGGGGCTTCCCGATCGATATTCGGCACTTAAGCCGTTAAATTTCTTTATTTCTTCGCCAGTTCCTGGTTAATCATCCAGAGCTCCCGGCGTTCTTCGCTGCTTAAACCGTGTGTGCGCTCGCGAGCTATCAACTCTTCCTGGCGCAGCTCAAGCATCGAATCAAACATATGGTTGAGTGAGTCGGTGAACGTTTTTTCTGCAATGTCCTTATCTGCTATATCGTCCCACATCGACAATTTTTCAAGGGTAGCGGCCTCTTTTGTGCCGCGATAATGCTCTAAAAGTTGTCCGGTGGTCAGACCTGGCTGAGACAAACACGTGTTCACCAGTTCTGAAAATAAGCCAAGCCCGGGCAATTTTTCGTGGTTTAAACCCGCCAGCGACGGCACCTGCGGTGCGAGCTCGGGGTTTTGGACCAGCAACCCTATCAGTATACGCATGGTTGTGCGTTTTAGCTGAGGCGCGGGGCGAACCGCACCGTTTTCAGCCTGTTTTGGCATTAAACGTTCAAGCTGGCTGTCATCCAGAATGCCGAGCTTGTTGCCTAACTCCTGACGCAGATAGATGCGCAGCGTTTCGCCGGGCACCTGGCTGATTAACGGCAGCGCCAGCGTGCTGAGCTGCGCGCGCCCGTCAGGGGTACTCAAATCGACCTGCGGCATCAGGCTGTTAAACAAAAACGTGGAGAGCGGCTGAGCCTGCTCCATCCGCGCTTCAAACGCCGCTTTGCCCTCTTTACGCACCAGCGTATCCGGGTCTTCACCGTCGGGCAGGAACATAAAGCGTAGCTGACGCCCGTCGGTCATATAGGGTAGCGCGGTTTCCAGCGCGCGCCAGGCGGCGTCGCGTCCTGCGCGGTCACCGTCGTAACAGCAGATGACGTTGTTGGTCACCCGGAACAGCAGTTGAATATGATCGGCGGTGGTGGACGTACCTAACGACGCAACCGCGTAGTTGATGTCGTACTGCGCCAGCGCAACGACGTCCATATAGCCTTCGACGACCAGAAGACGCGGAGGTTCCGCGTTATCCTGTTGCGCCTCATAAAGGCCGTACAGCTGGCGGCCCTTATGGAAAATATCGGTTTCCGGGGAGTTAAGGTACTTCGGCAGGGCATCACCCAGCACGCGACCACCAAAACCAATTACCCGGCCACGCTTGTCGCGGATCGGGAACATCACCCGTTCGCGGAAGCGGTCGTAGCTTCGTCCCTGGTCGTTGGTGACCAGCATGCCTGCATCGATGAGAGACTTACGATCTTCGCTATTGCCGCCAAAACGCTTTAACACGTTGTCCCAGCCGGGCGGGGCGTAACCAATAGCGAAACGCGCAATGACATCGTCGCTCAGTCCGCGCTTGTTCAGATACTGACGCGCAGGCTCAGCCGCAGATTGCTTAAGAGACTGTTGGTAAAACGAATTCAGGCCATCCATCAGTTGATACAGCGTTTGCCGTTGATGGCGCTCGATCTGACTTGGCCCACTGCCTGCTTCATACGGCACTTCAAGGTTATGCATCGCCGCCAGCTCTTCGACGGTTTCAACGAACTCGAGCTTGTCGTAGTTCATTAAAAAATCAACGGCATTACCGTGAGCACCACAGCCGAAGCAATGGTAAAACTGCTTTTCACCGTTTACGGTGAAGGAAGGGGTTTTTTCGTTATGGAACGGACAGCACGCATGGTAGTTCTTGCCCTGTTTTTTCAGCTTTACCCGCGCGTCGATGAGATCGACGATGTCGGTTCTGGCAAGCAGGTCATTGATGAAAACGCGTGGGATTCTTCCGGCCATATGCCCCAAAACTTTAAGCGACTTATAAACGAAAACAAGCCGCGCATTCCTTCCGGAAGCACGGCCTTACGACTATTACTCTGTCTGTCAATTGAGGGCTGAGGCCCTCAACCAATTAGTACAGACGAGTACGGCGTGCGTTTTCGCGAGCCAGTTTCTTCGCGTGACGTTTCACAGCGGAAGCTTTAGCGCGCTTACGTTCGGTCGTTGGTTTTTCATAAAACTCACGACGACGAACTTCAGCCAGAACACCTGCTTTCTCGCATGAACGTTTGAAGCGACGCAGTGCTACGTCGAACGGCTCGTTTTCACGTACTTTAATTACCGGCATGTAACTCTCACCTTTAATAAATTCGGTTTGCCGCTGGCATCAACGCCAGCTTATTTCAAAATGGTGCGGAATTTTACTGCAAATGCTGCTGCTTTGTAAAGCACCGATGCGATTTTGAAAGGGACTTTAATAAGGGTGAGGAGTATACACGAGCCTTCTTCCTGGGGCGAACAAAGTTTTACATCAACCCGCCCAGGCTCTACACTGCGCGGTATTGAAACGAGGTAAAACAAGTCATGCGTGTACTGGGTATTGAAACATCCTGCGATGAAACCGGCATCGCCATTTACGACGACGAAAAAGGGCTTCTGGCCAACCAGCTGTATAGTCAGGTGAAATTGCACGCTGACTACGGCGGCGTCGTACCTGAACTGGCCTCTCGTGACCACGTGCGTAAAACGGTTCCCCTGATCCAGGCGGCGCTGAAAGAGGCCGGGTTGAGCTCAACCGATATTGATGCCGTGGCCTATACCGCAGGCCCGGGCCTGGTCGGCGCGCTGCTGGTCGGCGCGACGGTTGGCCGTTCGCTGGCGTTTGCGTGGGATGTGCCGGCGATCCCGGTTCACCATATGGAAGGGCATCTTCTGGCGCCGATGCTGGAAGAGAATCCGCCTGAATTTCCGTTTGTGGCGCTGCTGGTCTCCGGCGGCCATACGCAGCTGATTAGCGTAACGGGCATTGGCAAGTATGAGCTGCTGGGCGAGTCAATCGACGACGCCGCCGGGGAAGCGTTCGATAAAACCGCCAAGCTGCTGGGCCTGGATTATCCGGGCGGCCCGATGCTGTCCAAAATGGCGTCGCAGGGAACAGAAGGGCGCTTTGTCTTCCCGCGTCCGATGACCGACCGTCCAGGGCTGGATTTCAGCTTCTCCGGGCTGAAAACCTTCGCGGCGAATACGATTCGCAATAACGATGACAGCGAGCAGACCCGCGCCGATATCGCCCGCGCGTTCGAAGATGCGGTGGTGGACACGCTGATGATCAAGTGCAAGCGCGCGCTGGATCAGACCGGCTTTAAGCGTCTGGTGATGGCGGGTGGCGTGAGCGCTAACCGCACGCTGCGCGCGAAGCTCGCCGAGATGATGCAAAAGCGTCGCGGGGAAGTGTTCTATGCGCGTCCGGAATTCTGCACCGACAACGGCGCGATGATCGCTTACGCGGGAATGGTGCGCCTGAATGCGGGTGCGACGTCTGACCTGAGCGTGTCCGTGCGTCCGCGCTGGCCGCTGGCGGAACTGCCGGAAGCGTGACCCTCACCCTAACCCTCTCCCAAAGGGAGAGGGGATCGTTTGATTACACCCGCAGCATCCCTTTCTCTTCCAGAAACGCAATAATCGTCGCTAACCCGTCACCCGCCTTCAGGTTGGTAAACGTCCACGGGCGCTCGCCGCGCATGCGGTTGGTGTCGCGCTCCATCACCTCCAGCGACGCGCCGACGTACGGCGCGAGGTCGGTTTTATTGATCACCAGAAAATCGGATTTGGTGATCCCCGGCCCGCCCTTGCGCGGGATTTTTTCCCCTTCGGCCACGTCGATCACGTAAATGGTCAGATCCGCCAGCTCCGGGCTGAACGTCGCGCTCAGGTTGTCTCCGCCGCTTTCAACGAAGATCAGATCCAGATTGCCGAACTTCTCGCTGAGCGCTTCCACCGCCGCCAGGTTCATCGAGGCATCTTCGCGGATGGCAGTATGCGGACAGCCGCCCGTCTCCACGCCCACGATGCGCTCCGGCTCCAGCGCGCCCGCCTCGGTGAGAATGCGCTGATCCTCTTTGGTGTAAATATCGTTGGTCACCACCGCCAGGTGATACGTGTCGCGCATCGCCTTGCAAAGCGCTTCCAGCAGCGCGGTTTTGCCCGACCCTACCGGGCCGCCTACGCCCACGCGCAGGGGATGTTTGTAATCAGCCATGTTGACTCCTCAGGAACGGAATAGTCGTGAATATTGGGTTTCGTGGCGCGCGGAGGCGATGGCGGACAGCGGCGTCGCTGCCCCCAGCGCGTCGTCGCTACGCAAAAATGCCTGTTCAAGCCCGGCGGCGTAATGGTCGCCCAGTTCGATAATCAGCTGCTGTGCGGCCTGTTGCCCAAACGGCACCAGCTTGACGCCCGCCATCACCGCGCTCTCTATCCAGCTGTAGCCGAGGCTCAGCGCCAGCTCGCGTGCGCTAATGCCCCAGCGCACGCCGAGCCAGGCCATGCCGCAGAGCTGGCTTTGCATAAACAGCGGCAGCCATTCGGGCGGACAGTCAGGTTCCCAGCTCTTAATCAGCCGCGTAAACGCCGCCCCGCGGTTGCGTTCCTCTTCGCGCAGCTCGCGCGTTTCCCGGCAGGCGAGAAGGTATGCCGTCCAGCGTTTGGCCATCGTCAGATCCTGCTGCTCGCAGGCCCGGAATAGCCGAATAAACAGCGGCAGGTCGACGCAGAAAAAGCTCTGCTCCATCTGCTGGATTTGCCAGCGTTTGAACGCGTCGGCGTCGGTGACCCAGCCTGCCTCAACGGCCCACTCCAGCCCCTGCGACCAGGTAAACGACCCGACCGGCAGGCTGCTGCTGGAGAGCTGCATCAGGCGCAGCCTCTGGCGGGCGTGCTCCATCAGCTCATCAGCGCCAGCAGGGCGGAGACGATCAGCCCGCCGCCGAAGGTTTTACGCAGGCCGTCGTGACGGCGCAGCAGCAGCCCCGCGGCAAAACTGGCGCACAGCACCGTGGCGCTGGCGAGCATAAAGCCGCTGGTGAAGAGCCAGAAGCTGTGGCCGGACATCTCCACGCCGTGCGCCCAGCCGTGGAACATCGCCAGGGCAGGCACCGCCAGCAGCAGATGGTTTTCAGTTTTAAACATCATCACGCCGGATACCGCCAGCGAGGCGATAATCAGCATCTCCATGCCGCTGAAGCCGCCGAGCAGGCTGCCCGCAATGGCGCCGACAAGCATCATCCCGAGGGTGGCAAACGGCAGCAGGAGTTTACGGCCGCTCAGGGCCGAGAGCACGCCCGCACCGGTGAGCATAAGCAGGTGATCGAGCCCGGTCAGCGGGTGGAGAAAACCGGCCTGAAAGCTGTCGGTACCGTGGCCGGGATGCGCGAGCGCGGGAACGGAAAAAGCCAGCAGTAACAGCGGTAAATACTTGCGCATGATGGATCCTTAATGTGAATGAGCGTGAGAATGGCTGTGGCTGTGGGCATCGCTGGCGTAAGCGCCCGCTTCCGGTTCAAACGGCAGGCTGGCGTAGGCCACCTCCAGACCGAACTGGCGCAGCATGTCGTCGAGAACGTGGTCGTGGTGATAGCGCAGCTCGCCGGGCGTGATTTGCAGCGGCACGTGGCGGTTGCCCAGGTGGTAGCAGGCGCGGGCAAGCAGGAACGGATCGGCGCAGCGCACCACGGAAACCGACTCCGGGGCGGCGATCACTTCGATGACCTCGCTGCCGTCGTCGGTAGTCAGCAGGTCGCCCCCGCGCAGCAGCAGGCCGCGCGGCAGCATCAGCCCGGCCTCGCGCCCGTCGTTAAGCGCCACGCGGGCGCGGCTTTTCACCCGCACGTCAATCGGCAGCGTGACGCTGGCGGTAATCGGATGCGCGTGGTCCAGGCGCTGGGTTAAATAGATCATCATCACTCCTCAAAACAGGAAATAGCGTTGCGCCATCGGCAGAACGTCAGCCGGTTCGCTGGTTATCAGTTCACCGTCGACGCGCACCTCGTAGGTTTGCGAGTCGACGGTAATATTCGGCTGCAGGCCGTTGTGGATCATGTCCGCCTTTTTCACCGTCCGGCAGCCTTTCACCACCGCGGTGGCGCTCTGCAGGTTGAGCTGTTGAGGGATGCCGTTCGCACTGGCGGCCTGCGAGATAAACGTTAGTCGGGTGGCGTGGCGCGCGGCGCCCAGCGATCCAAACATCGGGCGGTAATGCACCGGCTGCGGCGTAGGGATCGAGGCGTTGATATCGCCCATCGGCGCGCAGGCGATCATCCCGCCCTTGACGATGGTGGCGGGTTTGACGCCAAAGAACGCCGGAGACCAGACCACCAGATCCGCCAGCTTGCCCGCCTCAATCGAACCGACTTCATGGGCGATGCCGTGGGTGAGCGCCGGGTTAATGGTGTATTTGGCGACATAGCGCTTCACGCGGAAGTTGTCGTTATCGCCTGTCTCGTCCCGCAGCGCGCCGCGCTGGACCTTCATGCGGTGCGCCACCTGCCAGGTGCGGATAATCACTTCCCCGACGCGGCCCATGGCCTGCGAATCTGACGAGGTGAGCGAGAACGCGCCGATGTCGTGCAGCACGTCTTCCGCGGCGATGGTTTCACGACGAATGCGCGATTCGGCAAAAGCCACGTCCTCGGCGATATCCGGATCGAGGTGATGGCAAACCATCAGCATGTCGAGATGCTCGTCGATGGTGTTCACCGTATAGGGCAAGGTCGGGTTGGTAGAGGAGGGCAGAATATTCGGGTGCGCGCAGGCGGTGATGATATCCGGCGCGTGGCCGCCGCCCGCGCCTTCGGTGTGGAAGGTGTGGATAGTGCGCCCGGCGATAGCTGCCAGCGTGTCTTCGACAAAACCGGACTCGTTCAGCGTGTCGCTGTGCAGCGCCACCTGAATATCCATCTCGTCAGCCACCTCCAGCGAGCAATTGATGGCGGCGGGCGTCGCGCCCCAGTCTTCGTGGATCTTCAGCCCGATGGCGCCCGCGGCGATTTGCTCGCGCAGGGCGTCCGGGTTGGAGCCGTTACCTTTGCCGAGCAGGCCAATATTCACCGGCAGCGTATCGGCAGCCTGCAGCATGCGGGCGATATACCACGGCCCCGGCGTGCAGGTGGTGGCGTTGGTGCCCGCCGCCGGCCCGGTGCCGCCGCCGATCATGGTGGTGACGCCGGAGACCAGCGCTTCTTCCGCCTGCTGCGGGCAGATCCAGTGGATGTGGGTATCGATCCCGCCGGCGGTGACGATCTTCCCCTCGGCGGCAATCACCTCCGTTGCCGCGCCAATCGGGATCGTCACGCCGGGCTGAATGTCCGGGTTCCCGGCTTTGCCGACGGCGAAGATCCGCCCGTTCTTGACGCCGATATCGGCCTTCACGATCCCCCAGTGATCGACGATCAGCGCGTTGGTGAGAACCAGATCCACGCAGCCGTCAGCGGTCATCTGCCCCTGGCCCATGCCGTCGCGGATCACCTTTCCGCCGCCGAACTTGACCTCTTCGCCGTAGACCGTGAGATCGTCTTCCACTTCGATCCACAGCTCGCTGTCGGCAAGCCGCACTTTATCCCCGGTGGTGGGGCCGAACATATCGGCATAAGCCCGGCGCGAAATCTCAGCCATGTTTCACCTCGCCCATTACCTCGCCGCGAAAGCCGAAAATGCGCTGCGCCCCCGTGACCTGAACCAGCGTCACTTCCCGCTTCTGACCGGGCTCAAAGCGCACGGCGGTGCCTGCCGGGATGTTCAGCCGGTAGCCTTTGGTGGCTTCCCGATCGAACTTCAGCGCCGGGTTGACCTCGTAAAAGTGGTAGTGCGAGCCGACCTGGATCGGCCTGTCGCCGTGATTTTCGACAACCACGCGTTGGGTTTCACGCCCGACGTTGAGGACAATCGTTCCGGGCTGGATCTGGTATTCACCTGGGATCATCACGCGCTCCTTAGACGATCGGGTTGTGGACGGTGACGAGCTTCGAACCGTCCGGGAAGGTGGCTTCGACCTGAATATCGGGGATCATCTCCGGGACGCCCTCCATTACCTGGTCGCGCTTCAGGACGTGGCGGCCCGCTTCCATCAGCGAGGCGACGGTTTCGCCATCGCGCGCGCCTTCCATAATGAAGGCGCTGATCAGCGCGACCGATTCCGGGTAATTGAGCTTTACCCCGCGCGCAAGGCGGCGTTCGGCAACCAGCGCGGCGGTGAACAGCAACAGCTTGTCTTTTTCTCTGGGGGTCAGTTCCATAACGTTTCTCTTATGTCTGCCAGATACGCGGCGAACAGGCGGTTTTGGTGGTGAGAAGCGGGCGAAGCGACTGCCAGATGTCGCGCATCACCCGCTGGCAAATCAGGTTGTCGTCGGAGAGAAAACGCACCGAAAGCAGATCGTCTGTGAGCGTTGCACCTGCATAATTTTCCAGGGGCGCGAGCCGTTCGCGCACCGCGTCGAGATGTTCTTCTTTGGCCGGATAGAACAGCAGCGTGCCGAGCCACGGATGCCCGGCGACGGGCGTGAGATCGCCGTCGCTAAGATGCTGACGCTCGATCAGGCGCGGTTCGTTTTCAACCCAGATTTCAAGGCGGCTTTCCAGCGTGCCGTGGCTAAAGGTCTCACCGATCACCGGGCGTCCCAGACAGTACAGCTCCCACGCCAGCAGCGTGCTGGAGGCCTTCAGGTGGAAGACGGAACGCAGCGCGGCATTCGCGCCGGGGAAGATAATGGTGTCCTGCGGCAGCCACTCCAGCGTGGAATCTTCATCGAGGTAAAAGTGCTGGTTAAGACGCGCCTGCGGGCCGCTGCTGCGATAGAACTTGCTCGCCCCGGGCATGGTGATGAGCGCGTGGCTTTTGGCGTCCAGCCGAACGGAAATGTCCAGCGTATCGCCGCCCACAATTCCGCCGGGCGGGTGCAGCAGGTAAAGGTGGCAGGTTTCCCCTTCGGGGTAAAACGGACGTTGAACGGTGAGCGGCCCGACGTGGTGGGCGGAGTGCAGGAGGGTTTTCTCAGGGGTGTAACAAAACTGCAGGGCAAGCGACGCCTGCCAGCCTTTATACGTATTATCAGTGACCTGAGCTGCTAACATGCTGCATCCATTTCCACACCATCGGGATACGTTTCAGTATGCCCTGGCGGAAATGAAGCCTGTCATATGAGTCGCTTATGGATGGCCAGGCAGGAGAAATAAAAAAGCACGGCCGGGGCCGTGCTCTGTATTAAGAATGACGATCCTACTTCAGGTGTTCATGCAACGCTGCACCTGCCTGCTCAAGGGCAACTTTAACCGTTGGCTCCTGGCTCAGCGGGTTAAGCAGGCCGTAGTCGTGGATCATGCCGTTATAGCGCGTGACGGTCACCGGGACGCCAGCCGCATCCAGTTTACGCCCGAATGCTTCACCTTCATCCCGCAGAACGTCCAGCTCAGCCGTCTGGATCAGCGTCTCGGGGAAACCTTTCAGCTGCGCGGTGCTGGCGCGAAGCGGAGACGCAAGGATATTGTTGCGATCGGCAGCGCTGGTGGTGTAGTTATCCCAGAACCATTTCATCATGTTTTTCGACAGGAAATAGCCATTTTCGAACTGGTTATACGAGGCAGTATCAAAGTTCGCATCGGTAACCGGCCAGAGCATGACGTTGTAGCGAATCTTTGGCCCATTGAACTGTTTGGCCTGCAGCGCCACCGAAGCCACCATGTTGCCGCCGACGCTGTTACCCACCAGACCCAGACGGCTACCGTCCACGCCAATTTCCTGACCGTGCCCGGCGACCCATTTTGTCGCTTCATAGGCCTGATTAATGGCCACCGGGAAATGGGCCTCAGGTGACGGGGTGTAATCGACGTAAACCGCAGCGGCACCCGAAGCGCGAACAAGATCGCGGATTAAACGTTCATGGGTAGAGAAGTCACCCAGCACCCAACCGCCGCCGTGAAAGAACATAAAGGCGGGGAGCGTGCCGCTGGCGTTTTCAGGTTTCACTATTTTCAGTTTTATCGCCTGGCCATTTACCTGGATCGTTTTTTCAGAAACCTGAGCGGGCGGCAGTTTTGCGCCTTGCTGCGCGCCAATCAGTACCTGGCGGGCCTCCTGCGGGGTCATCTGTTCCATTGGCTTACCCTTGCCGGAATTCAAAACATTAAGAAATGCCTGTACGCCTGCGGTCGGGGTTGGGGTATTGGTGGTTTGAGCGGATGCCGCGGCTGACGCGAAGACAGAAGAAACCAGGATGGCGGTGAGTGTTTTCATGGTAGTGCCTCTTTAAGCGTATTTGATCGGATGAGATAATTAAGTAGTGTGCTACTTAGTTGTTAGCATAATACTTTCGCGCAAGATACTTTTAGTCAAACATTATTTATAATTTTTTCAGGAAACCGATTCGGAGTTGATAGAAAAATGAAAGAAAACAAAACGCTAGATGATTTACTTTGCTTCTCGCTGTACTCGGTCACCAACGCGTTTGTTCGCCAGTATCGCCCCTTACTGCAAGAGATGGATCTGACCTATCCGCAATTCGTTGTGTTGATGGCGCTTTATGAGAAAGACAACATCCCACTTCGCGATCTCAGCGATAAGACGTTTTTTGATTCGGGCACATTGACCCCGCTTGTACAAAAGCTTGAGGCAAAAGGATTCCTCAACCGTATCGCGGTTGTGGGTGATGAAAGGATGAAAAATGTCGTACTGACCGATAAGGCGAAAGAACTGAAGAAACGGGTGATGGCTTTGCCGGACCAGATCCGCTGCAGCATGCGGATGAATGACGATGAGCTTGAGACGCTAAAAAAACTCTCCCGAACGCTGCTCGACGATTTGTAAGAACCCTTCGGTGGGGTGATCCCACCGAAGTAATGTGTCGTTACCGGTAGTCCTCCGCGTCCACATCATACCCCGACGGCTCCCAGCGGATTGCCAGCAGCGACGCCAGGCCGATAAACGGTGCCAGCGCAATCACCCAGAACACGGCGGTGTCGAGAGACGCGACCAGCAGCGGGAACAGGAACAGCGACAGCGTCGAGCTGCTGCGCATCAGCGTCTGGTTGAGACCCACGCCCACGCCGCGCAGCGAGGTCGGGTAGCTCAGAGAGGCGAACGTCATGGTATGCGCGCCCGGGCCGAAGCCCTGACCGAACAGGAAAAGCGCCAGCATGGCTACGGCAAGCACGCCTTCAGAGGCACCTTCCGGTCGGCCAATCAGCGCCAGGCCCAGCAGCGCGACAAGCTGGCAGGCATAACCCGCCAGCGACATCCGCCAGGCGCCGAAGCGCGGTACGTAGCGTACCGCCAGCAGTCCGCCGACGAAGGCAAACAGCAGGTTAAGCACCAGAGAAATCAGGATGGTGGTGAGCATTGACTGGACAAAGAAGCTGGAGATGATCACCGGCAGGCCAAACGCCACGGCGTTATAGGCAAACGACGAGACGACGGACAGCAGCGTGGCGAGCGTCGTGCGGCGCAAGTAGATGCCGCGGAACAGGTTCAGATAATTTGACCATTTCGCTTTATTCACGACAGGTGCAGGCTGGCCGAGCGCGTCCTGCGGCACGTGGGCATTGATGTTATACGACTGGCGTAAAATTGACGCCGCCTCTTTCAGGTTGCCCTGATTCGCCGCCCAGACCGGAGATTCGCTCATATAGCGGCTGCGGATGGCGATAATCACCAGCGCGGGCACCGCGCCAAAGCCGAGAATCAAACGCCACAGCCAGTCGCTGTGGCTTTCCGGCAACACGGCGTAGAAGAAAAGCACCAGCAGGTAAGAGACGCTGATGGCGGCATACCAGGTGGGGCACCACATCGCGACGCTGGAGGCCTTATTTCCGGGCCCTTTCAGCCTGGCGAACTCGCTTAAAAACGCCATCGCCACGGGAAGATCGATCCCGACCCCCAGCCCCATCACAAAGCGGGCACCCGCGAGCACATATTCGTTCGGGGCCAGCGCACAGGCGATCGCTGCCACCACGAAGAACACCATATCAGCCATAAAAACGCGGTAGCGCCCGATTTTATCCGTGAGGTAACCGCCGAGCAGCGCCCCGACAATGGCACCAAAGGTAATCGCCGAGGCCACCATACCGGTACCGGCGGGCGTCAGGTTAAATTCGCGGGTGATGTCTTTAATGCCGAACGCCAGCGCGCCCAGATCGTAGGCATCGAGGAAAATTCCGCCCAGCGCGATACCGACCACGATACGGGCGTTTGCCCGGCCCTGAGAGCCGTCATTAACGAGGCGTGATACATCCGACGCGCTGCGCACCCACTGGATGTCGCCATCAGGAGGATTACCTGCCGTTGAAAGGGAAGTGGTGTCTGTGATTTCAGCCATTTTCTTCTTATGTGGTTGTGTTGTGTCCCTAACAGTTACCACAGGCAGAAGGTGACCAAAATCACATTTGGCTATAAGGCATAACTAACTCTTCGGAGCGTCTTTTTTCTTTCTCTTGAGCTTAGTCCAGATTTTGGTCTCCTGACGACGCCACAGGCGCTGGATATTGTCGTGATGACGCAGCAGGATAAGACAGGAGAGCATCGACACCGGGAAGGTGAACTGGGGTTTAAACCACCAGACGTAGAACGGGGCGATCAGCGCGCTGACGATGGCGCCCAGCGACGAGTAGCCGCTCAGAAGAATGGTCAGAAGCCAGGTTCCGGCCATGACGCCGGTGAGATCCCAGCCGATAGGTGCAATCGCACCGAAGGCCGTCGCAACGCCTTTTCCGCCTTTAAAACCAAAGAAAATGGGCCAGATATGGCCGACGCAGGCGGCGATGGCAATGAGCCCCAGCCAGAACGGCGTGACGCCCAGCGCATACGCGCCCCAGACGGGCAGCATCCCTTTCAGAACATCAAAAATCAAAACCGCTACGGCTGCTCCCTTGCCGCCAATTCGTAGTACGTTGGTCGCCCCCGGATTCCCGGAACCATTTTCACGCGGGTCAGGTAACCCGGCAATGCGGCAGACCAGAATGGCGCTGGAGATTGAGCCGCAAAGATAGGCGAGGAGGATCATTCCAGGCGCGATTGCACTCATAACGCTGTTCCGTTTTGAAAATGTATCTGTATTCTCAACATCTGTGGATAATACGCATAATTCGCCGGAAGTGGTATCCGGTTTAGCCAAAAAGCAGGCAGGTCGTGATGGATATTGTATTTATAGAGCAACTTTCGGTAATCACCACAATTGGTGTTTACGACTGGGAACAGACCATCGAACAGAAGCTGGTGTTCGATATCGAAATGGGATGGGATAACCGCAAATCGGCAAAAAGCGATGACGTGAACGATTGTCTGAGCTATGCCGATATCAGTGAAACGGTCATCGCCCACGTTGAAGGGCAGCGTTTTGCGCTGGTCGAACGGGTGGCGGAAGAAGTCGCAGAATTGCTGTTGAAAAAATTCAACTCACCTTGGGTGCGCATCAAGCTGAGCAAGCCGGGCGCGGTGGCGCGAGCCGCCAACGTTGGCGTCATTATCGAGCGTGGCACAAATCTGAAAGGAAAGATTTAACGTCATAATAGCTAAACCATTTTAGGTTATACCGGTCTCAGGAATGTATCTTTATCGGTTGTCCGTATGGGACGCCGTTTTTTTATATCTTTTTAGGGGTTTATAGATGAGCGATATGCACTCGCTGCTGGTGGCGGCAATACTGGGTGTGGTCGAAGGATTGACGGAGTTTTTGCCGGTCTCCAGTACGGGCCATATGATTATCGTTGGCCATCTGCTGGGCTTCGAAGGCGATACCGCCAAAACGTTTGAAGTGGTTATCCAGCTGGGGTCTATTCTGGCGGTGGTGGTGATGTTCTGGCGCCGTCTGTTTGGTCTGATTGGCATCCATTTTGGCCGTCCGCCTCAGCACGAAGGGATGAGTAAAGGCCGCCTGTCGCTGATCCATATTCTGCTCGGGATGATCCCTGCGGTGGTGCTGGGCCTGGTGTTCCACGACGCCATCAAATCGCTGTTTAACCCGATTAACGTGATGTACGCGCTGGTGGTAGGTGGCTTCCTGCTGATCGCAGCGGAAGTGCTGAAGCCAAAAACGCCGCGCGCGGAAGGGCTGGACGATATGACGTATCGTCAGGCGTTTATCATTGGCTGCTTCCAGTGTCTGGCGCTGTGGCCGGGCTTCTCTCGTTCAGGCGCAACCATCTCCGGCGGGATGCTGATGGGCGTAAGCCGTTACGCCGCGTCAGAGTTCTCGTTCCTGCTGGCGGTGCCGATGATGATGGGCGCCACCGCGCTTGACCTCTATAAAAGCATTGGTTTCCTTACCACGGGCGACATTCCGATGTTCGCCGTCGGCTTCATCACCGCGTTTATCGTGGCGCTGATTGCGATTAAAACCTTCCTGCAGCTGATTAAGCGTATCTCGTTTATTCCGTTCGCGATCTATCGCTTTATCGTGGCGGCTGCGGTGTACGTGGTCTTCTTCTGACCGATGGCCCTCAGTCTTTCGGCTGAGGGCAATGCTTTTCCTTCCAGTCCGACACCGCCTGAATTCGCCGTTTCGTGAGCTCTTCGCGAATTTCCGGCCCTTTGAATCCCGCTTCGACAACGTCCTTCGTGGGTACCGCTTTCGCAACGTCCCAGGCTTTACGCAGTAAACGTCCCTGCGGGTAATCGCACGCTTCAAACCCGGTACGACCACGCACGTCAGCTTCGCTGGTGAGCGCGATTTGCTCTACGCGCTGGGGTTTACGCCAGGCGTCGATGTTATCGAAAAGCTTAACGATGGTGGCCGGTTTCAGGATAGGGAAGGTGTGGATCAGATCGTGGAACTCGGCCACCAGTTTCGCCAGATCGCGGATCTCGTTCGGCACGCGCAGACGCTGGCACAGACCCTCGACCAGCTTCACCCCTGCCGGACCGTGCCCGTGGTGGCGAGGCCAGAATTCTTTTGGCGTTAGGCCTTTGCCAAGATCGTGACACAGGGTGGAAAAACGCACGTCCACGTCCGGGCTGAGCATGGCGGCCATGCTGAGCGTCATCAGCGTGTGTACGCCGGTATCAATTTCCGGGTGCCATTTTGCCGGGGCAGGCACGCCAAACAGCGCGTCTATTTCCGGGAACAGCACCTTCAGCGCGCCGCAGTCGCGCAGGACCTGGAAAAAGACCTGCGGGTTGCGCGTGGTGAGAGCATTTTCCGTCTCTTTCCAGACGCGCTCTGGCGTCAGGTGTTCAAGCTCGCCCGCCTCGGTCATGGCGGTCATCAGCGCCATTGTTTCATCGGCAATACGGAAACTGAGATGGGCGTAACGCGCGGCAAAGCGCGCCACGCGGAGCACGCGGAGCGGATCTTCAGAAAACGCCGGGGAAACGTGACGTAAAAGACGGTTGCGCAGATCGTCCTGACCGCCATAGGCGTCAACAATCTGGCCGTTCTCGTCCTGCGCCAGCGCGTTGATGGTGAGATCGCGGCGCAGAAGATCTTGCTCCAGCGTGACGTCCGGCGCGGCATAGCAGGTGAAGCCCGTATAGCCCGAGCCCGATTTCCGCTCGGTACGCGCCAGGGCATACTCTTCACGGCTTTTCGGGTGCAGGAATACGGGAAAATCGCGGCCTACCTGCTGGTAGCCCGCGTCGAGCATCTCTTCCGGGGTGGCGCCAACCACCACCCAGTCTTTATCTTTGACCGGCAGACCTAACAACGCATCACGTACCGCACCACCGACCAGATAACTCTTCACGCCCAACTCTCCCGTTTTCTCTTTTCCAGAATGATACGTAAGTCTGGCAGAGAAGACGAATTAGTTCATCCAGCGATCTTTACGCTTGCGGCTTGGGATCAGATGCGGCAGCACCAGACCCAGCACCAGACCTACGCCCAGCACGCCGCCGCCATACATAAACCACTGCATGATGATGGTGCGCTGTTTGTCGTCGAGCTGCAGATTGGCGGCATTCACTTTCTTCTGCGCGACAATCAGCTCGTTTTTCAGTTTCTGGTTCTCTTCTTTCAGACCGTTAATCACACCGTCGCTTTGCGCCACTTTCTGCTGCATTTCAGCGGTGCGCTGGTTCCAGGTGCCGTCGATGTTGTTCAGCTTATCGGTCAGAGTCTTCACCTGGTTTTCCAGATCCGGCACGCGCGTGCGCAGACTTGGCGAGGTGCTCAGCTCTTTCAGCGGGATCCAGGACGTACGGCCGGTACTGTCGCGAACCTGACCGTAGTTGGTGTCCGCGTTGGTCTGTAACAGGGTGACTTCCTCGCCGGCATTCACCGTGCCCACGAGGCGATAATTATCTCCGGGGCCACTGCGTACCCAGGTGTTCAGTTCGTCAGAAACGTAACGCTTCTCTTCAGCGTGCACTGCGGTTGCGGCGCTAAAAGCGAGTAAAGTAAGTCCAATCAGGCGTAATTTAAGCATCATTAGTCGTTATTTTCATAAATAGTGGAACGATAGTAGTGGCAACAGTGTCTCTACGCAAAGCATTCGTCAGCAATCAGAATCATCTGTGTCACGACTCTACACATTTACGCCCGACAAATTGCTCATTGCATGGCAATTTGGCGCAAAATACTATGTACTGACAAACAAATGGCGAGGAAGTTCGCCCTCATTGACGCGTCTGTGACGCCCGCAAAAGTACAAGGCTATGGCACAAGAAATTGAATTAAAGTTTATCGTCGAAAAAGACAGCGTTGACGCACTCCGCCAGCATCTGCATACGCTTTCCGGCGAACACCATGCACCGGTACAACTGCTTAATATCTATTACGAAACGCCAAACAACTGGCTGCGCCGCCACGATATGGGGCTGCGCATCCGCGGCGCGAGCGGGCGCTACGAGATGACGATGAAAATTGCCGGCCGCGTGGTCGGCGGTTTACATCAGCGCCCGGAATACAATATCGACATCAGCAAGCCAGAACTTGAGCTCGAACGCTTCCCGGCGGAAGTCTGGCCGGAAGGCGAGCTGCCCTCCACGCTGGCGGAACAGGTACAGCCGCTGTTCAGCACCGATTTCTGGCGCGAAAAATGGCTGGTGACGGAAGGTAAAAGCCGCATCGAAATCGCCCTCGATCTCGGTGAGGTGAAGGCGGGGGAGTTCCAGGAGCCCATTTGTGAACTGGAGCTTGAGCTGCTGGAAGGGGACGCGAATGACGTGCTGAAGTTGGCGCGCAGGCTGGTGAGCCAGTCCGGACTGCGTCAGGGAAGCCTGAGTAAAGCCGCGCGGGGTTACCATCTGGCGGCCGGAAATGCGCCGCGCGTCCTGAAAGAGACGACCATTTTGCGCGTTGCGCCGAAAGCCAGCGTTGAGCAGGGGCTGGAAGCCGCGCTGGAGCTGGCGCTTTCGCAGTGGCAGTACCATGAAGAGCTGTGGGTGCGAAACGTGAAAAACGCCAAATCCCACGTGCTGGCGGCGATTGCCCTGGTGCGTCATTCCCTGGCGCTGTTCGGCGGTATCGTTCCTCGCAAAGCGAGCGCTCACTTACGTGATCTGCTGACGCAAACCGAAACGCTGATGCTCTCGGACGTCTCGGCGCAAACGGCGATTTACAGCCCGCAGGCCGCTTCGGCAAAACTGGCGCTGACCGAGTTTCTGGTCACGCGCGGCTGGCGCGCCTTTCTGGATGCGAAAGCGGAAACCAAAATCGCGGAAAACTTTAAGCGTTTCGCGGATATTCATCTTTCCCGTCATGCCGCCGAGCTGAAGAGCACCTTTGCGTATCCGCTCGGCGATAAGTATGGCGATCAGCTTCCCCGTCTTTCGCGCAACATCGACAGCATGCTGCTCCTTTCCGGCGCCTACGACGGGCCACAGGCGCAGGCATGGCTGGAAAACTGGCAGGGGCTGAAGCATGCCATCGAAACCCGCCAGCATATTGAGATTGAGCATTTCCGTAACGAGGCCATTTCGCAGGAGCCGTTCTGGCTGCACAGCGGAAAACGTTAACTCTGGCAAGGAACCCCTATAATGCCGCTTTCTTCACCGTTACAGCAGCAGTGGCAGACCGTTTGCGAACGTCTGCCTGAGTCATTACCGGCGTCATCGTTAAGCGAGCAGGCGAAGAGCGTGCTCGCCTTCAGTGATTTTGTGCAGGAAAGTATCACCGCCAACCCGGACTGGCTGGCAGAGCTTGAGAACGCGCCGCCGCAGGCGGACGAGTGGCGGCATTACGCCGGCTGGCTGCAAACCGCGCTCGAAGACGTTGCGGATGAAGCCACGCTGATGCGCGTCCTGCGCCAGTTCCGCCGTCGGGTGATGGTGCGCATTGCCTGGGCTCAGGCGCTGGAGCGGGTGAGCGAAGAGAGCACGCTGCAGCAGTTAAGCGAGCTGGCGCAAACGCTGATTGTCGCCGCGCGCGACTGGCTCTACGCCGCCTGCTGTAAAGAGTGGGGCACGCCGTGCAGCGAGGAAGGGGTTCCTCAGCCGCTGTTGATTCTGGGGATGGGCAAGCTGGGCGGCTGCGAGCTGAACTTCTCCTCCGACATCGACCTGATTTTTGCCTGGCCCGAGAACGGCTCCACGCGCGGCGGCCGTCGCGAGCTGGACAACGCCCAGTTCTTTACCCGTCTCGGCCAGCGTCTGATCAAGGCGCTGGACCAGCCGACGCAGGACGGTTTTGTTTACCGCGTGGACATGCGCCTGCGTCCGTTTGGCGACAGCGGACCGCTGGTGCTGAGCTTTGCCGCGCTGGAAGATTACTACCAGGAGCAGGGGCGCGACTGGGAGCGCTATGCAATGGTTAAAGCGCGGATTATGGGCGACAGCGACGACGCTTACGCCAACGAGCTGCGCGCCATGCTGCGCCCGTTCGTGTTCCGTCGCTATATCGACTTCAGCGTCATCCAGTCCCTGCGCAATATGAAAGGGATGATTGCCCGTGAGGTTCGCCGTCGTGGGCTGAAGGACAACATCAAGCTCGGCGCGGGCGGCATTCGAGAAATCGAATTTATCGTTCAGGTTTTCCAACTGATTCGCGGCGGGCGTGAGCCGTCGTTACAGTCCCGCTCGCTGCTGCCGACCCTTAGCGCCATCGAGCAGCTTCACCTGCTGCCGGACGGCGACGCGCAAACCCTGCGCGAGGCCTATCTGTTCCTGCGTCGTCTGGAAAACCTGCTGCAAAGCATCAACGACGAACAGACCCAGACCCTGCCGGGCGATGACCTTAACCGGGCGCGCCTGGCCTGGGGCATGCGCGTGGACGATTGGTCAACGCTGACCGAACGGCTGGATGCCCACATGGCGGGCGTACGCCGCATCTTTAACGAGCTGATCGGTGATGACGAAAGCGAATCGCAGGACGATGCGCTTTCCGAGCACTGGCGCGAGCTGTGGCAGGACGCGCTCCAGGAAGATGACACCACGCCGGTGCTGACGCACTTAACAGACGACGCGCGCCATCGCGTGGTGGCGCTGATCGCTGATTTCCGTCTTGAGCTGAACAAACGCGCCATCGGCCCGCGCGGCCGTCAGGTGCTGGATCACCTGATGCCGCACCTCCTGAGCGAGGTTTGCTCGCGGGCGGATGCGCCGGTACCGCTGTCGCGCATGATGCCGCTGCTGAGCGGGATTATCACGCGTACCACCTATCTGGAGCTCCTGAGCGAGTTTCCGGGGGCGCTGAAGCACCTGATTACGCTCTGCGCCGCCTCGCCGATGGTGGCCAACAAGCTGGCGCGTTACCCGCTGCTGCTGGATGAGCTGCTCGATCCGAACACGCTGTATCAGCCCACGGCGACGGATGCCTACCGGGACGAGCTGCGTCAGTATCTGCTGCGCGTGCCGGAAGAGGACGAAGAGCAGCAGCTGGAGGCGCTGCGCCAGTTTAAGCAGGCTCAGATGCTGCGCGTGGCGGCGGCGGACATCGCCGGAACGCTGCCGGTGATGAAAGTGAGCGATCACTTAACCTGGCTGGCAGAGGCGATCATCGACGCGGTGGTCCATCAGGCGTGGGTGCAGATGGTGGCCCGCTACGGCCAGCCGAAGCACCTTGCCGATCGTGAGGGACGAGGGTTTGCCGTGGTGGGTTACGGCAAGCTTGGCGGCTGGGAGTTGGGCTATAGCTCCGATCTGGATTTAATCTTCCTGCACGACTGCCCGGTTGACGTGATGACCGACGGCGAGCGCGAGATTGACGGGCGTCAGTTCTATCTGCGCCTGGCGCAGCGCATTATGCATCTGTTCAGCACCCGCACCTCGTCGGGCATTTTGTATGAAGTCGATGCGCGCCTGCGTCCGTCCGGCGCGGCGGGCATGCTGGTGACCTCAACGGAATCCTTCGCCGATTACCAGAAGAATGAAGCCTGGACGTGGGAGCATCAGGCGCTGGTGCGCGCTCGCGTGGTGTATGGCGATCCGCAGCTCAAAACGCAGTTTGACGTCATCCGTAAGGACGTTATGACGACGGTGCGAGAGGGCGCCACATTACAAACAGAAGTGCGGGAAATGCGCGAGAAAATGCGCGCGCATCTCGGCAATAAACACCGCGATCGCTTTGATATTAAAGCCGACGAGGGCGGTATTACCGATATTGAGTTCATTACCCAGTATCTGGTGCTGCTGCACGCCCACGACAAGCCGAAGCTGACGCGCTGGTCCGATAACGTGCGCATTCTGGAGCTGCTGGCGCAAAATGACATCATGGACGAGCTGGAGGCGCAGGCCTTAACCCTCGCCTACACGACGCTGCGCGATGAGCTTCATCATCTGGCGCTGCAGGAGGAGCCGGGGCACGTGGCGCTGGACTGTTTCGCGAATGAACGTGCTCAGGTAACGGCCAGCTGGCAGAAGTGGCTGGTGGAACCGTGCGTAACAAATCAAGTGTGATATTATCGCGCGCAAATTGTGAATCTTTCTGGAGTCAGGAATGAAAGTAACACTGCCAGAGTTTGAACGTGCTGGGGTAATGGTTGTTGGGGATGTGATGCTGGATCGCTACTGGTATGGACCGACCAGCCGCATCTCTCCGGAAGCACCGGTACCGGTGGTTAAGGTCGACACCATTGAAGAGCGTCCCGGCGGCGCGGCAAACGTGGCGATGAACATTGCCTCCCTGGGCGCGCAGTCGCGTCTGGTGGGCTTGACCGGCATCGACGATGCGGCGCGCGCGCTGAGCAAGTCGCTGGCGGACGTGAACGTGAAGTGCGACTTCGTTTCTGTTCCGACCCACCCAACGATTACGAAACTGCGCGTGCTGTCGCGCAACCAGCAGCTGATCCGCCTCGACTTTGAAGAAGGGTTTGAAGGCGTTGATCCCGAGCCGCTGCACGAGCGTATCAACCAGGCGCTGGGCAATATCGGCGCGCTGGTGCTGTCCGACTACGCAAAAGGCGCGCTGGCCAGCGTGCAGACGATGATCCAACTGGCGCGTAAAGCTAACGTGCCGGTGCTGATCGACCCGAAAGGGACCGATTTTGAGCGCTATCGCGGCGCGACGCTGCTGACGCCGAACCTCTCCGAGTTTGAAGCGGTGGCGGGCAAGTGCAAAACCGAGGAAGAGCTGGTTGAGCGCGGCATGAAGATCATTGCCGACTTCGAGCTGTCCGCGCTGCTGGTGACCCGCTCCGAGCAGGGGATGACGCTGCTGCAGCCGGGCAAAGCGCCGCTGCATATGCCAACCCAGGCGCAGGAAGTGTACGACGTGACCGGTGCCGGTGATACGGTGATCGGCGTGCTGGCGGCGACGCTGGCGGCAGGAAACTCGCTGGAAGAGGCATGCTACTTCGCCAACGCCGCGGCGGGCGTGGTCGTCGGTAAACTCGGTACCTCAACCGTTTCGCCAATCGAGCTGGAAAACGCGGTGCGCGGTCGTGCGGATACCGGTTTTGGCGTCATGACCGAAGAAGAGCTGAAGGTGGCCGTCGCCGCCGCGCGCAAGCGTGGTGAAAAAGTGGTGATGACCAACGGCGTGTTCGACATTCTGCACGCGGGCCACGTTTCGTATCTGGCGAACGCGCGCAAGCTGGGCGATCGCCTGATTGTGGCGGTTAACAGCGATGCATCGACGAAACGCCTGAAGGGCGAAACGCGTCCGGTGAACCCGCTCGAGCAGCGCATGATCGTGCTCGGCGCGCTGGAAGCCGTGGACTGGGTGGTGTCGTTTGAAGAAGATACCCCGCAGCGCCTGATTGCCGGCATTCTGCCGGACCTGCTGGTAAAAGGCGGGGATTACAAGCCGGAGCAAATCGCGGGTAGCGAAGAGGTCTGGGCCAACGGCGGTGAAGTGATGGTGCTCAATTTTGAGGACGGGTGCTCAACCACCAACATCATCAAGAAGATCCAGAAGGACAGTAAGTAGTTCGTGCGGGCTGATGCCCTCACCCCAACCCTCTCCCATAGGGAGAGGGAGTAAAGATAAAAAAACGGCAACCAAGGTTGCCGTTTTGCATTAACTTCACGCCTGATCGTCCACCGGTGGAATGGCCGGTGCCGGCTTCACTTCTTCCGGCGCATTGCGGTTTTCCAGCTCGCTCAGACGCTGTTCCAGCAGCGCCAGCTTCTCGCGGGTGCGCAGCAGAACCTGGGTCTGCACGTCGAACTCTTCGCGGCTGACTAAATCAAGGCGAACCAACTGCGCCTGCAGCGTCTGGCGGATTTTCTTTTCTACGTCATCACCAAATTCACGAATGCCTTTTGGCATAGATTCATGAACCTGACGCGCGATCTGCTCAATTTTTTTCGGGTCAATCATTGGCGTTTCCCTTGATGGAAAAGTGTTAGTGTCCATTGTAGCGCGTCATGCCCGGGGTAAACAAAATTGTTTGATGCTTATGCATTGCCCAGGATAATCAATAGCGTTATAGTTATCTCGCTTATTCTCAGGGCGGGGCGAAATTCCCCACCGGCGGTAAATCAGCGTGACGCTGAAAGCCCGCGAGCGCTTTGGGTGAAAACTCAAAGGTCAGCAGATCCGGTGTAATTCCGGGGCCGACGGTTAGAGTCCGGATGGGAGAGAGTAACGATCAAGTCGGGCATGGGCCCGCTCACGTTATCTTTTTGCCGCTTATACGGCGCTCCTAAGACTGCCCTGATTCTGGTAACCATAATGTTAATGAGGTTTTTTTACCATGAATCAGACGCTACTTTCCTCTTTTGGCACTTCAACTCAACGTGTTGAACATGCACTGGATGCACTGCGCGAAGGCCGCGGTGTGATGGTGCTTGACGATGAAAACCGTGAAAACGAAGGCGACATGATTTTCGCCGCCGAAAACATGACCGTTGAACAGATGGCGCTGACCATCCGTCACGGCAGCGGCATCGTATGCCTGTGTATTAATGAAGATCGTCGTAAGCAGCTCGATCTGCCGATGATGGTCGAAAACAACACCAGCGCCTTTGGTACCGGTTTTACCGTGACCATTGAAGCGGCGCATGGCGTGACCACCGGTGTGTCTGCGGCTGACCGTCTGACCACCGTACGTGCAGCGATTGCCGATGGTGCGAAGCCATCCGATCTGCACCGTCCTGGCCACGTCTTCCCACTGCGTGCGCAGGCGGGCGGCGTGTTGACCCGCGGTGGTCACACCGAAGCGACGATCGACCTGGTGACGCTGGCTGGCTTCAAACCTGCTGGTGTGCTGTGCGAACTGACCAACGATGACGGCACCATGGCGCGCGCGCCGGAGTGCATCACCTTTGCCCGTCTGCACAACATGCCGGTGGTCACGATTGAAGATCTGGTTGAGTATCGCCAGGCGCACGAGCGCAAAGCCAGCTGATAATAAAAACGCCGGGAAGTCCCGGCGTTTTTTTACCCGATTCCTGCGCTCTGCAGCAGAACCAGACTTAACCCCATAATCGACATTCCACACAGCACGCCATAGCTGGGGTTGTTGTTTGGATCGATCTCCTTCGCCAGCGGCATCAGTTCGTCCACCGAAAGCGCAACCATGATCCCGGCTACCGCGGCCATGATCGCCGCCATCACTACCGGAGAGACCAGGCTACCAAGAATCAGCCAGGCCAGCACGCCGCCAAGGATTTCGGCCATCCCGGAAATACCCGCCCAGAACACCGCAGTGCGTTTCGATCCCGTTGCGGCATACACGGGTCCGGCGACGGCCAGTCCTTCAGGAATATTGTGTAAGGCGACCGCCAGCGCGATGCCAAAGCCCATCTCAAGATTGCTGCTGGCCGTCACGTAGGTAGCGACCCCTTCCGGGAAGTTGTGCAGACTGATGCCAAGCGTTAACAGCACGGCGGTACGCTTGATATTGCGCGGCATAGGCGTCACGTTTTTCTGCATTAAATCCTGCGGATGCGCGTGTGGTAGCATCCGATCGAGGGCAAAGTATCCCAGCAGGCCAAAGACAAACATGCCGTAGCCCAGCAGCGGAGACATGCCTTCGGTGCCCAACGCGGCAGGCAGCATCTCCATCAGGGAGATGAGCAGCATGATCCCGGCAGCAAAGCCCAGTGAAAAGGCCAGCACGCGGTTAGAGGGCTTTTGGCCGAGCACGCCGAGGAGCGCACCGATGAAGGTCGCGGCACCCGCCAGTATGGTCAGGATCAAGGGGACTGACATGCATTGCTCCTTTTGATAATCATTCTCATTAATATAAATGATCCATTTCTGGCAAAGCGAGGGTGAAAACCCGGCTTTACACATTCCTTACATTCAAATTTCCTGATGATGATCTTCACGCTTATCTGCGTTCATCTTTGCTGGATTGCGCGTAATGTAGCACCATTAAATTGACACCTTCTGTAAGGATATCACCATGACTTCTTCCCGTATGCCAGCCCTGTTTTTAGGCCACGGTAGCCCTATGAACGTTCTGGAAGACAACGTCTATACCCGCGCCTGGCGTCACCTGGGCGAGACGCTGCCGCGGCCGAAAGCGATCGTGGTGGTGTCTGCGCACTGGTTTACCCGTGGGACGGGCGTGACCGCCATGGAAGCGCCAAAAACCATTCATGATTTTGGCGGCTTCCCGCAGGCGCTGTACGACACGCATTATCCGGCCCCCGGCTCGCCTGAGCTGGCGCAAAAGCTGGTAGAGTTGCTGGCACCTGTCCCTGTGACGCTGGATAAAGAAGCCTGGGGCTTTGACCATGGCTCCTGGGGCGTGCTGATTAAAATGTATCCTGACGCGGATATCCCGATGGTGCAGTTGAGCATCGACAGCACTAAACCGGCGGCCTGGCATCTGGAGATGGGGCGTAAGCTGGCAACCCTGCGTGATGAAGGCATCATGCTGGTGGCGAGCGGCAACGTGGTGCATAACCTGCGTACCGCACGCTGGCACGGTGAGAACACGCCGTATCCGTGGGCAACCTCTTTTAACGACTACGTCAAAGCGAACCTGACCTGGCAAGGCCCGGCTGAGGAGCATCCGCTGGTGAACTATCTGGATCACGAAGGCGGTTCGCTCTCTAACCCGACGCCGGAACACTTCCTGCCGCTGCTGTACGTTCTTGGCGCGTGGGATGGTCAGGAACCGGTGACGATCCCGGTCGACGGTATCGAGATGGGGAGTTTGAGTATGCTGTCGGTGCAGGTGGGATAATAAAAGCAAAACGGCAACCTCAGGTTGCCGTTTTTAGTGTTTGCACCCTCTCCCTGTGGGAGAGGGGCGGGGTGAGGGCATCAGGCCGCGGCCTATTCGACAAAAATGTGCGGATAAAACCGTGACAGATCCTGCGTGATCAGCGCGCGATCTTCGCGAATGCCAATCCCGGCCGGCAGATCGTTAATGAGCCAACTGCCAATCAGGGTATAGCTGTCGCCAAATTTCGGCAGTTGCCAGAACTCCTGGACGATCATCCCTTCTTCGCCGTATGGCCCTTCAACCGCTTCCAGCGTCTTGCCGTTTTCGATAATCGAGACGTTTGCCCCTTCGCGGGAGAAGATCGGCTTAACGACGTATTTCTCCATTTGCGGGTAATCATCTTCCGCAAAATACGCTGGCAGCAGGTTCGGATGGTTCGGGAACATCTCCCAGAGCATCGGCAGCAGGGCTTTGTTAGAGATAATGCTCTTCCATGCCGGCTCCAGCCAGCGCACGCCAGCATCTTCCAGCTTGGTGGAAAACATCTCGCGCAGCATGTATTCCCACGGGTAGAGCTTGAACAGGTTGCTGATCACCTGGTCCTGCATATCCGTAAACTGCCCTTTTTCACCCAGGCCGATATCCTCGATGTAGAGGAACTCGGTCGCCACTTCCGCTTCGGCGGCGCAGTCCTGCAGATACTGGACCGTGCCACGGTCTTCTTCCGTGTCGCGGCAGCAGGCGAGATGGAGCAGGTTAAAGCCATGCTGTTCGCGCAGCTCGGCAAAACGCTCAATCAGCTTTTCCTGGAGGCTGTTAAACTGGTCGCTGCCTTCCGGCAGGTTTCCGGCATTGGCCTGGTCTTCCAGCCAGATCCACTGGAAGAACGCCGCTTCGTACAGAGAGGTTGGCGTATCGGCGTTGTTTTCCAGAAGCTTCGGTTCACCTTTGCCGTCCCACGCCAGATCCAGGCGAGAGTAAAGCGAAGGTTGATTCGTTTTCCACGACTGGCGCACAAAGCCCCAGGTGTGCTTCGGAATGCGGAACTTTGCCATCAGCTCGTCGCTGTCGATGACCTTTTCCACAACCTTCAGGCACATCTGGTGCAGCTCGGCCGTCACCTCTTCCAGTTTTTCCACCTGAGCCAGCGTGAGCCTGTAATAGGCGTCTTCACACCAGTACGGCTCGCCGTACATGGTGTGAAAGTTAAAACCGTACTCGGTGGCTTTTTCGCGCCAGTCCGGGCGCTCGGTGATACTGACTCGTTCCATGATCAGCCGCCCATTGAGCGAGTAGAGGAGGTGCCTGTCGCACTGCGCTGCATGCTGGTCTGCTTCGCCACTGATTCACCAAACCCGCCGCGGGTGATGGTGCTGGTGGTGGCAGGCTTCGGCGCCATCGCCGTTTTCGGTACGGTCACGGTGCGGCCAGGGGTCGCTGCGCCGTAGCCTTTGCCGCTGGCATCGGTATATTGACCGTAAGCCGGGCTGGCCGGGTTTTTCGAGCTAAACAGCGGCTGCTGCTGGTAGCCCGCACCGCCGCCCATCAGGCGACCCATCATGTAGCCTGCCATCAACGGCATCCAGAAGCTGCCGCTGGACTGCGCCTGCGCCTGATTTTCAGGTGCAGTGCCTGCCTGAACCGGTGCCTGCTGGCACTGACCTTCACCGAACTCCGCCACGCAGTCTTCGCGTGAGGCATATTTCGGTGCGGTACGTTCCGCTTCTTTCAGCGCGCTGGTGTAAGCCGTTTTACATTCAGCGGCTTTGCCGGTTGCGGCGGAGCAGTCGTCTGCGTTTTGATACAGCGATACCGTTTCGTCATTTTTCTCACAGCCTGCCAGCATAAAGACAGCCGTGACCGCCAGCGCAACAGGGGTGAGGTGACGCGCGTTCCAGCTCTTACGGAACGAAGCGTGATTTATGGATTTTGTCCGTTTCATCTTTGTCTTCCAGGACCCAGTGGTAATAACGCTCAGGATAGAGGATGAGTGGTTGAAAATGAAGCGAAGAGGGGCGGAATCAGGGGGATCTTTACGTTGGCTTACGTTCGGATGTGATTCAGATGCGCCCTCTCCCTGTGGGAGA
The DNA here is from genome assembly GCF_000762975.1 of Enterobacter sp. UCD-UG_FMILLET. Taxonomy (NCBI): domain Bacteria; kingdom Pseudomonadati; phylum Pseudomonadota; class Gammaproteobacteria; order Enterobacterales; family Enterobacteriaceae; genus Enterobacter; species Enterobacter sp. UCD-UG_FMILLET. The sequence continues at coordinate 42,636 of NZ_JRJC01000006.1, forward strand.
GGGCCTGGTCATAACTTAATTACGGAACGGATTATTGCCTTTGCTGGCGGATGTAGTGGTACGCGCAGCGGCTGGCTGTGCCGCCGGGGTGTTGCCGTTAGCGTTGAAGTTATCAACCGCGGCAACCTGCTCCGGGTTCTCCGGCGCAACGCTGTCCGGAGAGGTGGAAACCGGTTTACCCAGCGCGCTGTTCAGCATCTGCAGATCTTGCTCGTTCAGCGTACCCAGAGCCTGTTTGATGTTCAGCTGGTTAATCAGGTACTGGTAACGCGCGCTGGAGAGCTGCTGTTTGGCGTTGTACAGCGTGGTGGTCGCGTCAAGCACGTCCACGATAGTACGCGTACCGACCGAATAGCCCGCTTCCATCGCGTCCAGGGAGCTCTGTGCAGACACAACGGCCTGTTTATAGGCGTTGATGCTGCTGATGGAGGCGTTTACGTTGTTGAAGGAGGAACGCACGGTCTGCACCACGCTGCGGTGCGCGCTTTCCAGCTGCTCGCTCGCGCCAACAAAGTTGTACTGCGCCTGTTTCACCTGAGAGTTAACCTGACCGCCCTGGTACAGCGGTAGGGAGAAGCTCAGACCCACTTTGTTCTGACCCATATTGCTGTCGTCATACTGGGACGTATTGGTTTTAGAGCCGCTGTAGGTCGTGTCGGAAACGCCGGTAGACGCGCTCAGGCTCAGGGTTGGCAGATGGCCGTCCTGCGCCTGACGAATTTGCTCGCGGGCCAGATCCTGGCTCAGACGCGCCTGCAGCAAACTCAGGTTGCGGTTTTCCGCCTCTTTCAGCAGGGCGTTAACGGCCTGCGGTTTATCCGTTTTAAAGCTGTCCACGTTCAGCGACGCCAGCTCAGGATAGTAATTCCCGGTGACCTGACGCAGGGACTCCAGCGCGTTGTCGAGGTTGTTACGCGCGGTCACTTCGTTAGCCAGCACGGTGTCGTACTGTGAACGGGCGTTCTGCACGTCGGTGATCGCGACCAGGCCCACGTTGAAACGCTGGGTGGTTTGATCTAACTGGCGGTAAATCGCCTGTTTCTGCGCTTCGGTGTAGGAGAGTGCGTCAATCGCGCTCAGCACGTTGAAGTACGCCGTGGCGGTGTTCAGGATCAGCGTCTGCTGGTCGGTCTGATAGGTCACATCCTGGATACCCGCACTCTTTTCCTGCAGGGTCAGGGCGCGCCATTTGGACATATCAAACAGCGTCTGTGTCAATTGCAGTGAGGCGCTGGTAGCATTGGAGTTTACGCCGTTAGCGTCGCGGAAACCGTTGCTGTAGGTATAATCTGCACCTAAACCTAACTGTGGCAGCAAGGGGCTACGCGCTTCGTTAATCTTTTCAAACGCAGCATCACGATCGGCCGCTGATTTACGTAAATCAGGGTTGCCCAGACGTGCCTGCTGGTAGACCTGTAACAGGTTTTCCGCCTGGCTCATTGCACTGAAGCCCGTCAGGCTCAGGCCGATAAGGATGGGGAGCAATTTCTTCATTTGCATTCCTTGTTGTGAAGCAGTATTAGCGCTGATCTAATTAAAAAATAATTGCCGATTCTAACAGAATCTTCCATACCAAAAGGTTGGCGTAACGTGCCATCTGGCGGTAATTTGCACCAATCTACCATATAGCCTTACAAACGGCAGCCAAACAGCCTTGAAATTCACAATTTCATCACCATTGCTACCAGGACTCGACTCATGCAAAAACCAGAAAAGTTGCCCGTGACATTCGCCAAAAACGATGTAGAAATTATTGCACGAGAAACGCTTTATAGCGGTTTTTTTTCAATGGATCTTTACCGTTTCAGGCATCGCCTGTTTAACGGGGAAATGAGCGGCGAAATCAGACGCGAAATTTTTGAGCGCGGGCATGCGGCAGTCTTGCTACCCTTTGACCCAGTGCGTGACGAAGTTGTGCTGGTGGAGCAGATCCGCATCGCCGCTTATGACGTCAGTGAGAGTCCGTGGCTGCTGGAGATGGTGGCCGGGATGATCGAAGAAGGTGAGACGGTTGAAGACGTCGCCCGGCGCGAGGCGCTGGAAGAGGCCGGGCTGGTGGTGGGCCGTACAAAACCGGTGCTGAGCTATCTGGCAAGCCCGGGCGGTACCAGCGAGCGCTTGTCCATTATGGTGGGCGAAGTGGACGCCACGACGGCGGAAGGGATCCACGGTCTGGCAGATGAAAACGAAGATATTCGGGTTCATGTGGTGAGCCGGGAACAGGCTTATCAGTGGGTAGAAGAGGGGAAAATCGACAACGCAGCGTCTGTCATCGCCCTGCAATGGCTACAGCTGCATTATCAGACATTACGAAACGAGTGGAAAAAATGAAGCGCTATACGCCTGACTTCCCAGAAATGATGCGCCTGTGCGAAACCAATTTCGCACAGTTGCGCCGCCTGCTGCCGCGAAACGACGCACCCGGCGAAACGGTAAGCTATCAGGTGAGCAACGCGCAGTATCGGTTAACGATAACAGAATCAACGCGCTACACTACGCTGGTGGAGATTGAGCAAACGGCACCCAGCATTAGCTACTGGAGCCTGCCGTCGATGACGGTGCGCCTCTATCACGACGCGATGGTCGCTGAAGTGTGTTCAAGCCAGCAGATCTTTCGCTTCAAGGCGCGGTATGATTACCCGAATAAAAAGTTGCATCAACGCGACGAAAAGCATCAAATTAACCAGTTTTTAGCCGACTGGCTAAGATATTGTTTAGCACATGGAGCAATGGCGATTCCGGTTTGTTAGCGTCATAAACCTACCTAAGGACACCATTTGGAAAGCCTGTTGAACCTGACTGTTGCTGGTGGGGCGCCAGTCAGGATATTACAAATCACCGATACCCACCTTTTTGCCGAAAAGCATGAAACGCTGCTGGGGGTGAATACCTGGGAGAGTTATCTGGCGGTACTTAGCGCCATTCACGCCGAAAACCGTGCATGCGATCTGATTGTCGCAACGGGCGATCTGGCGCAGGATCAATCCTCCGCGGCCTACCAGCATTTTGCTGAAGGCATCGCGAGCTTTAGCGTGCCTTGCGTCTGGCTGCCGGGAAACCATGACTTCCAGCCCGCCATGTACAGTTCTCTTCAGGATGCGGGGATTTCTCCGGCGAAATGTGTTTTTGCGGGTGAACAGTGGCAGATCCTGCTGCTTGACAGCCAGGTGTTTGGCGTCCCGCACGGTGAGTTAAGCGAGTTTCAGCTCGACTGGCTTGAGACCAAACTGGCTGCTGAACCTGAACGGCACACGCTGCTGTTGCTGCATCATCATCCTCTGCCGGCGGGCTGCAGCTGGCTCGATCAGCACAGCCTGCGCAACTCCGCAGCGCTGGATCGCGTGCTGGCGAAATTCCCACGGGTGAAAAATCTGCTGTGCGGGCATATTCATCAGGAACAGGATCTCGACTGGAACGGGCGCCGCATGCTGGCGACGCCGTCGACCTGCGTTCAGTTTAAGCCGCACTGTGCCAACTTTACGCTGGATACCATCGCGCCAGGCTGGCGCTGGCTGGAACTGCATGCCGACGGCACGCTGACCACGGAAGTCTGCCGTTTGACCGGTGCAAAATTCCGCCCGGATACCGCTTCAGAAGGCTATTGATGTCTACGCTCCTTTATCTGCACGGATTCAACAGCTCGCCGCGCTCCGCAAAAGCGACACAGTTTCGCCAGTGGCTCAGCGAGCATCACCCCGACGTTGAGATGATTATCCCGCAGCTGCCGCCTTACCCGGCAGAGGCCGCGGAGATGCTGGAATCTATTGTGCTTGCGCACGGCGGCGAAACCTTCGGTGTGGTCGGTTCATCGCTGGGCGGGTATTACGCCACCTGGCTCTCACAATGCTTCATGCTGCCCGCCGTTGTGGTTAATCCGGCGGTACGGCCATTTGAGCTGCTGCGGGACTTTCTTGGCGAAAACGAGAACCCCTACACCGGGCAGCAATATGTGCTAGAGTCACGCCATATTTACGATCTCAAAGTTATGCAGGTCGACCCGCTTGAGGCACCGGATCTCATCTGGCTGCTGCAACAGACGGGGGATGAAGTGCTGGATTACCGCCAGGCAGTGGCGTATTACGCCTCCTGCCGCCAGACTATAGAAGAGGGCGGAAACCATGCTTTCACGGGCTTTGAGAATCATTTCACCCAGATTGTCGATTTTCTTGGACTGCACAGCCACTGACAATCAATGCGAATTGCTAGTTTAAATCATGACGCAAACCTATAACGCTGATGCCATTGAGGTCCTCACCGGGCTTGAGCCGGTTCGCCGCCGCCCGGGGATGTACACCGATACGACGCGCCCAAACCATCTGGGCCAGGAAGTTATTGATAACAGTGTGGACGAAGCGCTGGCGGGCCATGCCAAACGCGTTGACGTTATCCTGCACGCCGATCAGTCGCTGGAAGTCATCGACGACGGGCGCGGCATGCCGGTGGATATTCACCCGGAAGAGGGCGTGCCTGCCGTTGAGCTGATCCTCTGTCGTCTGCATGCGGGCGGTAAGTTCTCCAACAAGAACTACCAGTTCTCCGGTGGTCTGCACGGCGTGGGCATTTCCGTGGTCAACGCCCTGTCCAAACGCGTGGAAGTGAACGTCCGTCGCGACGGTCAGGTCTACAAAATCGCGTTTGAAAACGGCGATAAGGTGCAGGATCTGCAGGTTGTCGGCACGTGCGGCAAACGCAACACCGGCACCAGCGTCCACTTCTGGCCTGACGAAAGCTTCTTCGACAGCCCGCGCTTTTCCGTTTCTCGCCTGACGCACCTGCTGAAAGCTAAAGCGGTGCTGTGCCCCGGCGTGGAAATTACCTTTACAGACCACGTTAACAATACCGCACAAACCTGGTGCTACGCCGACGGTCTGAACGATTACCTGTGCGAAGCGGTAAACGGCCTGCCGACGCTGCCGGAAAAACCGTTCGTCGGTAACTTTAGCGGTGATACCGAAGCGGTGGACTGGGCGCTGCTGTGGCTACCGGAAGGCGGCGAGCTGCTGACGGAAAGCTACGTCAACCTGATCCCGACCATGCTCGGCGGTACGCACGTCAACGGCCTGCGTCAGGGGCTGCTGGATGCGATGCGCGAATTCTGCGAATACCGCAATATTCTGCCGCGCGGCGTAAAGCTGTCGGCGGAAGATATCTGGGATCGCTGCGCCTACGTGCTCTCCGTGAAGATGCAGGATCCGCAGTTTGCCGGTCAGACCAAAGAGCGCCTGTCGTCACGTCAGTGCGCGGCGTTCGTCTCCGGCGTGGTGAAAGATGCGTTTACCCTGTGGCTGAACCAGAACGTTCAGGCGGCAGAGATGCTGGCCGAAATGGCGATTTCCAGCGCCCAGCGTCGTCTGCGTGCCGCGAAGAAAGTGGTGCGTAAAAAGCTAACCAGCGGCCCTGCGCTGCCGGGCAAGCTGGCGGACTGTACCGCGCAGGATCTCAACCGTACCGAGTTGTTCCTCGTGGAAGGTGACTCGGCGGGCGGATCGGCCAAGCAGGCGCGCGATCGTGAATATCAGGCGATCATGCCGCTCAAGGGTAAGATCCTGAACACCTGGGAGGTCTCGTCTGATGAAGTGCTGGCCTCGCAGGAAGTGCACGATATTTCGGTGGCGATCGGCATCGATCCGGACAGCGACGATCTGAGCCAGCTGCGCTACGGCAAGATCTGTATCCTCGCGGATGCGGACTCCGACGGTCTGCACATCGCCACGCTGCTCTGCGCGCTGTTCGTGAAGCACTTCAAAACGCTGGTTAAAAACGGTCACGTCCACGTTGCGCTGCCGCCGCTGTACCGTATCGACCTTGGCAAAGAGGTTTACTACGCGCTGACGGAAGAAGAGAAAGCGGGCGTGCTGGAACAGCTGAAGCGTAAGAAGGGCAAACCGAACGTACAGCGCTTTAAAGGGCTGGGCGAGATGAACCCGATGCAGCTGCGCGAAACGACGCTGGATCCGAACACGCGCCGTCTGGTGCAGCTGACGATCAGCGACGAAGACGAACAGCAGACCAACGCCATGATGGATATGCTCCTTGCCAAGAAACGTTCGGAAGACCGACGTAACTGGCTGCAGGAGAAAGGCGATATGGCGGATATCTAGGCCTGATTACTTATTTGGGAAAAAAACCTGAAACTCATAAGTTTCAGGTTTTTTTTACCCTACATTGAGAGATTAAAATAATGATATTTGTAGATAGAAACGCTCTGAATATTCCATGGGATGATCAGGATGTAGTCATGAGGGATATTAAATTTATCAATGAAAGAATGCCCCTGACTGAACGGATATATTCAAATTATAAAATTAAGGAATTGAGAAATAAACTTCCGGGTAGGAGTCGTAGATCGTCTGTTCGCTATCGTGAGGCGTTAACTATATTATTCAATAATAAGTGCGCCTATTGCGAACAATGTATACCCGATATCACAATGTATATTGATAACTTCCGACCGGGTAGCGGCGTAATAGATGTGGAAACAGGCAAAGCATTCCCTTTACATTATTTATGGTTGAGAAACTCCTGGAGTAATCTTTACCTCTCTTGTCCAGAATGCAATGGGCGAAAAGGCAATAAATTCCCTATCGCAGGTCCTATCTGTGAATTGTTTGCAACTGGAGATGAACTCGCGTATGAAATGCCGTTGTTACTGGATCCTTGCGATCCGCAGTTGCGTATTGAAGAACATCTGGATTTTATAGAAGATGGTACAGTTCTTCCTCTAAGCGAGCGCGGTGAAATGACCATTAACATTCTTGGTCTGAACAGACCATCGTTAGTCGGAGCACGTAAACTCCACGCGGTGCTTTTGCTACAACAACTCAAAGCGAATGCGAATGAAGATCGTATTAATGATTTCTTAAAAACTCACAATGGCCAGTTCCTGGCTCTATCACAACAGCTCATTTCACAATTTAATCAGCGCGTAATAGCAAAACCAAAACAAGAGTATCATTCAAAGATGGTTAAGCCAGCTGAAAAAATACGATTGTACGGCCCTAAAATTAAACGTATTATTATTAAAGATATAGGCCCGATATCTGGTAAGCATATTATAGAATTGAGTGACGATAATGATGTCTGGTTGATGCTGCTTGGCGATAACGGGGTCGGTAAAAGTACATTATTAAAACTAGCAGCGCTGCTTCTGGCTGGAGAGAAACGAGCTACGGATCTTTTAAGGGAGCTCAATGTTAGTTTAACCGATTTCCTTCGTTACGGGGCCAAAGAGGGATATATAAAACTTTTATTTACTCGTGATTTTCCCGAACTGATTTTAACCATTACGCCACACGGTGCCATTTTTTCTGATTCGGCAAGAAGGGTAAGCCCTATTGTACTTAACGCTTACGGCGCATCGCGTTTACATCCTAATGCTCGGCATCCTGCAAAGGATCGAGTAGATACTTGCTATATTGATACACTGTTTGATAGTTTTGAACCACTTTCCGACGTTAACCTCTCTATTAAATCTCTGGATCCGCAGAGGCTGGCTTATTGTGTTGACAGTTTATCTGAGCTCTTTGGCAAACACCGACGTTTACAAATTATGTCAGAAGGTGCAAGTGCAGAAAATGTGAGGTTTATTATAGATAAAAAACCCTTCGCTTTTAGCCAGCTTAGCGATGGCTTCAAATCAATTGTTTCCCTTTATATGGATATCGCTAATACGGCCATGAATCTGGGGTTTGAAAGAGCGGAAGATTTTAATGGCATTGTTATCATTGATGAATTGGGAACCCATCTTCATCCTCGCTGGAGAATGAAGATTGTAAAAAGTCTGCGTCAGCTGTTTCCTGATACGCAGTTTATGTGCAGTACACACGAACCGTTGTGTCTGCGTGGATTAAAAGATGATGAAGTAAGAGTGTTGAGACGGTCCAACAGTAGAGTGAAATTTGTTGATGGTCTTCCTCCGGTTAGCGGCTTGACAGCAGAACAATTACTGACTTCGGCTCATTTCGGCCTAAACTCAACCCTTGATCCTGAAACTGAAGCTGATTTTGCTGAATATTATGCATTGCTTTATAAACAGACGAAGGGTGAAGATTTATCAACAGTTAATCTCAGTCGGCTTGAGGTTTTGCGAAGCAGTTTAGCGGCTCGCGGTGCGGGCACGGGAATTTTCTCGGGGACTCGACGCGATCAGCTAGTTTATCAAACCATTGACAGAATGATCGCTAAAAGCCCTGAGCGAGATATAATGGATGCCCTGAATGATGATTTGATTACGGAACTTGATGTTCTTTGGACTCAGGCTGCCGGACGATAATTATGCGATATTTTGATCGAACTCTGGTCCCAAGACCTGGCTGTCTTGATATGGATAATAAAAAAAGTGCGGCTTACAAAGAACTGCAAAGAAATATTAAAAACAGTAAGGCAAAGGTCTTTAATGTTTATAGCGATGATGCCGTAAAAGCAGCGCTGGAAAAGCTCTTTCACGGGAAATGTTCTTATTGTGAAAGCTATTATTCCGCTACGCAGCCGGTAGATGTCGAACATTTCAGGCCGAAAAATGATAAAACGGGTTACTTCTGGTTGGCGGCAGTTTGGGAAAATCTTCTACCCTCCTGTATCGACTGTAATCGGGAACGGTATCAATACCTCTTTGATCCGCTGACGGGCATATTGTTAAAGAAGGATAAGAAAGCGGGAAAACATGACCATTTCCCTTTAAGCGGTGCAAAAGCCACGGTGGTGTTCAATAGCACATTCATCATCAATAATGCCAATCTCGCTGCAACCATTGCTGGTGAGCCATCATTACTGCTCAACCCTACAGTTGACAATATAGATGACCTTTTCACTTTTACTGATGAGGCAATTATCGCCCCTTCTAAAAGTACGCTGTCCTCCCCCGGCGTATTGGCGAGGGTAGATAAAACCATCGAGCTATTAGGATTAAATCGCGTTAGCCTGGTGGCCAGAAGAAAAGAGATATTGCTTTCACTAAAGGTTCTCATTTATACCGCTGATAAGCTTGTTGTGCTTCTAAATGATCGCACATTAGCGGGGGAAAGTCGGGAACTTGTAAAAGATCTTTTGTTCTATTTGTTCAAAGAGATGCATCGGTGTTCTGCACCTACTTTTTCTTACTCGCAGATGTGTCGAATAACTATCGAGCAGCATTTTGGTAAGTTACCCTCAGTGAGCACTAAGTGATTTCATGCTAGTAGGGCTAACCATTAGCGTGTATTTTGCAGTGCTGAAGAAGCTTTTCCCAGTATTAACCTGTCAAATGATATTCTGCTCTGACCGGTTCATACTGGGTGGTATCCTTTTCCCTTCCAGATGTTCTGGAGAGTCAGGTCTGCTGATTATAATGTGGATGAAAGAGCGATGAGCAGCGTCAAAACTCCATCTTCACCGTAAACTGCACTTCGCGCGGATCGCCAATCTGGTTGCCCAGGTTGTTGGTCGCAATGGACGACGTGTAGTAGGTCTTATCAAACAGGTTTTTCACGTTCACCTGCAGCGTCACCGGATACTGTAGCTTCATCTTGTAAGCCGCAAACGCATCCGCCACGAAATAGCCCGGCAGATAATAATCCGCACCGTTGGTTGCGGAACGACGGCTTACGCCGTGCCCGCCGCCGCCCAGCGTCAGGGTATTCCCGGCAAACGCATTGTGAATATCGTAGGTCAGGAACAGGGAGCCGGTATGGCGCGGCACGTTCGGTAGCGGTTTGCCCGCGTAGTCCGGATCTTCCAGCACCTTCGCGTCGGTATAGCCGTAGCTGGCGATAATGTTGGTGTTCTCGGTCAGCGATCCGGCGAGATCCACTTCCACACCCTGCGAGCGTACGCGGCCCGCGGTTTTGGCGACGGTTTCATCTCCAATGCTTTCGGTGTACAACACGTTGCGTTTATGGATATCAAAAAGCGCGATGTTAGCGGTAATGCCGTCGAAAATGTCAAACTTAGCGCCGATTTCATACGCGTTTGACGTTTCTGGCGGCAGGTCGCCGATGTAGCTCGCAATGGAAGACTGCGGCATAAACGTCTGGGAATAGTTGGCAAACAGCGAGACCGCCGGGGTGAGCTTATAAACAAGACCCAGCTTTGGCGTCCACTGGTCGTCGCGGCTGTCGGTGTTCACGTTAAACGGACGGCCTTTCCCCGCGTACTGGGTGTAATACTGATAGCGCATGCCTGCGACGGCGATCCACTTATCGGTCAGGTACAGCGCGTCCTGCGCGTAGGCGGAGTAACTCTCCTGCTTAATGGTTTGATCGCTGTCGGATGCCGAGACGGTGGTACACTTGCCGAGGCTGCCGTAGCTCGGGTGGTAAATATTGAAGCCCTTAACGTTCTTACAGCGGATCATGTCCGTACGCAGCAGATCGTAATTCTCATACGACACGCCGGTCAGGATCTCATTGTAAAAGCCCGCGATGTCCACGTTCCCTTGCAGATCAGCGCGCGTCGTGTGCATACGCTGGGTCGAGCCCTGGGTCGCATCCACGCGGCGGGTCAGGTTGCCGGTTTTGGAATCGTAGGCCATCACGCGGGCCTGGTTATCGCTGTATTTATCCTGGCTGTAGCTATAGTCGAACTTCGCGGTCCACTGGCTGTTGAGGCGATACTCCGCGTTGAGCTGAGCGAGATCGGACTGGCCGTCGGTTACGTTAAACGGTTCGTCGAAGCGGGTTTTGCGATCGACGTCGACGGCTTTTTTAGTGTTGAGATCGAAGATCGTTCCGCGATCGAACGGCGTTTTATAGTCGCGATGCGAATAGAGCACGGTTACGGTGGCGTCGTCGCCAAACCAGGTCAGCGACGGGGCGATAAAGGTGCTACGTTCGTTGCCGAAATTGCGCCAGTAATCCTCGTCCTGATACTCACCCGTGAGGCGATACGCCAGGCGCGTACCGTCAATCGGGCCGGTAACATCGATCTGTCCGGTGCCGCCGCCAAAGCTGGAAGAGGTGGCGGAAAGGGAACCGCCGAAGGTTTTCTCCGGGCGTTTGGTGACGACGTTGATCAGACCACCCGGATCGAGAATGCCGTAGAGCGTCGAGGCCGGGCCTTTCAGCACCTCCACGCGCTCGGTTGCGGCATTAAAGCTGCGCGGCAGGACGGTGCGCAGGCCGTTGGTCATGATCGAGCCGTCGCGGTTCGCGCCAAATCCGCGGCGCACGAAGGCATCCTGCGTACCGCCCAGGGTGTTGGTCTGCACCACGTTGCTAACGTTATAGAGCGCTTCATCCAGCGTGGTGGCATGCTGATCCTCCAGCACTTTATCGCTGACGGTATTGACCACCTGCGGTATATCCAGCATCGGCATGTTGGTTAACGTCGCGGTGGAGGTGTTCAGCGGCTGATAGCCATTCGTGGCCTCCGCCGTCGTATTTGGATCGGCGGTGACGGTAAGCGTTTCGCCGTCTTTAGCCGCGGTGTTATCTGCTGCCTGCACCAGCGGCGCCATGAACAGCAGTGAAAAGAGCGCGCGCCCTTTTATCCCAGAGAGTGAAGGTGTGAACGTAGCCATTACATCTGTTATCCCGAAATATCCCGCGAATGACGTTTCGCGGAAAAATGTGTGAGTCATTGCCCTTTACGGTCTGTCCGTTAGCCACGGCGGGCATCGGACATGTAATTGAGAATCATTCAATCATGCGCGAATGTAGTAGTAAATGGAAAAAAGAAAAAATCGACTACAACGTTTCGCCGGGCATACAAGCGCCGAGGAATAAAAATTAACTTATTGAAATAAATGTTTTTGTAAGCCGTTCCGTATTCATTTTCCGTCAGTCTTATCCCTGGTTTTATCAGGGTGTTTCTTCTCTTGACTACTACATGGCGCAGCGTCAAACTCTCAAAAGAGAATGATTTTTATTTATATTTGTTGCGCTTTTTTATTACGTTGGCATTCACGTGGCTCACAACACAAAAAAACCGGGACTGGTTCTGGAGAACCTCACTGCGGGCTATCAGAAAAAAATCATCGTTGATGATATCTCCCTTGCGATCCCACAGCAGAAAATGACCGTGCTGGTAGGGGCGAACGGCTGCGGAAAATCCACGCTGCTGAGCACCATTGCGCGCTTGCTTCAGCCGCTTGGCGGCGCGGCAGTTCTCGACGGTAAGGCGATCCACGAGCAGCCGACCAAAGCTGTCGCCCGCCAGCTGGGTATCCTGCCGCAGTCTCCGCTGCTGCCGGAAGGGTTAACCGTCTTTGAGCTGGTCTCGCGCGGGCGTTTTCCCTGGCAAAACTTTATGCGCCAGTGGAGCGACGAGGACGAGCTGGCGGTGGAAGAGGCCCTGCGCCTGACCGGCACGGCAGAGTTTGCCCATATTCCGGTGGAAAGCTTATCCGGCGGCCAGCGTCAGCGCTGCTGGATCGCTATGGCGCTGGCGCAGCAAACGCCGTATATCCTGCTTGACGAGCCCACGACGTTTCTCGATCTCCGCTATCAGGTGGAGATCCTGGAACTGCTGCACGCCCTGACCCGCCAGCACGGACGTACCGTCGTGGTGGTGTTGCACGATCTCAACTTCGCCGTAAACTACGGCGATTCGCTGGTCTTTTTACGCCAGGGGAAAGTTGAAGGCGTATTGCATGAGGGCGATGCCTGCACGCCGGAGCTGATTAAAGCGGTGTTTGATGTGGATGTGCATATGTCCATCAACCCGTTGACCGGCAAGCCGTTCTTTATGCCGTTTCGCCAGAGCACCGTTCAGCCATGATGCGCTCCTCTCTGGCCTTCCCGATCTTCGCATTGCTGCTGGCGCTGGGCGCGATAATGCATCTGGGCATCGGCGCACGCTTCATCGCCCCGCAGACGGTGGTGGAGGCATTTTTCCATTTCGATCCGCGCAATTTCGACCATAACGTCATTATCAAATTAAGACTGTTGCGCCTCTGCGCCGCGATGGTGACGGGCGCCTCGCTCGGCGTGGCGGGCGTGCTGCTGCAGTCTGTGATCCGCAACCCGCTCGGCGAGCCGCATATTCTGGGACTCAACGCCGGGGCCGCGCTGGCGGTCGTGATTACCAGCGCGCTTGGGCTGTCGCTGCCGTTTGGTCGCCCGCTCGTTGCCGCCGCTGGTGCCGCCGCGCTGTTTTTGCAGGTGCTGATGTTCTCCTCGTCCGGTCGCACCGGGCTTACGCCGATGAAGGTCACGCTGTGCGGCGTGGCGATGTCGGCGTTTGCCTCGTCGATTACCGCCGCGGTGTTAATCCTCGATGAACAGACGCTGCTCGCCATGCGTACCTGGCTGGCAGGGGACCTGGCCGGGGTCAGCATACAGACGCTCCGGAGCGCCCTGTGGGCTGCAACAGCCGGTTTTGTTCTCGCCATCGCGCTGTCGCCCTCGCTCAACATGCTGGCGCTGGGAGACCGAATGGCGCAGGGGCTTGGGGTGTCGCTGCTGAAAACTCGCCTGCTCGCCCTGCTGGCGATTGCGCTGCTCTGCGGCGCGGCCGTCTCCATTGCCGGGCCGATTGGCTTTATCGGCCTCGTGGTGCCGCAGCTCATTCGTCGTCTGGTGTCGGTCGATTTACGCGTGATGGTGCCGCTGTCTGCCCTGTGTGGCGCGCTGGTTCTGCTGCTGGCGGATATCGCCGCCCGCACGCTGTTCACGCCGTGGGAGCTGGCAACCGGCATCATGACGGCCCTGGTCGGCGCACCCGTATTCATCTTTATGGCGTCGAGGATGTTCAAATGAACCGGGCCGGATTCCGCGCGATCCGTATTGGCCGTTTATCGGCGCTGGTTCGCCCGAGGGCGCTGGCGTGCCTGACGCTTTTATCTCTGGTGGCGCTAAGCCTGCTGGGTTTTGGCCTGACGCACGGTTCTCTGCCCATTCCCACCTCCGCCATCGGGCGGGCGCTGTTTTCGCCTGAGAGCCTGACGGCGGAGACGCACTACATCGTGATGGATATCCGCCTGCCGCGCCTGCTGATGGCGGTGCTGTGCGGCGCGATGCTCGGCATGGCGGGGGCGGCAATGCAGTCCATCACCCGCAATGGCCTGGCTGACCCCGGACTTATCGGCGTGAAGGAGGGCTGTAGCGCGGCGGTACTGCTGCTGATTTTTCAGTTCCCGGCGCTGGGCCTGGCCTGGCGTCCGCTGGTCGGCATGGCCGGAGGGCTACTTACCGCGCTGCTGGTTATTGCCCTGGCACGCGATATCTCGCGCCCGCGGTTCATCCTGATCGGCATCGGCGTGTCGTGGGCGTTTGCCGCCGCAATGGGCGTCTTTATCACCACCGCCGACGTGCGCGACGTGCAGACGGCGATGCTGTGGCTGGCGGGAAGCCTGCATGCGGCAAACTGGACGCTGGTGGGCCTGGCTGCGCTCTGGGCTGCCCCCGCGTTTGCGCTGTTGCTGTTTACCGCACGGGCTGCGGACGTGGCTTTGCTCGGCAATCAGGCCGCCGTGGGCCTTGGCGTGCGTACAACCCGGCTGGCGCTGCTGCGGGTTCTCGCTCCGGTGGTGCTGACGGCGGCCTGCGTCTCGTGCGTGGGCAGTATTGGTTTCGTTGGGCTGATTGCCCCTCATATGGCGCGCCTGCTGCTGCGCGGTGGGCAAACCGCGCTCCTGACGGGAAGCGCCGTGCTGGGCGCGCTGCTGGTGCTGCTGGCGGATAACGTCGGACGTCTGGCATTCCTCCCGCTGCAGTTGCCGGCGGGAATTATCATTTCATTGATTGGCGGACCGTTTTTCCTGCTGCTGCTCTGGCAGCGTCGGGACAGATTTTAGGAGACTATGATGCGCGTACTGTTTTCGATGCTGTTGCTGGTGGGGTTCGCGGTGGGGGCGGCGGAGCCGACGCAGACGTTTACTGACGATCTTAACCGAAAAGTGGTGGTGCCGGTTCATCCGAAGCGGATTGTTTCATTACACGATCTGGATATCACCATTCCGCTGATTGAGCTTGGCGTGCCGCCGGTGGCGAGCCATGGCCGCACGCGGCCGGACGGCAGCCACTTTCTGCGCTCAAGCGGCATGTTGACCGGCGTCGACTTCGATAATTCCGACATTAAATTTATCGGTACGGCCGATATCGACATTGAAGCCATCGCCGCCGCAAAGCCTGATCTGATCGTTACCGAGCCGACCCGCAACACCCCGGTGGAACAGCTGGCGAAAATTGCCCCGACGGTGAGCATCGATCATCTCGACGGCGGCGCGCCGAAGATCTACCGCAAGCTGGCTCAGCTCACGGGCACGCAGGCAAGGCTAGACATTCTGGAACGCCGCTATCAGGAACAAATCAAGGCGCTGAAGGCGACTATTGATACCAGCAAGGTGACCGTGTCCGTGATTCAGGCGAATCAGGGGAAGATTAACGCCATGCACAGCTACCACTCGCTGGGCCGCGTTCTGCGCGACGCAGGATTCAAATTCCCGCCGCTGATTGAGTCCATCCCGGAAGGGGGACGGATTGACGTCAGCGCCGAGCGCCTGCCGGAGCTGGATGCCGATTTCGTCTTCGCCACCTGGCGCGGGGATACGGGCGGTAAACCGCAGGACGAGCTGGCGGCGATGGATGCGGTCATGCCGGGCTGGTGTCAGTTCCTGAATGCCTGCCGAACCGGGCATTACGTGCTGATCTCGCGTGAAGAGGCCATCTCGAATTCGTACGCCTCGTTAGGTCTGATGGCCGTGCAGGTGCAGTCGCAGATTGCCGGACGTCCGCTGCCGGAGGCGTCACGGTGATCCGCAAAGAGAAAGGGCGCGTGGATGTCTATGGCGACCGCTTTCGCGCACGTGCGCATCAGCTGACGCCGCGTCTGCTGCAGGTTGCACGCTATATCCATGACAACCGCGAAGCGGTGATGGAACAGACCGCAATGGAGATTGCGACGCTGTTGAAAACGTCGGATGCCACGGTGGTCCGCGCCATTCAGGCGCTGGGTTTCGCCGGGCTGCGCGATCTTAAGCAAACGCTGGAGCAGTGGTTTGGTCCGGTGGTCACCTCCAGCGAAAAGATGTCCACTACGGTGAATACGCTCGCCAGCGACGTCAACGCGAGCATTGATTTCGTGCTGGAGGGGCATCAGCACACCTGCGAGGTGTTATCCGAGCCCCACAACCGCTACGCAATGGCCCAGGCGGTCTCTCTGCTGGCGCAGGCGAGGCAGGTCGCCATATTTGGCATTGGCGCCTCCGGCATTCTGGCCGAGTATACCGCCAGGCTGTTCAGCCGTATGGGGTTACCCGCCACGCCGCTTAACCGTACCGGAATAGGGCTTGCCGAGCAGCTGATTGCGCTTCAGCGCGGCGACGTGCTGGTGATGATGGCGCAGAAATCCGCGCACCGGGAGGGGCAAACCACGCTGCGTGAAGCAAAACGGCTGGGCATTCCCACCATCCTGCTGACCAACGCCCTCGATTCGCGTTTCAGCAAGGAGGCCAGCGTGGTGATCCACGTTCCGCGCGGCGGCGAAAAAGGCAAAATTCCGCTCCACGGCACGGTGCTGCTGTGTCTGGAGATGATCATTTTATCCGTCGCCTCCACCGAGCCGCAGCGCACCATCAAGTCGATGAAGCGCATCAACGAGTTACACCGTGGGTTAAAGCCGGGGAAGAAAAGTACCTAAAAACAAAGCCCGGTGGCGCTGACGCTCACCGGGCCTGGATCTGTTCTCCCTCTCCTTTCGGGAGAGGGCAGGGTGAGGGGAAACTTAAACCCCTTGCTCCAGAATGCGGATGTGGGTTTCCAGCACGTCACCCTTCACCGCGTCGCTCCACGCTTTCATGTGCGGGGTCTGCAGGTGCGCTTCAAGGTGCGCGACGGTTTCCCACTGCTCAACCATGATGATCGAGTCTGGCGCGGTCGCCTGGAAGCTGGCGTCAGTGGCGGCATCGACCATCGGCGCGTAGCCGTGGCAGCCTTCTTCTTTCAGTACGGTCGGGATAATTTTCGCGAACTGATCCAGCACCGCCTGGCGGTGATGTTGACCTGGACGAGTACGGATTTCTGCGATTACGGTAAGCATGTTTACTACTCCTTTAATTCCAGGCTACCAGTTAAGCAAAAATTTCCGCGAGATGCTTGCGATATTCTGCGATATAGCTCGGGACATCAGGCATTTTAATCACGTCGTTGACGATAAAGGTCGGCAGCGGATCCATGCCCAGGAACTGGTTAGCCTTGTGGAACGGCAGGTACGCACCGTCGACGCCCACGCCTTCGAAGAACTGATCTTTCTCGGTGAAGGCTTCCAGCGGTGCGTTCCAGGTCAGGGAGAGCATATATTTTTTGCCCTGAATCAGGCCGCCCGAGCCGTATTTTTTGGAGGCGTCAGAGCGGGTGCGGCCATCGCTGGCATACAGTGAGCCGTGACCTTCGGTGAACACATCGTCCATGTATTTTTTCACGGTCCACGGCGCGCCCATCCACCAGCCTGGCATCTGCCAGATCACCACGTCAGCCCACAGGAAGTTCTGCACTTCGGCCTTCACGTCATAATTGCTGTCTGCACGCACGACCTTAACATCATGCCCGGCGTCGCGCAGGAAACCGTCCGCGACCTCGGTCAGGGTGTCATTCAGCTGGCCTTTAGAGTGCGCAAATTCTTTTGCACCGTTGATAATCAGGATGTTGCTCATTAGTTGTCCTCGATGATGAGAGTATGGCGAGTATTCTACGCGCGAGGACGGAACGGAAAAATGAGCAAAATGTGCAAAGTCTTTTGCGTTAAACGCAATAATCCCTACCAGCTGACCTTCGCTTCAAAACCGCCTTCAGGCGCATTGCTCAGCGAAACGCGCATTCCGTGCAGGGCGGCGACGCGTTTTACAATGGATAACCCCAGCCCGCTGCCCGTGGCATCCTGACCCGGCGGGCGATAAAAGCGCTCGCCGATGCGCACCAGCGCGTCCGGTGAAATGCCGGGGCCGTTGTCGCGCACGGTAAAGCTACGCGCCTCCAGCGTCACGTCCACCACGCTGCCGCGCGGGCTGTAGCGAATCGCATTATCCAGCAGGTTGCGCACCAGAAGGCTCAGGAGCAGCTGCTGGCCCGTGCGTGTCACCTCTGGTGCATGGATATTCAGGCGAATATCAATGCCCGCCTGCTGCGCCGGATGCCAGATATCCAGCACGGCCGACTGCAGCAAGTCGGCCAGGGGAATCGGTTCGACATCGTCAAGGTTATCCAGCGAGTCCAGACGCGACAGCGTGAGGAGCTGATCCACCAGCCGGGAAGCGCGGTCGATGCCCGCATGCAGCTGCATCAGCGCCTTTTCCCGCGCCTGCGGATCGTCATGAGAGAGCTGCGCCACGTCAGTTTGCACCTTCAGTGCCGCCAGCGGGCTGCGCAACTCGTGGGCGGCATCGGACGTAAAGCGGCGCTCGCGGGTCATCATCTCCTGGGTGCGCGCGAAGAGATGATTCAGCGAATCAAGCAGGGGACGCACTTCCGTCGGGACACCCTCCGTCGGCAGTTTATCGGTGGCATCCGGCGAGCGGGAGCGCAGGGTCTGCGCCAGCTTTTTCAGCGGCTTCAGCTCCCGACTCAGGAGGAAAATCAGCAAGAGCAACATCACGGGCAGCGCCACCAGCCAGGGGGTCAGCTGCGAGCTGACCACGTCCAGCGCCATCTCCTGACGATACTCCCACTCCTGGCCGACCACCACGCGGTACTTCCCGTCAGGTGAGGTCAGCCATAAAAAACGCCACTCGTCGTTGTCGCCCTGTAGCTGCCCGTTATCGAACCCGTCGCGGCGATAGTGGTACGGTATATCGCGTCCGTTTTCACCGTCGTTGAGGAGCATTTTGCCGTCGACGGCGTAAATGGCGAAAGCCAGCGCGTCGTCGTCCAGGCGACCGTGCTTCACTTTTTTCGGGATCTCGCGCATGCGTTCGGGGGCGCGGATCTCGTCCAGATCCATCGTCAGCAGCCGTTTGGCAAACAGCATCTGCTGGGTATCGAACAGCTTGTCGAGCTTGTGGGTCGTCTGCTGCCAGGCGACCAGGCTGGCGGCAAACCAGGCCGTCAGAGAGAGAAGTAAAAAGAGAATCGTCAGGCGCAGCTTCAGGCTCAGTTTCATGCGTCACCCAGGGTGTAGCCGATGCCGTGCACGGTGCGGATAAACTCGCTCCCAAGCTTGCGGCGCAAATGATGGACGTGAACCTCAATGGCGTTGCTGGAGACGTCGTCGTCCCATGTATAAAGCTTTTCCTCGATCAGCTTTCGCGGCAGCACCCGACCAGCGTTACGCATTAACAGCTCCAGCAGCGCGAACTCTTTCGGCTTGAGCGTCAGCGGCTCACCGTCCAGCGTGGCGACGAGACGGGTCGGATCGAGCGTGACCTTCCCGTGACGCAGCTCGCTACGCGCCTGGCCGTGGCTGCGGCGGACCAGCGCTTCGAGGCGGGCACCCACTTCGATCAGCGCGAACGGCTTACAGAGATAATCATCCGCCCCAAGACGTAGCCCTTCGACGCGCTGGTTAAGCGCATCCCGCGCCGTCAGAATCAGTACCGGCTCGCTGCGACCGCTTTCGCGCCACGCGCGCAGGATCTCCAGACCGTCAATTTCCGGCAGCGTCAGATCCAGCACCACGGCATCATAGGGCGCAGAGGAGAGCGCGGACTGACCGGTTTTTCCGTCGGTAAACCAGTCCACGCTAAAGCCCATTTTGCTTAACCCCGCCTTGATACCGTCGCCGATTAACCTGTCGTCTTCTACCAGTAAAATGCGCATATTCCCTCCTTGATGTCGTCAGTAAACCCTCTGTAAGCGCCTGCTGTACAGCAATAATAAATAAATTTTTCCCTTAAGAAGTTGTTAAGGATTACCCTGTTTAATGGACTACGAAACCACATTAAAGGGAGAGATTAATATGAAAAAATTCGCTGCAATTGCTGCCATCATGATGATGACCACTGCCCCTGTTTTTGCTGCGCAGGGCGGATTTAGCGGCCCGTCTGCAACCGCGACCCAGACGCAAACCCAGCAGGGCGGTTTTGTCGATAACAACGCCAACCTCACCACCGCGGCAAAAGTGAAGGATCTGAAAGACGATGCCTGGGTAAAGCTGCGCGGGAACATCACCGAGCGCCTGTCCGATGATCGTTACACCTTCCGCGATGAGTCCGGCACGGTAGTGGTTGAGATCGACCACAAGCGCTGGAACGGCGTAACCGTCACCCCGCAGGATAAGGTCGAACTGCAGGGTAAAGTCGATAAAGACTGGAACGAGTTTGAAATCGACGTGAAGCAGGTCATCAAGCTAAACAAATAACCCGAAATGGGCCGCATAAGCGGCCCTTTTTCTTTGTGACTCAATTCATCAGATGAGGTAGTATCTGCGGCAATATTGCCTGAAACCCTTCGGTTTCTGAGTTGAGGAATCACACGTAATGAGCGATATGGCAGAGCGCCTCGCGCTACATGAATTCACGGAAAACGCCTACCTGAACTACTCCATGTACGTCATCATGGACAGGGCGTTGCCGTTTATCGGGGATGGCCTGAAGCCCGTTCAGCGCCGCATCGTCTATGCGATGTCCGAACTGGGGCTGAACGCCACCGCCAAGTTCAAGAAATCCGCCCGTACCGTCGGTGACGTACTGGGTAAATACCATCCGCACGGCGATAGCGCCTGTTATGAAGCGATGGTGCTGATGGCGCAGCCGTTCTCTTACCGCTATCCGCTGGTGGACGGGCAGGGGAACTGGGGTGCGCCGGACGATCCGAAATCCTTCGCGGCGATGCGTTATACCGAATCCCGCCTCTCTAAATATGCCGAAGTGCTGCTGGGCGAGCTGGGTCAGGGAACCGTTGACTGGGTGCCAAACTTCGACGGTACGATGCAGGAGCCGAAGATGCTGCCTGCGCGTCTGCCGAACATTCTGCTGAACGGCACCACCGGTATCGCGGTCGGTATGGCGACGGACATTCCGCCGCACAACCTGCGTGAAGTGGCGAAAGCCGCCATTACCCTGATCGAGCAGCCGAAAGCGACGCTCGACGAGCTGCTGGATATCGTGCAGGGGCCAGATTTCCCGACCGAAGCCGAGATCATCACCTCGCGCGCGGAAATCCGCAAAATCTACCAGAACGGTCGCGGCTCCGTGCGTATGCGCGCGGTGTGGAATAAAGAGGACGGCGCCGTGGTGATCACCGCGCTGCCGCATCAGGTTTCCGGTGCCAAAGTGCTGGAGCAGATCGCCTCCCAGATGCGCAATAAAAAGCTGCCGATGGTGGACGACCTGCGCGACGAATCGGATCACGAGAACCCGACCCGTCTGGTGATCGTGCCGCGCTCCAACCGCGTGGACATGGAGCAGGTGATGAACCACCTGTTCGCCACCACCGATCTGGAAAAAAGCTACCGCATCAACCTGAACATGATTGGCCTCGACGGACGCCCGGCGGTGAAAAACCTGCTGGAGATCCTCACCGAATGGCTGACCTTCCGCCGCGATACGGTCCGTCGTCGTCTGAACCATCGTCTGGAGAAAGTGCTTAAGCGCCTGCATATCCTCGAGGGTTTGCTGGTGGCGTTCCTCAATATCGATGAAGTGATTGAGATCATCCGTACCGAGGACGAGCCGAAGCCGGCGCTGATGTCGCGCTTTGGCATCAGCGAAACCCAGGCCGAAGCGATCCTCGAGCTGAAGCTGCGCCATCTCGCCAAGCTGGAAGAGATGAAGATTCGCGGCGAGCAGAACGAGCTGGAAAAAGAGCGCGATCAGCTGCAGGCGATCCTCGCGTCCGAGCGCAAGATGAACACCCTGCTGAAGAAAGAGCTGCAGGCCGATGCCGATGCCTTCGGCGACGACCGTCGTTCTCCGCTGCACGAGCGCGAAGAGGCGAAGGCGATGAACGAGCACGACATGCAGCCGTCCGAGCCGGTGACCATTGTTCTGTCGCAGAGCGGCTGGGTGCGCAGCGCCAAAGGCCACGATATCGACGCGCCGGGCCTGAGCTACAAAGCGGGCGACAGCTTCAAAGCGGCGGTGAAAGGCAAGAGCAACCAGCCGGTGGCGTTTATCGACTCCACCGGCCGCAGCTACGCCATCGACCCGATTACGCTGCCTTCCGCGCGCGGGCAGGGCGAGCCGCTCACCGGCAAGCTGACGCTGCCGCCGGGGGCGACGGTTGACCATATGCTGATGGAAGCCGATGACCAGAAGCTGCTGCTGGCGTCCGATGCGGGCTACGGCTTTATCTGTACCTTTAACGACCTGGTCTCCCGTAACCGTGCCGGTAAGGCGCTGATTAGCCTGCCGGACAACGCCCACGTGATGGCGCCGCTGGTGATCGAGAACGAAAGCGACATGCTGCTGGCGATCACCACCGCCGGGCGTATGCTGATGTTCCCGGTCAGCGATCTGCCGGAGCTGTCTAAAGGCAAGGGCAACAAGATCATCAACATCCCGTCGGCGGAAGCCGCGAAAGGCGAAGATAGCCTGGCGCACCTCTTCCTCCTGCCGCCGCAGAGCACGCTGACCATTCACGTCGGCAAGCGTAAGATCAAGCTTCGTCCGGAAGAGCTGCAGAAAGTGGTGGGTGAGCGCGGTCGCCGCGGCTCGCTGATGCGCGGCCTGCAGCGCATCGACCGCGTGGAGATTGACTCTCCTGCACGCAGCACCGCGGGTGACAGCGAAGAGTAATGTCGTGATATCCCCCTCTGCCCGGAGGGGGAGTTTCAATAAAATTTCCCGTAAAATCGTTGTTAATTCGTGCGTTGCGATTAACAATACGCGCTCGTAATAAAGTCCTTACCTGGCCACAGGTGAAGTATAATTGTCAGCTGTTGGGGCTTCAGAGGTCGCTATGCTATATATTGTTCGTCTTATTCTTACCGTTATCTACTGCATTCTGGTCTGTATTTTCGGCTGCATCTACTGCCTGTTCAGTCCGCGTAATCCGAAGCATGTTGCCACCTTTGGCCATATGTTCGGTCGTCTTGCGCCGCTGTTTGGTCTGAAGGTTGAAAAACGTCTGCCGGAAGGGGCGGAGAATTTCGGTAACGCCATCTATATCGCCAACCATCAGAACAATTACGATATGGTGACCGCCGCAAATATCGTGCTTCCACCGACCGTGACGGTGGGGAAAAAAAGCCTGCTGTGGATCCCGTTTTTTGGCCAGCTTTACTGGCTAACCGGTAACCTGCTGATCGACCGTAACAACCGCGCGAAAGCACACAGCACCATTGCGGAAGTGGTGAATCATTTTAAAAAGCGCAAAATCTCAATCTGGATGTTCCCGGAAGGAACGCGCAGCCGCGGCCGCGGCCTGCTGCCGTTTAAAACCGGGGCGTTTCATGCCGCAATTGCGGCAGGTGTTCCAATTATTCCTGTGTGCGTTTCCAATACTTCGAATAAGATTAATCTTAACCGCCTGAATAACGGGCTGGTGATTGTCGAAATGCTGCCACCCGTCGATACCAGCAAATACGGTAAAGACCAGGTGCGCGAGCTGGCAGCGCACTGCCGTGAGCTGATGGCTCAGCATATTGCGCAGCTCGACAAAGAAGTCGCAGAGAGAGAAGCCGCCGGTAAGATTTAATCCGGCGTTGAAGGGAAAACGAATTCCCGCGTTGTTAGTCGTTTCAGATGGAGCTTATATGTCACTCAGTCGGCGTCAGTTTATTCAGGCTTCGGGGATCGCCCTTTGTGCGGGTGCGATGCCGCTGACAGCCAGCGCCGCCGGGCAGCAACAGCCGCTGCCCATTCCGCCATTAATTGAATCTCGTCGCGGTCAGCCGCTTTTCCTGACGCTGCAGCGTAGCCACTGGTCCTTTACCCAGGGGACGCGCGCGCCGGTCTGGGGCATTAACGGACGTTACCTTGGGCCGACCATACGCGTGTGGAATGGCGATGACGTAAAGCTCATCTACAGTAACCGTACCCCTGAAAATGTCGCCATGACCATCAGCGGCTTACAGGTGCCTGGCCCGTTGATTGGCGGCGCGGCGCGAATGATGTCACCCAGCGCCGACTGGGCGCCGGTTCTGCCGATTCGCCAGAGCGCGGCCACCCTTTGGTATCACGCCAACACGCCTAACCGTACGGCGCAGCAGGTTTATAACGGCCTGGCCGGAATGTGGCTGGTGGAAGATGAGGTCAGCAAATCTCTGCCGATCCCGAACCACTACGGCGTGGATGATTTCCCGATTATCATCCAGGACAAACGTCTGGATAATTTCGGTACGCCAGAATACAGCGAGCCAGGCAGCGGTGGCTTTGTCGGCGATACGCTGCTGGTCAACGGCGCGCAAAGCCCGTATGTGGAAGTTTCGCGCGGCTGGGTGCGCCTGCGCCTGCTCAACGCGTCTAACTCGCGCCGCTATCAGCTGCAAATGAGCGATGGCCGTCCGCTGCACGTGATCTCGGGCGACCAGGGCTTTTTACCGGCCCCGGTGTCCGTCAAACAGCTGGCGCTCTCGCCGGGTGAACGTCGCGAAATTCTCGTGGACATGACCAACGGGGATGAAGTGTCGCTAACCTGCGGTGAAGCGGCGAGCATTGTTGACCGTATTCGCGGGTTCTTTGAACCGTCGAGCATTCTTGTCTCGACCCTGGTGCTGACCCTGCGCCCGACCGGTCTGCTGCCGCTGGTGACCGATAGCCTGCCAATGCGCCTGCTGCCGCAGGAGATCATGAGCGGCTCGCCGGTGCGCAGCCGTGATATCAGCCTGGGCGACGATCCGGGGATCAACGGCGCGCTGTGGGACGTCAACCGCATCGACATTACCGCGCAGCAGGGCACCTGGGAGCGCTGGACGGTCCGTTCAGATATGCCGCAGTCGTTCCATATTGAAGGGGTGGCATTCCTGATCCGCAACGTCAACGGAGCGATGCCGTTCCCTGAAGACCGCGGCTGGAAAGATACCGTCTGGGTGGACGGTCAGGTTGAACTGCTTGTCTACTATGGTCAGCCTTCGTGGCCGCACTTCCCGTTCCTGTTCCACAGCCAGACGCTGGAGATGATGGACAGGGGCTCCGTAGGGCAGATGCTGATCAACCCCGCACCTTAACCCAACATTCCCGGTTCGCCGGGAATGGTTTATGCCCGCCAGAAAAAGCGCGAGAACAGAATCAGCACCGGGTAAATTTCCAGACGCCCTAAGATCATCGCCGCGCACATCAGCAGTTTTGCCCCCTCTGTTAACGTGCCGAACGTCGACGCCGTCTCGCCAAACCCCAGCCCCATGTTGTTGATACAGGCGGCAACCGTTGCGAATGACGTAAACAGGTCGTAGCCCATCAGATTAAGCGCCCAGACAAAAAAGCCCGTGATCATCACGTAGAGAAAGAAGAAGCTCCACACCGAGCGCAGGACGCGTTCATTCACCACGCTTTTGCCCACCTTAATGCTCAGCAGCGCTCTCGGATGCGCCAGCTGGTTCATCTCCTGAATACTCTGCTTGAACATAATGAGAAAACGCAGGGCTTTGATCCCGCCGCAGGTCGAGCCTACGCAGCCGCCAAAAAAGCTGGCGCTCAACAGCAGGAAAATGGTGTGTGCGGGCCATTGGGCATAATCGGCTGTCGAAAGGCCGTTATCGGTCATCATTGAACTGGCAAGGAAGAATGCGTGCACCAGGCTATCCGTAGCGTTGTACATCCCGGCATGCCAGACCTGCCAGGCGGTGATTACAATAATCACCGCGGCGGCGCTCAGAAAGAATCTCACCTCAGGGCTGCGGCGAATCGGCTTCAGGGTGCGTCGGACAATGGCGACGTACCAGAGGGTGAAGTTGAACGCGGAGAGCAGTGAAAACGCCCCGGCGACCAGCTCAATCGCGTGGCTGTCATAAAACCCAATGCTCTCGCTGCGGGTGGAGAACCCGCCCAGCGACACGGTCGACAGCCCGTGACAGAGGGCGTCAAAAAATGACATTCCCGCCAGCCAGTAGGCCAGGGTGCAGGCCACGCCCAGCGCGAAGTAGGTCACCCACAGCGTGCGCGCGGTATCGGCAAGGCGGGGAGTCAGACGCTCCTCCTTGAACGGCCCCGGCATCTCTGACTGATAGAGCTTCATGCCGCCAATGCCCAGCAGCGGCAGGACCGCGACGGCCAGCACGATGACGCCTAACCCGCCAATGAAATTCAGCTGAGCGCGGTAATAAAGGTACGACTTAGGCAGGGCGCTGACGTCCCCGATCACCGTTGCCCCGGTGGTGGTGATCCCGGAAACCCCTTCAAAGAGCGCGTCGGCAAAGGAGAGCTGCAGCCCGTCGTCCATCCAGAGCGGCATGGCGCTAATGAATGAAAACAGCAGCCAGAACAGCACGATAATCACAAACCCGTCGCGGGTGCGCAGCTGTATTCCCGCGTGACGGGTTGCACGCCAGGTTAGCCCTCCAAGAGTAAAAAAGGTTAAAAAGGTGGTCAGAAAGGCAAAGTAGGTCCGCTCTTTATTCAGCAGGGCGATAACCATCGGCGGCAGCATAGAAAGGCTGTACAGTAGAACCAGAAAACCGCAGAGATGAAGGACAACCCGCAGCTGGGATACATGTAACGAATCGTTGGGCTTCACGACAGAGCTCCGCGCAATAACACGTTCCGGGGCAAATCACCGGAAAATATAGTGAATATTATGATTCAAAATTATCAGGGCGCCGTATTTTAACGACTTCCCCGAATATCTGCCTGCTTCCGGCATCCTTTTCTTCAAATCTGGCGGATGAACAGCGTATAATCCCGCTCCTTTTGTCTATTTTTTCTTCGGAAGCATTATGAGCGCAATTTCCCTGATCCAGCCGGATCGTGACCTCTTCTCCTGGCCCCAGTACTGGGCGGCCTGCTTTGGACCGGCGCCATTCCTGCCGATGTCCCGGGAAGAGATGGACCAACTGGGCTGGGACAGCTGCGACATCATTCTGGTCACGGGCGATGCCTACGTTGACCATCCGAGCTTCGGTATGGCCATCTGTGGCCGTATGCTTGAGGCGCAGGGCTTCCGTGTGGGGATCATCTCCCAGCCTGACTGGAACAGCAAAGACGACTTTATGCGTCTGGGTAAACCGAACCTGTTCTTCGGTGTCACCGCAGGCAACATGGACTCGATGATCAACCGCTATACCGCCGACCGCAAGCTGCGTCATGACGACGCCTACACGCCGGATAACGTGGCGGGTAAACGCCCCGACCGCGCGACCCTGGTCTATACCCAGCGCTGTAAAGAAGCCTGGAAAGACGTGCCGGTGATCCTGGGCGGCATCGAGGCGAGCCTGCGCCGCACCGCCCACTACGACTACTGGTCAGATACCGTACGCCGCTCGGTGCTGGTGGATTCCAAAGCCGACATGCTGATTTACGGTAACGGCGAGCGTCCGCTGGTGGAAGTGGCGCACCGTCTGTCGCAGGGTGAACCGGTGAGCAGCATCCGCGACGTGCGCAATACCGCCATCATGGTGAAAGAGGCGCTGCCGGGCTGGAGCGGTGTGGATTCCCGCATCATTGATATGCCGGGCAAAATCGACCCGATCCCGCACCCGTACGGCGAAGATCTGCCGTGTGCCGATAACAAGCCGGTTGAGCCGAAAAAAGCGGAAGCGAAGGCTATCGTTGTGCAGCCGCCGCGCCCGAAACCGTGGGAAAAGACCTACGTGCTGCTGCCGTCCTACGAGAAGGTGAAAGCCGACAAGGTGCTCTACGCGCACGCGTCCCGTATTCTGCACCATGAAACCAACCCGGGCTGCGCCCGCGCGCTGATGCAGAAGCACGGCGAGCGCTTTATCTGGATCAACCCGCCGGCAATCCCGCTCTCCACCGAAGAGATGGACAGCGTCTTTGCGCTGCCGTACAAGCGCGTGCCGCACCCGGCGTACGGTAACGCCCGTATCCCGGCATATGAGATGATCCGCTTCTCGATCAACATCATGCGCGGCTGCTTCGGCGGCTGTTCCTTCTGCTCCATTACCGAGCACGAAGGGCGCATTATCCAGAGCCGCTCTGAAGATTCGATCATCAATGAGATCGAAGCGATTCGCGACTCGGTGCCGGGCTTTACCGGCGTGATTTCCGACCTTGGCGGCCCAACCGCGAACATGTACATGCTGCGCTGCAAATCGCCGCGCGCGGAGCAAACCTGTCGTCGCCTCTCCTGTGTCTATCCGAGCATTTGCGAGCATATGGACACCAACCATGAGCCGACGATCAACCTCTACCGCCGCGCGCGCGACCTGAAGGGCATCAAGAAGATCCTGATAGCCTCCGGGGTACGTTACGACATCGCCGTGGAAGATCCGCGCTACATCAAAGAGCTGGCGACGCACCACGTCGGCGGCTATCTGAAGATTGCGCCGGAGCACACCGAGGAAGGCCCGCTGTCGAAGATGATGAAGCCGGGCATGGGCAGCTACGATCGCTTTAAGGAGCTGTTCGATACCTATTCGAAGCAGGCGGGTAAAGAGCAGTATCTGATCCCATACTTCATCTCCGCCCACCCGGGCACGCGTGATGAGGACATGGTGAACCTGGCGCTGTGGCTGAAGCAGCGTCGCTTCCGCCTGGATCAGGTGCAGAACTTCTATCCGTCACCGCTCGCCAACTCGACGACCATGTATTACACCGGCAAGAACCCGCTGAGTAAGATTGGCTACAAGAGTGAAGAGGTGGTGGTGCCGAAAGGGGATAAACAGCGTCGTCTGCATAAAGCGCTGCTGCGCTACCACGATCCGAAAAACTGGCCGCTGATCCGTCAGGCGCTGGAAGAGATGGGTAAAAAACACCTGATCGGCTCGCGCCGCGACTGTCTGGTACCGGCTCCGACGCTGGATGAGATGCGCGAAGCGCGTCGCCAGAACCGCAATACGCGCCCGGCGCTGACCAAGCACACGCCGATTGTGCATCAGCGTTCGAACGGTGGGGCGACGATGAAGAAGCCAGCCAAACGTAAAGCGTAAAATAAACACCCCGGCAAGCCGGGGTGTTTTTTATCTATCCGCCAAACTGATCCGGATCCGGGCCTAAACGTTTACCCTTATCCAGCTTCGCAATCTCACCAAGCTCATCTTTATCCAGCCGGAAGTCCCAGACGTCGAAGTTTTCGGCGATGCGCGACGGCGTGACCGATTTCGGAATGACCACCAGGCCGTTGTCGAGATGCCAGCGAATGACGATTTGCGCCGGGGTTTTACCGTATTTATCCGCCAGCTCACGGATAATCTTTTGATCAAACACCCCTTCGCCGCCCTGCGCCAGCGGGCTCCAGGACTCGGTCTGGATTTTATGCGTAGCGTTCCAGGCGTGTAACTGGCGCTGCTGCATCAGCGGGTGCAGCTCGATCTGGTTAATCACCGGCGTAACGCCCGTCTCGTCAATCAGTCGCTGCAGGTGATGAACCTGGAAGTTACAGACGCCGATGCTTTTCACCAGCCCCTCTTTCTGCAGTTCAATCATCCCTTTCCAGGCCTCAACGTAGTGGTCGATAGCCGGAACCGGCCAGTGCATCAGCCAGAGATCGACGAAATCGAGCTGGAGTTTCTCCAGGCTCTCCTCCAGCGCTTCGCGGGGGCGTTTTTGATCGTCGTTCCACAGTTTCGTGGTGATGAATAACTCATCGCGGGGGACGCCAGCGCTGGCAAGTGCCTTACCCACGCCGTCCTCGTTCTTGTATGCGGCAGCGGTATCAATAGACCGATAGCCGACTTCCAGGGCTTTATGAATGGCGGAGACGACCTCGTCGTTACCGGCTTTCCATACACCTAGCCCCAGTTGGGGCATCACGTTGCCGTCCTGCAGCTTGATTACGGTTTGGTTTGCCATTTTTCCTCCTTCAGGTGCGCATCGCCGGAGGGAGACTCCGGCGATGGGATGTGCATTAAGTCTGGACGAAATGTCAAAAAACGAAAGTCGGGAGGGCAAAAACGCTTAGCGTGCCGCTTCGTAGATGCGACGGCTGACGTCCAGCGTAATGTCGCCGTGCTCGCCCAGGTGGGTCATGCCGTGTTCTTCGAGTTTCGCCAGCAGGGCAGGGATGGAGCTGCCGTCCAGACCGTAGCCAGAGAGACGCGTTGGCACGCCCAGACCTTCAAAGAAGCTGCGGGTCGCTTCGATGGCGGCATCAATACGCGCGTCGTCAGAACCTACGGTGATGTTCCACACGCGTTCTGCGTACTGCAGCAGTTTGGCACGCTTGGTATCCCGCTTTTCGTTCCACAGCGCAGGCAGCACAACGGCCAGCGTCTGAGCATGGTCCAGACCGTGCATCGCCGTCAGCTCGTGGCCCAGCATATGGGTTGCCCAGTCCTGCGGCACGCCAGCACCGATCAGGCCGTTAAGCGCCTGCGTTGCCGCCCACATGACGTTGGCACGCACGTCGTAGTTTTCCGGCTCTTTCAGCGCTTTCGGGCCGTCTTCGACGAGCGTCAGCAGAATGCCTTCCGCGAAGCGATCCTGAATTTTGGCATCTACCGGATACGTGACGTACTGCTCAACGGTATGAACAAAGGCATCGACTACGCCGTTCGCTACCTGACGCGCAGGCAGGGTGTAGGTGTAAACCGGATCCAGGATGGCGAATACAGGCTGAACGTGTTCGTTCATGAAGGCCTGCTTGTCGCCGGTCGTTTTACGGGAGATCACCGCACCCTTGTTGGATTCAGAGCCGGTGGCCGGCAGGGTCAGTACGGAGCCCATCGGGATGGCGCTTTTGATGTCGCTCCCGCGGGTTTCAAGGATGTGCCACGGATCGATGCCGTCAGCGTAGTGCGCTGCCGCCGCGATGAATTTGGTGCCGTCCAGCACGGAGCCGCCGCCGACGGCCAGCAGGAAAGTAATGTTTTCTTCGCGGGCGATTTTCACCGCGTTCATCAGCGTTTCGTAAGACGGGTTTGGCTCGATGCCGCCGAACTCACGCACGTCCAGACCGTCCAGGGCGCTGTAAACCTGATCCAGCACGCCGGTTTTTTTCACGCTGCCACCACCGTAGGTGATCAGTACGCGGGCGTCAGCAGGGACCTGGGCGCGCAGATCGGCGATAGCGTCTTTACCAAACAGAATGCGGGTTGGGGTGTGAAGATTAAAGTTGTTCATTGCTCGTTCCCTTTAGTGGGTGAAAAACCGTGGTGGCGCTGAGGGCGACCTGATGCTGCACATTGTGGCTGTCCGGGGCTACGCCCTCAATGCACATTCCTGCCGATGTCTTGCCCATTTCTACAGAGCGCTGGAGAAAGCGCGGAAAACGACGCACACTGTCAACGTCGAAAAACGTACCCGGAGTAACGCAAGATGAACCGTGAGGCTATCTGCCAGCAGCTCACTGCGCAGATTAAGAGACTGATAGATAAAGAAAATGGCGTCAGCGATCTGCTTCCTGACATTCGCCTGCTTTATGGCACGCAGCCCGGGACGCGCACGCCGGTCATGTACCAGCCGGGCATCGTTTTTCTCTTCTCGGGCCATAAAATTGGCTATATCAACGAACGCGTGTTCCGCTACGACACCAATGAATATCTGCTCCTGACGGTACCTTTACCCTTCGAATGTGAAACCTTCGCGACAGAGGCCGTTCCGCTGGCCGGTATTCGCGTCAACGTCGATATTCTTCAGCTGCAGGAGCTGCTGATGGAGATAGGCGAAGATGAGTTCTTCCAGCCTTCGATGGCGTCGAGCGGGATTAACTCGGCGACGCTTTCGGAAGAGATCCTCTGCGCCATTGAACGTCTGCTGGACGTGATGGAAAGGCCGCTGGACGCGCGCATTCTGGGCAAGCAGATTGTCCGCGAAATTCTCTACCATGTGCTGCTGGGCCCGGGCGGCGGGGCGTTACTGGCTCTGGTGAGCCGACAGACCCACTTCAGCCTGATAAGCCGCGTGCTCAAGCGTATCGAAAGCCAGTACACGGAAAACCTCAGCGTCGACCAGCTGGCGGCGGAAGCGAACATGAGCGTTTCGGCGTTTCACCATAACTTCAAGTCGGTGACCAGCACCTCCCCGCTGCAGTACCTTAAAACCTACCGGCTGCATAAGGCGCGGATGCTGATGATCCACGACGGCATGAAGGCCAGCGCGGCGGCGATGCGGGTGGGTTACGAAAGTGCGTCGCAGTTCAGTCGGGAGTTTAAGCGCTATTTTGGCGTCACGCCGGGAGAGGATGCGTCACGTATCAGAACGATGCAGGGTGCTTGAGGGGAAACACAGGCCGGGTAAGCGCAGCGCTACCCGGCAATTGACATCACGCGCTGCAGTACTTCTTCTTAATTACCACCGCGATGGTTCCCACCAGCCCTGCCACCAGCAGGAACATCGGTAGCACCATCAGGAAGGTCATCACCTGATCTTCGTGGTGTTTCACAAAGGGGATCATATTTAGCGCATAGCCGAGCGTCGTGACCACGCCCACCCACAGCAGGGCGCTCAGCCAGTTGAAAAACTGGAAGCGGCGGTTTGACAGACCGGAAATGCCCGCCATCGTAGGCAGAAGCGTGCGAACAAACGCCAGGAAACGCCCCGCCAGCAATGCCAGCAGGCCGTGCCTGTCGAACATGCAGGTCGCACGCTGATGATATTTATGCGGTAACTGCCCCAGCCAGCCTTTCACGACGCGAGTATTCCCAAGCCAGCGGCCCTGCAGATAGCTCAGCCAGCAGCCCAGGCTGGCTGCGGAGGTAAGAATAACCATCGTTGGCGTGAAGTCCATGACGCCTTTCCCGATTAACGCCCCGGCAAGTAAAAGCAGGCTGTCACCGGGTAAAAACGAGGCTGGCAGTAATCCATTTTCCAGAAACAGTGTTGCGAACATCACGAGGTAAACGATACCAACGATGTGAGGATCCGCCAGCGCGGCAAAGTCGTGTTGCCAGAGCGCCGCGATAATATCTTGAATAACAGCCATGGACTTTCCTGTGGAACAGCAGATATAGCGCTATTGTACTCCCTTATTCGCCCGTCGGGTTTGATCCCGGGCGCAACT
This sequence comes from Enterobacter sp. UCD-UG_FMILLET, assembly GCF_000762975.1. Lineage (NCBI taxonomy): Bacteria > Pseudomonadati > Pseudomonadota > Gammaproteobacteria > Enterobacterales > Enterobacteriaceae > Enterobacter > Enterobacter sp. UCD-UG_FMILLET. The sequence continues at coordinate 75,476 of NZ_JRJC01000006.1, forward strand.
CATGCAGACTTTTCTCATTGCCGTGTCCACAAAAGCGTCCAGAGAGTACATTTTCAGCCAGCACTCTACACGATACGCTCGAACCCTGCTGCTAAATCGGCAATCAGATCGTCAACATTTTCTAAACCGATATGCAGTCGAATCAGGGTGCCGCTGAAGTCTACTTCACCGCCGGGGCGTAGAGCCGCAACCTGTTCCGGCTGATTAGGCAGGATCAGGGATTCAAAACCGCCCCACGAGTAGGCCATGCTGAAGAGGGTAAAATTATCCAGATAGCTCGCCAGCTCGTCGTTATTCAGCCGTTTTTTCAGCACGAATGAGAACAACCCGCTGCTGCCCGTAAAGTCACGTTGCCAGAATTCGTGGCCTTTACTTCCCGGTAACGCGGGATGATTTACGCGCTCAACCAGCGGATGCTGCGCCAGCCATTCGGCTACCTTCAGGCTGCTTTCATGGTGCTGACGCAGGCGAACGCCCAGCGTGCGTAGTCCGCGGCTGGTCATGTAGGCCGTGTCTGCATCCACCATCTGGCCCATCAGGTAGGCATTTTCACGCAGCTGATCCCAGCAGCGCGCGTTGGAGACCGCCGTGCCAATCATGCCGTCAGAGTGGCCTATCAGGTATTTCGTCGCCGCCTGAATCGAGATATCAATGTCGAATTCCAGGGCTTTAAACAGCACGCCTGCAGCCCAGGTGTTGTCGATCATCACGATCGCCTCTGGCGCTTTGCTGCGTACGGCCTTCACGATGGCCGGCACGTCGTGAACTTCCATGGTGAGCGATCCCGGCGATTCCAGGAACACAATGCGCGTGTTTGGCTGAATAAGTTCGGCAATGCCTTCACCAATCAGCGGGTCGAACCAGCCGGTCGTTACGCCGAGCTTGCTGAGGATTTTGGTGCAGAAGTCCTGGCTGGGTTCATAGGCGGTGTTGGTCATCAGGATATGGTCGCCCTGTTCCACAAACGCCAGAATGGTGTTGGCGACCGCCGCCGCCCCGCACGGGAACAGCGCGCAGCCCGCGCCGCCTTCCAGCTCGCACATCGCCTCCTGCAGCGAAAAATGGGTTAGCGTGCCGCGACGGCCATAAAACAGCCCGCCTTTCGCGCGGTTGCGCGTGGCGATTTTTTTGTCCTCAACGGTATCAAACACCAGCGAGGAGGCTCGTTGAATCACGCTGTTGACCGATCCCTGCGTATATTTTTTGCTGCGTCCTGCCTGTACCAGCGTGGTATCAAGATGCTTCTTTGTCATGTTCGCTAACCCTGTTTTTATACGTCTGGACGTCCAGACTACCACGATTGGAAAAAACTGCACCCCGAGACTTATCGAATAAGCAGAAAATATTAGCAAAAATTCGCATAAGAAATTTTTACTGCGTAAGCGCAAGGAAAGTGAGCGAAAATTACGGCACTATGCAAATACTAATGAGAACTACTATCAATTCGACGACGTTTTGATATTATTACGTTCAGATTTTGTGATTTGCGTCCTGGAGATACAGAGTGGGTAATAATTTGATGCAGACGGATCTCTCCGTTTGGGGCATGTATCATCATGCTGACATCGTGGTTAAGATTGTGATGATCGGCCTGATTCTGGCGTCCGTTGTCACCTGGGCTATCTTCTTCAGCAAAAGCGCCGAGCTGCTTTCGCAGAAGCGTCGCCTTAAGCGGGAACAGCAGCAGTTGGCAGAAGCCCGCTCTCTGGATCAGGCTTCAGATATGACCTCATCCTTCCACGCGAAAAGCCTGACCACCCTTTTAGTGAATGAAGCACAGAACGAGCTGGAACTCTCCGCTGGCAGTGAAGATAACGAAGGCATCAAAGAACGTACCGGTTTCCGCCTGGAGCGTCGCGTGGCGGCCGTTGGCCGACACATGGGACGCGGCAATGGTTATCTGGCGACCATCGGCGCGATCTCACCGTTCATCGGTCTTTTCGGTACGGTCTGGGGCATCATGAACAGCTTTATCGGCATCGCGCAGACCCATACCACCAACCTGGCGGTCGTTGCGCCGGGTATCGCAGAAGCGCTGCTGGCGACGGCCATCGGTCTGGTTGCCGCTATCCCGGCGGTGGTCATCTATAACATTTTCGCGCGTATGATTGGCAGCTACAAAGCCACGCTGGGTGACGTTGCCGCACAGGTTCTGCTGCTGCAAAGTCGCGATCTGGACCTGAATGCCAGCTCGGTTAAGCCGGTGCACGCGGCGTCTAAACTGCGCGCAGGTTAAGAGTATGGCGATGCGTCTAAACGAAAATCTGGACGATAACGGTGAAATGCATGAAATCAACGTGACGCCGTTTATCGACGTCATGCTGGTTCTGCTGATTATCTTCATGGTGGCCGCACCGCTGGCGACGGTGGATGTGAAGGTGAATCTGCCGGCATCTTCCAGCCAGCCCCAGCCGCGCCCGGAGAAGCCTATTTACCTGTCGGTGAAGGCGGATAAATCCATGTTCCTCGGGAACGACCCGGTGACGGCCGACTCTGTCATCCCGGCGCTGGAGCAGCTTACGGGCGGTAAGAAAGACACCACGGTCTTCTTCCGTGCGGATAAAACCGTTGATTATGAAACCATGATGAAGGTAATGGACACGCTGCATCAGGCGGGTTACCTGAAGATTGGACTGGTCGGCGAAGAGAAAGCGGCCTCGAAGTGATAAAGAAGCTGGCGAAAGCCGGCTTTTTTTATGCCTGTCGGTTTATGTGTTTTTGCTATCCGTCGGTGCAGTAGAAGAGGGTGCCAGCGCGTCCTCATCAAGCGCTACGCAGGTGACGTTTGAGGTACGGTACTCACCGTCTGACAGCTTGCGCGTCAGACGCAGGGTGGCGATTTCTCTGGCAAGCAGGTACTGATAATTGGCCTCGAGACGTCCCAGAAGCTTCTCTTTCAGTTCTGGACGCTGTTCAATGATGGCGTTCATCACGGCACCGTAAATTTCTTCTTTGACCTGTAGCGGATAAATTTCACGACGGTTCCGCCATTTCAGACGAACCAGCGTCGCCGGGATCGATACCAGGTCTTGTGTAATTCGCGTCATCTCGTCATTTTTTGTGTTTCTCAGTGCGTCGAGATTTTGCTTTAAGATAAATTCATCACTTTTTTTATCATCTAAAGTCAAATAAACGTCGTTGTTTTTAACTTCTTTCACGTTAATCTTCCCCCAGGCTGTAAAAAATTGGGTTGTTCTTTTCACGCGTAATTAAATTAAGCCAAATTTTATTGCCCGCTTCATTAATTTCTTCGGTTTTCTCGGCCATTATTTGACTGAGTTTTTGGGCATCTATTTCACCCTCAGCCTGCAGGTCATTCAGCAGGTGGACAAAGGCTTCAATTTTTATGGCGCGAAATAAGCGGTCTTTTATATGGCGATCGTGCTCTTCCAGCAACATATTTCGGGATTTGCCAGTTCGGGAAACACCAATTAATATATCGGGCTCGAAATCAGAGAGCTTTCTTTTCCCCTGAGTGAAACTGGCCTCTTTTTCTGCTTCCGTCGGTTGCTGTTCCACAGGCGTAATGTGGTACTTAGCCGGGACGAGATAGTCGGGCAGCATTTTTAATTTCCTTTAATTTCAACAGGGTGGGGTTGGTAAAGGCGTGAGATTCGTTGACAATATCATGAGGCAATTTTAAAATCAAAAAAAATGGAGTCTACCCATGAACAGCATCTTTTTTACGGTCATCACATTACTATTACTGACCGCTGGTGTGCTTTTATTGATGCAGGAGTTCAATAAAACGAAAGTGTCTAAAGACACCAGTGAACCCCCGCAACCTGAACTGATGACAAAAGAGGAAGGGGAAGACCATTTCTCTGTATTGATGAACTCCGTTACGCCTGTCTGGTACTGGCGGGTGAACCACGAATATATCGACTTTTTACACGCGACAATTAAGCGCATGAAAATGTCGGAAATTAATGATACGCCCGGACTGTTTGAGGCGCAGCGTCGCTGTAGCGATCTGAATTCAGCAGTCTATAAATATTATGACAATATCAAAAAGCGCTGCCTTAACGGCGAAAAGGTCTCTTATTCCGATCTGGACGTATTAAATTTGCGGCAGTGTTTTCGCGAGTTCAGTCTTGAAGCCTATCCTGAACTGGTGGCGCTTGTCTGGCCGGAGTACGCACGTCCCGAGGTTAACCCGGACAACGTCTGAATGACGTACCGTTGAGTTATTGCAAACAGCCAGCGCCGTTGAGATATACTGGACGCTGGTTTCTTTTGCAAACAGGACTCTATGGAACGCTTTTTTGAAAATGCCATGTACGCCTCTCGCTGGATACTGGCCCCCGTCTATTTTGGCCTCTCGCTGGCACTTATCGCGCTGACGATTAAGTTCTTTCAGGAAATCTGGCATGTTCTGCCGAACATTTTTTCTATTGCCGAAGCGGATTTGATTCTGGTTCTGCTGTCGCTGGTGGACATGACCCTGGTGGGCGGGCTGCTGGTGATGGTGATGTTCTCCGGCTACGAGAATTTTGTCTCCCAACTCGATATCGACGAGCGTAAAGAGAAGCTCAGCTGGCTGGGAAAAATGGATGCTTCATCGCTGAAGAATAAAGTCGCCGCGTCGATTGTGGCGATCTCCTCTATTCACCTGTTACGCGTGTTTATGGACGCGAAGAACGTGCCGGATAACAAACTGATGTGGTACGTCATCATCCACCTGACGTTTGTGCTGTCTGCGTTTGTGATGGGGTATCTGGATAAGATCAGTAAGAAGTAATTCCCCTTACTTAAGCTCCCTCTCCCTGTGGGAGAGGGCCCGGGTGAGGGCATCAGACCGCACTATTTATCCGACGACTTATCCGACGACGCCTGCCACAGATTCAAAGCGCTTTCCCACTCTGCACTTATCACATCACAAATTGCATCCCTAAGCGCGGGCCTAATGATTAACGACTGCTGTGTGACCAGTGAAGCCACGCTAATTAAAAATGATCACAAAACGTTATAATTTCCCTTTTTCCTGCCGATAACGAGAGTAGTACTCGCCTCTGGGCGAACTCACCCTCACGGCAAGGAAGACTTATGAATATGCTCCGTAATTTCACGATCCGCTTCGTCATGCTGACGATTCTCGGGATCTTTTGTTTAATGTGGGCGGGCGTTGGGCTGTACAGCACCTGGTCCCTTTCTCGCGTTTCAGATGGCAATGAGGTCGATCGCCAGCTGGTTAAACAGATGACGGTACTCAGCCAGGGTAACGATCAATATTTCCGCTTTGTGACCCGTCTGAGCCGCGCGATGGAAGTCAAAGCCGCAGGCGGCACGCCGGATCTCTCCTCCGCCCAACAGGCGCTGGATAACATGGGCAAGAAACTGGCCGAGATGAAAGCGATCTCCCCAGGCCCGATGGATGAGCAGATCTCATCCCGGGTGCTCGGCTCCTGGCAGGCGCTGCTTGAACAGGGCGTAACGCCGCAAATGCAGCAGGCGAAGCAGGGGGATCTGGAGGGGTATCGCCAGCAGGCCAACAACGTCACCCCACCGCTGAGCCGCGCGTTCGGTGCGGCGGCTGAAGAGTTCAACAATGCCGCCGCGAAGTCGCTCGACAGCACCCGCGTGGTGGTGGACGGCCTGACAAGCATGACCCGCACGGTGATTGTTGTCGCCACGATTATCGGCCTGCTGATCCTGCTCTTCACCGACCGTTACCTGGTGGCGATGCTGGTCAAACCGCTGGCTCGCATTCGCCAGCAGTTCCGCCAGATTGCCCAGGGCGATCTCAGCCAGCCCATTGAGCCGTTCGGTCGTAACTGCGTGGGGCAGCTGGTGCCGCTGCTGAGCGCCATGCAGGACAGCCTGCGCGAAGCGGTCAGCACGATTCGCTCCGGCAGTGAAAATATCTGGCGCGGCGCGACGGAAATCTCCAGCGGCAACAACGATCTCTCTTCCCGTACCGAAGAGCAGGCGGCTGCGCTGGAAGAGACGGCAGCCAGCATGGAACAGCTGACCGCCACGGTGAAACTGAACGCGGAAAGCGCGCGTCAGGCCAGCCAGCTGGCCGATGTGGCCTCAACCACCGCCAGCCGCGGCGGCTCGCTGGTGGAAGAGGTGGTGACCACCATGAGCGGTATTTCGGAAAGCTCGAAGAAAATTGCTGAAATCACCAACGTGATCAACAGCATTGCCTTCCAGACCAATATTCTGGCACTCAATGCGGCGGTTGAAGCGGCGCGCGCGGGTGAACAGGGGCGTGGTTTCGCGGTAGTGGCAGGAGAAGTGCGCAACCTGGCAAGCCGCAGCGCCAACGCGGCCAAAGAGATTGAAGGGCTGATTACCGATTCCGTTTCCCGCGTCGAGCAGGGCGCGCAGCTGGTGAGCGACACCGGCACCACCATGGATGCGATTTTACGTGACGTGACGGAAGTGACAACCATCATGAAGCAAATCGCTTCCGCCTCTGAGGAGCAAAGCAAGGGTATTTCGCAGGTCGGGATTGCCATTACCCAGATGGACGGCGTGACCCAGCAAAACGCCTCGCTGGTTGAAGAAGTTTCTGCCGCGGCGGCGGCGCTGGAGCGCCAGACCGAAGAGCTTCAGCGCTCGGTGCAGAAGTTCCGCCTCACGGCATAACGCAACTTTCCAGGGCCGCCCGGTGCGGCCTTGTATTATTAACGCCTTCCCCATTCAGCCCCTTCTGAAACTGCTATTCTTTTGCTAACCCTTTATGAACAGATCGTTATCTGTCATTCCTGTCCTTTCTTTCATTTTTCTGATGCTGTTCTCGGTTTTTGCCAGCTCGACCCGGTAGGCGCAGGAGCGGCGTGTAGCGCGTGATGTCAGGCAGGAAACCCGCGACGCGTCGCGGCAGGTGAAGCAGACCTGCGTGGCGAACAATAACCAGAGCAATCACGACTGCCGTCAGGACAAGCGTCAGATGAAACAGTCCGGAAGACAAAAAGCGCGGGACATTAAGTATTAATGCGGTTAACGAAAACTATCCAGGGATGAGACACGAACAATAAGCGGAGGGCGTCATCGGGAATGTGATTCATGCCGGGCAAACGCAGCGCTGCCCGGCTGTATTTATCAGTGCGTCGCTTCACCAATCAGCGCACCCGTGCCCGCACCAACGGCTGCACCTTTCAGCATGCTCTTGCCGGTAACCGCTGCGGCACCAGCGCCTACGGCAGCCCCTACCGCGCCGCCCTTACGCGCGGCTTTACCTTTGCCGCCGTTTTTGAACATGGCACCGGTGCCTGCGCCCACGACGGCGCCGCCAACGGTCGATTTGAGATCTTTGCCCGTGGCCGCACCAATGGCCGCGCCTGCTACCGCGCCGGCGGCAGTTTTGTCGATTGCCATTCCCGAGGTGGAAAAAATGAGGGCGCTGATAACCAGCGTTGTTTTAATCAGTTTCATAACAGATCCTTTGTGACTGCTGTCGGTTGAGACATCGTATCTCACGCGAGAAAAACGTCCAGATAGTGCCAGCAATACCGGCTCAACCTTTAAGCTAATCATGCCCTGAGCAAGGATCTCAGTTGCCGGGCGGGGACCCGCCCGGCGGAACATTACGCCTGACGCTTATCTTCCGTATTGGTATCGAAGTCGCTCGCCGCGTGGCGCTCGTGGAGCTGCTCGTTCAGCTCGCCGCTGGTGCGGTTAACGATACGGCCGCGCTTGACGGCATGGCGATTCGCCACGTCTTTCGCCCAGCGCTGCACGTTCGTGTACTTCTCTGCGTCGAGGAACTCGGCGGCGTTATAGACGCTGCCCAGCGCCACGCAGCCGAACCACGGCCAGATGGCGATATCCGCGATGGTGTACTCCTCACCCGCCACGTAGCGGCCGCGCGCCAGCTGTTTATCCAGCACGTCGAACAGGCGTTTGGCTTCCATGGTGAAGCGGTCAATCGCGTATTCAATTTTTACCGGCGCGTAGTTGTAGAAGTGGCCAAAGCCGCCGCCGAGGAACGGCGCTGCGCCCTGCAGCCAGAACAGCCAGTTCAGGGTCTCGGTGCGTCCAGCCGGATCTTTCGGCAGGAAGTGACCGAATTTCTCTGCCAGATAGAGCAGGATATTGCCGGATTCAAATACGCGCGTTGGCGGGTTCGTGGAGTGGTCACGCAGCGCCGGTATTTTCGAGTTCGGGTTCACCTCAACAAACCCGCTGGAGAACTGATCGCCCTCGCCGATGCGGATCAACCATGCGTCATACTCCGCACCCGTCACGCCCAGCGCCAGCAGCTCTTCGAGCATGATCGTCACTTTCTGGCCGTTCGGTGTTCCGAGAGAGTAAAGCTGCAGCGGGTGAGAGCCCACGGGCAGATCTTTCTCATGGGTCGCGCCGGAAATCGGGCGGTTGATGTTGGCGAACGCGCCGCCGCCGTTCTTTTTCCATTCCCACACTTTTGGTGGCTGATACGTGTTGTCTGACATGTTGGCCTGCCTTTTGAGTGATGTGTTGAGGCAGTGTAGCAGGAGATTTGTGAACCGTTTAACGTTGCGAGCGCAATCAATTAACCGCTATTCCTTCTGGCGCTTATATATAACAAATCCGGCATAAGCTTAATCGAAAATCGCATTTTCATAATTAATGCGAAAACCGATAAAGCTGAATATGATGCTTCAACATAAATAAAAAATGCAGTAATAAAAACTTTATAAGGCAAGGAGTTAGTGAGATGCGCAAGCTTCTGTTATCGGCAGTGGTCGTTTCGCTCGCGTTAGGCCTGGCGGGCTGTGATGATGCGAAAAATAAAGAGACAAATACGCCCTCAGCGGCAAAAAACGACGCGCCAAAAGAGGGCGGTTCGCTGATTATTGGTATTACCTCCGGCGACCCGTTAGCCGTGAATCCGCTCTATGCCAGTGACCGTACGACGTTAACGATCATGCAGGCGCTCTATGCCCCGCTGTACAGCTTTAATAACGGCAACATTGAGTGGGGCCTGGCGGAAAGCCTGACGCCCTCCGCCGACAACCTGAGCTATACCCTGACGTTAAAACCCAACCTCAAATGGCAGGACGGCCAGCCGCTGACGTCGGACGACGTGGTCTTTACGTTCAATAAGCTGCTGGATGCCAAACAGCACAGCTTCTTCCGCAGCATGTTTACCTGGGGCGGCAAGCCTGTTGAGGTGAGCAAGGTTGATGAGCGCACCGTTAAGTTCACCTTACCGCAGGTCAGCGCGGCCTTTACCGGCACCCTGGTACAGATCTACCCGATCCCGCAGCACGTGTTCGCCGGTGAAGGCGACCTGGAAAAGAGCAGTAAAAACGATGCGCCGGTCGGCTCCGGGCCGTTCAAATTTAAGGAGTATCGCGCCGGGCAGTATTACGCCCTGACCCGTTTTGACGATTACTGGAACGGCAAAGCGAAGCTTGATTCGGTCACCTACCGTTTCGCGAAAGACAGCAACGCCGCCAACCTTGCGCTGCAAAACGGGGAAATCAACCTCAAGATGGTTGACCCGCAGGATGTGAACCGCCTGAAAAATACCGGTAAGTTTGACTTCGTGGTCTATCCGGAAGGCCGTCTGGCCTATATGACGTTCAACCAGAACGTGCCGGTGATGAAGAGCAAAGCGCTGCGTCAGGCCATCGCGTATGCCATCAACAAAGACGAGCTCACTCAGACCGCGTTTACCTCGCTGGACTACGCTAAACCGGCGACCTCGTTCCTGACGCCAGATACGCTTTACAAGACGGATGACGTCGAGCAGTACAAGTTCGATCTGCAAAAAGCCAAAGACCTGCTGAAGACGTCCGGCGCGCCGGACAACCTCAAGCTGCGCCTGGCGTATGTGAACACCAACAAAACCCAGGAGAGCATGGCGCTCTACATTCAGCAGGCGCTGAAGGGCATTGGGGTGAACGTGGAGCTGATGCCGCTGGACTCTAACGCCATGTCTCAGCGCAGCCTCGATATGAACAACACCGCGTGGGAGCTGAACCTGGGCGGCTACATCATGGGCTCCGAGCCAGACGGTTACAAATCGCTGTTCATGAGCAACGAAGCCTATAACTACGCGCACTACAAAAATCCGCAGTTTGATGCCCTGTGGGATAAAGGCGCAGTGGAAACCGACGCCGCAAAACGGGCCGATATCTATAAGCAAATTCAGCAGACCGTGGCGAACGACATGACGTACTACCCGATCGCCTACACCAATGCGACCGTCGCGGTGGACAAGCGTTTTGGCGGCACCGAGGAAGCGGAGCCGAAACCGGTCTATCTGTTCCAGGATCTGTCAAAAATCTATCAGAAATAAGTGATTGCCCCGGCCGTCAGGTCGGGGCTTTTGAAAGGGCACGTCGTGAACACACTCCTCACGCGTCGGCTGCTGCAGCTGCTGCCGATGCTGTTTTTTATTTCACTGGTGGCGTTTCTGCTGGTCAAGCTCGCGCCCGGCGATCCGGTGGCGGCGTACATTACGCCGCGTATGGCCCCGGAGGATATCGAACGTATTCGCCAGAGCCTGGGGCTGGATAAGCCGCTGGTCACGCAGTACGTCCTGTGGCTGAAAAACGTCCTGCAGGGCGATCTCGGCTATTCGCTGATTTACCACCGCCCAGTGCTGGAGATGATCGGCGAACGCATACCGGCCACGCTGGGACTGATGGGCGCGTCGCTGCTGATGGCGATCGTGCTGGCGATCCCGTTGGGCCTGCTGGCCGGGGCATTTAAGCACCGCTGGCTGGATCATCTGCTCAATTTATTCGCCTATATCGGCATTTCTGTTCCGATATTCTGGTTTGGCATCTTGCTCATCACCGTTTTTGCCGTGCAGCTTAACTGGTTCCCCAGCATGGGGATGCGCACCATCGGCATGGAGGATAATGCGCTGGACGTGCTGCGTCATGGCGTGCTGCCGTGTATCGCCCTCACGTTTTACAACCTTTCCAGCTACGTGCGCTACATCCGCTCCAACACCATCTCGCAGCTCTCGGCCGACTACGTGCAGACCCAGTTGGCTTACGGCGCCACGCGCTCCAGTATTCTGTTCCGCCACGTGTTGAAAAACGTGCTGCTGCCGGTGATCACCCTGTTCGGCCTCTCGTTCGGTGAGCTGATCGTGGGGGCCTATGTGACGGAAAGCGTCTTCTCCTGGCCGGGGATGGGGCTGCTCGGGATCCAGTCGATCGCCTCGCTGGATTACCCGCTGATCATGGCGATCATCATGCTCTCGTCGATGATGCTGATCTTCGGAAACCTGATCGCCGACGTGCTTTATCGCTTCGCCGATCCCCGCATTCGTACGCTGAGGTAGCCCGGATGAGCAGACGCTGGCAGCAGGTTCGTCACCAGCTGCGCCGCAACCGTCCGGCGCAGTTCTCCCTGTTTGTGCTTTTTATTTTCGTTGTCGCCGCGCTCTGTGCGGGGTTAAGCCCGTACGATCCGGATCGAATGGCGCTCGGCGCGCGCACGTTGCCGCCGGATGCCGCGCACTGGTTTGGCACCGACGAATACGGCCGCGACTACTTCACCCGCGCGCTGTATGGCGGCCAGATCTCCCTGATGGTCGGCTTTCTCGCCATGCTCTTTTCTACGCTTATCGGCACGGTGGTGGGAACGGTGAGCGGCTATTTTGGCGGCTGGCTGGATAACCTGATGATGCGCGCCGTGGATATCCTGATGGCCATTCCGGCCTTCTTCCTGCTGCTGGTAGTGAATGCTTACCTCAAGCCGGGCGTGGATAACATCATTCTGATTATCAGCCTGCTGACGTGGATGAACATGTCGCGTCTGGTGCGTGCTGAAACCCTGTCGGTGAAAGAGCGCGAGTACGTGCTTTATGCCCGCGCGTCGGGGGAACATCCGCTGCGCATCATCGCGCGCCACATCATTCCCGGCGTGCTGCCGACCATTATCGTGGCGGCCACGCTCAATATCGCCTCGGCCATTCTGATGGAGTCGACGCTCAGCTTCTTAGGGCTGGGCGTGCAGGCGCCCGCGGCGTCGTGGGGAAGCATGCTTAACAACGCGCAGTCTTATATAGGCGAAGCGTCGTGGCTGGCGATGTTCCCCGGCATTCTGATCCTGCTGACGGTGTTCAGCTTTAACGTGCTCGGCGATGTATTCCGTACCGCCTTTGAGCCGGGAGCGAATCGCGATGAGTAACTTATTAGCGCTTGAGGACCTGCAAACCACGTTCCGCACCCGCGAGGGCGAGGTTCACGCGGTGCGCGGCGTGAGCTTTCAGGTGCGGCCGGGAGAACTTGTCGGCATCGTCGGCGAGTCGGGCTGTGGGAAAAGCGTCACCTGCAAGTCGATTATCCAGCTTCTGGGGAGCAACGGACGGATCGCCGGCGGCAGCATCCGCTTCCAGAATGAGGATCTGGCGCAGAAAACGCCCGCGCAGATGCGCGCCATTCGCGGCAACGAGATCGCGATGATTTTTCAGGATCCGATGACCGCCCTGAACCCGGTGCTGACCATCGGCAAGCAGATGGCAGAGATCCTGGTGCGCAACAAAGGGCTGACAAAAAAAGCGGCCAAAGCGGCGGCAATCGCCATGCTGGAACAGGTGGGGATTGCCGAGGCGGAACGCCGATACGACCAGTATCCCCACGAGTTTAGCGGCGGGATGCGACAGCGGGTGATGATCGCCATTGCGCTCTCCTGCAACCCTAAGCTGCTTATTGCCGATGAGCCGACCACCGCGCTGGACGTGACCATTCAGGCGCAGATCCTGCGCCTGCTGAAAAGCCTGCAACAGCAGACCCAAACCGCGATTTTGCTGATCACTCACGATCTCGGCGTGGTGGCGCAGGTCTGCAGCCGCGTGGTGGTGATGTACGGCGGGCTGGTGATGGAGGAGGGGAGCGTGGAGGACATTTTCTATCGCCCTGCGCATCCTTACACCCGGGGTCTGCTGGCCTCGCTGCCGCGTCCGGATGAGGTGAATCAGCGTTTATCGCCCATTGAAGGCTCGCCGCCCGGCCTCCTTAACCCGCCGCCGGGCTGCCCGTTCGCGGAACGCTGCCCGAAGCGCATGCTCCAGTGTGAACAACAGCCCGCCTTTTACGCCGCCGGAGAGGGCCATCGCGCCGCCTGCTGGCTATGGGCCGACAAGGAGATTCAGGCATGAGTGAACAACAGGCGCCCTTAGTGAGCGTGCGCGATCTGCGCAAGCACTATCAGCTTAACGGCGGTTTACTGCGTAAAGGCGTGGCCGTGAAGGCGGTTGACGGCGTGAGCTTTGATATCCAGCCCGGCGAGACGTTTGGCCTGGTGGGGGAGTCCGGCTGCGGAAAATCCACCCTCGGGCGCGCCATACTGCGCCTTTTTGATATCACCTCTGGCGAGATCCACTTCGCCGGACAGGCGATCGCCCACGCCCGCGAAAAAGAACTCAAGCCGCTGCGCAAGCGGATGCAGGCGATTTTTCAGGATCCCTACTCCTCGCTCAACCCTGGAATGACGGTGCGACAGCTGGTGGCCGAGCCGATGCAGATCCACGGCTACAGCCGGGAAGAACAGCGGGAACGTACGGAAACGCTGCTCTACAAGGTGGGGCTGAAGCACGAACACCTCGAACGGTTCCCGCATGAGTTCAGCGGCGGGCAGCGCCAGCGCATCAGTATCGCCCGCGCGTTGTCGGTGCATCCTGAATTCGTGCTGTGCGACGAGCCGCTCTCGGCGCTGGACGTCTCGGTGCAGGCGCAGGTGGTGAATATTTTGCAGGATCTGCAGCAGGAGCTGGGGCTAACCTATCTGTTCATCGCCCACGATCTCTCCATGGTTCGGCATATCTCCAGCCGCATTGGGGTGATGTATCTCGGCAAACTGGTGGAGGTGGCCCCGGCGAATGAACTGTATCAGCATCCGGCGCACCCTTATACCCGTGCGCTGCTGGCGGCGGTTCCCCAGCCCGACCCGCGCATTCGCAATCTCGAAGACGCCACCCTGCGCGGCGACATTCCCGGCCCCACGTCCGTGCTGCCGGGCTGTAAGTTCTGCAGCCGCTGCCCGCACGCCATGCCGGTTTGCCAGACGCAGGAGCCTGCCATGCAGGAGATTGCGCCAGGGCATTTCGCGGCATGCTGGCTGTTTAACATGTAGTTAATGCACCGCGCAGGTGTATGATAAACGCTCCTCTGTCAGGTTAATTACAACGTGCAGACGACGACAACCCTTAAAAAATTGCCGCCTGCCTGTTTTAGGTTGGATACATGCGTAAAGGAAAGTTAAGCAGTGATGCGCCATTCGGGACATTGTTAGGCTATGCGCCCGGTGGCGTGGCGATTTACTCTTCAAATTACGGCAGTCTGGACCCGCGCAGCTACCCGCAGGACGCGTATTTTCGCAGCTACATCGGCAACGAGTACATGGGCCACAAGTGGCAGTGCGTTGAGTTTGCCCGCCGTTTCCTGTTTCTCAACTATGGCTTCGTGTTTACCGACGTCGGCATGGCGTGGGAAATCTTCTCCCTGCGCTTTTTGCGTCAGGTAGTGAACGATAACATTCTGCCCCTTCAGGCTTTTGCCAACGGCTCAAAACGCGCGCCGCGCGCCGGGGCGCTGCTGATCTGGCAAAAGGGCGGCGAGTTTCACGAGACCGGCCACGTGGCGGTGATCACCCAGCTTCTCGACGATAGGGTACGTATTGCGGAGCAGAACGTGATTCACTCCCCGCTGCCGCTCGGGCAGCAGTGGACGCGCGAGCTGCGTCTGAGCGTGGAGAACGGGTGTTATACAATTCATGACACCTTCAACGACACGGAGATTCTCGGCTGGATGATCCAGACCGAAGACACGGAACACAGCATTCCTCAGCCGGAAATCGACGGCGAACTGCTGAAAATCAGCGGCGCGCGGCTGAAAAACAAACGTCAGTTTGACGGAAAATGGCTTAACGAAAATGACGCGCTACAGCAGGCGTATATCCGCGCCAACGGCCATGTGATCAACAAAGATCCCTGCCAGTACTTCACCATTACCGAAAGCGCCGAGCAGGAGCTGATCAAGGCCACCAACGAACTGCATCTGATGTACCTGCACGCGACGGACAAGGTGCTGAAAGACGACAGCCTGCTGGCGCTTTTCGACATCCCGAAAATCCTCTGGCCACGCCTGCGCCTCTCCTGGCAGTGGCGTCGCCACCATATGATCACCGGTCGTATGGATTTCTGCATGGATGAGCGCGGCATTAAGGTCTACGAGTACAACGCGGATTCCGCCTCCTGCCATACCGAGGGCGGGCTGATTCTCGAAGAGTGGGTGAAAAACGGCTATCGCGGCAACGGGCATAACCCGGCGGAAGGGCTGCTGGAAGAGCTGACTGGGGCATGGAAGCACAGCCACGCGCGGCCGTTCGTCCACATCATGCAGGACAACGATGTCGAAGAGGACTATCACGCGCTCTTTATACAGCGTTCGCTGATGCAGGCCGGGTTCGAGACCAAAATCCTGCACGGGCTGGGGGCGCTCAGCTGGGATGCCGCCGGACAGCTGATTGACGACGAAGGTCGCCACGTCAACTGCGTGTGGAAAACCTGGGCGTGGGAAACGGCGATAGAGCAGATCCGCGAGGTGAGCGAAACCGAATACGCCGCCGTGCCGATTCGCACCGGACATCCTAAGGGCGAGGTGCGCCTGATTGACGTCCTGCTGCGCCCGGAGGTGCTGGTCTTTGAACCGCTGTGGACCGTTATTCCCGGCAACAAGGCGATTCTCCCGGTTCTGTGGCAGCTGTTCCCGAATCACCGTTACCTGCTCGACACCGATTTTGAGGTTAACGATCTACTGAAGCAGACCGGCTACGCTGCCAAGCCGATTGCCGGCCGCTGCGGCAGCAATATCGATCTCATCAGCGCCCAGGACGAACTGCTGGATAAATCCAGCGGCAAGTTTGTCGACCGCAAGAATATCTACCAGCAGCTGTGGTGCCTGCCGAAGGTCGACGGCAAGTACATACAGGTCTGCACCTTCACCGTAGGCGGGAACTACGGCGGCACCTGTCTGCGCGGCGATGACTCGCTGGTGGTGAAGAAAGAGAGCGATATCGAGCCGCTGATTGTGGTTAAAGATAAGTAGTTCACACCCGCAATATAAAAGCCCCCGCAGGGTCTCCTGCGGGGGCTTTTCGCTACTGTTCTTCCTCTTCCTGCTGCTCGCTTACCTTCAGATCGATGATGCGGCCAATCTGATCGTGATACACCGTCAGCAGGTTGTACTGGCTCATCTCGGAGATGATCTGCGGCGAGACGTTAAAGCTGCGGGCCAGCTCCTCCTGGTGAAAATAGCCCGGCTGGCGCCGTCTCACGTTGGCGCGGCGGCGGTTGTACTGATACCACAAAATCAGCAGCCAGCCGTTAAGCGCGGCGAACAGCAGGTAGATCAACACCGTATTAAAGGACGCGATAATCACGCCCCAGCGGTGGTCGCTCTCATCGGTTAGCTGCATCCACAGACGGGCATACAGGAAAAACAGAAATCCTCCCCACGCCACCAGCGTCAACGCTGCATCGAAAAGACGCGGCAAGAGCCGATGCTCGGTCAAAATTAAGGTATTTTCGTTCATTAAATGCTCCCTTTTCCTCGATCCGGACTGATCCAGCGAGCGCGGGCGCGCTGGCGTTTAAGCATGACTTTTGGAAATGCGACGAGGGTGGTGAACAGGCCGATCATCCAGTACACCATCGGGAACCAGATCACCCAGAAAAGCGAGCTGGCCACTTTTCGTTCATAGCGCCGCTCGATGTACAAGCTGACCAGGAACTGCAGCAGGCACATCACGCCCAGCAGCAGGCCGGTAAACTCCGGTGGAAAAAGGCTCTCCACGGTTAGCCTGGCGGGAACAGGCGCAACATGGCTGAGGAGGAATAGCAGCACCGTCATCGCGTACGCGAAGGCCCACAGCGTTGACAGCGCGTACTCCAGAAACAGCGGCCACATGCGGTGATGCTCCCAGCGCACAATCCTGCGAAGGTTAACCAGAAACACCTCCGCGCCCCCCTGGGCCCAGCGCAGACGCTGTTTCCACAGGCCCTTCAGCGTCTCCGGCATCAGGATCCAGCACAGCGCCCGCGGCTCAAAAAAGATATCCCAGTGGCGCAACTGAAGCTTCCAGCTGATGTCGATATCTTCGGTGATCATGTCCGGACTCCAGTACCCGCCGTCCGCCAGCGCCTGTCGGCGAAACGCGGCGATGACGCCGGAGACGGTAAAGACCCGGCCATAGATCCGCTGCGTCCGCTTGATGAGCCCAATAATGGATGAGAACTCGCCCACCTGAATGCGGCCAATCAGCGTGGAGCGCGTGCGAATACGCGGGTTCCCGGTAACCGCGCCGACGTGGGGGTACTGAATCAGCGGGGCCACCAGATAAGCGGCGGTATCGCGGTCGAGCAGGGCGTCGCCGTCAATGCAGACCAGCAGATCGCCCCGTGCCGCCGCGGCTCCGGCCTTGAGCGCCAGCGCTTTCCCCTGGTTTTCCGCGAGGTTAATCACCCGCAGGCGCGGCTGTTCCTGCGCCAGCTCCTGCAGCACCTGCGCGGTGTTGTCAGAAGACCCGTCGTTGATGGCGATAACTTCTATATTTTCATACCGCTGATCCAGCGCGGCGCTGATGGTCTCCCGGGCATTTCGTCCCTCGTTGAAACAGGGGATAAGAATGGAGATGAGCGGCTCACCCGCGAGCGTCGGGGCGGGCGTGTCTTTATCCCACGACCAGTGGCGTTCAAGCTGAAACCAGAAATAGAGGCCGCCTGTTATCCAGAGTACCGACATGAACAGCGGCCAGAAGAACACAAAATCCAGAATCAGTTCGCCGGTAAAGAGGGCGGCCACGCCTAACGGCAACCCGAATACCAGACATAAAATAGAGAAGGCGATAATGCGATCAGTCATTGTCAGGGTACCAGTACGAAGAAAATTCAGGCCTGATGCGTGAGATATCAGGTTGATTGTTAAGGAAGTCGTCGGGGTAGTAACCGTAGTTTTTGACGCCGTTCAGCTGGAGCACGCGCATCCACTGCGCAAGCTGGCTGTCGGACACGGCGCGCTGCGGTTTCTGGTCCCAGTCCCTGGCCTGCAGCTCGAAAATGGTTTTATCGAGCGCGCCGGGGCGTGCGGCTACCGCGTTAACCAGACGCGTCAGCCAGGCATCACTTTCATCTGCCGGGACGGACTCCATCAGCGGCATGGCCATCGGCACCGTCCAGTCATACTCCGCCAGAAAATCATCAAGATTCTGCGCAAACCACGCTTCGCTTTCGGGCTGCAGAATGGGTAAGGCGAATATATTGCGCGCGGTTTTTATCTGCGGGCCACGGATATGCTTCACCGCCAGGCTCAGGGCGTGGGTAAGTCCGATAAGCGTCTGGCTTTTCTGACGCGTGGTGTTCTGACCGGCATCGTCCACGTCCGTCAGCGCCGCATCGTCATGGAACAAAATCCCGTTGAAGCTGGCATAGCGGGCCAGATCTTCATAGATGTCCGTCACCTGCTGGCGCACCTGCGGGTCCCACGGGGAAAGCCGGATATAGGGTTCGGTGGCTTCGCGCAGCTCGCCGGTTTGACGATCCCTGCGCTGCACGCGCGGCAGGGAAGGATTGAGATCGAACGAGAGCACCGGCATCCACGCGAAGACTTTTACCCCCGCGCGGGTTTGCAGCTGCCAGGCGACAAAATTAAAGAGATCGGCCCGGACCGGCAGCCGGCGGTTGGGGAAATAGAGCGCCTTGATCCTGCCGTCGCCCTGCGGGTCGGCAAACGCCTGCAGGAAAACATGGCTGATCTTCATGTCGTAGACCCGCTGGATCAGCCTGTTGATGTTTTGGGTCTGCTGGGCCGGATCGGGATCGTAAACGTAGTCGAGATCGACGTGCATGACGCGCACCGGATCGCGCTCCTGAACCTGGCTGACCGTGCTGGCAAACGCCTTGAGCGAGGGATTTCCGGCGATCAGCAGACGGGGGATGTTGCCCAGATCCTGCACGTTCCCCAGCCCGTCCTCAAGGGTGAAGGCCAGCTGATAACCCTGCTGTCTGGCGATAGCGAGCGACGTACCGTTAGCGGCGCCGTAGGGCCAGACCCAGGCGCGCGGCGCTTTGCCCGTCACCTGCGTGATTTTTTCAGTCACTTTGCGAACGTCATCGCCGATCCGCTGGCTGAACTGCCGATCGGTTTCATAGCGACCCGTCGCGCTGTCATAAAAGCGATTGGCGATCGCCGGCTCGCGGCTGCCCTGCGGGTTGGCCGGAATGCCGTAATGCGAGGCCCAGGTATGCGATCCGATCTCAATCAGCGGGGACTGGCTGAGCTCGCGCACCATGTCCCACGTCGCGAAGCGATCCCGGGGCGTCATCAGGCCGCCAAAATTCACCTTTTGATTCGCTGGCGTATCGACCCAACTGCCCACCGGCGCCCACAGCGCAGGAACGTTCCAGGCCTGAAGCAGCGGCCAGACGCGGGTGTAAAAGCTGCTGTAGCCGTCGTCAAAGCTGAGCAGAACGGCTTTTGGCGGCAGCGTTTTTTTCCCGTCATGCGCGTCAAGAATGTCCTGCACGCTGATGGCGTGGTAGCCGTTGTGCAGTAGCCAGCTTATCTGCTCGTTTAACGCGCTGGTGCGGACGGAGAGATAGCGCTGATCGGCGGCATCGTCTTCTACATCGTGGTAGGCCAGAACCAGAAACTGGTTCTTCGGCCAGGGTTTGCTTGCCTCCAGCTGCGGCCGATCTTTGGGCGCAATGAACGAGATCGCCTGCGCGCAGACATTTGCGCTGAGGCAGAGCCAGCCGAGGAGTATCAGGCTCACGGAAAAACGTGTGTTCAGCATATTCATCCTTAAAAGCGTAAAGTCGCGTCAAACGTGACGGAGAGGTTGCTCTCGCGTTTGCCGTCATAAGGGCGCTTGTCCCAGTTCAACATCACGCCGGTATCAATAACGTTGTTCCACTGGACGCGCTGTCCGTAACCCAGCAGGGCGATGGCGCCAGCGGACTGATTTTTCTGCCAGTAGCTGCCGCCTCCCGCCACAAACTGCTGGCTCCAGAGGGTGTCGTAATGGCGGACCATCTCATGGTCAACGGCCAGGGCGGCCGTCACGGACAGATCCCGCGCCGGGTTGTAATAGAGCGTGTCGCGCAGGCTGTTTTTACTGGCGGCGATCCCCGGCTCGAGATCCAGCGTCAGGGACGGGGTCTGCCAGAGACGCTCCTTGCCCGTGAGGGTGTATTCCTGGCGACGGTTATGGTCGGAGAAGCGGCTGAGGGCGGCGCTGAACTGGTACTCACGCCGCTCGTTTTGATACCAGCGCACCCCACCTTCACTCCGGTTGGCGCTAATTCCGTTACGTAACGCTCGCAGGGGCGTGGTGCGCGACAGGCGTTCCAGGCTGCCGCTGACCTGCCAGCTATCGGTCACAAAATAGGTTGTTGAGAGTCGAGCACCCGGCTTGTTTTCACCGTGATAGCGGTTGCTGGAGAGCTCGGCTTCAAGCTGAAGATCGCGTGGTCGCCATTCGACGCCGCCCAACAGGTGACGGCTGGTGCCTTTGCCTTCATCGAAATTACCCTCTGCATAGCGGGTGCCGGCAAACAGCCGCCATTTGTCTGCCAGAGGCGGGCCATAGAGCGTGGCGTCCCAGTTGAGGTCGTGCGTCCCGCTGACGGGGTTATCGGAGTGCAAACCCTTGCTCGCGTTGAGGCGCAGCTCGGACATATGGTGGACGGTGCGGAGCCTGTCGAGACGCCATGCGCTGCGGTCGGCTGGCGCGCGGGCAAGCACGTCGTCGGCTAGTAAATCCATTTGCCGCCACTCCTGCAGATCCATGGCGACGTAAGCCTGCTGCTGCTCAAGCTCCAGATTCGAGGGCTCCAGCGCCTCCGCCTTTTTCAGCTTTTGCTCGGCCGCGCGCGGCAGGCCCCGCGCCTGAAGCAGGGTGGCGTAGTCAATCTGTAACCCCTGATTGCCCGGCGCCGTTGTCGCCAGATGGTGCGCCAGCTTTTCGGCTTGCGGCAGGGCATTCGTCGCCAGCAAATAGTTAAAGCGGAGCGACTGTCCGGTAAGCCACCGATCGTTCGGCTGAGGGGTAGGGGAGCCGAAATCGTAGCGGGTCCAGGGGACATTGTGGGTCTGGCGCTCAGCATATCGGCGGGCGGATTGATAATCTCCCGTATCCAGCCAGGCGTAGAAAAGCGCGTGCTCCTCGTCCTGCGGGTCGGAAGCGTATTGTGGGTAGCGTTGCAGAAGCGCGAAGGCGGCGGCCGCGTTTTTCTCCTGCAGATATGCGGAGATGACCCAGCCGATTGCCCAGCCCGGCACCGGATGCTGGGCTGCCGTAAGATCCTGATATTCGCTAATCACCTGTGGGTAATCAGCATGGGCGTACAGCGCGCCAAGCCTGTCGATACGCGCAAGGACGACGTCTTCCGCCGCCTGCGGCTCGTTCTGCCAGCGGGAAAGCAGGGCGTCGTAACGATTCAGCGCAGATTGCGCAAGCTGCAGGCGTTCCTTTTCTGTTCTGCCGGGCACATCGGCAAGGCGAACACGTTCGGCGGCGGCATTACGTTCAAGACGGCGACGCTCCGCGGGGGACAGCGTAACGCTTTGTGAAAGCTGGAGCGCGGGGGTGTTCACCCGGCTATCCGTTAGCGCGTCGATCAGCTCGCTGAGGAGCGCTTTATTCTCAGGTGCGATATTCAGCGCGCGCGCGTCTGCCAGAAGCCGATCCCAGCTTTTTCCCTGGCGTAACCAGACATACGAGAGCGTCTCAAGATGTGCCTGAGAGGAATTTTCCGCTACCAGCCGTTGGGCTTCCTGCAGGGCAAGCGTGTCCATGCGGGCATCGGCGAGAGTTTTGATGTAGCCGATACGATAATCGTCGTTATCCGGCGCAAGGCTACGTGCCTCTTTCCAGCGCGCCAGGGCCGGCTGCCACGCTTTTTTATTACGCCAGGATTGCGCGACGGCAGCAACGGCACGGGCGGGCAGCGGCATATAAATACCGTAACGCTGCCAGACCTGAATAACCTCGTCATCATGACCTGCCCAGGACGCAACCTGTAACCAGTCCGCAACGTGTTCTGGCGTGAGGGCATGCTGCTGCTGATAACGATGAAGATAATCGAGAAACGGTGAGTAATTACCGTTTCTCGCCTGTTGAATCTGTTGCTCATAAACGGATTCAGTAGCCTGAGCCAGAACAGGAAAGAGGAATAACAGAAACAATAATGTTGGGGTGCGATAAAAGAATAACGTATTGAAGCGAAGCGATCTTTCCATATCTATTTGCCATTTGTTTATCATGAATCCATTGCATAACACGGCCGCCTTTAAACTCAGCGTTAAAGGCCATAAATGAGAACATTAAATCTGAATGCAGTAACGTTATGGGGTACTTACCTAAAGGTAATTATGGTTCCTTATCTCAGTGGACTGGGTGAAAGCTAATGTACACCTGATATGTTGCCGGATAAATATGTTGAAATGGGGGCGTGTTGTTTTGAGATAATTCTGTATCGAGTGGTTTTTGGCGGTTTTATTGAAATGATTGGTTATTTGTAAGTGATTGATGAATGGGTGTTTTATTTATATTGTGACAGCTTTGTATATATTTTTAATGTGGTTTGCCCGCCTCAATTAAAGTACTTTCTGGTGCATGTTTGGGAAGTTTCATGACAAAAACTCTTAATGTTTAGGGAAGTGACTTTTCTGCGATTGTTTTTTATTTATAATTAATGGCAGCCATTGAATGATAGTCTACAGGAAGTCTTACTCATCAATGTCTGTATTGAGGGATGTCCAAAGCCAGAATACATTTATCGTTAATATAACAGCGCTATAAAACGAAGGCGGCCTTCTTTGCGAGGGATCGTTCTTGCTTTAATCTAAAAGGGATGGTTAGTGGCAACTTCAATAGTGTTAGTGACTCAGGATCGCTACCTTGTCAGGGGGATGCGGATATTTTTTCCGGATATTATCCTGCTCGACTCGATTGACAGAAACATATTTGATAACGGTGCAGATGAATATTCTGTATTGATTGATAGTCGTTCTCCGCTCCGTTTATATGATTACCTGATACGCCATCCGGCCAGAACGAAAAAAACAATCTGCTGCGTTATGCTCGATATGCGACACCGCGAGGAGAATCTGCTCAGTATGAAGCTGTTTATGAACACGTCGCTGACCGCGCCGGATATGGCGTCGTTATTTAACCTGGTGCTCAATATGAAGGGCAGGCGCCTGACCACGAAGTGGCTGCTTAACTTACGGCTTAGCACGCACGAAGCGATCATGCTGCGGTTGCTGAGGGCAGGGATGTCGATGGAAGCCATTGCCGATGAGCTAAATACGTCGGTCAAAAGCCTCTATCGCAAACGAACGGCGCTCTCGGAACGCCTGGGGGCTGAAAACTTCAACGAGGCGTGTTTGTTTATCTTTAAAAACAAACTGCTGGACGCAGGTGGGAACGATCCCTGGGGCGGGGTGAAACCAAAAGCAAAAACCCGCCACGAGGGCGGGTTCTTTAAATAGTGGTGCCCGGACTCGGAATCGAACCAAGGACACGGGGATTTTCAATCCCCTGCTCTACCGACTGAGCTATCCGGGCAACGGGGCGCATTAAACCCGATCTGCCCCGTGGCGTCAACGAAAAATGTTGTTTTCGTTACAGACTGCGCAATCTCTCACCATTTCGCCGCATCCTTAAGCGAAAAAGTGCGTCCAGAGCGCGGAGAGCGGCATGGCGAGCAGCAGTGCGGGCAGCATGTTCACCACGGCAAACATCTTGATCCCACAGATGCGCAGCCCGGTAGCCAGCAGCAGCAGGCCGCCGACGGCGGTAAAGTCTGCCATCATCGCCGGCGTGGTGAGCGGGAGAATCAACGTGGCGCAGGTGGCGAGCGCGAGTTGAATAAGCAGCATCGGGACGCAAATCGCCGCCACGGCGACGCCAAGGGTAGTGGCGAAAATGGTGGCGGTGAAGAAATCAAGGAACGCTTTCGCAATCAATATGCTCGGGTCGCCGGTCATCCCTTCCTGCATTGAACCGAAAATCCCGGTGCCGCTGGCGCAAAACAGAATGATGATGGCGACATAGTTTTGAATAAACGACTCGTGCGTGCCGTGTTTCGCCTTGCCCGGTCGGGCAATCAGGTTTTTGGCTCTGCTCACCGCGCTGTTAATGCCTTTTTCCAGATAGCAGAACTCGCCAATCAGCGCGCCGAGCAGGGTGGCCAGCACCATCACCGGCAGGTTGGCGCATTTGATGACTAAAAGAATACCGATCCCTAACGATGCCAGGCCGAATATTGAGGGCATGGAGGTGCGAATACGCTCCGGCAACCGCTGGCTCAGCACGGCGCCGAGTACGCCGCCCAGCAATACGGCGCCTGCGTTAATAAATGGCCCGATAACCAAAGTTAACTCCTGTTATTTAATCATTGATATTGCATTATTATGGCACGACAGGGCTGCGCGGGCCTTAGCTTTGGTTGATTTCGTGCATACTGATTCCTTCTTGCACCTCAAAATAAAAGGTGACATTATTGCGCGAATTTTCTCCTCCCTGTCTCACCGCCCGGTGAGGGTAACTGCGCCTATGAAAACCATGAAAATTGCCGTCAGCCGCGAGCTGCTCTCCACTGTGTCTACGCACCGCGAAAAGGTGACGCTGGACAGCACTGATTTTACCGATGTGGCGGCCGTCGTCATCACAACAGCTGAAAGCCGCAGCGGCATTCTTGCACTGCTGAAACGCACGGGCTTTCAGCTACCGGTGTTTATTTTCTCGCAGGAGCCAACGGACGTACCCGACGGCGCCACCGCGGTCATCTCGGGTAAAGCTCAGGAGTTTCTGGAACTGGAGAGCGCTGCCAGCCGTTACGAAGAGAATCTGCTGCCGCCTTTTTTCGACACCCTGAGCCAGTATGTGGAGATGGGCAACAGCACTTTCGCCTGTCCGGGCCACCAGCACGGGGCATTTTTCAAAAAACATCCGGCTGGGCGACAGTTCTATGATTTCTTCGGTGAGAACGTGTTTCGCGCCGATATGTGCAACGCCGACGTGAAGCTGGGCGATCTGCTGATCCACGAAGGGTCCGCCAAGCATGCGCAAAAGTTCGCGGCAAAAGTGTTCAACGCGGACAAAACCTACTTCGTGCTGAACGGCACCTCAGCGGCCAACAAGGTGGTGACCAACGCGCTGCTGACCCGCGGCGACCTGGTGCTGTTCGACCGCAATAACCATAAGTCTAACCACCACGGGGCGCTGATCCAGGCGGGCGCCACGCCGGTTTATCTTGAGGCCGCGCGTAACCCGTTTGGCTTTATTGGCGGAATTGACGACCACTGCTTTGACGATGCCTATCTGCGGGATCTTATCCGCGAGGCGGCGCCTGAAAAGGCCGACGAGGCGCGCCCGTTCCGCCTGGCGATCATTCAGCTTGGCACCTACGACGGGACGATCTACAACGCCCGCCAGGTGATCGACAAGATCGGTCATCTCTGCGACTACATCCTCTTTGACTCCGCATGGGTGGGCTACGAGCAGTTTATTCCGATGATGGCGGAAACGTCCCCGCTGTTGCTGGAGCTGAACGAGAACGATCCGGGGATTTTCGTGACCCAGTCGGTGCACAAACAGCAGGCCGGGTTCTCGCAAACGTCGCAGATCCATAAAAAGGATAACCACATTCGCGGTCAGGCGCGCTTCTGTCCGCACAAGCGGCTGAACAACGCGTTTATGCTGCATGCCTCCACCAGCCCGTTTTATCCGCTGTTCGCAGCGCTGGACGTGAATGCCAAGATCCACGAAGGTGAAAGCGGACGCAGGCTGTGGGCGGAGTGCGTCGAGCTGGGGATTGAAGCGCGTAAGGCGATCGTTGCGAATTGCCATATGATCAAACCGTTTATCCCGCCGGTGGTGGCGGGGCGGCCGTGGCAGGATCATCCGACGCACGCCATCGCCCGCGAGCTGCGCTTCTTCAGCTTTGAACCGGGGGCCAAATGGCACGGCTTTGAGGGCTATGCCCGCGAGCAGTACTTTGTCGACCCGTGCAAGCTCCTGCTGACCACGCCGGGCATTGATGCCGAAACCGGGGAGTACACGGATTTCGGGATCCCGGCGACGATTCTGGCGCACTACCTGCGCGAAAACGGCATCGTACCGGAGAAATGCGACCTCAATTCGATCCTGTTCCTGCTGACGCCTGCCGAAAGCAGCGAGAAGCTGGCGCAGCTGGTGGTGATGCTGGGCCAGTTCGAACAGCATATTGAAGACGATACGCCGCTGGCGGACGTGCTGCCGACGATCTTTCAGAAATACCCGGTGCGCTACCGGGATTACACCCTCCGCCAGCTGTGCCAGGAGATGCACGATCTCTACGTCAGCTTTGACGTGAAGGATCTGCAGAAGGCGATGTTCCGCAAGGAGAGCCTGCCGGAGGTGGTGATGAACCCGCAGGATGCAAACCGGGCCTATATTCGCGGTGACGTGGAGCTGGTTCGCATACGGGATGCCGGAGGGCGCATTGCTGCCGAAGGGGCGCTGCCCTATCCGCCGGGCGTGCTGTGCGTGGTGCCGGGTGAGGTCTGGGGCGGGGCGGTACAGCGTTACTTCCTGGCGCTGGAGGAGGGTGTCAACCTGCTGCCGGGCTTCTCGCCGGAGCTGCAGGGAGTTTACAGCGAGAAGGATGCCGACGGGATTAAGCGGCTGTATGGGTATGTTTTAAGATAGTGCGGGCTGTTTCCCTCACCCTAACCCTCTCCCACAGGGAGAGGGAACGTTTCATCAAACCGCACTACGCTTGTACATCCTCCTCGGATGCCCAATCTTGCCGTACAGCATCTCCACCGTCAGAAAACCCGCCTCCACGCAGTGCTCCAGATAGCGCCGGGTGGTGGTTTTGCTTAATCCCGTCTCGCTCACAACCTCATCCACGGTAAAGCAGTGCGTTGCCTTGTCGTTGAACAGCGTCTGCACTCGCGCCAGCGTATTTTCCTCAATGCCTTTGCTGCCGTTGTCCAGGCGGTAGTTTTTCGCCTGGAGCTGATACAGAGAATCCACGTTTTGCTGGTCGACAATCTTCCAGACCCGCTGCTGTTCGGCAAACTGCACAAACCGCTCCAGCGACTGGCTGAGCCGCTTCCAGGAGACGGGTTTAAGGATGTAGTCGAACGCGCCGTTGCGAATCGCCTGGCTGCAGGTGTCCATATCGCTGGCGGCAGTAATAAAAATCACCGAGCAGTTGGCGCGGGCCAGCATGGGGTTATTGATAAGCGAGATCCCTTTGCCGTCCGGCAGGTAGTTGTCCAGCAGCATCAGCTGCGGCTGTTTGTTTGCAAGCTCTGCCTGGGCCGCAGCCAGCGACGAGGCAATGCCCACCAGCCTCAGACGCGGATGTTTGCCTATCAGCTCCGCGTGCAGTTGCGCCAGCTCGTTCTCATCTTCAACAATCAGTACGTCGATAAGTTCATGTTGCATAGTCGGTGTCTTCCAGTTGCCGGGCGGTTCCCGTGGCCGGGATAAACAAGGAGAAAATGGCGCCGCGCGGGGTATTATCGGCAACTTCTATCGCGCCGCCAGCCTGTGTGACGTAGCTTTCGATCAGATACAGACCAATCCCATGATCGCCGCGCGTTTTGGTGGTGATGCCGCGTTCAAAGATCCGCTCACGGATCTCGGGCTTGATGCCAACGCCCTGGTCGGCGACTTCAATAATCAGCTCCTGATCGCTAAGTTTAATCAGCACTTCTACCGGCGCATGGGGAAGCGGCGACCGCTGTGTCGCTTCGATGGCGTTATCCAGCAGGTTGCCAATAATTGAAATCAGCTCCTGCTCCCCAAGGGGCTGGAACGGTCTGTCCAGCCGACAGGCCGGGTCGAAATACAGTTCGACGCCTTTCTCCCGCGCGCGGGCAGCTTTCCCCAGCAGCAGGCCGCACAGGGTCGGGGAGCTGAAGCGCGAAGAGATAAAGTCCAGCAGCTCCTGGGCGTGTTCAGACTGCGCCTGAATGTAGCCAATGGCTTCCTCATAGCGGCCCATGTGCAGCAGGCCGGAGAGGGTGGTCATCCTGTTTAACTGCTCGTGGCGCATGATGCGCAGGTTATCGACATAGCGTTTTACCTGGCTGAGCTGGGCGCTCAGCGAGTCGATCTCGTTGCGATCGCGGAAGGTGATCACCCAGCCCTGTAGCGAACCCTCAAGCATGATGTGCACCCGGCTGGCAATCACCGTGAGATCGTTAAAACGGCAAATCTCGTCATGGGTATCTTTCGCCAGCATCGTCTGCGTGTCGAAGAACGGGACCGGATCGATCACCTGGCTTATCAGTTGTCCGCGCAGTTCACGGGCGGGCTGGCTCAGGCCCAGCAGCTTGCGCGCCGCCTGGTTGATCACTTCAATCCGCCGCCGATCGTCAATGGCAATCACCCCTTCATAAATAGACTCCATCATCGCCTTCTGCTGGCGCACCAGCAGGCCGATCTCGCGCGGCTCAAGGGAGAAGATCTGCTTCTTGATGCTGCGGGTAAAGAACCAGGAGAAGATAAAGAGAGCGATAAGCAGCAGCACGGCGGCAATCAGGATATTGACCACTTTACTGACGGTAATGGTGTCCAGGTAGCTGGTGAGATAGCCAACCGAAACAATGCCGACCACCTGTCCGGCAGCGTTGAAGATGGGGGCTTTACTGCGCAGCGAAATGCCCAGCCCGCCTTTGCGGATGGTGGTAATGCTTTTACCCTGCAATACGGCTTCATTGTCTCCGCCAACCAGGGTTGTGCCCACTCTGTCGGCAAAGACGGAGTGAAAAAGATGCTGGCCCTTATTATCGCCAATCACAATAAAGCTGGCGTCACTGTGCGCAGAAATTTTCTGCATAAAATCATGGATGGCGTTGATATTCTTTTGTTCAACTTCATGACGCAATGTCGGAATAAGCGCAATCTCTTCAGCCTGTATTTTGGCTCGCGTACTCATTTCCTGATAAAGCTGTTTCCCAACATCGGCATAATAATATCCGCCCAGCAGCGCGAAAAGCACTGAGAAAAAGGCAACCAGCGAAATAAACAGCTTAATCTGGAAGGAGAGTTTCATAACTATCACGCGAGGTAGCAGCAAAGATCGCCAATATATCATCTTTTTTTGCGCTGACGCCCGCTTTGCCGAAAACTTGTGATCCCTTGCACAGCGGGCGCTGTAAAAGAGTTATCCTGAAGGCTAACGTGCTTCGGGCTGCACGAACAAATGTTATTTGTTTGTTCAATTCGGAAAAGAAACCATAAAAACCACGGCAATAAATAAGGTATCAATCACATTAAATAAAAGAAACCATTAAAACCATAGCTGCCATTAAAACTTCGCTTTTAATATGCCATTCCTCACATAAAGTAAGCCTTTGTGACTCTAAGCTGAACGCACAAAATAACCAAGGGGCTTATTATGAGCACAACTGACGATTCTTTCTCTGTTACCCACGACCCGATTGAAATTCAGCGACCTTCGCTCAAAGAGCGCTGGTGGCATATTATGGATACCTGGAAAATTGGGATTATTCCTCTGCCGCTGTTCGTTCTGGCGGGCGCGCTGATTGCGATTGATTGTCTGGGCGGAAAACTGCCGAGCGATATCGTGGTGATGGTGGCAACGCTGGCCTTCTTCGGCTTTGCCTGCGGCGAGTTTGGCAAACGCCTGCCGATTGTCGGCAAGCTCGGCGCGGCGGCGATTTGCGCCACCTTTATCCCTTCCGCGCTGGTCTACTATGGCCTGCTGCCGGACGTGGTGGTCGAGTCCACCACCAAGTTCTACAAATCCACCAACATCCTCTACCTCTACATCTGCTGCATTATCGTTGGCAGCATCATGAGCATGAACCGCACGGTGCTGATTCAGGGCTTCCTGCGCATCTTCTTCCCGATGCTGTGCGGCGAAATCGTCGGCATGCTGGTAGGGATGGGCGTCGGCCTGGCGCTGGGTCTTGAGCCGTTCCAGATTTTCTTCTTTATCATTCTGCCAATTATGGCGGGCGGCGTCGGGGAAGGGGCGATCCCGCTTTCCATCGGCTATGCCACCCTGCTGCACATGGACCAGGGCGTAGCGCTCGGCCGCGTGCTGCCAATGGTGATGCTCGGCGGTCTGACGGCAATCATCATCTCCGGCTGCCTGAACCAGCTCGGTAAACGCTTCCCGCACCTGACCGGTGAAGGCCAGCTGATGCCTAACCGCGCGAATGCCGATGCTACGGTCTCTCAGCCTGCGTTTTCCGGCAAAGCGGACGTCACCACTATCGCCTCCGGCGCGCTGCTGGCGGTGCTGCTCTACATGCTGGGCATGCTCGGCCACAAGCTGATTGGCCTGCCTGCACCAGTTGGCATGCTGTTTATGGCGGTCCTGGTGAAGCTCTGCAACGGCGCCTCTCCGCGCCTGCTGGAAGGCTCTCAGGTGGTGTACAAATTCTTCCAGACCTCCGTGACCTACCCCATTCTCTTCGCCGTCGGCGTGGCCATCACCCCGTGGCATGAACTGGTGGCGGCGTTCACCGTCAGCAACCTGCTGGTGATTGTCAGCACCGTTTCCGCACTGGTGGCAACCGGCTTCTTCGTCGGCAAAAAGATTGGTATGCATCCGATTGATGTCGCCATCGTCTCCTGCTGCCAGAGCGGCCAGGGCGGTACCGGCGACGTGGCGATCCTGACCGCAGGCAACCGCATGAGCCTGATGCCGTTCGCCCAGATTGCTACCCGTATCGGCGGAGCGATTAACGTCTCTGTCTCACTGCTGATTCTGGGCAACTTCCTCGTTTAAGTTTTCAGGAAAGAACAATGAAACTCGCAAGCTTTTTATACCAGGGAAAACGCAGCTACGGCATCGTCCAGGCCGACGGCGTGATTGATTTAGGCCGCCGTCTCGGCGACCGCTACAGCGACCTTAAGGCGCTGCTGCAGGGCAACGGGCTGGCGCAGGCCACCCGCTACCTGAACGATGCCGTGGACGTGCCGATGAGCGCCATCACCTTCTTACCGGTGATCGAGCAGCCGGAAAAGATCCTCTGCGTGGGCATGAACTATGCCGACAAGCGCAAGGAGTTTGACCAGCACAATCCGGCCCCGACGCTGTTTGTTCGCTTCCCGGATTCACAGACCGGCCACAACGAGCCGGTGCTGAAGCCGCGCCACTCCAGCGAATTCGACTATGAAGGCGAGCTGGCGGTGATCATCGGCAAAGGCGGGGAGAACATCAGCCGCGACGACGCCCTGCGCCACGTGGCGGGCTACAGCTGCTACATGGACGGCTCCGCCCGCGACTGGCAGCACACCTGGTTTACCGCCGGTAAAAACTGGCGCAAAACCGGCGCGTTTGGGCCGTGGATGGCCACGGCGGATGAGATCCCGGATCCGCACCAGCTTGCGATCCGCACCTGGCTGAACGGCCGCATGGTGCAGGAAGACAACACCAGCAGCATGATCCACAAGGTTGCGGAGCTTATCGAGTACATCAGCACCTTCACCCGCCTCAGCCCGGGCGATGTGATCATCACCGGCTCCCCTGGCGGCGTGGGTAAAAAGCGCAATCCACCGCTGTTTATGAAAGAGGGGGATCGCATTGAGGTGGAGATCGAGCATATCGGTCATCTCAGCAACGTGATCGTGGAAGCGCCAGCCGTCGGGCTTGCGGCAGCACACTGAGTAAGGCGGCATGAACAGTCAACCCATCGATTTTCGCCACACCGTCGTGGCGAAACACCCGGAACGCTTAAGCCAGATCCGTTACCTGCTGGCAGACAGCGGCCTTGGCCTGGACAACGACATCACGCTGTTTGTCGAAGCCTGGTCCGGCTCGCAGCTGGTGGGTTGCGCAGGGCTTGCTGCCAACGTCATCAAGTGCGTGGCGGTCAACGAGCAGCTTCGCGGCGAGAACCTCAGCGCGCGGCTGCTTGCTGAGGTGGAAAATGCGGCGCTGGAGTGCGGCCATTTTCACCTCTTCCTCTGCACCCGTCCGTGCAACCGGGAGCGCTTTGCCCGCAGCGGATTCTGGCCGATTGCCCAGAGCGGGAACAACGCGGTGCTGATGGAGAACACCCCGCAGGGGATCGAACGCTACTGCCGTTCCCTGCGCGCGAAGCGTAAGTGCGGGGAGAACGTTGGCGCGATAGTGATGAATGCCAATCCGTTCACCCTCGGCCACCGCCATCTGGTGGAGCAGGCGGCGCAGCGGTGCGACGCCCTGCACCTGTTCGTGGTGCGCGAAGACGCCTCGTTCTTCCCGTTCAGCGCGCGCCTCGAGATGGTGCGCGCGGGCGTGGCGCATCTGCCGAACGTCGTGGTGCATGAGGGCTCTCAGTACATCATCTCCCGCGCCACCTTCCCGGCCTACTTCCTGAAGGAGACCGGCAAAGTGCAGCAGGCGTGGAGCGAAATCGACGTGCTGATCTTCCGGGACTTTATCGCCCCGGCGCTCGGCATCACGCACCGCTTCATCGGCTCGGAGCCGTTCTGCGATATCACCCGCCAGTACAACCAGACGCTGCACGACCTGCTGGCCTCGCATATTGAGGTGGTGGAAATGCCGCGCATCAAGGCCACCGGTAACGCCATATCAGCGTCGGAAGTGCGCCGCTTACTGAAGACACAGCAGTTTTCCCGGATCCGGGAGATTGTCCCGGACTCCACCTTCGCGCATCTCGAAACGCATTACCGTGCGAGTGCGGAAGTCGCTTAACTACCAGGAATTTATCATGAAAATTGTAAGGGAGGCGCTGGCCGGAACGCAGGAGTCCAGCGACCTGATGGTGAAAATCGCTCCCGCTCACGGCGAGCTGGAGATAGTCATCCACAGTGAAGTGATTAAGCAGTTTGGCGAGCAAATTCGCCAGGTGGTCAACGACACGTTGCGCGCCATGAACGTGCACCAGGGATTAATCATTATTGAAGACAAAGGGGCGCTGGACTGTGTGATCCGCGCCCGCCTGCAAAGCGCGCTGATGCGTGCCGCCGATGAAAAGGCCATCAACTGGGGGGCGCTGAAATGAGCAAACTCCGCCGCAGTATGCTGTTCCTGCCGGGTGCCAACGCCGCCATGCTCTCCACCGCCTTTATCTACCGTCCTGACTCCATCATGTTTGATCTTGAGGACGCCGTTGCCCTGCGCGAGAAGGATACCGCGCGCATGCTGGTGTTCCACGCCCTGCAGCACCCGATGTATCAGGATATTGAAACCGTGGTGCGCATTAACCCGCTCAGCACGCCGTTTGGCCTGCTGGATCTGGAGGCCGCCGTGCGGGCCGGCGTGGACGTGATCCGCCTGCCGAAAACCGACACGCCGGACGATATCTACGAGCTGGAAGGCCACCTCGAACGCATTGAGCAGGAGTGCGGCCGCGAGGTCGGCTCCACCCGCGTGATGGCGGCGATTGAATCGGCCATTGGCGTCATCAACGCCGTGGCGATTGCCCGCAGCTCTCCGCGCCTCATCGGGATTGCGCTGGCCGCCTTTGACTACGTGATGGACATGCAGACCGAGCGCGGCGACGGCACCGAGCTGTTCTACGCCCGCTGCGCCGTGCTGCACGCCGCCCGCGCGGCGGGTATCGACGCCTTCGACGTAGTGTGGTCAGACGTTAACGACGAGGCCGGGTTCCTGCGCGAGGTCGATCTGATCCGCAAGATGGGCTTTAACGGCAAATCGCTGATTAACCCGCGCCAGATTGACCTGCTGCACAACGCCTACGCCCCGACTCAGGAAGAGGTGGATCACGCCAAAAGGGTGATTGAGGCTGCAGAAGAGGGCGAGCGTAACGGCCTGGGCGTGGTGTCGCTTAACGGCAAAATGGTGGATGCACCGATTATTAACCATGCGCAGGTGGTGCTGGAGCGCGCGGCGGCCTCCGGCGTGCGTCGGTAAGGATAAAATAATGAATCAGACTGAACTTCTTCACGTGAATTTTCCCCATCTGCGGGACTTAAAACCCTTTGATACCGCCCACAGCGCTACACCGTGGCTGGCGGACAGCGACGCGAAGCACAGCCGCAAGCTCTGCGCCTCTGTTGAAGAGGCGGTTAAGCGCTGCGGCCTGCAGGACGGGATGACCATCTCCTTCCACCATGCGTTTCGCGAAGGCGACCGGGTGATCAACACCGTTGTGGCGCTGCTGGCGCGCATGGGCTTCAAAAACCTGACGCTGGCCTCCAGCTCGCTGATGACCTGCAACGACGCGCTGATCGAGCATATTGAAAGCGGCGTCATCACCCGGATTTACACCTCGGGCATGCGCGGCAGGCTGGCGGATGCCATCTCCCACGGCCTGATGGACGAGCCGGTGCAAATTCACTCCCACGGCGGGCGAGTGAAGCTGCTCCAGGACGGCGAGCTGAATATCGACGTGGCGTTTCTCGGCGTGCCGTGCAGCGATGAGTTTGGCAATGCCAACGGGACGCACGGTAAATCGTGCTGCGGGTCCCTGGGCTACGCGATGGTGGACGCCCACTTTGCCCGTAAGGTAGTGCTGCTGACTGAAGAACTGGTGCCGTTTCCGAATATGCCCGCCAGCCTGGTGCAGGACCAGGTGGACTACATCGTGCAGGTTGAAAGCGTGGGCGACCCGGCGAAAATCAGCGTCGGCGCGGCGCGCGTCACCAGCAACCCGCGCGAGCTGATGATCGCCCGCTATGCGGCGGACGTGATTGAACACTCCGGCTACTTCAAACCGGGCTTCTCGATGCAGACCGGCTCCGGCGCGGCGGCGACCGCCTGCACGCGCTTTATGGAAGAGAAGATGGAGCGCAGCGGCGTGAAGGCGCGCTTTGCGCTCGGCGGCATCACCGGTAGCCTGGTGGATCTGCACGAGAAGGGGCTCATCGAAAAGCTGCTCGATACCCAGTGCTTTGATGGCCAGGCGGCGGCTTCTCTGGCGCGCAACCCGAACCACGTGGAGATCTCCACCAACGTCTACGCCAACCCCGGCAGCAAGGCGGCAAGCTGCGACCAGCTCGACGTGGTGATCCTCAGCGCGCTGGAAATCGACGTCGATTTCAACGTCAACGTTATCACCGGCTCCGACGGCGTGATGCGCGGCGCGTCCGGCGGACACTGCGACGTGGCCGCCGCGGCAAACCTGACCATCGTCGTAGCGCCGCTGCTGCGCAGCCGCATTCCAACGGTCGTGAAGCATGTCACCACGCGCCTCACGCCGGGCGAAAGCATCGACGTGCTGGTCACCGACCACGGCATTGCGGTCAACCCGGCGCGCCCGGAGATCCGCGAGCGCCTGCTGGAGGCCGGGCTCAAAGTTGTGGATATCAGCGCGCTTTACGAGCGGGCGATTTCCCTGACCGGCGTACCGAAACCGATTGAATTTACCGACAAAATCGTCGGGGTGATCCGCTACCGCGACGGCAGCGTGATCGATACCGTGCGACAGGTAAAGGAGTAGTTATGACAATAGCGACACCCGTGCGGGCGGGTGTCAGCCTGGACGAACTGCTGGCGGCGAAAGATCGCCGCGCGGCGCGCCAGGCTGACTGGCTTACGCACTATCAACAACCGGTGATCTCCCTAACGCTGGTCACGCCAGGGGAAATCAAAGACAGCCTGCGCTATCGCAATACCATGGGCGTGGCGCTGCAGATGTGCGACCAGCTGCTGTGGGAAAACCGCTGGCCGGTGCTGGACCGCCAGGTGCTGTGGCTCCCTACCGGGCCAGAAGCCCTGTGGTGCGTGGCCCATCCCGCGGTGGAAATCAAAGCGCACTGCGCGGAGCTGGAGCAGACGCACCCACTCGGCAGGCTGTGGGATCTGGACGTGATCTGCCCACAGCACGGCCACGTCGGGCGTCAGTCGCTGGGGACGAATCTCAGACGCTGCCTAATCTGCGACGAACCCGCTCATGCCTGTTCCCGTTCGCGCAATCACCCCCTTGAGCAGGTGGTTTCCCGCGTGGAGAAGACGATCGATGACTGGTTTGCTCGCGACTAAACCGCGCCCGGTTGATGTGCCCGCGCTTGCCGAAGCGGCGCTGTGGCAGGAGCTTGAGCTGACGCCCAAGCCGGGGC
The DNA here is from genome assembly GCF_000762975.1 of Enterobacter sp. UCD-UG_FMILLET. Classification (NCBI taxonomy): domain Bacteria; kingdom Pseudomonadati; phylum Pseudomonadota; class Gammaproteobacteria; order Enterobacterales; family Enterobacteriaceae; genus Enterobacter; species Enterobacter sp. UCD-UG_FMILLET. The sequence continues at coordinate 111,440 of NZ_JRJC01000006.1, forward strand.
TGGTGGACAAGCTCAATAACGGTTCCCATCGCGATATGAACCACGCGCTGTTCGTCCGCAGCATCGCGGCGATTACGCCGTGGTTTTCGCGCTTTGCTGAACTCGGTAACGCGCATGCGGATAAACCTGCCGCCGGGCAGCTTCGAATTATCCGCCCGATGGGGATGGCCTGTGAACAGGCGATGTATGCCGCGACGAACGGAGTGAACACCCACAAGGGCGGGATTTTTGCCCTGGGTTTACTGTGCTTCACCGCCGGGCGTGTGAAAAATATCTCCGCAGACAGCCTCTGCTGTGAGGTGAGTAACATCTGCAGCGGGCTGGTGTCGCGTGAGCTGGCCGCGCGCGGCGGACAGGCGACTGCGGGCGAGCGGCAGTTTCATCTGTACGGCTTAACCGGGGCGCGCGGCGAGGCTGAGAGCGGCTTTGCGACGGCGCGTAGGGCGCTGGCGCAGTGGAACGGACAGTCTCTTCACGGCCTGCTGTTACGCCTGATGGCGGTCAATCAGGACAGTAATCTCGTGTCGCGAGGCGGCATTGAAGGGCTGCGCTACGTTCAGGGCTATGCGCGGGAATTACTGGCTAACGGCTGGGATCGCGAGGCGCTGCTTAAGATGGATAAAGCATTGATTGAGCGTAATCTGAGCCCGGGCGGCAGCGCGGATTTGCTGTCGGTGGGGTGGGTGCTGTCGAAATTACCCCTCTCCTGAAAGGAGAGGGGATCGTCATTAATGTGCGACTGGCTGTGCACCATTCGGCACGCGTACATGCTTGTACTTGAACAGCGCGATGAACGCGAAGAACAGCACCAGCGAGTATGCGGCGAAGATCAGCCACACAGGCTGCCAGTTGGTAATGCCGTTGGTGGTGTACATCTCAACCACTTTACCGCTTACCACGCCGCCCAGAATACAGCCGAAGCCGTTGGTCATCATCAGGAACATACCCTGCGCGCTGGCGCGGATTTCAGGCTTCACCTCTTTTTCCACAAACACCGAACCAGAGATATTGAAGAAGTCGAAGGCGCAGCCGTAAACGATCATCGACAGCACCAGCAGCACGGTACCGAACGGGCTTGGGTCGCCGTAGGCGAACAGACCGAAGCGCAACATCCACGCCGCGATACTGATCAGCATGACATTTTTGATGCCGTAGCGGCTCAGGAAGAACGGGATGGTCAGGATGAACAGCGTCTCAGAGATCTGAGAGATGGACATCATCACCGACGCATGTTCAACGATAAAGCTGCCGGAGAACAGCGGGTTGTTATCGAAGCTGTGCAGGAAGGTGTTGCCGAACATATTAGTGATCTGCAGCTCCGCACCCAGCAGCATGGAGAAGATAAAGAAGATCGCCATGCGTTTGTTTTTAAACAGCGCGAAGGCGTCCAGGCCGAGCATGGTGCTCCAGCTCTGGTTTTTCTGCTGGTTAGAAACCGGAATGGTTGGCAGCGTCAGGGTGAAGATCGCCAGCACCACGGAGAGCGCCGCACCGATATAGAGCTGCATATGGCTCAGTTCGAAGCCCGCGAAGCTCACGCCCCACATCGCCATGATAAAGCCGATGGTGCCCCAGATACGGATTGGCGGGAAATCGGTCACGATATCCATATCCGCAGACTTCAGGCGATAGTAGGAAATGGTGTTGATCAAGCCAAGCGTTGGCATATAGGCCAGCGAGTTAAGCAGGATCACCATGAACATCGCCCCCGGCGTGGTCACCTGGGCTGCCATAAACAGCGTCCCCGCGCCCACCAGATGGCAAAGCATGTACAGCCATTTCGCACTCAACCATTTATCCGCCACGATGCCCAGCAGCGTTGGCATGAAGACAGCCGCAATACCGAGCGAGCTGTAAACGGCACCGATTGACGCACCATCGAACTTGAGCGTCACAAACATATAGGAGCCGAGTGTAGTCAGCCAGCTACCCCACAGGCAGAACTGCAGAAACGACAAAATTTTAAGCTGCAGCTTAAGGTTCATGTTACTTTCCTCACAAGTGAGCGGGAGATATGTTGTTTTGGGAACATTCAGGGTTGTTATTTGATGCAATTCTATCAGTTGGCAACAATATGTTTTGTTACCTCCCGCAAAAAAATGCAATCCACATTAATTTGCAGTTTGGATTGTGATGCAAATAACATTTTCGTATGGGTGTTCACGTTCCCTCTCCCTTTTGGGGAGAGGGTTAGGGTGAGGGGTGTTTTTTAGCGGCGACGATAGTTCTTCTGCGCCGTATTCACCTTATACAGATAGCGGCGGGATTCCGCAGACGGGTGGCGGGTGGTGAGGGTAGAGTAGACATCCCCCGGCGCCATGCTGTTGATGATGTTCGCGGCCTGCACTTTGTCATTCGAGAAGACGCGAAGCACGCTGCCCGCACCGCCGTTATAGGCGGTGATCACCGCATAGCGGCGCGACGTTGGGTTATCAATTCCGCCCAGGTACACATTGTTCAGCATCGCCAGGTAGGCCGTGCCGGTATCAATGTTGCTTTGCGGATCGAACAGATAGCTGCGGCTCGGCGTGCCGGATTTCCCCTGCGCGCGGAAGACGTCTTTCCCGGCGCTGTGCTGCACAACCTGCATCAGCCCCAGGGCGTCGGAACGGCTTACCGCGTACGGGTTGAACGAGGATTCGGTCTGCATAATCGCCAGGATCAGCGACTCATCCACGCCGTATTTGCGTGAGGCCTGACGCACCATCCCAATGTACTTATGCGCACGCTTGTCGAGGTGGTTCGGGACAAGGTTGATGGTGACGCTATAGATAATCTTCAGACCGTTAGAGCGGCTTTTCAGGCGCGTCTGCAGCAGGTAGTCGGCAAATTTCGTGGCGCGACCTTCCCAGCGGATCGGCTGACCGGTCTGATCGACGACCTGGCCGTACAGGAACGGCTCTTTCGAGATAGTGATATCGTCGGCATCGGAGTAGAGATCGATAGATCCCGGATCGTCACCCATCAGCAGGGTTTTGACGATCGCCTGACGCAGTCGCGCCGCAGGGTCGGTGCCTGCGATGGTCTCAATCGTGATCGTCCCCTCATCAAAGTTGATGTGGCTACGGGTCTGATAGGCGTCGGTGTACTTAACGTAGTCCTTTGGTCCGGCAATAAGAACTTCGTTAAATCCCCATATGTTCTCGATGTTGTGGGCAAACTGCCCCATCAAAATGTCAAAACCGTTGGTGTCCTTGATCCAGGCTTCGTTGTAATCTTCGCCTTTTTTTGACGAACACGAGACAAGCAACGGCGCAACAAGGGCTAGCGCTAAAAGTTTTTTCATCATTCCGGGAGTGCGTGTTGTGTTTGCTTTAACGGCGGGGTTTCCCCCGCACGCTGTTATTTTTCCGGTGGCGTATAGCCTTCGATGTGCACGTCTTTACCTTCGAACAGGAAGCTCACCATCTCCTGCTCCAGCAGCTTGCGGTGTTCCGGGTTCATCATGCTGAGTTTTTTCTCGTTGATCAGCATGGTCTGCTTTTTCTGCCACTGTCCCCAGGCTTCTTTGGAGATTTCATTGTAGATGCGTTTACCCAGGTCGCCCGGATAAAGCTGGAAATCCTGGCCTTCAGCGTCACGCTGCAGGAAAGTACAAAAAATCGTTCTGGCCATACTCATTCCTCTTTTTCTTGTCGATGCTAAACCATTGCACCGGCACGTAATTGCTGTAACAGGCGCTCCACGGGAGCCGCCAGTCCGACTGATGGCGGTTGCGCTAAGTTATACCAGAGAGCGGTGCCTTCATCCATGCACGAGGCAAATGACGACACGGGAAGCCACATGGGTACAATATCCAGGTGGAAATGGCTGAACGTATGGCGAAACGCGGTCAGCTGCGTCAGGTTATCGGCAGCAATCCCGCGCTGTTTAAGCCATTCACGCAGCAAATCTTCATCTTCAAACTGTGGGAAGCAGTATAGACCACCCCACAGACCGCTCGGCGGACGCTGGGCGAGGAAGACCTGGTCGCCGTGCTGCATCAGCAGCATATAGCCGGTGCGCTCCGGTAGCGTCTGCTTGGGTTTCTTACCCGGATATTGCGCCCATGAATGGTTGGCATACGCCACGCAGAGATTATTCACCGGGCAGAGTTCGCATTTTGGTTTTGAGCGCGTGCAGACCATCGCGCCGAGATCCATCATCGCCTGGTTGAAACGCTCGACGCCGTTAGCCGGGGTGACCGCTTCACTTATTTCCCAAAGACGTTTTTCAACGTCCTTCTTCCCCGGCCATCCGTCGACGGCGTAGCAGCGTGCCAGCACGCGCTTCACGTTGCCGTCGAGAATCGGGAAATGCTTGCCTAAAGACAGGGAGAGAATGGCGCCTGCGGTTGAACGTCCGACGCCGGGCAAGTCCGCCACCTCGTCGAAGGTTTCCGGGAATTTCCCGTTGTGGCGCATCGCAACCTGCTGTGCGGCCTTGTGAAGGTTACGCGCCCGGGCGTAATAGCCAAGACCGGTCCACAGGTGCAGGACCTCGTCCAGCGGGGCGTTGGCCAGATCGGTCACCGTCGGGAAGCGCGCCATAAAACGCTCGAAGTAAGGGATCACCGTAGCGACCTGCGTTTGTTGCAACATCACCTCGGAGAGCCATACTTTGTAAGGCGTTTTTTCAATTTGCCAGGGCAGGGTTTTACGCCCGTATTTGTCGTACCAGTCCAGCACCTGGGCTGAAAATTGAGAGGCTTGCATGGTCATCGATTCGCATAATCAGGGACGCAGATTGCAGCACAGCGTCAATCTGCTGTAAACCGGATCTTTCCCATGCTTGCATAGAAGCCTTAACTTTGGATAATGCCCGTTTCCCGAACATTCTCACAAGCAGACAACTCTTTTATGAAAAACGACGTCATTTCACCGGAATTTGATGAAAACGGTCGCCCGCTGCGCCGTATTCGCAGCTTTGTCCGCCGTCAGGGTCGCCTGACAAAAGGGCAGCAACATGCGCTGGACAACTACTGGCCGGTGATGGGCGTTGAGTTCAGCGAGCAGCCTCTGGACTTTACCGAACTGTTCGGCCGCGAAGCACCCGTCACGCTGGAGATCGGGTTTGGTATGGGCACCTCGCTGGTGGCCATGGCGAAAGCGCGACCGGAGCAGAACTTCCTCGGTATCGAAGTCCACTCCCCGGGCGTGGGTGCATGCCTGGCTACGGCTCATGAAGAGGGCGTTGAGAACCTGCGCGTGATGTGTCACGACGCGGTGGAAGTGCTGCATAAAATGATTCCTGACAATTCTTTAACCATGGTTCAGCTCTTTTTCCCTGACCCGTGGCACAAAGCACGTCATAATAAACGCCGTATCGTTCAGGCGCCGTTTGCCGAGCTGGTGAAAAGTAAGCTGAAGCTGGGCGGTGTCTTCCATATGGCGACCGACTGGGAACCGTATGCGGAACATATGCTGGAAGTGATGTCGTCGCTGGACGGGTATAAAAACCAGTCTGAGAGCAACGACTATGTACCGCGTCCGGAATCGCGTCCGGTAACGAAATTTGAACAGCGTGGCCATCGTCTTGGTCACGGTGTATGGGACTTAATGTTCGAGAGGGTGAAATAATGGCAAAGAATCGTAGCCGTCGTCTGCGTAAAAAGATGCACATCGAAGAATTCCAGGAAGTGGGTTTCTCCGTTGCGTGGCGTTTCCCGGAAGGCACCAGTGTAGAACAGATCGATCAGGACGTGGATGCGTTCATCAATGACGTGATTGAGCCAAACAAGCTGGCCTTCGACGGTAGCGGTTACCTGGCCTGGGAAGGTCTGATCTGCACCCAGGAAGTGGGTAAATGCACCGAAGAACATCAGGCGCTGGTACGTAAATGGCTTGAAGACCACAAGCTCGAAGATGTCCGCGTCAGCGAACTTTTCGACGTTTGGTGGGACTAATAAAGCAGTAAGGGGCCAGCATTAGCTGGCCCATTTTGTCTGAGGGAGTGTTTAAGATGCGCAAAACGTTGCTGGCTGTTGCTTTGATGGCAACCGGATTCACCGCCCATGCGGATTATCAATGTAGCGTCACCCCGCGTGATGACGTGGTGTTAAGCCCGCAGACCGTGCAGGTCAAAGGCGAGAACGGCAATCTGGTGATTACGCCGGATGGTAACGTGACGTTTAACGGCAAGCCGCAAAACCTGACTGCCGCGCAGCGCGAGCAGGCGAAGGATTATCAGGCTGAGCTGCGTACCGCACTGCCGTGGATTAACGACGGCGCGCTGACCCGCGTAGAGAAAAGCCGCGTCGCGCTGGATAAGATCATTACTAAAGAAGTGGGTGAGAGCAGCAATATGCGCACCCGCCTGACGAAGCTCGATAAGCAGCTCAAAGAGCAGATGAACCGCATTATCGAGACGCGCACCGACGGCCTGACGTTCCACTACAAGGCGATCGATCAGGTCCGCGCTGACGGGCAGCAGCTGGTGAACCAGGCAATGGGCGGCATTCTCCAGGACAGCATCAACGAGATGGGCGCCAAAGCGGTTCTGAAAGGCGGCGGTAACCCGCTGCAGGGCGTGCTGGGCAGTCTGGGCGGCCTGCAGACCTCCATTCAGAACGAGTGGAAGAACCAGGAAGATGATTTCCAGCAGTTCGGCAAAGACGTGTGTAAACGCGTGGTGTCGCTGGAAGATAGCCGGAAGGCGCTGGTGGGGACGCTGAAGTAAGATCTCTGCGCGCTGGGCCCCTCACCCCGGCCCTCTCCCCATGGGAGAGGGTGTAATCGTTCCCTCGCCCTGTGGGAGAGGGTTAGGGTGAGGGCATCAGGCTCTGCAGTCGCTGCAGAATAGCCATCAACACCACCTCCTCGTTAGCCCTGAATTCATTATTCCAGAACCGTACGACTTCCCATCCGTTCGCATTCAAAAACTCGGTGCGACGTGAATCATAGTCCTCTTCACCCTGATGTTGTCCCCCGTCCAGCTCAACGATCAGCTTCGCCTTAAAGCAGGCAAAATCGACGATATATGTGCCAATAGGCATCTGCCGACGAAACTTATACCCAAAGAAACGACGACCTCTCAACAAATACCAGAGGCGTAATTCTTCGGGCGTCATTTGTTTGCGGAGTTGTTTTGATTTTTCCATCCCCACACTCTGCCAGCCTTTCCCTCAGCCAGCAGAACGGGATGCAAAATCCTGAATCAGCCTTCAGAATCGTCGGCGAGGAACAGCTCAAGAAGGGAATTTAAGAACAGCTTGCCGTGCTCGGTGATCTGCCAGTATTCCTCATTCTCGGTGAGATACCCCTGCGCCAGCGCCTCGTCGATCTGCGGGCGAATCACCGACTCCGGCAGCCCGGTGTAACGCGCAAATTCCGCGCGCGGCGCGGCTTCCAGCAGACGGAAGCGGTTCATGAAGAACTCAAACGGTTTATCCTCCGCCTCAACGTCGTGCTGACGCTCCAGGTAGCGGCCTTCCATGTATCCGCGCGGGTGGCGGGTTTTGGCGGTGCGCAGAATGCGCCCGTCCAGGAAGGTCACCTTGCCGTGCGCGCCGCAGCCAATCCCCAGATAGTCACCAAAGCGCCAGTAGTTCAGGTTGTGCTGACACTGGTATCCCGGCTTCGCATACGCGGACGTTTCATACTGCTGATAGCCCGCAGTGGTGAGAAGCCTGTGACCCTGCTCGAAGATATCCCACAGCGCGTCGTCGTCCGGCAGCACCGGCGGGCGGGAACCGAACAGCGTGTTTGGCTCGATGGTGAGCTGATACCACGACAGGTGCGGTGGGTTCAGTTCGATCGCCTGGCGCAGGTCGTCCAGCGCCTCTTCCAGCGACTGATCCGGCAGGCCGTGCATCAGATCGAGGTTAAAGCTGCGCAGGCCCAGACCGGTCGCCAGGTTTGCCGCGCGCTTCGCCTCTTCCGGGCCGTGAATGCGCCCCAGACGTTTCAGCTTCGGCTCGCTAAAGCTCTGCACGCCGATGGAGATGCGGTTCACGCCCGCGCGCTGATAGTCGACAAAACGGTCGGCCTCAACGGTGCCGGGGTTGGCTTCCATCGTAATTTCAGCATCCGCCGCCAGGTTCAGGCGCGAACGCACGCCGTCCAGCAGCGTTTGCATCGCCGGGCCGGACAGCAGGCTCGGCGTACCGCCACCAATGAAAATGGTCTTAACTTCACGTCCCTGTGCGTAAGGTACATCGGCGTCCAGGTCGGCCAGCAGGTGCGCAACGTAGTCATCGTGCGGCACTTCGCCCTTCAGCGCGTGCGAGTTGAAATCGCAGTACGGGCATTTCTGCACGCACCACGGGATGTGAATATACAGACTCAAAGGCGGCAAATTAGCCATTACGCAGTGCTTCCAGTAACAGTTTCAGCGCGCGTCCGCGGTGGGAAATTGCGCTTTTCTCTTCGCGGGTCAGTTCCGCAGCGGTTTTGCCCTCGGTCGGGACAAAGAAAATAGGGTCGTAGCCAAAGCCGCCGTTGCCAGCCGCTTCACGGGTAATCACGCCCGGCCAGCTGCCGTGGCAGACGATAGGCGTCGGGTCTTCCGCGTGGCGCATATAAACCAGCACGCAGTGGAACTGAGCGGTGCGCTGTTCGTCCGGTACGTCTTTCAGGGCGACAAGCAGCTTTTCCAGATTCTGCTGGTCGGTGGCGTCAACGCCGGAATAGCGCGCAGAGTAAATCCCCGGCGCACCGCCGAGAAAATCCACGGCCAGGCCGGAGTCGTCGGCAATCGCAGGCAGGCCGGTAATCTGCGCGGCGTGGCGCGCTTTCAGGATCGCGTTTTCGATAAACGTCAGACCCGTCTCTTCGGCGGACTCCACGCCAAGCTCGGTCTGGGCGACCACGTCCAGCCCAAAATCATTTAATAGCGAGGCCAGCTCGCGCACTTTACCTGCGTTGCCGGTCGCGAGAACAACTTTCTGCATGGTTTAGTCCTGTTCTGTCAGAGCCGCGACTTCCGTCGGGATAGATTGCGGATTAAGGATTTTTACCTGTTTATGTCGCCCAAGTTCACCTTTTTCAATGATGACCTGGCTTTTGGCGACGCGAAACTGTTTTGCCAGATATTTGGTCAGATGCGCGTTCGCCTGGCCGTCAACCGGCGGGGCGGTGATGGCGACTTTTAACTCGTCGCCATGCAGCCCGACAATACTGTCACGGCTGGCCTTCGGCTGAATATACAGCCGCAAAACCAGCCCGTCAGCGCAGGTGCTTACGGCACTCATAGCGCCATCCACAGCCCCGGCAGCAGCATATCGCCCGTGGACTGTAACAGCTCAGCGATCCCCATGTTGACCACATAGAGCAGCAGAACCAGGATCATCGGCGAGAAATCAATACCGCCCATCGAAGGCAGCAGGTTGCGAATCGGGCGCAGCAGCGGCTCGGCCAGCTGAATCAAAGCATACTCCACCGGACTACGCCCCTGGCTTACCCAACTCATGATGGCCATGACCAGCAGCACCCAGAAAATCAGCAGGCCGATGGTTTTGATTAAAATCAGGACCGCAGCAATCCAGATAATCGGCTGGAAGGTGATGACCATAAACAGCACGATCGCTTTGATAACGCTCAGAATAAACGCCACCAGCAGAGACGAACTGTCGATGGGACCCATCGCCGGGATAATGCGGCGCAGCGGTCCGACAACAGGTTGCGTGATTTTCACGACAAACTGCGAGAACGGATTGTAAAAATCACAGCGGGCCCACTGCATCCAGACGCGCAGCAAAAGCGCCATCGTATACAGCTCAAGCACTGTTGAGAGCAGGAAAGTCAACGTCTTCATGGCGTTCCTCAGGTTTCCTTATTATTTTGAGTAGTCGCGCGCACCGAAAATTGCCGTGCCGATGCGCACCATAGTGCTGCCTGCCGCGATGGCGGCTTCCATATCATCCGACATGCCCAGCGAAAGCGTGTCTACCGTGTTATAGCGCGCTTTAAGCGCCTCAAATGCTACAGCCATTTGCTGTGCCACGGCAAACTGCCTTTCATAACTTGACTCAGGCGCAGGAATTGCCATCAGCCCGCGCAGGGTCAAGTGCGGAAGGGCGGCCACGTCTGCGGCCAGCGTATCCAGCTCACTCAGAGCAATGCCGGACTTGCTGTTTTCATCGCTGATGTTGACCTGAATCAGCACGTTGAGTGCCGGCATTTCTGCCGGACGCTGGTCATTCAGGCGGGTAGCAATACGCTGGCGGTCGATGGTGTGGCACCAGTCGAAGTGCTCTGCCACCAGACGGCTTTTGTTCGACTGCAGCGGGCCAATAAAGTGCCACTGCAGATCCGTATTCCCCTGTTCCTGGAAGTAGCGAATTTTATCCACGCCTTCCTGAACGTAGTTTTCACCAAACGCCCGCTGGCCTGCATCAATAGCTTCTGCGATGGCGCTCGCAGGCTTGGTTTTGCTGACTGCAAGCAGCGTAATTTCTTCTGAAGCACGGCCGCAACGCGCTGCGGCGGCTGAGATTTTGTCCCGGACCTGTGCCAGGTTATGCGCAATGTCGTTCATTTTCCGAGGAGTAGTCTATGGATGTGGAAGAAATTGTGGCCCTTAGTGTAAAGCATAACGTCTCCGATCTACACCTGTGCAGTGATTCGCCACCGCGCTGGCGTAGATTAGGCCGGCTTGAGCCTGCGCCCTTTCCGCCTCCCGATGTCGGAGCGTTATTAAAAGCGTGGCTTAACGATGAGCAGCAGGGAACATGGTGGGCAAAGGGACAGGTGGATTTTGCCGCGACGGTGGCGGGAGGCCAGCGCCTGCGCGGGAGTGCCTTTAAGCAGATGCGCGGAGTTTCTTTGACGCTGCGGCTGTTGCCACGTAGCTGCCCACAGCTCTCTTCGCTGGGCGCGCCGCGGGTAATCCCGGAACTGTTGTCAAATGACGCCGGACTGATTCTGGTCACCGGGGCGACCGGCAGCGGGAAGTCCACTACGCTGGCGGCGATGGTCGATTTTCTTAACCACCATGCTGACGGCCATATCCTCACACTTGAAGATCCGGTGGAGTTTATCTACCAGAGCGAACGTTGCCTGATCCAGCAGCGGGAGATAGGTCAGCACAGCCCGTCATTTGCTGAAGCGCTGCGCAGCGCCTTACGCCAGGATCCGGACGTTATTTTGCTGGGGGAGCTGCGCGACAGCGAAACGATCCGCCTGGCGTTAACGGCGGCGGAAACCGGACATCTGGTGCTGGCGACGCTGCATACGCGCGGGGCATCGCAGGCGATTGAACGGCTGGTCGATACGTTCCCGGCGCAGGAGAAAGATCCGATGCGTAACCAGCTGGCCGGCAGCCTGAGGGCGGTGCTGGCGCAGAGGCTGCTTCCCGATCTTCAGGGCGGGCGCGTCGCGTTGTATGAACTGCTGGTGAACACAGCGGCGGCGGCGAATCTGATTCGTGAAGGGAAAACGTGGCAACTGCCCGGCATCATTCAAACCGGTCAGCAGGCAGGAATGCAGAACTTTGACCAGAGCCTGGCGGAGAGACGGGCGCAGGGGCGGCTGTAGGCCCCTGTGGTTAAAAGCCCTGGTCGAAATAGCTTTCGAGGATAATCACGGCGGAAGCAGAGTCCACGCTGCCTTTGTTGAGCGCCCGAAAGCCGCCGTGCTCAAACAGACCCGCACGCGCTTCGACGGTGCTTAGACGCTCGTCGTGAAGCTTCACGGAGACGCCAAAGCGGCCATGGATTTTATTGGCGAACTTACGCGCCCGGGCGGTAAGCGGCTGTTCTGTGCCGTCCATGTTCAGCGGCAGCCCAACAATCACATCATCCGGCTGCCACTCTTTGAGCAGACGCTCGATAAGATTCCAGTCTGGCGTGCCGTCATTGGCCTTCAGGGCCGTAAGCGGACGCGCGGTACCGGTGATGCGCTGCCCCACGGCGACGCCAATGCTTTTAGTACCAAAATCGAAGGCCAGAAGCGTTCCGCTCATCAGGCGTGCCCCGCTACGCCTGGCATGGTCAGGATATCAATACCAATCAGCTTCGCCGCGTCACGCCAGCGATCGGCGATAGGGGTTTTAAACAGGATGTTCATGTCCGCAGGCGCGGTAAGCCAGGCGTTATCGAGGATCTCTTGCTCAAGCTGGCCTTTCTCCCAGGACGAATAGCCCAACGCCACCAGCACTTCAGAAGGCTGCTCTGCGGTACCCAGCGTTTCGAGCACATCACGCGAGGTGGTGATGACGGTGTTATCCGAAATTCGAATACTGGAAGAGAATACCGGCGGCGTATGCAGGATAAAACCGCGGTCTTCTGCAAGAGGTCCGCCCAGCATCACAGGTTTATCAAGCCGTATTTCCGGCAGTCGCGCTTCAGCCGAGATTTTCAGCTTGTCCAGAATTCCTTCAACCTGAAGATTTTCCAGCGGTTTATTGATGATGATGCCCATCGCGCCGTCTTCATTGTATTCACAAATATACACCACGGCGCGGCGAAAAATCGGGTCCTGGAGAGCAGGCATGGCAATAAGAAAGTGATGCTGTAAATTCATTGTCAGAGGTACTGTTTCCTGGTTTAAAAAGCGACAGCGCCCAGTATGGGGACAAACACAGGCGCTGTCACTAATAGTATTGTTAGGTTATTTCTGTAAACGTTTTTCGATAGCGTCCATCAGCATTCCGGTGATCGAAATCGGGAATTCCGCTTCAATTTCACGAATGCAGGTCGGGCTGGTGACGTTCACTTCGGTCAGACGATCGCCGATGATATCCAGGCCAACGAAGATCAGGCCTTTGGCTTTCAGCGTCGGGCCAACGCGGCGGGCAATTTCCCAGTCGCTTTCGGTCAGCGGGCGCGGCTCACCGCGACCGCCGGCCGCCAGGTTCCCACGAGTTTCGCCACCCTGCGGGATACGCGCCAGGCAGTAAGGAACCGGTTCGCCATCCACCACCAAAACACGTTTGTCACCGTCTTTGATCGCTGGAATATAGTTCTGCGCCATGCAGTAACGCGTGCCCAGCTCGGTCAGCGTTTCGGCAATCACACCAATATTAGGGTCGCCTTCTTTCACGCGGAAAATCGACGCGCCGCCCATGCCGTCCAGCGGCTTCATGATGATATCGCCGTGCTTCTGCCAGAATTCTTTCAGCTGCGCTTTGCTGCGGGTCACCAGGGTTTCCGGCGTCAGGTCAGAGAACCAGGCGGTGTAGAGCTTCTCGTTGCAGTCGCGCAGGCTCTGCGGCTTGTTGACGATCAGCGTGCCTTTCTCTTCTGCGCGCTCAAGGATATAGGTGCAGTAGATGTATTCGGTGTCGAACGGCGGATCTTTACGCATCAGGATCACGTTGAGATCGGCCAGGGCGATATCCTGCTCGGTGCCGAACTCATACCATTTGTCGTAGTTCTGCTCGACGTTAACGATGCGGGTGCGCGCGCGGGCTTCACCGTTGATCAGGTAAAGATCGTTCATCTCCATATAGTGGAGTTCATAGCCGCGACGCTGCGCTTCCAGCAGCATGGCGAAGCTGGAATCTTTCTTGATGTTAATGTTTGCGATGGGGTCCATCACGATGCCGAGCTTGATCATGTTCTTCTCCGTTAATGCTTCAACCCAGATCGCCAAACCGTACCTGTAGCGCGGTAATGGCCGTGAGTGCCGTTGTCTCAGTGCGCAGAACGCGAGGTCCCAACAGAATATCAGTAAACTGGTAACGTGCCGTCATCGCAATTTCATCCGCCGACAGGCCGCCTTCGGGGCCAATCAGCAGGCGTACGCGCTCAACGGGCAGGGGCAGCGTATTGATGCTGGCGCTGGCGCGCGGATGAAGATTGAGTTTCAGCCCACTGTCTTCTTCTGCACACCACTCCTCCAGATCCATCGCCGGGCGGATCTCCGGAATACGGTTGCGTCCACTCTGTTCGCAAGCCGCAATGGCAATTTTCTGCCACTGCTGGATCTTTTTGTTCAGACGTTCCGCGTCCAGTTTAACGCCACAGCGTTCAGAAAAAAGTGGCGTAATGAGGCTTACACCCAGTTCAATGGATTTCTGAATGGTGAACTCCATTTTCTCGCCGCGCGACATCACCTGGCCCAGATGGATGTGCAGCGGTGATTCCCGGTCATCCACTTCGCCACGCAGGACGTTAACGTGTACGCTTTTTTTATCAGACCGCGTGATTTCCGCGTCGAAAACCTGGTTTGAGCCGTCGAACAGCTGTATTGCCTGACCTGCGCCCATGCGCAGCACGCGGCCAACGTGGTTGGCTGCGTCATCAGACAGGGCGATTTCGCGGCCTGCGGTAATCAGTTCAGGATGGTAAATGCGGGGAATGCGCATAGTCAGAAATTCCATGTGTCATGCGATATAAGCGAATTGCCGTAGTGTAGGTTAGCTCTTTTGCGCCTGGCAAGCCCGCTGGACGTAAGGGTTGTGATTCCCCTGGACTCTGGCGATACGTTCGTCGCGCTGGCATTCCCACTCCGTCACCGGGTACTGCTTGTCCCAGGCGTTGAACAGCTGCGTCTGCTGGCGGGAGAGGTTGAGGTCGTAACGGTCGCGCATATAGAAGTAGGTGCGGGCGATACTGCCGCGCGCACGGGCAGGGGGCTCTGCGACTTTCTCTTTAAAATCAACCTTCATACCGCACTGACCGTACTGGCCTTCGCCACCGTTCCACTGGCTGTACATGAAATTACCCCGGTCGCCGTTCACTTCACCTACGGCAGGCTGCAGGTTATGCATATCGCTTTCCATCTGACGATAAACCGGATCTTTGGCGCAGTTTTTACGTCCGCCACCCTCCCAGCACTGGCGCTGGTGGCCAAACTGCCAGGCCGGAACGACATGTTCCCATTCAATGCGGCTGGCGCGATTTTCGTTTTTACGCACCTTATATCCGCAGGACTCAAGGTCAACGACCCCTTTTTTACCCTGCCAGTTAATTTTACAGCCGCAGTAGAAATCGCCCGGCACGTCAGCGTTGATCTTTACGCCGGCCGCTTTGGCCTGAGAGAAACTGTTGATACCGTCGGCCAGAGCATGGCCTGAGAGCGCCGTCGTCAGAAAGGCGACCGCGAGAGAAAAATTACGGGACATCTTACACTCCGTGTCAAAACGAGCCCGCAACGTAACGAATGTTGTTCCCGTATGCAATCAGTCAGATCAGGAAAGTTCCTGAAAGTTCAGATGATTATTCCGCAACCAGCGGCTCGCCGCATTTGACGCAGCGGTAGGTCGCCTCGCCGCGCACCACGCGATTATGGCGGCGGACGGTAAGCTGGTGCTGCTGACACTGGCAGCGGTAGGGGAAGGTATTGCGGCGTACCGATTCCAGCTCGAACTGATGGGTGCGGCGTGCCGGAACGTCGAGCACCGCTTCCATCATCCACTTCCACTCTTTTCCATGGGGCGCGACGCGTCCGAAGTGTTTCCACACCAGCAGATGCGCCAGCTCGTGCGGTACCACTTCCTCGATAAACGCCTGCTGGTTTTCCATCATTAGCACCGGGTTAAGGCGGATCTCATAGGGCTCGAGCCAGGCGGTGCCAGCCGCGGTGCCGCGCTGCTGATAAACAAGCTTAGGTTCAGGGTAATTGCGGCCGAGCTTCAGGTTCGCCTGGGCGAGTTTTTCCCTCAGGCAGCGCATAACGGCTTGCTGAAGGGCGATGGGGAGACGGGGTGCTTTCATAGGGGCAGAGCATAAAGCGCGAAGCGGGGAGGCGCAAGAGGCGCCTCCAGCATGAAGATCAGTCGTGGGCGCCGATTTCGCGCAGCGGACGACCTTTCATCAGGTTACGTTCAATATGTTCCAGAGAAACGTGTTTGGTTTCTGGAACCAGCCAGATTGTCAGCACAATAAAGAAGATGTTCAGACCGGCGTAGACCCAGAAGGTGTTCGCGTTGCCCAGGGTATTGAGCATGGTCAGGAACGTTGCGCCGACGATCATGTTGGCAATCCAGTTGGTTGCGGTAGAGCAGGTGATACCAAAATCACGCCCTTTCAGCGGCTGGATCTCAGAGCACAGCACCCAAATCAGCGGACCGGCGCTCATCGCAAACCCGACGATAAACATCAGCAGCATGCCGACCGCAAAGTACTGGGCGGTTGGTGAGTGAATGCCCACATGCATCATGGTACCGAGGACACCCATACCGGCCGCCATCACCAGGAAGCCCAGCGTCAGGGTTGGCTTACGTCCCCAGCGGTCCACCAGACCGATGGCGATAAAGGTCGCCAGCACGTTGGTCAGACCGACAATGACGGTCCCCCACATTTGTTCGGTGGTGTTGGTATAACCCGCCAGCTCAAAGATTTTTGGCGCGTAATACATGATGACGTTCATGCCGGTGAACTGCTGCATCACCTGCAGCAGCACGCCGAGGAACACCGCGCGGCGGAAGTTGCTGTTCTCTTTAAACAGCGCCCAGCCGGACTGTTTGACCTTCAGGCTTTCGCGGATCTCTTCCAGCTCGTTTTTCGCTTCCGCGCTGGTGTCGCGCAGGCGCATCAGTACGCGTTCGGCATCGTGGAATCGACGTTTGGCGGCGAACCAGCGCGGGCTGTCCGGCAGGAAGAAGACGCCAATCAGCAGCAGAATGGCCGGGATGATGATCACGCCGAGCATCCAGCGCCATGCGCCGCTGTAGCTAAACGCGGTATCGGAAAGGTACGCGCCCAAAATACCGATGGTGATCATGAGCTGGTACATCGAAATCATACTGCCGCGGATTTTCTCCGGCGCGATTTCAGACAGGTAAAGCGGGGCGGTATAGGACGCCACGCCCACGGCCAGACCGAGCAGCACGCGGGAAACCAGCAGAACCTCAACGTTAGGCGCTGCGGCAGAGAAGAGTGAACCGGCAACGAACAGGATCGCGCCGATCATCAGGCTCTTTTTACGCCCGAGCTTGAAGGAGAGCCAGCCGCTGCCGACGGCACCCACTGCGGCGCCGAACATCATGGAGCTCACCACCCACTCCTGGGTGTGAGCGCTGATCTGAAACTCGTCAGTGATGAAAGGTAATGCACCGGCAATCACGCCGATATCCAGGCCAAAAAGTAATCCTGCCAGGGCGGCGAGGAAACAGACGAAGAATGTCATCGCCTTGTTGGACGTACGCCCCTGTTTTTTATTGTCAGGCATTATGCCCTCCAGTTGGGTTATCAGTTTTATTGATGTAAAGGGTAGGTGAGTGACCCGTAAAAATATGTGAGATTAATCACATAGGTGTAATCGGTTACACTAACGCGCAACCGTAAAAATAATTAAAGCTTTGAAAATATAGAGGTAAACGAGGTGATATGCATCGCGAAAGAACACATTTCAGACTTAACTGAAAGGCGATGTAACAGCAGAAGAAAGGCGATCATGCAAAGAGAATATTCTGAAAGCGAGACGCATCCGGTGCGGTGTAATCGGTTCCATATGCGCACCTTTGCGTCGCCATCCGACAAAAAAAGGCCAGCCCGAAGGCTGGCCTTTTATCACGCAGATGTCAGTCTATTACTTCAGACCGGCAGCTTCACGCAGCAGGGCGGCTTTGTCGGTTTTTTCCCATGGGAAATGTTCACGACCAAAGTGACCGTATGCCGCGGTTTCTTTGTAGATTGGGTGCAGCAGATCCAGCATCTGAATCAGGCCGTATGGACGCAGGTCGAAGAACTCGCGCACCAGCAGCGTCAGCTGTTCTGAAGGCACTTTCTCGGTACCGAAGGTTTCAACCATGATGGAGGTTGGCTCAGCTACGCCGATCGCGTAGGAAACCTGGATCTCACAGCGGTCAGCCAGGCCGGCTGCAACGATGTTTTTCGCCACATAACGCGCCGCGTACGCCGCAGAACGGTCAACTTTAGACGGATCTTTACCGGAGAACGCACCGCCACCGTGGCGCGCCATGCCGCCGTAGGTATCAACGATGATTTTACGACCGGTCAGGCCGCAGTCGCCCATTGGGCCGCCGATAACGAAGCGTCCGGTTGGGTTGATGAAGAATTTGGTCGCAGAGCTCAGCCATTCGGTCGGCAGAACTGGCTTGATGATCTCTTCCATCACTGCTTCCTGCAAGGATTTCTGATCGATATCTTCGGAATGCTGGGTAGAAAGCACTACCGCGTCAATCCCAACGATTTTGCCGTCGTCATACTGGAAGGTGACCTGGCTTTTCGCATCCGGGCGCAGCCACGGCAGGGTGCCGTTTTTACGCACTTCAGCCTGACGCTGCACCAGACGGTGTGCGTAGGTGACCGGTGCTGGCATCAGCACGTCGGTTTCGTTGGTTGCATAGCCGAACATCAGGCCCTGGTCGCCCGCGCCCTGTTCCAGCGGATCGGCACGGTCAACGCCCTGGTTGATGTCTGGAGACTGTTTGCCAATCGCGCTAAGAACCGCGCAGGAGTTGGCATCAAAGCCCATATCAGAATGCACATAGCCGATCTCACGCACCGTGTTACGGGTGATCTCTTCGATATCAACCCATGCGCTGGTGGTGATCTCACCGCCAACCAGAACCATGCCGGTTTTGACATAGGTTTCGCACGCTACGCGCGCTTTTGGATCCTGCGCCAGGATCGCATCCAGCACCGCATCGGAGATTTGGTCAGCAATTTTATCAGGATGTCCTTCTGATACGGACTCGGACGTAAACAGGTGTTTTGCCATGTTTTATTTCACCTAAGAGGAATTTGGTTAGCTCAAGCTGCTGTGCGGAATAGCCAAAGGAGATAATTCTACCAAGGCCTGCAGGTTTTTGACACTGGCAGTATGAGTGTTAATCAGTATAGATGGATTAACATCTGGACGGCTATTTTAGGTCACTTCTTCGCCCGATTTCCAGTTTTTTTTGATTCATCTCTCACTGCGTTGAAATGGCAGCTGGAAATTTTTCCTGACGCTGCTGGCAGCTCGCGCATTTTTGTTTTGCTTTTTAGCCCCCTTCTCGGTATAAAACGCGGCGCGCGGCTCATATAAAATAAGCGCTCGATGAACTCATCGTGTCGCCACTTCCAGCCGGGTTAAGCAGTGAACTATTAGCTTTGGCTTGTGGTCCGTTTCAACAGAGGCGGCCGTGGAGGTGATACGAGATAATGAACCATCGTTTTCCGCACATTCAGCGCAGCCGTTCTGGCGCGTATTTGATTCCCGCAACCCGCATTTCTAGTCTGCAAACCTGCCGATGTTATACCCATCTCGGCGCTTCTCAGGATTCCAGGGCCGGTCACGCTTTGTGAAAACTGAACAAGGGCGCTCTTGTTAATACAAGAGTTTTCTCGTGGTTTCGCCGAACCTTGTCATACAGAGTTCGGATACGTGTTTTACAATGATATGAATAAGAAACCGGTCGCACGGTCTGGTTTTCAGCATACTCTGCTGGGAAACGGAGCCGTTTATGGGTTGTTATCGCCGTATAACGCTGCGATAGTAGTCAACTGTTTTACACTTATTACAAAGAGTTGAGGTTCGCTATGTCTGACGACATGTCTTCTTTTTCGCCTTCGTCAGCGGGCGAACAGGGTGTACTACGTTCTATGCAGGAGGTTGCGATGAGCTCCGAGGAAGCCAGCAAAATGCTGCGCACTTACAATATTGCCTGGTGGGGCAATAACTACTACGACGTTAACGAACTGGGCCACATCAGCGTCTGCCCGGATCCGGACGTCCCTGAAGCGCGCGTGGATCTCGCCAAGCTGGTAAAAGCCCGCGAAGCACAGGGCCAGCGTTTGCCTGCACTGTTCTGCTTCCCGCAGATCCTGCAACATCGCCTGCGTTCTATTAACGCCGCGTTCAAGCGCGCGCGTGAGTCCTACGGCTATAAAGGCGACTATTTCCTGGTTTACCCGATCAAGGTGAACCAGCACCGCCGCGTGATTGAATCCCTGATCCACTCCGGCGAACCGCTGGGTCTGGAAGCAGGTTCCAAAGCGGAGCTGATGGCGGTTCTGGCGCATGCGGGCATGACCCGTTCAGTGATCGTCTGTAACGGCTATAAAGACCGTGAATACATTCGTCTGGCGCTGATTGGCGAGAAGATGGGCCACAAGGTCTATCTGGTTATCGAAAAGATGACCGAAATCGCGATCGTGCTGGAAGAGGCCGAACGTCTGAACGTCATCCCTCGCCTTGGCGTGCGAGCGCGTCTGGCGTCGCAGGGTTCCGGCAAATGGCAGTCCTCCGGCGGCGAAAAATCCAAGTTCGGCCTGGCCGCGAACCAGGTGCTGCAGCTGGTGGAAATCCTGCGCGAGCGCGGTCGTCTGGACAGCATTCAGCTGCTGCACTTCCACCTCGGCTCGCAGATGGCCAATATTCGCGACATCGCCACCGGCGTGCGTGAATCCGCGCGTTTCTACGTTGAGCTGCACAAGCTCGGCGTGAATATTCAGTGCTTCGACGTGGGCGGCGGCCTCGGCGTGGACTACGAAGGGACCCGTTCGCAGTCTGACTGTTCCGTGAACTACGGCCTGAACGAATACGCGAACAACATCATCTGGGCGATCGGCGATGCCTGTGAAGAGAACGGCCTGCCGCACCCGACGGTAATCACCGAATCCGGCCGCGCGGTGACCGCGCACCATACGGTGCTGGTCTCGAACATCATCGGCGTTGAGCGTAGCGAAATCAGCGAAGCGACGCCTCCGGCAGACGATGCCCCGCGTTCCCTGCAAAGCATGTGGGAAACCTGGCAGGAGATGCACGAGCCGGGCACGCGTCGTTCCCTGCGCGAATGGCTGCACGACAGCCAGATGGACCTGCACGATATTCACGTGGGTTATTCTTCAGGCACCTTCAGCCTGCAGGAGCGTGCGTGGGCGGAGCAGCTCTACCTGAACATGTGCCATGAAGTGCAGAAACAGCTCGACCCGAGCAACCGCGCGCACCGTCCGATTATCGACGAGCTGCAGGAGCGTATGGCGGATAAGATTTACGTCAACTTCTCGCTGTTCCAGTCGATGCCGGATGCCTGGGGTATCGACCAGCTGTTCCCGGTTCTGCCGCTGGAAGGGCTGAACCACGCGCCGGAACGCCGTGCGGTGCTGCTGGACATCACCTGTGACTCCGACGGTGCCATCGACCACTACGTCGACGGCGACGGTATCGCAACGACGATGCCAATGCCGGAATACGACCCGGAGAACCCGCCGATGCTGGGCTTCTTTATGGTCGGCGCGTATCAGGAGATCCTCGGCAACATGCACAACCTGTTTGGTGATACCGAAGCGGTGGACGTGTTCGTGTTCCCTGACGGCAACGTGGAAATCGAGCTGTCCGATGAAGGGGATACCGTGGCGGACATGCTGGAATACGTTCAGCTGGATCCGAAAAAACTGCTCACCCAGTTCCGCGACCAGGTCAAAAATACCGGGCTGGACGATGCGCTCCAGCAGCAGTTCCTTGAAGAGTTTGAAGCGGGTCTGTACGGGTACACCTACCTGGAAGACGAGTAGGCTTTTTATTCCCTCTCTCCTTTTGGGGAGAGGGGTAGGGGGAGGGGTAAAGGCCGCACAATGCCCTATACTCACTTGAACCCGTATGCATTACCGGCGATAATTCGTCCCAATAAGCGATTTACGAATCAATCCCTTCCTCGTCGGGTTTAACGACGCGGAGGGGATTTTTTTTCATCTGTTTTTAATGTATCGACTTTAAAAGAGGTCAGGACATGAGCACTTTAGGTCATCAGTACGATAACTCTCTGGTATCTAACGCGTTTGGTTTTTTACGCCTTCCGATGAACTTCCAGCCGTACGACAGCGACGCTGACTGGGTGATCACCGGCGTGCCTTTCGATATGGCAACATCTGGCCGCGCGGGGGGACGTCACGGCCCGGCAGCGATCCGTCAGGTTTCCACTAACCTGGCCTGGGAGCATAACCGCTTCCCGTGGAACTTCGACATGCGCGAGCGCCTGAACGTGGTGGACTGCGGTGACCTGGTGTACGCCTTCGGCGACGCGCGTGAGATGAGCGAGAAGCTGCAGGCGCACGCCGAGAAGCTGCTGGCTGCCGGTAAGCGCATGCTCTCCTTCGGCGGCGACCACTTCGTGACCCTGCCGCTGCTGCGCGCCCATGCGAAGCACTTCGGTAAAATGGCGCTGGTGCACTTCGATGCACATACCGACACCTACGCGAACGGCTGCGAGTTTGACCACGGCACCATGTTCTTCACCGCGCCGAACGAAGGTCTGATCGACCCGAATCACTCCGTGCAGATCGGTATTCGCACCGAGTTCGACAAAGACAACGGTTTCACCGTGCTTGATGCGGGCCAGGTTAACGATCGCGGCGTCGACGACATCATCGCTCAGGTGAAGCAGATCGTGGGTGATATGCCTGTGTATCTGACCTTCGACATCGACTGTCTGGATCCGGCATTTGCACCGGGCACCGGTACGCCGGTCATCGGTGGTTTGACCTCAGATCGTGCCATCAAGCTGGTGCGCGGCCTGAAGGATCTGAACATCGTCGGTATGGACGTAGTAGAAGTTGCTCCGGCCTATGACCAGTCCGAGATCACCGCGCTGGCAGCGGCGACTCTGGCGCTGGAGATGCTCTACATCCAGGCTGCGAAAAAAGGCGAGTAAGCCTCGCCTGGCGTGAAAAAAAACCTCTCTATTGAGAGGTTTTTTATTGCCTTTAGAACACGTTAAACGGGTATTCCACGTAAGCGCGGATCTCGTCCCCGCCCACGTTGTACTCGCTGGCGTTGCTGGAGACGCGCAGGACGGAGTAGCGCAGTTTCAGCTTCAGATCCTTCGCCGGACCATCCTGCACCTGGTACTGGATCTGGTTAAACCACTCGTGCTCTTTGCCGTTGCTGGTTTCAGAGGTTTTGATGTTATCGCCGCGCACGTAGGCGGTGGTCCAGCTCAGGCCCGGTAAGCCAAGGCCGCCAAAGTCCAGACCGTAGGATGCCTGCCAGGAACGCTCATCTTCGCCGTTAAAATCAGACCAGTAGGAGTTCGCCAGCCAGATGGTGTTACCGCCGTCACCCACGCCGCCCTTGTCGCGATAGCCGCCGTAGTTGTAGCCGGTGCTGCCGCTGCTCTGCTGGTATGCCACTTTAAACGTGTGAATGTCCCAGATGTAGCTCGCCGCGAGGCTCCAGATGGTGTTGCTGCGGCCCGTGTCGAGGCTGTCCGCGTAACCCTGGTCCAGACGGGAGTTATAGCCGTTGAAGTCGAGTACCAGCTGCTGCCCGGTGCTGAACGGCTGTTTGAAGTTCATGCCCAGGTACTGCTTGTTCATCACCTCTTCATTATGAGAGGCGTACAGCGCGCCGCTGAACTGGTCGTTAAACTGATAGCTCGCACCGCCGAAGGAGAGGCTCTTCAGCCCGCTGTCGTGGCGGTCATCGCTTTTACGCTGCTCGTCGGTGAAGTAACCGGCGTTGACTTCCAGACCGTCGATCTCTTTCGAGGTCAGCATGGTGCCAGTGTAGCTTTCAAACAGCAGGCGAGAGCTGTCGGCATTGATGATAGGCAGCTCAGGACGCTGATTTCCGTAGCTCAGTACGGTATTCGAGATGCGCATTTTGGCGGTGGCGCCAAACTTTGCCAGATCGGATTTTGCCCGGCCGTCATCTTCCTGCTTAAAGAAGTCGATGCCGCCCGCGCCGCTCTTGCCACGGCCGCCGTCCAGGCGCACGCCGTATTGAGCAATACCGTCCACGCCAAAGCCCACCAGCCCTTCGGTATAGCCGGATGCAAACGTGGCGATGATCCCCTGACCCCATTCGGCTTTATCCTGCTGGCCCTGATGGTAGTCGCGGCTGATATACGCATTGCGTAAAAACAGGTCCAGATGGCTGTCGTCAATAAAACCCTGGCTGTCGGATTGCTGGCTTGCAGCGGCAGGTAATGCGGCAAATAAGCTTAAAGCAATTAATGATAATTCTTTTTTCACGGAGGGAACGTCTCTGTCTGGATATAGTAATTTGAATAACTGCGGGGGGATAATTACCGGAAAAAGAGACCTTTGCAATAATTATGTGACCAGACATTTCAATGCGATAGGGCAGATTTGGCGGGGCTTTCAGGGGTGTTATCGATACGTGCTGTTAAGTTAACAATTCATGCGAAATAAAAAGGAGGCAAAACTGCCTCCTTCTGAAATTATTTAATTCCGTCTGCGGCCATACGGTCGCGAATATGCTGTGCGCGCGCTTCTGAGGCAGGGTGATCGTCAAACATGGAGCTTTGGCGTCCGGCTTCCAGCTTGGCCAGCTTTTCGAAGCTGGTGGCTAAACCTGATGGATTAATGCCGCGTTTGCGCAACAGATCGTAGGAGTAGTCATCCGCCTCGGACTCCTGACGCTGTGAGAACTGAGAGTTAACCAGTTTTTCACCCACGTCGCCAAGCTGTGACTGCGACAGGCTGCCAACGATACCGCCCGCAGAGGCCGCCGCTGCGCGGATGGCGTTGGTGCCCAGGGCAACCTGCATCCCTTTCTTCACGTGGCCCAGGGCAACGTGGCCCATTTCGTGGCCGATCACCGCTTCCACTTCGTTGTCGGTCATCATGTCCATCAGCCCGCTATAGACGCGGATACAGCCGTTCGCCATCGCGAAGGCGTTCACGTCTTTCGCCATGTACACCTTGTAGTTCACCGGCTGGCCGTTAATGTTGTCGCCCAGCGCGGAAGCAATCTTATTCAGACGCTGCGTGTAGGTACTGTTATCCGGCGCAAGCGTGGCTTTTCCGTCCATATCTTTACAGGCCTGGTCGCTCAGCGCTTTCACCTGCGCATCGCTCAGGGAATAGGCCTGAAAGGCCTCTGCGCCTGACGTCATCAGACCGTTAGAATCCATATTCTGACAGCCGCTCAGCAGGAGCGTTGTACCCAGGGCCAGCACTATTGCACGCATTTTCATGAGGTTGCTTCCGTACTCGTTAAACTGAATAAAATCCGAAAAGGGCACCGTCAGCGAAGCCGGTGTCGGGCTAAGTATAAGGAATATCTGCAGGGCCGGGCGAGCAGATTGCGCAACATGCGAGCATGATCCAGAGATTTCTTAACAAGCAAAAGAATGCTCCATGTACATGACTTGCGGCTTGGGTTACATTGTTGGCACTTTTTTCCGGCGTAGCCCAAAACGCGCTGTCGTCAAGGGCATGGCCTTTAACAGTCCGATCTGGAGTTAAAATGTCCTCACGTAAAGAGCTTGCTAATGCTATTCGTGCGCTGAGCATGGACGCAGTACAGAAAGCCAAATCCGGCCACCCAGGGGCTCCTATGGGTATGGCTGATATCGCCGAAGTCCTGTGGCGTGATTTCCTGAACCACAACCCGCAGAACCCGGCATGGGCAGACCGCGACCGCTTCGTGCTGTCCAACGGCCACGGCTCTATGCTGATCTATAGCCTGCTGCACCTCACCGGCTACGATCTGCCAATTGAAGAGCTGAAAAACTTCCGTCAGCTGCACTCTAAAACTCCAGGTCACCCGGAAGTGGGTTACACCGCTGGCGTAGAAACCACCACCGGCCCGCTGGGTCAGGGTATTGCTAACGCTGTGGGTATGGCGATTGCCGAGAAGACGCTGGCGGCGCAGTTCAACCGTCCTGGTCACGACATCGTAGACCACTTCACCTATGCGTTCATGGGCGACGGCTGCATGATGGAAGGCATTTCTCACGAAGTGTGCTCCCTGGCAGGTACCCTGAAGCTGGGCAAACTGGTTGCGTTCTATGACGACAACGGTATCTCCATCGACGGTCACGTTGAAGGCTGGTTCACTGACGACACCGCAGCACGTTTCGAAGCCTACGGCTGGCACGTAGTACGTGGCGTTGATGGTCACGATGCTGACTCGATTAAACGTGCAGTGGAAGAAGCGCGCGCTGTGACGGACAAACCGTCCCTGCTGATGTGCAAAACCATCATCGGCTTCGGTTCGCCGAACAAAGCGGGTACTCACGACTCCCACGGTGCGCCGTTGGGCGATGCGGAAATCGCACTGACCCGCGAAGCGCTGGGCTGGAAACACCCTGCATTCGAAATCCCATCTGAGATCTACGCTCAGTGGGATGCAAAAGAAGTAGGCCAGGCGAAAGAAGCGGCCTGGAACGAGAAGTTCGCTGCCTATGCGAAAGCGTTCCCACAGGAAGCGACTGAATTTACCCGTCGTATGAAAGGTGATATGCCGTCTGACTTCGACGCGAAAGCGAACGAGTTCATCGCTAAGCTGCAGGCGAACCCGTCTAAAATCGCGAGCCGTAAAGCGTCTCAGAATGCGATTGAAGCGTTCGGCCCATGGCTTCCAGAATTCCTGGGCGGCTCCGCTGACCTGGCGCCATCTAACCTGACCCTGTGGTCTGGTTCTAAGCCAATCAACGAAGATACTGCCGGTAACTACATCCATTACGGTGTACGTGAATTCGGTATGACCGCGATTGCCAACGGTATCTCCCTGCACGGCGGTTTCCTGCCGTACACCTCTACCTTCCTGATGTTTGTCGAATATGCACGTAACGCCGTGCGTATGGCCGCGCTGATGAAACAGCGTCAGGTGATGGTCTACACCCACGACTCCATCGGTCTGGGCGAAGACGGTCCAACTCACCAGCCGGTAGAGCAGGTGGCTTCCCTGCGCGTGACGCCGAACATGAGCACATGGCGTCCATGTGACCAGGTGGAATCCGCAGTGGCGTGGAAATACGGCGTTGAGCGTCAGGACGGTCCAACCGCGCTGATCCTCTCCCGTCAGAACCTGGCACAGCAGGAGCGTACGCCTGAGCAGCTGGCGAACATCGCTCGCGGTGGTTACGTGCTGAAAGATTGCGCGGGCCAGCCAGAGCTGATCTTCATTGCCACCGGTTCGGAAGTTGAACTGGCTGTTGCAGCGTGGGAAAAACTGACTGCCGAAGGCGTGAAGGCGCGCGTGGTCTCCATGCCGTCAACCGACGCGTTCGACAAGCAGGATGCCGCATACCGTGAATCCGTGCTGCCTAAAGCGGTTTCCGCTCGCGTGGCAGTGGAAGCAGGTATCGCAGACTACTGGTTCAAATACGTGGGCCTGAACGGCGCTATCGTCGGTATGACCACCTTCGGTGAATCTGCTCCTGCAGAACAGCTGTTCGAAGAGTTCGGCTTCACCGTTGAGAACGTTGTCGCGAAAGCGAAAGAACTGCTGTAATTGTTTGTAAGGTGCGGGCTGATGCCCTCACCCCAGCCCTCTCCCACGGGAGAAGGTGCAAACACTAAAAAACGGTAACCTCTCGGTTACCGTTTTGCTTTTCCCCTGCCGCCATTATTCCACCTAAAATGTGACGCAAGTCATATAGCTCGCTTATTCATCTGGACAGACATTCCTTTTATTCCCCGATTCGCTTATTCTTGCTGAAGCGTTTCAGTCGATTAAATGTTCGACAATTGACCAATCAATCGCAGTTTGTGACAGCAAGGATTCCCCTTCGGGCGTAGCTGGATTACTCTTTCAGCCACCTCAAACTCAGGGATTGCTTTGCAGGAGATCTATGACCGTACGCGTAGCGATTAATGGCTTCGGTCGCATCGGACGTAACGTGGTTCGTGCTTTATATGAATCCGGACGTCGGGCGGAAATAACCGTGGTGGCAATCAATGAACTGGCGGATGCTACGGGCATGGCGCATTTGTTGAAATATGACACCAGCCACGGACGCTTTGCCTGGGACGTACGCCAGGAAAGAGATCGGCTTTTTGTTGGTGACGACGCTATTCGTGTGCTGCATGAGAACAGCATCTCCGGGCTACCCTGGCGTGAACTGGGCGTGGATGTGGTGCTTGACTGTACAGGCGTGTACGGTAACCGCGAACATGGCGAAGCGCATCTTGCTGCAGGCGCGAAAAAAGTCCTGTTTTCTCATCCCGGCAGTAACGACCTTGACGCGACAGTCGTGTTTGGCGTCAACCAGCATGAGCTGCAGGCCGAACACCGCATTGTTTCCAACGCCTCCTGTACCACCAACTGCATTATTCCGGTCATCAAACTGTTAGACGATGCGTATGGCATTGAATCCGGCACCGTGACCACGATTCACTCCGCCATGCACGATCAGCAGGTTATCGACGCCTACCATCCGGATTTACGACGCACTCGCGCGGCGAGCCAGTCAATCATTCCGGTGGACACGAAACTGGCTGCAGGGATCACCCGAATTTTTCCGCAGTTTAATGACCGGTTTGAAGCGATTGCCGTGCGCGTCCCGACGATTAACGTCACCGCAATCGACCTTAGCGTGACGGTGAAAAAACCGGTAAAAGCCTGTGAAGTCAACCTCTTGCTGCAAAAAGCGGCACAGGGGGCATTTCATGGTATAGTTGACTATACGGAATTACCGTTGGTCTCAGTAGATTTTAACCACGACCCGCACAGCGCCATCGTCGATGGCACGCAGACGCGAGTCAGTGGTGCACACCTTATCAAGACGCTGGTCTGGTGTGATAACGAATGGGGCTTTGCTAACCGAATGCTCGACACCACGTTAGCAATGGCCGCTCAAGGTTTCAGGTAAGACGCATTGTGCGTCTGCAAAACTTTAAGAATCAACGAGAGGATTCACCATGTCTGTAATTAAGATGACCGATCTGGATCTGGCTGGTAAACGCGTTTTCATCCGTGCCGATCTGAACGTACCGGTTAAAGATGGCAAAGTGACCAGCGACGCGCGTATCCGTGCATCTCTGCCAACCATCGAACTGGCTCTGAAGCAGGGCGCGAAAGTGATGGTCACCTCCCACCTGGGTCGTCCAACTGAAGGCGAGTACAACGAAGAGTTCTCTCTGCTGCCAGTGGTTAATTACCTGAAAGACAAACTGTCCAACCCGGTTCGCCTGGTGAAAGATTACCTGGACGGCGTTGAAGTTGCAGCCGGTGAACTGGTTGTGCTGGAAAACGTTCGCTTCAACAAAGGCGAAAAGAAAGACGACGAAACTTTGTCCAAAAAATATGCTGCACTGTGCGACGTATTCGTGATGGATGCATTCGGTACGGCTCACCGTGCTCAGGCGTCAACCCACGGTATCGGTAAATTCGCAGACGTAGCGTGTGCCGGTCCTCTGCTGGCTGACGAACTGGAAGCGCTGGGTAAAGCACTGAAAGAACCTGCTCGTCCAATGGTAGCTATCGTTGGTGGTTCTAAAGTTTCTACCAAACTGACCGTTCTGGATTCCCTGTCTAAAATCGCTGACCAGCTGATCGTTGGCGGTGGTATCGCGAACACCTTCGTTGCCGCTCAGGGCCACAACGTGGGTAAATCCCTGTACGAAGCAGACCTGGTTAACGAAGCCAAACGCCTGCTGAGCACCTGCGATATCCCGGTTCCAACTGACGTTCGCGTAGCGACCGAGTTCTCCGAAACCGCAACCGCGACCCTGAAATCTGTAAACGACATTAAAGACGAAGAGCAGATTCTGGACCTGGGCGACGTTTCTGCACAGAAACTGGCTGAAATCCTCAAAAACGCAAAAACTATCCTGTGGAACGGTCCTGTTGGCGTGTTCGAATTCCCGAACTTCCGCAAAGGTACTGAAATCGTTGCTAACGCTATCGCAGACAGCGAAGCGTTCTCTATCGCAGGCGGTGGTGACACCCTGGCGGCAATCGACCTGTTCGGTATCGCTGACAAGATCTCCTACATCTCCACTGGTGGCGGCGCATTCCTCGAATTCGTGGAAGGCAAAGTACTGCCAGCAGTAGCAATGCTCGAAGAGCGCGCTAAGAAGTAAGCCATTCAAGGGCAGGGAAACCTGCCCAATTTTCAGCGCGCTTTTAAGAGCTCGCACCTTTTCTAACGGCCGAAGATACAGGACTAAGCAACATGTCTAAAATTTTTGATTTCGTAAAACCTGGCGTTATCACTGGTGATGACGTACAGAAAGTGTTCCAGGTAGCTAAAGAAAACAACTTCGCTCTGCCAGCAGTTAACTGCGTGGGTACCGACTCCATCAACGCCGTACTGGAAACTGCTGCTAAAGTTAAAGCGCCAGTTATCGTTCAGTTCTCTAACGGCGGCGCTGCGTTCATCGCAGGTAAAGGCGTGAAAACTGATATTCCTCAGGGTGCTGCAATCCTGGGCGCTATCTCTGGTGCGCACCACGTACATCAGATGGCTGAGCACTACGGTGTTCCAGTTATCCTGCACACTGACCACTGCGCGAAGAAACTGCTGCCGTGGATCGACGGTCTGCTGGACGCGGGTGAAAAACACTTCGCGGCTACCGGTAAGCCACTGTTCTCTTCTCACATGATCGACCTGTCTGAAGAGTCACTGCACGAAAACATCGAAATCTGCTCCAAATACCTGGCGCGCATGGCCAAAATGGGCATGACTCTGGAAATTGAACTGGGTTGCACCGGTGGTGAAGAAGACGGCGTGGACAACAGCCACATGGACGCTTCTGCACTGTACACCCAGCCAGAAGACGTTGATTACGCTTACACCGAGCTGAGCAAAATCAGCCCACGCTTCACCATCGCAGCGTCCTTCGGTAACGTACACGGCGTTTACAAACCAGGTAACGTGGTTCTGACCCCGACTATCCTGCGTGATTCTCAGGAATACGTTTCTAAGAAACACAACCTGCCGCACAACAGCCTGAACTTCGTCTTCCACGGCGGTTCCGGTTCTTCTGCTCAGGAAATCAAAGACTCTGTAAGCTACGGCGTAGTGAAAATGAACATCGATACCGACACCCAGTGGGCAACCTGGGACGGTATCCTGCAGTACTACAAAGCGAACGAAGCTTACCTGCAGGGTCAGCTGGGTAACCCGAAAGGCGAAGACCAGCCGAACAAGAAATACTACGATCCACGCGTATGGCTGCGCGCTGCCCAGACTTCAATGATTACTCGTCTGGAGCAGGCATTCAAAGAACTGAACGCGGTAGACGTTCTGTAATTTGAGCTGCTAACAACATCAGAAGGCCCGCAAATGCGGGCCTTTTTTTATGCTTTTTCAATACTCTGCCTGGCCGGTTTTTGTGATCTGTTTGGCAAACCCGGCGCTTTTTGTTTAACCTTTACGGACCTGCCTGTCTCCATGGGGGATGGATTTTGTGTTTTGGTTTAACAAAAGGAAGAATAAATGGAACAACTCGATGTTGTAGACAGCATCAATCACGCCGGTAACTGGCTGGTGCGCAACCAGGCTCTGCTGCTGAGCTATGCCGTGAACATCGTCGCGGCGATTGCCATCATCATCGTCGGGATGATCGTGGCGCGTATTGTCTCGAACGCGGTTAACCGCGTAATGCTGGCCCGTCACATTGACGCCACGGTGGCTGACTTCCTCTCCGCACTGGTGCGCTACGGCATTATCGCCTTTACGCTGATTGCGGCGCTGGGCCGTGTGGGCGTGCAGACCGCCTCAGTCATTGCTGTTCTCGGTGCCGCCGGTCTGGCTATTGGTCTGGCGCTGCAGGGCTCGCTTTCAAACCTGGCGGCAGGGGTTCTGCTGGTCACCTTCCGTCCGTTCCGCTCCGGCGAGTACGTTGACCTTGGCGGCATTGCCGGAACCGTGCTGCAGGTGCAAATTTTCTCAACGACCATGCGCACCGTCGATGGCCGCATCGTGGTTGTGCCGAACGGGAAAATTATCGCGGGCAACATCATTAACTTCTCCCGTGAACCGGTGCGTCGTAATGAACTGATTATCAGCGTGGCGTACGACTCTGACATCGATCAGGTGAAGTCGCTGATTACCAACATCATTGCTTCAGACGATCGCATTCTGAAAGACAAAGAGCAGACGGTTCGCCTGAATGAACTCGGCGCTTCCTCCATTAACTTTGTGGTACGTATCTGGAGCAAAAGCAGCGATCTGCAAAACGTGTACTGGGACGTGCTGGAACGCATTAAGCGCGACTTCGATGCCAACGGCATCAGCTTCCCGTACCCTCAGATGGACGTAAACGTCAAAAAAGTCAAAGAAGCCGAATAACTTGTCCCGCAGGCCCGGTAAGCGCTAGCGCCACCGGGCATTATTTTTATAAGCACTGCTAATCCCCAATTAATATTATCAATTTCCTCTAATGTAATTCGCGCAGTATAGTCTCCTTCCAGAACAACACTGTGAGAATTTCGTCATGTTATCTTATTACTTTCAAGGGCTTGCCTTAGGTGCGGCCATGATCCTACCCCTTGGCCCACAAAATGCGTTTGTGATGAACCAGGGCATTCGCCGCCAGTATCATCTGATGATTGCCCTGCTGTGCGCGATAAGCGATTTACTGCTGATCTGTGCCGGGATTTTTGGCGGCAGCGCATTGCTGATGCAGTCTCCGTGGCTGTTGGCGCTGGTCACCTGGGGCGGCGTGGCGTTTCTGCTCTGGTACGGATTCGGTGCCCTGAAAACGGCGATGAGCAGCAACCTCGAACTGGCGAGCGCGGAAGTCATGAAGCAGGGCCGCTGGAAGATTATCGTCACCATGCTGGCGGTCACCTGGCTTAACCCGCATGTGTATCTGGACACCTTCGTGGTGCTGGGCAGCCTCGGCGGACAGCTGGACGTTGAGCCGAAACGCTGGTTTGCGCTGGGTACGGTCAGCGCCTCTTTCCTCTGGTTCTTCGGTCTCGCCATTATGGCGGCATGGCTGGCTCCTCGTCTGCGTACGGCCAAAGCCCAGCGCATCATTAATACGCTGGTGGGGCTGGTGATGTGGTTTATTGCTTTTCAGCTGGCAAAAGAGGGGATTCACCACGTTCAGGAATTGTTCAACTAATCCTTGTCTTATGGACAACTGAACAAGACCCGCTAAGCTTGCTGGCATGCGCCCTGTTAATGGGCACTCTTCGCAACATGGAGGAATAACAGTGAAGTTTAAGGTGATGGCCCTGGCGGCATTAGTAAGTTTTGGTGCGGTGTCGGTGCAGGCAAGTGAACTGCCGGATGGCCCGCACATCGTCACTTCAGGCAACGCAAGCGTGGACGCGGTACCCGATGTTGCAACGCTGGCAATTGAAGTCAATGTGTCTGCGAAAGATGCGGCATCGGCCAAGAAGCAGGCTGACGATCGTGTTGCGCAATATCTCTCTTTCCTCGAGCAGAACGGTGTCGGTAAAAAAGATATCAACTCCGCGAACCTGCGTACTCAACCTGATTACGACTACCAGAATGGCAAAAGCATCCTGAAAGGCTACCGTGCCGTGCGTACCGTCGAAGTGACCGTGCGTCAGCTGGATAAGCTTAACTCGCTGCTGGATGGCGCGCTGAAGGCGGGTCTGAACGAAATTCGTTCCGTGTCGCTGGGCGTTGCGCAACCGGAAAAATACAAAGACGAAGCGCGTAAAGCGGCGATTGATGATGCCATTCACCAGGCGGAACAGCTGGCTTCTGGCTTTAAGAGCAAGCTCGGCCCGGTTTATAGCGTGCGTTACCACGTCTCTAACTACCAGCCAAGCCCGATGGTACGGATGATGAAGGCAGATGCAGCCCCGGTTTCTGCTCAGGAAACTTACGAGCAGCCAACCATTCAGTTCGACGATCAGGTGGATGTGGTGTTCCAGCTGGAGCCAACTCAAACTCAGCAAACTGAGGCGGCTAAGGCGCAGTAATTTGCCCTCACCCTAACCCTCTCCCGCAGGGAGAGGGAATTCAATCGATTAATCCTGTCTCAACACCTTGTGCCCGTATGCCAGCAGCGCGTCGGTGACGTTGCGCATCATCCGGCTTTCCGGCGCAAAACGGTGCCAGTAGAGCATCCGGCGCTGATACAGTCCCGGCGTCAGGTCAATCAGCTCACCGCTTTTCAACTCTTTTTCAATCTGCAGATGCGGGATCATGCAGCAGGTGGTGCCCTGACGCGCAAGCTGCACGAAGGCTTCAGACGAGTTGACGATATGGCACGGCACGCTGCCCGGCGGCAGATCGAAGTTTTGCTGCAGGAAGGCCTGATGCATATCATCCAGATGGTCGAACGCCACGGCAGGGGCTTTCAGCAGCGCCGCGCGGGTGACGCCGTTCGGGAAGTAGCGCTCGGCAAAAGCTTTTGAACCCACAAACAGGTAATCCAGCGCGCCCAGCTGATCCACCAGGCAGCTTGGCAAGGCCTGAGGCTGAATACTGACCGCCCCAACCACCTCACCGCGACGCAGGCGTTCCTGGGTACGGGTTTCATCTTCAACCTGTAAATTCAGGCGGATAGGGGAATCCGCTAATACCGGCGCAAGGGCCGGCAGCAGCCAGGTTGCCAGGCTGTCGGCGTTGACCGCCAGAGAGAGCAGCAGCGGCGTAGAGCCCGTTTGTTCGTCACCCAGCCACTCGTCTTCCAGCAGTTCAACCTGGCGCAGCAGGGCAAGAAGCTTTTGCCCTTGCTCGGTTGGACGTGGCGGCACGGTGCGTACCAGCAGCGGCTGGCCGAACATGTTTTCAAGCTGTTTGATACGCTGTGATACGGCGGACTGGGTGATGCAAAGCTTTTGCGCCGCGCGCTCAAAACCTCGTTCACGAATAACTGCATCAAGTGCCTGTAGTGTTCTGTAGTCCGGACGTTTCATTGCTCTGGCTGGCTCCTTAATTTTGCTTATTCTGCACTATGACACAATTTTCCCTTCGTGGCAGACGAATTCCATTCGACGTGTTCTATAATGCGCCCTGAGTTTTCACACCACAGGCAAAACGATCATGACGCAGGATGAACTGAAAAAAGCAGTAGGATGGGCCGCTCTCCAGTACGTGCAGCCGGGTACCATTGTCGGTGTCGGTACGGGATCAACCGCGGCACACTTTATCGATGCGCTGGGCACGATGAAGGGGCAAATCGAGGGCGCGGTTTCCAGCTCTGATGCTTCCACGGAAAAGCTGAAAAGCCTCGGCATTACCGTTTTCGATCTCAACGAAGTGGATCGTCTGGGGATTTACGTTGATGGTGCGGATGAAATCAACGGCCACATGCAGATGATTAAAGGCGGCGGCGCGGCGCTGACGCGCGAGAAGATCATCGCCTCCGTTGCGGACAAGTTTATCTGCATCGCGGATGCCTCCAAGCAGGTCGACATTCTGGGTAATTTCCCGCTGCCGGTCGAAGTGATCCCAATGGCCCGCAGTGCGGTTGCACGTCAACTGGTGAAGCTGGGCGGTCGTCCGGAATATCGTCAGGGCGTAGTGACCGACAACGGTAACGTGATCCTCGACGTTCACGGTCTGGAAATTCTCGACGCGATTGCGCTGGAAAATGCCATCAACGCTATCCCAGGCGTAGTGACCGTAGGGTTATTCGCCAACCGTGGCGCGGATGTGGCGCTGATCGGCACCGCTGACGGCGTGAAAACCATCGTAAAATGATCTGACGGGGGGAGTCCTCCCCCCGCTAAAAAATTTTTGAAAAGCTAAATTCGGTGACTTGTGTCACGTTTTTCCGCCTCTTTTGCCGATCCTGCCGCGTTTGTAAATTTCCATAGCATTTTCCTCTGACATTTTGCTCTGTATGACTTTTCTTCAGAGTGCCGACGCAAACGTTCATATTGCTGCAATAGTTTTTTTTGATATGTTGGCTACAGCGGATTCATATCCAGCACAACATCAGTTCAGACAAAAACAGGGTCGGGTAAATGGCAAAGGTATCACTGGAGAAAGACAAGATTAAATTCCTGCTGGTCGAGGGCGTGCATCAAAAAGCAATCGATAGCCTTCGTGCGGCAGGTTACACCAACATCGAATTTCACAAAGGCGCGCTCGATACCGAAGAGCTGAAAGCGTCCATCCGTGATGCCCACTTCATTGGCCTGCGATCCCGTACTCACCTGACTGAAGAGGTTATTGCCGCGGCGGAAAAGCTGGTGGCTATCGGCTGCTTCTGCATCGGTACCAACCAGGTTGACCTGAATGCTGCCGCCAAACGCGGTATTCCCGTCTTCAACGCCCCGTTCTCCAACACCCGTTCCGTAGCGGAGTTGGTGATTGGCGAACTGCTGCTGCTCCTGCGCGGCATTCCAGAAGCGAACGCCAAGGCGCACCGCGGCGTGTGGAACAAGCTGGCGTCCGGCTCTTTCGAAGCGCGTGGTAAAAAACTGGGGATTATCGGCTACGGCCACATCGGTACGCAGCTCGGTATTCTGGCGGAATCCCTGGGCATGCACGTGTTTTTCTACGATATCGAAAGCAAGCTGCCGCTGGGCAATGCGACCCAGGTTCAACACCTGTCTGACCTGCTGAACATGAGCGACGTGGTGAGCCTGCACGTACCGGAAAACGCCTCCACAAAGAACATGATGGGCGCGGAAGAGCTGGCGCTGATGAAGCCGGGCTCACTGCTGATCAACGCCGCGCGCGGCACGGTTGTCGATATCCCGGCCCTGGCTGATGCGCTGAAGCGCAAGCATCTGGCGGGCGCCGCCATCGACGTCTTCCCGACGGAGCCTGCGACCAACAGCGATCCGTTTACCTCTCCGCTGTGCGAGTTCGACAACGTGATCCTGACGCCACACATCGGCGGTTCTACGCAGGAAGCGCAGGAGAATATCGGTCTGGAAGTGGCGGGCAAACTGAGCAAATATTCCGACAACGGGTCTACGCTCTCTGCCGTGAACTTCCCGGAAGTATCTCTGCCGCTGCACGGTGGTCGTCGTCTGCTGCACATCCACGAAAACCGTCCAGGCGTGCTGACCGCGATCAACCAGATCTTTGCCGAGCAGGGCGTCAACATTGCCGCGCAGTATCTGCAGACGAACTCGCAGATGGGTTACGTGGTTATTGATATCGAAGCGGATGACGATGTGGCCGAAAAAGCGCTGCAGAGCATGAAGGCGATTCAGGGGACGATTCGCGCGCGTCTGCTGTACTAATTGTGGCGAGGTAAATGCAAAACGGTAACGATAGTTACCGTTTTTTTTTATGTTTTCACCCTCTCCCTGTGGGAGAGGGATGGGGTGAGGGCATCAGGCCGCACGTTTGATTCACCATTCCCATAACTTTGATGGCGTCACCACCGCCGGCAACGGCACATCCCATTTCTCCACCGGCAACGCCTCCACGCCCTGACAATCATGCGCATAACCCACCGGCTGCAACCCGTACTGCTGCCAGTTTTGCAGCGTCCGGTCATAAAAACCGCCGCCCATCCCTAAACGCTGGCCCTGTTCATCAAACGCCACCAGCGGCGTAATCAGCACATCCAGCTGTGACAGCGGGAGCACGTCGCGCACGTCGAGTTTCGGTTCGGTGATTTTCAGGCGATTCACCACCAGCTCGCTGTGCGGGTGATAGTGCAGAAACAGCAGATTCCCCTCGCTGAACGGGTGCAGCACCGGCAGATACACTTTCTTCCCGGCGCGCCAGAGCTGTTCTATCAGCGGTTGGGTATCCAGCTCTCCATCAAATGACAGAAACAGCGCAACGGTATGCGCCATCACGACAGGGGGATACGCCATCATACGGGCGGCGGCCTGCTGGGCAAAATGCGCTTGCCGATCGGCGGTTAACGCACGGCGGCGCTGACGAATTAACTGACGGATGTCCTGGCGTGAAGCAGAAACTTCAGGGAATTGGGTCATGGTAGTCGGTAGAAGAAAAGAGAGGGAATCTCCGAGATGCCGCCGCAGGCTGTAACCCTTGAATCCTTGGTTCAAGGTGAATGTGTCGTCATAGTTTTAAGGCTTCTCGGACGGACCGAGCATGCTCACCAACCATGGAGCGCCACATTCTTGTGGTATGAAATATCGGCTCAGGGGACTGGCCCGCTTGCGAACATCTCAGAGAAATTTTGTCTTCACAGTTACTCTACCATAGTCAACTGAGAAGTGTTATTCAAACTTTGGTCCCGGTCTTTCGGGATTGCGACCTTGATCAAGCAGTGCCTGTTCTATGGTCTGCTGAAGCATTTTAATGCGCTGCTCCATGCTTGCCGCGTAGTCGCGGGTCTTCGCTTTTTCCTGAGTCAGTTCATAGCTGATGTTCAACGCGGCGATGAAAACCAGCTGCTCAGTATTTGTGACTCTAGTGCGTTCTTTTAGATCTTGCAACCGCTGATTCAAATCGTCCGCTGCCTGATTCAAAGCATCCCTTTGTTCAGGCGGACAATTCACTCGCAGTGAACGGCCAAAAATCTGGAGATCGACGGGTTGTGCAGACATGCCACCTTCCTGCTGATTGACTGCGCTGCCTTCGCCTGATGCCCCGGGGGCTGCGAAGGGGCGACACTATAGCTACCCTGATGTGAAGATACAAGCCCTTTTCTGGTATCACCAGGGTCCAAAGTGGTAGCATATCATGAAACTTCCCCCCAATGACGACGAATGCGCATGTCTATACAGAACGAAATGCCTGGTTACAAGGATTTAAACCAGTTACTGAACCAGCAGGGAGTCGGTTTAACCCCTGCCGAAATGCACGGACTGATCAGTGGCATGCTGTGCGGCGGAAACAGCGACAGCTCATGGCAGCCGCTGATCCACGACCTCACGAATGAAGGGCTGGCGTTTGGTCACGAGCTGGCGGAAGCGCTGCGTAAAATGCACGCCGCAACCAGCGATTCCCTGGAAGACGATGGCTTCCTTTTTCAGCTTTATCTGCCTGAAGGCGACGACGTCAGCGTGTTCGATCGCGCCGATGCGCTGGCCGGCTGGGTAAACCACTATCTGCTGGGCCTGGGCGTGACGCAGCCTAAACTGGATAAAGTGACCGGCGAAGCGGGTGAGGCGATCGACGATCTGCGTAACATCGCCCAGCTCGGCTACGATGAAGACGAAGACCAGGAAGAGCTGGAAATGTCTCTTGAAGAGATTATCGAGTACGTGCGCGTGGCGGCATTGCTGTGCCACGACAACTTCACGCGCTCTCAGCCGACCGCGCCGGAAGTCCGCAAGCCAACCTTACATTAAGAAAAATAACGCACAGGAGGGTGTCATGGTTATCTCGAGTCAAGAGTATTCGCGCCGCCGTCAGGCGCTGCTGGCAACAATGCAGCCAGGCAGCGCCGCGCTGATTTTTGCTGCGCCCGAAGTCACGCGCAGCGCCGACAGCGAATATCCCTATCGCCAGAGCAGCGATTTCTGGTACTTCACCGGCTTTAACGAGCCGGAAGCGGTGCTGGTGCTGATTAAGAGCAATGACACCCACAACCACAGCGTGATTTTCAACCGCGTGCGCGATCTGACGGCCGAAATCTGGTTTGGCCGCCGCTTAGGCCAGGAGGCCGCACCGGAAAAGCTGGGCGTTGACCGCGCGCTGGCGTTTAGCGAAATCAATCAGCAGCTCTATCAGCTGCTTAACGGCCTCGACGTGCTCTATCACGCGCAGGGCGAATATGCCTACGCCGATGAGATTGTTTTCACCGCGCTGGATAAGCTGCGCAAAGGCTCGCGGCAGAACCTGTCCGCACCCGCCACGCTGACGGACTGGCGTCCGGTGGTGCATGAGATGCGCCTGTTCAAGTCTGAAGAAGAGCTAAATTTGATGCGTCGTGCGGGCGAAATCAGCGCCCTGGCGCACACCCGCGCTATGGAAAAGTGCCGTCCCGGGATGTTCGAATACCAGCTGGAAGGCGAAATACATCACGAATTTAATCGCCACGGCGCGCGTTATCCCTCTTACAACACCATCGTTGGCGGCGGGGAAAACGGCTGCATTCTGCACTACACCGAAAACGAAAGCGCGCTGCGCGACGGCGATCTGGTGCTGATTGACGCCGGTTGCGAATATCAGGGCTACGCGGGGGACATCACCCGTACCTTCCCGGTGAACGGTAAATTCTCGCCGGCACAGCGCGCGATTTACGACATTGTTCTCGAATCCCTTGAGACGGCGCTCAGGCTGTATCGTCCGGGTACGTCCATCCAGGAAGTGACCGGCGAAGTGGTGCGCATCATGATTACCGGTCTGGTCAGGCTCGGGATCCTGAAAGGGGAGGTCGACACCCTGATCGCTGAAAATGCGCATCGACCGTATTTCATGCACGGCCTGAGCCACTGGCTGGGGCTGGACGTGCATGACGTTGGCGCGTACGGCACCGACCGTTCGCGCGTGCTGGAGCCGGGCATGGTGTTAACCGTGGAACCGGGCCTGTATATCGCGCCGGATGCCGACGTGCCTGAAGAGTACCGCGGGATTGGCATTCGTATTGAAGACGACATCGTGATCACCGAAACCGGTAACGAAAACCTGACCGCGAGCGTCGTGAAAAACGCTGACGATATCGAGGCGCTGATGGCAGCGGCACGCGCATGAGCGTGATTATCGTTGGCGGCGGCATGACCGGTGCCACGCTGGCACTGGCCATTTCGCATTTGACGAAGGGGCAGCTTGCGGTGCACCTGGTGGAAGCCGTCGCGCCGCAGGCAAAGAATCATCCCGGTTTTGATTCCCGCGCGATTGCCCTGGCGCAGGGCACCTGCCAGCAGCTGTCCCGCATTGGCATCTGGCAGGCCATCGCCGACTGCGCCACGGCAATCAAAACCGTCCACGTGAGCGATCGCGGCCATGCTGGCTTTGTCACGCTGGACGCGCAGGATTACCGCATTGACGCGCTGGGTCAGGTTGTTGAGCTGCACGATGTCGGGTTACGTCTGTTTCGTCTGCTCCAGGATGCGCCGGGCGTCACGCTGCATTGTCCAGCGCGCGTGGCCAGCGTGAGCCGCAGTGAGGCGTCGGTCAGCGTGACGCTGGAAAACGGCACCGTGCTTGAAGGCCAGCTTCTGGTCGCCGCGGACGGCTCGCGCTCGTCGCTCGGCGCCCAGTGCGG
Organism: Enterobacter sp. UCD-UG_FMILLET; assembly: GCF_000762975.1. Taxonomy (NCBI): domain Bacteria; kingdom Pseudomonadati; phylum Pseudomonadota; class Gammaproteobacteria; order Enterobacterales; family Enterobacteriaceae; genus Enterobacter; species Enterobacter sp. UCD-UG_FMILLET. The sequence continues at coordinate 151,977 of NZ_JRJC01000006.1, forward strand.
CGTGGAGTGGCGCCAGCAGCCTTACGGTCAGGAGGCGGTCATTGCGAACGTCTCTACCGCAGCTGAACACCACGGCAGGGCGTTTGAACGCTTTACGCAGCATGGCCCGCTGGCGATGCTGCCGATGTCGGACGGGCGCTGTTCCCTGGTCTGGTGTCATCCGCCGGATAAAGCTGAAGAGGTGAAGGCCTGGTCCGACGAACGTTTTTGTACCGAGCTGCAGAAAGCCTTTGGCTGGCGGCTGGGGCGTATTACCCATGCCGGCAAGCGGACAGTCTATCCGCTATCGCTGACCACGGCGTCTCAGTCCATCTCCCATCGTCTGGCGCTTGTCGGTAACGCTGCTCAGACGCTGCATCCCATCGCGGGGCAAGGCTTTAACCTTGGCTTACGCGACGTCATGAGCCTGGCCGAATCACTGGCGCAGGCGTGGAGCGAGCAAAAAGACTGTGGTGCTTATTCGGTACTCAGCCATTACCAGAAGCGCCGTCAGGCGGATAAAGAGGCCACTATCGGTGTGACCGATGGCCTGGTCCATCTTTTTGCCAACCGCTGGGCACCGCTGGTTGCGGGCCGCAACCTCGGGCTGATGGCGATGGAACTATTCATTCCGGCACGTGACGTGCTGGCGCAGCGGACTCTTGGTTGGGTCGCACGTTAAGGAGTTATCACCGTGCAAAATGTTGATGTTGCCATCGTTGGCGGCGGTATGGTCGGACTGGCGCTGGCCTGTGGTTTACAGGGCAGCGGCCTTCGCGTGGCGGTGCTGGAGCAAAAGCAGCCCCAGCCCGTTGCCCCGGATGCCCCGCCGGAACTCCGCGTCTCGGCGATCAATGCCGCCAGCGAGAAATTGCTGACGCACCTTGGCGTCTGGGCAGATATTGTGGCGCAGCGCGCCAGCTGCTATCACGGCATGGAAGTGTGGGATAAAGACAGCTTTGGTCATATTGCTTTTGATGATGAAAGCATGGGCTACAGCCATCTGGGTCATATCATCGAAAACGCGGTGATCCACCACGCGCTGTGGCAGAAAGCACAGCAGTGCAGCGACGTGACGCTGATTGCGCCTGCGCAGATCCAGCAGGTGGCATGGGGCGAAAACGAGGCGTTTATCACCCTGCAAAGCGGCGATATGCTGACCGCGCGGCTGGTGGTCGGCGCTGACGGTGCCAACTCCTGGCTGCGTAATAAAGCCGATATCCCGCTGACCTTCTGGGACTATCGTCATCACGCTCTGGTCGCGACGATCCGCACAGAGGAGCCGCACGGCGGCGTGGCGCGGCAGATTTTCCACAACGACGGCATTCTGGCGTTCCTGCCGCTTGCCGATCCGCACCTGTGCTCGATTGTCTGGTCCCTGGTGCCGGAGAAAGCCCGGCAGATGCATGAGGCAGCGCCGGACGCCTTTAACCAGGCGCTGTGCGTGGCCTTTGATAACCGCCTTGGCCTGTGCACGCTTGAAAGCGAGCGGCAGGTGTTCCCGTTAACCGGCCGCTACGCGCGTCAGTTTGCCGCGCACCGTCTGGCGCTGGTCGGTGATGCGGCGCATACCATTCATCCGCTGGCCGGGCAGGGCGTCAACCTTGGCTTTATGGACGCGGCGGAGCTGGTTGAGGAACTGCGTCGCCTGCACCGCGAAGGCAAAGATATCGGCCAGCATCTGTACCTGCGTCGCTACGAGCGCAGCCGCAAGCACAGTGCGGCGATGATGCTGGCGGGCATGCAGGGCTTCCGCGAGCTGTTTGCCGGGGCGAATCCGGCAAAAAAACTGCTGCGCGACATTGGCCTCAAGCTTGCTGACACCCTTCCGGGTGTTAAGCCCCAACTCCTCCGTCAGGCGATGGGTCTTAACGATCTTCCCGACTGGTTACGCTAATTTAGACCCCTGTCACACTTTATTTTCCCGGCCTCTGCGCCGGGGAGATTTCCTCGTTTGAAATATTCTAATTTCACGTCATTTTTCGCATTAGAAAATCTAATATACGGGATTTTATGTTACGGAAATTCGGCCCGATTTTCCGCACGAAATATCAGCATGTGCTAAATCCTGTTAGATCATTGTTAATTTTGTGCGGGGTTAATCGCATTTTTCCAGTGAATAACTCTGTAGGCTTTTTAGCGTTTTTTGGTCATAAGCTAATGTGATGACCCGTTTTACCTTATGGTTAACCGCCGGTTTCGGTGGTAAGTTCGGGTAAAAGAGAACGTTTGCGTCGGCGCCAGGTAACGGGGCCGATACCGGGTTTCACGGTGAATTTTTCAACGAGGACAAGATGGCTCAACAGACTCCTTTGTACGAACAACACGTGTTATGCGGCGCCCGCATGGTGGACTTCCACGGCTGGATGATGCCGCTGCACTACGGCTCGCAGATTGATGAGCACCACGCGGTGCGCACCGATGCCGGTATGTTCGACGTGTCCCACATGACGATTGTCGATCTGCGCGGTAGCCGCACCCGGGAGTTTTTGCGTTATCTGCTGGCAAACGACGTCGCCAAACTGAAAACGCCGGGTAAAGCGCTCTATACCGGCATGCTGAATGCCTCGGGCGGCGTGATTGATGACCTTATCGTCTACTACTTCACTGAAGATTTCTTCCGCCTCGTTGTCAACTCCGCCACCCGCGAAAAAGACCTCTCCTGGATCACCCAACACGCCGAACCTTATGCCATCGACATCACCGTCCGTGACGATCTGTCGCTGATCGCCGTACAGGGGCCGAACGCGCAGGCGAAAGCCGCGTCTCTGTTTAACGACGAGCAGCGCAAAGCAACCGAAGGCATGAAGCCGTTCTTCGGCGTGCAGGCGGGCGATCTGTTTATCGCTACCACCGGCTACACCGGTGAAGCGGGCTACGAAATTGCGATGCCGAACGAGAAGGCCGCTGATTTCTGGCGTGCGCTGGTGGAAGCTGGCGTGAAGCCTGCGGGTCTGGGCGCGCGCGATACGCTGCGTCTGGAAGCGGGGATGAATCTTTACGGTCAGGAGATGGATGAAGGCGTCTCTCCGCTGGCCGCCAACATGGGCTGGACCATCGCGTGGGAACCGGCTGACCGTGACTTTATTGGCCGCGAAGCGCTGGAGATGCAGCGCGAGAAGGGCACTGAACAGCTGGTGGGCCTGGTGATGACCGAGAAGGGCGTACTGCGCGGCGAACTGCCGGTGCGTTTTACCGATGCCGACGGCAATCATCGCGAAGGCGTGATCACCAGCGGTACCTTCTCCCCGACGCTGGGCTACAGTATTGCACTGGCACGCGTGCCGGCGGGCATTGGCGAAACGGCGGTGGTGCAAATCCGCAACCGCGAAATGCCGGTCAACGTGACCAAACCGATTTTTGTTCGCGCCGGTAAGCCGGTCGCCTAATCATTTTTATCAGGAGAACTTCAATGAGCAATGTGCCAGCAGAACTGAAATACAGCAAAGAACACGAGTGGCTGCGCAAAGAGGCGGACGGCACTTACACCGTAGGGATCACCGAGCACGCGCAAGAGCTGCTGGGCGACATGGTGTTTGTTGACCTGCCTGACGTGGGCACGACCGTTAGCGCGGGCGACGACTGCGCCGTAGCGGAGTCCGTAAAAGCGGCATCCGACATCTATGCCCCTGTTAGCGGCGAAATCGTTGCCGTCAACGACGCGCTGAGCGATTCGCCGGAACTGGTGAACAGCGAGCCTTATGAAGGCGGCTGGATCTTCAAGATCAAAGCCAGCGACGAATCTCAGGTTGCCGCGCTGCTGGATGCGACCGCGTACGAAGCACTGTTAGAAGACGAGTAATCGTTTATCCCCCTCTCCTTTCGGGAGAGGGCAGGGGCGAGGGTGCCCATCTTCCCCTCACCCTAACCCTCTCCCAGAGGGAGAGGGAACTTAAATTCACTGCACGTTTCAGGAACCATCGCTCATGACACAGACTTTAAGCCAGCTTGAAAACCGTGGCGCCTTCATCGAACGTCACATTGGGCCGGATGCTCAGCAACAGCAGGAGATGCTGAAGACGGTTGGCGCGGATTCATTAAACGCACTGATCGGCCAGATTGTGCCAAAAGACATCCAGCTTGCCACGCCGCCTCAGGTGGGGGAAGCCACCACGGAATTCGCCGCGCTGGCGGAGCTGAAGGCTATCGCAGGCCTGAACAAGCGCTATAAGTCTTACATTGGCATGGGCTACACCAACGTGCAGTTACCGCCGGTGATCCTGCGCAACATGCTGGAAAACCCGGGCTGGTACACCGCTTACACCCCTTATCAGCCGGAAGTCTCTCAGGGCCGTCTGGAAGCGCTGCTGAACTTCCAGCAGGTGACGCTGGATCTGACCGGAATGGATATCGCCTCCGCCTCGCTGCTGGATGAAGCGACCGCCGCCGCCGAAGCGATGGCGATGGCAAAACGCGTGAGCAAGCTGAAAAATGCCAACCGCTTCTTCGTGGCGGCGGACGTGCATCCGCAGACGCTGGACGTGGTGCGTACACGCGCTGAGACCTTCGGCTTTGACGTGATCGTAGACGACGCTGACAAAGTGCTGGATCACCAGGACGTCTTTGGCGTGCTGCTGCAGCAGGTAGGCACTACCGGTGAAGTTCACGACTACGGCGCGCTGATTGCCGAGCTGAAATCCCGCAAAGTGGTTGTCAGCGTTGCCGCTGATTTTATGGCGCTGGTGCTGCTGACGGCGCCGGGTAAACAGGGCGCAGATATCGTATTCGGTTCAGCGCAACGCTTCGGCGTGCCGATGGGCTACGGCGGCCCGCACGCTGCGTTCTTCGGCGCGAAAGATGAATTCAAACGCTCCATGCCAGGCCGTATTATCGGCGTCTCAAAAGACGCTGCCGGTAACACCGCGCTGCGCATGGCGATGCAGACCCGCGAGCAGCACATCCGCCGTGAGAAAGCGAACTCCAACATCTGTACCTCCCAGGTGCTGCTGGCAAACATCGCCAGCCTGTACGCCGTGTTCCACGGCCCGGCAGGCCTGAAGCGCATTGCCAGCCGCATTCACCGTCTGGCCGATATTCTGGCCTGCGGCCTGCAGCAGAAAGGCCTTAAGCTGCGCCATGCCCACTACTTCGACACCCTGTGCGTGGACGTGGCGGACAAAGCGGCCGTGCTGGCGCGTGCGAATGCGGCAGAGATCAACCTGCGCAGCGACATCCACAACGCCGTCGGCATTACGCTGGATGAAAGCACCACCCGCGACGATATCCTGAACCTGTTCAGCGTGCTGCTGGGTGACGCGCACGGTCTGGACATTGATGCGCTCGACAAAGAGGTCGCGCTCGACAGCCGCTCCATTCAGGAAAGCATGCTGCGTAACGACGCGATCCTGACGCATCCGGTCTTTAACCGCTACCACAGCGAGACCGAGATGATGCGCTATATGCACTCTCTGGAGCGCAAGGATCTGGCGCTGAACCAGGCGATGATCCCGCTGGGCTCCTGCACCATGAAGCTGAACGCCGCGGCGGAGATGATCCCGATCACCTGGCCTGAATTCTCCGAGCTGCACCCGTTCTGCCCGCCGGAGCAGGCTGAAGGTTATCATATGATGATCAACCAGCTTTCCGACTGGCTGGTGAAGCTGACCGGTTATGACGCGCTCTGCATGCAGCCGAACTCCGGCGCGCAGGGTGAATATGCGGGCCTGCTGGCAATCCGTCACTATCACGAAAGCCGCAACGAAGGTCACCGCGATATCTGCCTGATCCCAAGCTCTGCCCACGGTACCAACCCGGCCTCTGCCCAGATGGCGGGTATGGAAGTGGTGGTGGTGGCGTGCGATAAGAACGGCAACATCGATCTGGCCGACCTGCGCGCGAAAGCCGAGCAGGCGGGCGACAAGCTATCCTGCATCATGGTGACCTATCCGTCCACCCACGGCGTGTACGAAGAGACTATCCGTGAAGTGTGCGAAGTGGTGCACCAGTTCGGCGGTCAGGTTTACCTCGACGGCGCGAACATGAACGCTCAGGTGGGCATTACCTCTCCGGGCTTTATCGGCGCGGACGTGTCGCACCTGAACCTGCACAAAACCTTCTGCATCCCTCACGGCGGTGGCGGACCGGGCATGGGCCCAATCGGCGTGAAAGCGCACCTGGCGCCGTTTGTGCCGGGCCATAGCGTGGTGCAGATTGAAGGCATGCTGACCCGTCAGGGCGCGGTCTCTGCGGCACCGTTCGGCAGCGCCTCTATCCTTCCAATCAGCTGGATGTACATCCGCATGATGGGCGCGGAAGGGCTGAAGCAGGCGAGCCAGGTGGCGATCCTGAACGCTAACTATATTGCAACTCGCCTGAAGTCCGCCTTCCCGGTGCTCTATACCGGCCGTGACGGTCGCGTGGCGCACGAGTGCATCCTCGATATTCGTCCGCTGAAAGAGCAGACCGGCATCAGCGAGCTGGATATCGCCAAGCGCCTGATCGACTACGGCTTCCACGCGCCAACCATGTCGTTCCCGGTTGCGGGCACGCTGATGGTGGAGCCAACGGAGTCTGAAAGCAAAGCCGAGCTGGACCGCTTTATCGACGCGATGCTGGCCATCCGCATGGAGATCGACCGCGTGCAGGACGGCGAGTGGACGCTGGAAGATAACCCGCTGGTCAACGCCCCGCACACCCAGCACGAAATGGTGGCAGAGTGGAACCACGGTTACTCCCGTGAGCTGGCGGTCTTCCCGGCAGGCGTGGCAAACAAATACTGGCCGACCGTGAAGCGTCTCGATGACGTCTACGGCGACCGTAACCTGTTCTGCTCCTGCGTACCGATGAGCGAATACCAGTAACATTGCTGATGTAGTAACGTAGGCCGGGTAAGGCGAAGCCGCCACCCGGCTTTTTTATTGGGAGAAGATAATGGCAATTGCACTGGTCACCGGCGCCAGCCGCGGAATTGGGAAAGCCACCGCGCTGCAGCTGGCTCGCGAAGGCTACACCGTGGCGGTGAACTATCATCACAACATTAAAGCCGCGACGGACGTGATCAACCAGATCGTTGAAGCGGGCGGTAAAGCCTTTGCCGTACGTGCGGACATCAGCGATGAAGCCCAGGTGCTGGCGATGTTTGACAGCCTCGATCGTGAAGGCGAGCCGCTTCGTGCGCTGGTCAATAATGCGGGGATTCTGTTTGAACAATCCACTATCGAGAATCTGTCCGCAGAGCGCATTAACCGCGTCCTGGCGACCAACGTCACGGGCTACTTTCTCTGCTGCCGGGAAGCGGTAAAACGCATGTCCTTTAAGCATGGCGGCAAGGGCGGGGCGATAGTGAACGTCTCTTCCGCCGCGTCGCGCCTGGGCGCGCCGGGTGAATATGTGGATTACGCCGCGTCCAAGGGGGCGGTGGATTCGCTGACAACCGGGCTGTCGCTGGAGGTGGCGGCGCAGGGCATTCGCGTCAACTGCGTACGTCCTGGGCTGATTTATACCGATATTCATGCATCCGGCGGAGAGCCGGGTCGAGTGGATCGCGTGAAATCCTTGCTGCCGATGCAGCGCGGCGGCCAGCCGGAAGAGGTGGCGCAGGCGATTGTCTGGCTGCTGAGCGAGAAGGCGTCGTACGTGACGGGCAGTTTTATTGAGCTGGCGGGCGGGAAGTAAACCCCTCCCCCCTAAGGGGAGAAGGGATCAATCATAGCGCCGTTAAAGTTTCTCGCCGTTGCTGGCAATCACGCCCTTATACCACTCGAAGCTTTTCTTACGTGAGCGCGACATGTCGCCGGTTCCGTCGTCGTGCTTGTTCACGTAGATAAAGCCGTAGCGCTTGCTGTACTGGCCGGTGGTAAATGACACGCAGTCGATACAGCCCCACGGCGTATAGCCCATCAGATCCACGCCATCGTGCGTCACGGCTTTGATCATCTCTTCCACGTGGGCACGCAGGTAGTCGATGCGATAGTCGTCGTTGATGCTGCCGTCTTCTTCCACCTTATCGTAGGCGCCGAAGCCGTTTTCCACGATAAACAGCGGTTTCTGATAACGCTCGTACAGTTCGCACAGGGAATAGCGCAGGCCTACCGGATCGATCTGCCAGCCCCAGTCGGATGCTTTCACGTGCGGGTTTGGCACGCTGCCTTCAAAACCGGAAATCGCATCGCCGGTACCGCCTTCCGCTTTCACCGCGTTGGTCATGTAGTAGCTGAAACCTAAGTAGTCGCAGGTACCTTCACGCAGGATCTGCTCGTCGCCTGCCTCCATTTTGATGGAGAAGCCGCGGCGCTCCCACTCGTTCAGCACGTAGGATGGGTAGTAACCACGCAGCTGGACGTCGGTAAAGACATAGCGCTCGCGCATCGATTCCTGGGCGAACATCACGTCTTCCGGCTTGCAGGAGAATGGATAGAGCGCCACCATGGCCTGCATGCAGCCAACTTTCATCTCAGGGTTGATGCGGCGTGCGGCTTTCACCGCCAGGGCGCTGGCCACAAACTGGTGGTGCAGGACCTGATACATGGTCTCTTCCGGATTTTCATGTTCGGTATAGACCACGCCCGAGCAGCAGTAGCCGAACAGCGGCGCGCGCCAGTTACGCTGGTTGTTGATTTCGTTGAAGGTCATCCAGTATTTGACCTTGTTTTTGTAGCGCTCAAAAACCACTTCCGCGAAGCGCACGAAGAAATCGACCACTTTACGGTTGGTCCAGCTACCGTACTCCTGCACCAGGTGCAGCGGCATCTCGAAGTGGGAGAGGGTGATCACCGGTTCGATGTTGTATTTCAGCAGCTCGTCGAACATGTCGTCGTAGAACTTCAGCCCCTCTTCGTTTGGCTGCGTTTCGTCACCTTTCGGGAAGATGCGTGTCCAGGCGATAGAGGTGCGGAAGCACTTGAAGCCCATCTCGGCAAACAGCTTGATGTCTTCTTTATAGTGGCCGTGGAAGTCGATGGCCTCGTGGTTTGGGTAGTATTTACCCGGCACGACTTCCTGGGTGATTTCGCGCGGGACGCCGTGCGCGCCGCCGGTCAATACGTCACAAATGCTTGGCCCTTTGCCGCCTTTGTTCCAGCCGCCTTCAACCTGGTGAGCGGCAACCGCGCCGCCCCATAAAAAATCTTTTGGTAAGGTTAATTTTTTCATCGCTGCTCTTCTCAATAAATGGCTTATTGGCATCGAGTCTAGCAAAGCGAAATGGAATGTCACGATATAACAATTCACAGTAAATGTGATTTGTCACATCAAAAAAACAGGGTGTTTTATTCTGTGAGTTTCTTCGCCAGTTTACGTCCGAGAGATTCCAGAATATAAATGACGGGAATTTGCGTGGTGATGTCGTAGACGCCTGCAATACGCGTCTGAGGAACGTGCCAGGAGAGATTAAAGTCCGCCAGTTTTGCGAGACGCGAGTGCTCGTGGCTGGTTATCGAGAGCACCTTGCAGTGATGCAGGCTGAACTGGCTGGCGAAGCGCAGGATCTCCTCGGTCTCGCCCGAGACGGAAAGCACAATCGCCAGCGCATTTTTCGCCATATCATTGGTGACCGGGAAATAAGGATCATCAATATGGTTACTGAATTTCCCGATATTAGAAAAGAAGCGTGCGCCATATTTTGCCAGCGAACCCGATGTTCCGGCACCGACAAATATAATTCGCTCTGACGATAAAATAATATCAACCGCCTTATCTAATAACGCGTCGAACTCTTCATTATTCACGCTTTTAAAAAAGCTGATAATTTCGCTGGCACCGAAATTCGCCTGCTGGGGCTCGTTCTGTTCAAGATAAAGCTTAAAGCGCACCCGAAATTCAGAATACCCTTCGCAGTTAAGCTTGCGGCAAAAGCGCAGGATAGTGGTGGTTGAGACGTCTGCCGCATCCGCCAGCTCGCGGATGGTCATGTACATGACTTTGTCACGATTTTTTATGACATAGTTGTAGACCATCATCTCCAGGTTATTGAGACTGGCAATGGCGGAATGGGTGAACATACTCACAATGGCATAACTCTCATTCTGAACTCATCGTCATATCATAACATGCACCCGGAGGGCAGGATCCATTTTTATACTCTTGATTCATAATGATTAAATTTTTATGTGAACAATTGTTAGGTGAAAGATTTCATTATATCTATGATTTTTAGGTATAAATTTTGAAATGAAATTATTTTAGCTAACAGGTGTTCACTGGAATCATTCTCAGTTAGCATAGTTATGCGATGAATAATCATCTTTTGTTTTCCCGGAGTTTTGTATGGTGAGTAGACCATTAATCGCACAGGGATATTCGCTGGCTGAGGAAGTAGCCAACAGCATCAGCCACGGTATTGGCCTGGTGTTTGGGATTGTCGGTTTAGTGTTATTGCTGGTACAGGCGGTAGACGCCAATGCCAGCGCGATGGCCATTACCAGCTACAGCCTGTATGGCGGGAGTATGATCCTGCTGTTCCTGGCGTCGACGCTGTATCACGCGATCCCGCATCAGCGGGCCAAGATGTGGCTCAAGAAATTTGACCACTGCGCTATCTATCTTCTTATTGCAGGCACCTACACACCGTTTTTGCTGGTGGGGCTCAACTCACCGCTGTCGCGTGGCCTGATGATTGTTATCTGGAGCCTGGCACTGCTGGGGATCCTGTTTAAGCTGACCATCGCGCACCGGTTTAAGGTGCTGTCACTGGTCACCTATCTGACAATGGGCTGGCTGTCGCTGATTGTGGTGTATCAACTGGCAATCAAACTGTCGGTAGGGGGCGTGACGCTTCTGGCCTTAGGTGGCGTGGTGTACTCGCTCGGCGTGATTTTCTACGTCTGCAAGCGCATCCCATACAACCATGCCATCTGGCACGGCTTTGTGCTTGGCGGCAGCGTATGCCACTTTTTGGCGATCTATTTGTACGTGGGGCAGGCGTAGTTTTTTCCACCGTGCGGGCGGTTGCCCTTACCCTGGCCCTCTCCCAAAGGGAGAGGGAGGACACCTGTAGACTATTACTCTTCTAACGAATACGGCAACGGCTCGATGCTCAGCGTTTTCGCATCGTCACGCACGCGGAACACGCTATCGGCTTCCATGTCGTTGTTCATGACGGCTTGAACTAAAAGACGTCCATCATCCAGCTGTACGGCGGCTAACACGGTGCCGGTGCGGCGCCAGTTATCACCCATCTTCAGCTCTAAGTCTTCACCCGCTTCAGGTACACGGCTGGCATGGCCCGCCAGCGTCCAGAGCGCTCGTTTGTTTGCCCCGCGGAATTTTGCACGCGCCACCATCTCCTGGCCGGTGTAACAGCCCTTTTTAAAGCTGATGCCCCCCAGCGCCTGCAGGTTTGTTGCCTGAGGAATGAACTGCGCGCTGTTTGCTGCGTCAATCACCGGCAGACCCGCTTCGATGTTCAGCGCCAGCCACTGCTGACTGTTGTTTAGCTGCGCTTCGCCGCGCAGCGCTTCGGTCACGCGTTCGACCGTTGCCGCATCCGTGACTAACAGGAAACGCTCCGCCGGGTGTTCAAACCACAGGATGGAGGTCGCGCCTTCGCTGACCACCTGCTTTTCTGCGTCCGGCAGTTCGCTGAAGAGATTTTTCAGTGCCGCTCGCGCCTGGAAACCAGCCACGCCCAGCAGGACATGTTCGTCGTCCGGGGCGATAGTGACTTTGGAAAAGACCGCGTACTTCTTCAGCTCTTTGAGCTGGGCCTCTTGCAGGCTGCGGCGCTCAATAAAGGCAAAGCCGTCCTGACGGCGGAAGAGGCGCAGGTTGCTCCACATTTTGCCTTTTGGGTCGCAATGCGCGGCCAGCAGGTGCTGGTGTTCGGTCATCTGGCTGACGTCGGCGGTCACCTGGCCCTGCAGATATTTGTCGGCGTCGGCACCGGTGAGCGTTGCCAGCGCCCAGTCATCAAGAGAAATAAGCGTCAGCGGCAGACGCGCAGAGGCGGCGGGCTGGCGAGGAGAAAATGGTGTAAATGCCATAACGATATCCTGAATTGCTTAACGCTTTGATAATGCCTAATGGTAAAAGAGCCTGCAGGCAATGCAAGCGCTTTCAACAGACCATTTGTGCCCTAAACCAGTTATGCGTAGCGTTACGCAAAATAATGTAATCCGCTGTCTTTGTGGGGTTTATTCTGGAAGCCTGCTCGGCGATCGCAATATTCCAGTAATGAAACGGTCAAAAACACGTTACACTAGCTGGTGTCCCCGTAGAGAAATAAAGAACACTGAACGGGGTACCGACTGTGCCAAACGTAATGCAGGAAACTGAACATGGATATTAACAACAAGGCCCGTATTCACTGGGCGTGCCGTCGCGGCATGCGTGAACTTGATATTTCCATCATGCCTTTCTTCGAATATGAGTATGACAGCTTAAGCGATGATGATAAGCGTCTGTTTGTTCGCCTGCTTGAGTCTGACGATCCGGATTTATTCAACTGGCTGATGAACCACGGCAAACCCGCCGACACCGAGTTGCAACGGATGGTGCAATTAATTCAAACACGGAATCGGGAACGTGGTCCTGTGGCAATCTGATCTTCGCGTCTCGTGGCGCTCGCAGTGGATGTCTTTATTGCTCCACGGCCTGGTTGCGGCCTTTGTGTTGCTGATGCCGTGGCCGCTGAGCTATACGCCGCTGTGGCTGTTGTTACTCTCGTTTGTCGTGTTTGACAGCGTACGCAGCCAGCGTCGCATTAATGCTCGTCAGGGAGAGATCAAGCTACTGATGGATTCCCGCCTGCGCTGGCAGGGTAAAGAGTGGGATATTCTTGGTATGCCCTGGATGCTCAACTGCGGCATGATGTTACGGTTACGCAAGGTGGACGGCGGGCGTTGCCAGCATCTGTGGCTGGCGGCTGACAGTATGGATGCTGCCGAGTGGCGAGACCTGCGCCGGATGCTGTTGCAACAGACGACGCAGGGATAATGCGCGTTAGCTAAACTTTTCTGCCATTTCGCCCAGAATCTGCTCGCACCAGGTTTGCAGGCGCTCATCGCTGAGATCGTACTGATTGGTTTCATCCAGCGCGAGCCCAACAAACAGCTCGCCGTCGGCAATAATCGGTTTTTTACTGGTGAACTCGTAACCTTCGGTTGGCCAGTAGCCGATAAACGACACCCCTTTCGGTGCCAGTTTGTCATGCAGCATGCCGAGCGCGTCCAGGAACCATTCCCCGTAACCGAGCTGGTCCCCCATGCCGTACATGGCAATGATTTTGCCGTCGAGGTTGACTGAGTCGAGTTGATCCCAGATGGCTTCCCAGTCTTCCTGTATCTCACCAAAATCCCAGGTTGGGATGCCAAGGATCAGGACATCGTACTGTTCCATCAGCGCGACCGCGTCATCTTTCAGGTTATGCAACGTCACCAGTTCCGGGCCAATGATGTCGCGAATTTTCTCTGCCGCCATTTCGGTGTAGCAGGTGCTGGAACCATAGAACAGACCAATATTCATCGCGTAACTATCTCAATTCTTGCTTTGACTATGCGCGTAGTGTACCAGAAACCGGTCGCAATCAGGCATAATGGCCTGACTGCAGAATCAAAGGGGCTGATGTGGAAAAGGATCTCGCACTGATCGAACAGTTTCTCGACGCGCTGTGGCTGGAGAAAAATCTGGCCGAGAATACCCTCAGCGCCTACCGTCGCGATCTCACCATGCTGGTGGAGTGGCTTGCGCACCGGGGGTTATCCCTTGCGAGCGCGCAGCGTGATGACCTGCAGGCGCTGCTGGGGGAACGTATCGCTGGGGGCTACAAAGCCACCAGTTCCGCGCGTTTGCTTAGCGCCATGCGTCGGCTGTTCCAGCATCTCTACCGTGAGAAGATTCGCGAAGACGATCCCAGCGCGCTGCTGGCTTCCCCTAAGCTTCCGCAGCGGCTGCCGAAAGATCTCAGCGAAGCACAAGTTGAGAGATTATTACAGTCACCGGCTGTTGACCTGCCGCTGGAGTTACGCGATAAAGCCATGCTTGAGCTATTGTATGCTACCGGCTTGCGCGTTTCGGAACTGGTTGGCCTGACGATGAGCGACATCAGCCTGCGTCAGGGCGTGGTGCGCGTCATCGGTAAAGGAAATAAGGAAAGGCTGGTTCCGCTGGGGGAAGAGGCGGTTTACTGGCTGGAAACGTACCTGGAGCATGGCCGTCCGTGGCTGCTCAATGGTACGTCTATCGACGTCCTGTTTCCGAGCCAGCGCGCCCAGCAGATGACGCGGCAAACGTTCTGGCATCGCATCAAGCATTACGCCACACTGGCGGGTATCGACAGTGAAAAGCTTTCGCCGCACGTATTGCGTCACGCCTTCGCGACGCATCTGTTAAACCACGGCGCTGATTTACGCGTGGTGCAGATGCTGCTGGGGCACAGCGATCTTTCCACGACGCAAATTTACACCCATGTCGCGACGGAACGCCTGCGGCAGCTACACCAACAGCACCACCCTCGTGCGTGAGTGCCGACGAATTGTAACAGGATCACATATGAAAAAATCTTTCGCGCTGTTCACCCTGCTGGCAGCCTCATTTACCGGTTTCGCCCATGCGGACGACGCCGCCATCAAACAGTCGCTGGCTAAGCTTGGCGTCACCGGCAGCGATATTCAGCCAGCACCGGTCGCTGGGATGAAAACGGTACTGACCAACAGCGGCGTGCTGTACGTCACCGAAGACGGCAAGCACATTATTCAGGGGCCAATGTACGACGTGAGCGGCGCGCAGCCGGTCAACGTGACCAACCAGCTGCTGATGAAAAACCTGAACGCGCTCGAAAAAGAGATGATCGTCTATAAGGCGGCGCAGGAAAAACACGTTATTACCGTTTTCACCGACATCACCTGCGGCTACTGCCACAAGCTGCATGAAGAGATGAAAGACTACAACGCGCTGGGTATTACCGTGCGCTATCTGGCCTTCCCACGCGCGGGCGTGCAGAGCCAGCCAGAGCAGGACATGAAGGCTATCTGGTGTGCGAAAGACCGCAACAAAGCGTTTGACGACGCGATGAACGGCAAAGGCGTTAAGCCGGCCTCCTGCGACATTGATATCGCTAACCACTACGCGCTCGGCGTGCAGTTTGGCGTGAGCGGTACGCCAGCGATTGTCCTGAGCAACGGCTATGTCGTTCCGGGCTATCAGGGGCCAAAAGAGATGAAAGAGTTCCTCGACGCGCACCAGAAACAGTTTGGTGGTAAATAATCCGCGTGAAAGCCCCGATAAAATTGCGCCGCCGCGAGGCGGTTGAACCGGTTGATTTGCCAGACGATCTCCCGGCGCTGCTTAAGCGCCTCTACGCAAGCCGCGGCGTGCGTCGCGCTGAGGATCTTGAGCGCAGCGTGAAAGGGATGCTGCCCTGGCAGCAGCTGAGCGGTATCGAAAAAGCTACCGAAATGCTCTACAACGCGCTGCGTGAAGGAACGCGGATTGTGGTGGTAGGGGATTTCGACGCCGACGGCGCAACCAGCACCGCGCTGAGCGTGCTCAGCCTGCGCGCGCTGGGCTGCGATAACGTCACGTATCTGGTGCCTAACCGTTTTGAAGACGGCTATGGCCTCAGCCCGGAAGTGGTCGATCAGGCCCACGCCCGCGGTGCGCAGATGATCATGACCGTCGATAACGGGATCTCTTCCC
This sequence comes from Enterobacter sp. UCD-UG_FMILLET, assembly GCF_000762975.1. Taxonomy (NCBI): domain Bacteria; kingdom Pseudomonadati; phylum Pseudomonadota; class Gammaproteobacteria; order Enterobacterales; family Enterobacteriaceae; genus Enterobacter; species Enterobacter sp. UCD-UG_FMILLET. The sequence goes on from NZ_JRJC01000006.1 coordinate 167,526, forward strand.
ATGCGGGCGTCGATCATGCCCACGCGTTGGGGATCCCGGTGCTGGTTACCGATCACCACCTGCCGGGCGAAACGCTGCCGGATGCGGAAGCGATTATTAACCCCAACCTGCGCGACTGCGATTTCCCATCGAAATCCCTTGCGGGCGTAGGCGTGGCGTTTTATCTGATGCTGGCGTTACGGACCCTGCTGCGCGATAAGGGCTGGTTCGAATCCCTCGGTATTGCCGTACCGAACCTGGCCGAATATCTCGATCTGGTGGCGCTGGGCACCGTCGCGGACGTGGTACCGCTCGATACCAATAACCGCATTTTGACCTGGCAGGGCCTAAGCCGCATTCGCGCGGGCAAGTGCCGTCCGGGGATCAAGGCGCTGCTGGAGATTGCCAACCGCGATCCGCTCAAGCTGGCAGCAAGCGATTTGGGCTTTGCCCTCGGCCCGCGTCTGAACGCGGCCGGAAGGCTGGACGATATGTCCGTCGGCGTGGCGCTGCTGCTGTGCGACAACATTGGTGAAGCGCGTGTGCTGGCCAACGAGCTGGATGCGCTGAACCAGACTCGTAAAGAGATTGAGCAGGGGATGCAGGCCGAAGCGCTGACCCTGTGCGAAACGCTTGAACGCAGCGGCGATACGCTGCCGGGGGGCCTGGCGATGTACCATCCCGAGTGGCATCAGGGCGTGGTCGGCATTCTGGCGTCGCGTATTAAAGAACGTTTCCACCGTCCGGTGATCGCCTTCGCGCCCGCGGGTGACGGCACGCTGAAAGGCTCTGGCCGCTCGATTCAGGGTCTGCACATGCGCGATGCGCTGGAGCGTCTCGATACGCTGTATCCGGGTCTGATGATCAAGTTTGGCGGTCATGCGATGGCGGCTGGCCTGTCTCTGGAAGAGGCGAAATTCGACGAATTCCAGCGGCTGTTTGGTGAGCTTGTCACCGACTGGATTGACCCGGCCCTGCTGCAGGGGGAAGTGGTGTCCGATGGCGAGCTTTCACCGCTTGAGATGACGATGGACGTGGCGCAAATGCTCCGCGATGCCGGCCCGTGGGGGCAGATGTTCCCGGAACCGCTGTTTGACGGTCGTTTCCGTCTGCTGCAGCAGCGCATCGTCGGCGAACGTCATCTGAAGGTGATGGTTGAGCCGGTCGGCGGCGGCCCGCTGCTGGACGGCATTGCCTTCAACGTCGATACCTCCATCTGGCCGGACAACGGCGTGCGCGAGGTCGAGCTGGCGTATAAACTGGACATCAACGAGTTTCGCGGTAACCGCACCCTTCAGATCATCATCGACAATATCTGGCCAATTTAGCGGCAGTAATCTCTATAAAAAAGGGCGTGGATTCGGTACAATCCCGCTCTTATCACCGCATTTTGACAAGTCCATAAAAGAAAACAGACCATGTTTGAAATTAATCCGGTAAAAAACCGTATTCAGGACCTCACGGAGCGCTCTGACGTTCTTAGGGGGTATCTTTGACTACGATGCCAAGAAAGAGCGTCTTGAAGAAGTAAACGCCGAGCTGGAACAGCCGGACGTCTGGAACGAACCTGAACGCGCACAGGCGCTGGGTAAAGAGCGTTCCTCTCTCGAAGCTATCGTAGATACGCTGGATCAAATGGCCCAGGGGCTGGAAGATGTTTCCGGTTTACTGGAGCTGGCCGTCGAAGCCGACGACGAAGAAACCTTTAACGAAGCCGTGGCAGAACTCGACGTGCTGGAAGAGAAGCTGGCGCAGCTGGAATTCCGCCGTATGTTCTCCGGCGAATACGACAGCGCTGACTGCTATCTCGATATTCAGGCGGGTTCTGGCGGCACCGAAGCGCAGGACTGGGCCAGCATGCTGACGCGTATGTACCTGCGTTGGGCTGAAGCGCGCGGCTTCAAAACCGAAATTATCGAAGAGTCTGAAGGTGAAGTCGCAGGTCTGAAATCCGTCACCATCAAGATCATTGGCGATTACGCCTACGGCTGGCTGCGTACCGAAACCGGCGTTCACCGCCTGGTGCGTAAGAGCCCGTTCGACTCCGGTGGCCGTCGTCATACCTCCTTCAGCTCCGCGTTTGTTTATCCGGAAGTTGATGAAGATATTGATATCGAAATTAACCCGGCGGACCTGCGTATCGACGTTTATCGCGCATCCGGCGCGGGTGGTCAGCACGTTAACCGTACGGAATCAGCGGTGCGTATTACCCACATTCCAACCGGGCTGGTAACACAGTGCCAGAACGACCGTTCCCAGCATAAGAACAAAGACCAGGCCATGAAGCAGATGAAAGCGAAGCTTTATGAGCTGGAGATGCAGAAGAAAAATGCTGAGAAACAGGCGATGGAAGACAACAAGTCCGACATCGGTTGGGGCAGCCAGATCCGTTCTTACGTCCTTGATGACTCCCGCATCAAAGACCTGCGTACCGGGGTTGAAACCCGCAACACGCAGGCGGTGCTGGACGGCAGCCTGGACCAATTTATCGAAGCAAGTTTGAAAGCAGGGTTATGAGGAACCAACATGTCTGAACAACAAGCACAGGGCGCTGACGCGGTAGTCGATCTTAACAACGAACTGAAAACCCGCCGCGAGAAGCTGGCAGCGCTGCGCGAGCAGGGCGTGCCGTTCCCGAACGATTTTCGTCGTGACCACACCTCAGACCAACTGCACGCTGACTTCGACGCGAAAGAGAACGAAGAGCTGGAAGCGCTGAACGTTGAAGTGGCCGTTGCTGGCCGCATGATGACCCGTCGTATCATGGGTAAAGCCTCCTTCGTGACCTTGCAGGACGTGGGCGGCCGTATTCAGCTGTACGTTTCCCGTGACGACCTGCCGGAAGGCATCTACAACGAGCAGTTCAAGAAGTGGGACCTGGGCGATATCCTGGGCGCGAAAGGTAAACTGTTCAAAACCAAAACCGGTGAACTGTCTATCCACTGCACCGAGCTGCGTCTGCTGACCAAAGCCCTGCGCCCGCTGCCGGACAAATTCCACGGCCTGCAGGATCAGGAAGCGCGCTATCGTCAGCGCTACCTGGATCTCATCTCTAACGATGAATCCCGCAAGACCTTTAAAATTCGCTCCCAGATCATGGCCGGTATCCGCCAGTTCATGGTGAACCGCGACTTTATGGAAGTGGAAACCCCAATGATGCAGGTGATCCCTGGCGGCGCGTCTGCGCGTCCGTTCATCACCCATCACAACGCCCTGGACCTGGACATGTACCTGCGTATCGCGCCGGAACTGTACCTGAAGCGTCTGGTGGTCGGTGGTTTCGACCGTGTGTTCGAAATCAACCGTAACTTCCGTAACGAAGGTATCTCCGTTCGTCATAACCCAGAGTTCACCATGATGGAACTCTACATGGCGTATGCAGATTACAAAGATCTAATCGAGCTGACCGAATCCCTGTTCCGTACCCTGGCGCAGGACATCCTGGGCACCACGCAGGTTCCTTACGGTGAAGAAGTCTTCGACTTCGGCAAGCCGTTCGAAAAACTGACCATGCGCGAAGCGATCAAGAAGTACCGCCCGGAAACCAACATGGCGGATCTGGATAACTTCGATTCTGCGAAAGCGATCGCCGAAAGCATCGGTATCAAGGTTGAGAAGAGCTGGGGTCTGGGCCGTATCGTGACCGAGATCTTCGAAGAAGTGGCCGAAGCGCACCTGATTCAGCCGACCTTCATCACCGAATACCCGGCGGAAGTCTCTCCGCTGGCGCGTCGTAATGACGAGAACCCGGAAATCACCGATCGCTTCGAATTCTTCATCGGCGGCCGTGAAATCGGCAACGGCTTTAGCGAGCTGAACGATGCGGAAGACCAGGCTCAGCGCTTCCAGGATCAGGTTGACGCGAAAGCGGCAGGCGACGACGAAGCGATGTTCTTCGACGAAGACTACGTGACCGCGCTGGAGCACGGCCTGCCACCAACGGCGGGTCTGGGTATTGGTATCGACCGTATGGTCATGCTGTTCACCAACAGCCACACCATCCGCGACGTGATCCTGTTCCCGGCGATGCGCCCGGTGAAATAAGGCGTTTAGATGTCAAAAAAGCCCCGAAAGGGGCTTTTTTATTGCGCCGCGAAGGCTTTGAGTTTTTCGCGGGCGGTCGTCGCTTCCATGACCATCCACGGGCTAAAGGCCCAGGGCGTCGCGTCCAGCGCGCGGAATAACGCGTCCAGCTCAACCCACTGATAGTCCATCACTTCATCTTCGTTTATCGTCACGTCATTGGTGATGCGGGCGGCGAATACTGGGCAAATTTCATTTTCCACGATCCCGGACGGGTCGGTTTCCCGATAGCGAAATTCAGGGGCGACGGCGGTGATATCGGTTAGCTCAGCGCCTACTTCAAAGCGGCAGCGGCGGATTATCGCCTGTATCGTCTCTTCGCCGGACTGTGGGTGTCCGCAGACGGAGTTGGTCCAGACGCCGGGCCAGGCCTTTTTGCTTAAGGCGCGTCGGGTGATCAGACACTCGCCTTTTGCGTTAAAAAGCCAGGAAGAGAAAGCCAGATGCAGCGGGGTATGTAAGGTGTGCGCGGCATATTTTTCCTGAGTGCCAATCACCTTTCCCTGGTCATTTACCAAAATAACGTGTTCTTGAATACTCATTGATGCTCCAGTGCCAAAATGCCGAGTGGTTCAGCACCATCAGCAGGATCATTATACTGCATTCTTATACGAACGGTTTGGCGCGTAGAGCGGAAAAGGGCATGACCCATATTCGTTTTGGCTGTTATCATAGTGCGCCATTCACGCTGACCGAGGATCTGTTTTGTTTGCAGGAAGCCTGACGAGAAATCCCATCATCGCCATTTTTTGCCTGACGCTGACGCTATTGCTGGCGGGCTGTTCAGGGAGCAAATCTTCGGATATGGGTAGCTATTCCGGTTCGGTCTATACCGTTAAGCGCGGGGATACCCTGTATCGAATTTCGCGCGCAACGGGGACCAGCGTGAAGGATCTGGCGCGTCTGAATAATCTCTCACCACCCTACACCATCGAGGTGGGGCAAAAGCTGAAGGTTAGCGGCGGCTCGTCCTCGGGCAAAAAATCCTCTTCGAAAGGCAAAACCGCCAAAGTGACGCCGTCCTATCAGGTGCCTCAATCATCCTGGCCGCCGGTCGGTCAGCGCTGCTGGATCTGGCCTGCCAGCGGTAAAGTGGTCGCCCCTTACTCGCTCTCTGAAGGTGGCAACAAGGGTATTGATATCGCCGCTGCGCGCGGTACGCCGGTTTATGCCTCCGGGGCCGGGAAGGTGGTTTACGTGGGTAACCAGCTGCGCGGCTACGGTAACCTGATCATGATTAAGCATGGTGAAGACTACATTACGGCCTATGCGCACAACGACACGATGCTGGTCAACAACGGGCAGAACGTCAAAGCCGGGCAGAAGATTGCCACCATGGGCAGCACCGGTACGGACGCAGTGAAGCTGCACTTCCAGATTCGCTATAAGGCAACGGCCATCGACCCGCAGCGCTATCTGCCTGCGCCCGGCAGCAAACCGAAGTGCTAAGTGATTATTTAATCGCCGGTTAGTTGTGAATAGGCTTGTATGAAGGTGCGTAAGGTCTATAATGCCTTACGCACCTCAAAGCGGGCGTAGTTCAATGGTAGAACGAGAGCTTCCCAAGCTCTATACGAGGGTTCGATTCCCTTCGCCCGCTCCAGTCTCCTGATAAATCAACAAGTTATGATTTATCAGTTATTTACGTTGCCCCGCTTTAGCAGGTACAACTTAAACTACCCATTGTTCTACGCCCGCACCTGTCGCGTGATTGGTCTGTGGTACAAGGGAGCATATCATCACGCTGGCGGTGGTTCCAAGTTCTTACCGCGACAATACAACAACGAACAAAAGCCGCATACCTGGCATAACTCCCGAACAGATTGATCACACGCATTTAAGCCCGATGTGTGGCCGTATGAGCCACGTAAACAGGTGAATAATGCTAAACGTACCTGCACACGATATGCAGGCCCTGCCAGAGCTTCGCTCACGCTCCGAAAGGTACACGAGCACCCTGATAAGTTGTGATCCCTCTGACAATCTGATTTGGTCACTGGTGACTTTCGCAAAGCGAAACCAACTAGGTTGGCCTGATGCAGTCGCTACGCTCCGCTTGTTGCTTGTACCACTAACGGGGCTTTATGGCTTCTATTGTCTGAAATCTGATACATTGCACAAACATCATGTGGATTACTGTAAAGTTCATCACTATGATTATGTGTGCCATTGCCAGTTAAGAAATGCGGAGAGGACAATATGGATGTTACTGATGAGGCTTTGTTGAGTTCTGGCTTTACACCATCGGATTTGAAGAAGATAAAGAACAACGTTGAAAGCTATGGTGGAACGCTGGGGAATGCAATCAGGGACCTGGCCAAGCGATTTATTCTTGCCGTGTGGGTTGTATCCGGTTGCCTTGCTGTATTCATTTTTCTTGTGATGTTCGCATCTGAGCAGAGTGTTTTCTCTGGTGCTATTGGCCTTTCTTGTGGCGCAGCGGTTGCAATTTTTATACAACCGCCTGTACTTGCTTATAAATCTTGGCGATTCTGTAGAGTGAACAAATCTTAATTAGCATTGTTATCAGTAGCTAAAAGATCAAAAATGACTTTCGCTTTAACACCATATCCAGCGATTTTCATCGTTAGCTTAGGCTTGCTCATTGTGTCAACTTTTCGGTAGTAATCACGCGGTAGCCAACGGAATAATCGCCAAGCTCCGGGTTTCCTTGCTAAGCCGAAGATACTATAGACACTCGCCCCTAGAGTCACCGTGTTATAAAGAGCTAATCCACTTCTTGGGCTAAACCCCATAAATTGTGCGGTCTCCATTGCGCCATCAGCAAAAATTCCTTCCGATTTGGATTGTTCACCATAGCGAAGATGGCTTGCTTCTTTTGTTATACCGTTAATACCATCAACAAATAAAACTGCTCCTGCAAGAACTCCAACAGGGGTCATAGTGGACATCATAACCATCCCACCAAATAATGCTGCTCCAGATACCACTATATGGATTGCCGAAATCACGTATCCGACGATTTTATTGTTTTCCCTGACAAACTCGACCTTTGCATAAAGTTGGGCGGCTTTGGTTCTTAACAAGCGTTCTTGTTCTTGCAGATTATCTGTTTCGGCACGCAGATTTTTGATGCATGCAATGCATTCTTCATCGGTTTTGGCCCGTCGTGCAGTTTCAAATTCTTTCTCTACGACCTGCCTTATCTCTTCGACAAACCTGATACGTGTTATCCCATCTTGCAAATAGAATGCTGATAGCCGATTTGCAGTTTCGACGAGTTTCCGGGCTTCCAGATTTACCATGGTATCTGACCATGTTCTGTTCCAGCCCCTGTTGAGCAGCGCAATATCCATTAAAGACTCCTTCCTAAAATGTGTCTGGTCATTTTACGTGCAATAAGGTCGAAGACAACAGGAAATACTTTCACAACCCGCCCCCGTGGGTGTCCCGTTGCTTTATCCTTGCAGTTTACATTCTCCTGTTCAAAATATCCCCGGCTCTGTTGGTGATCTGCTAGACCGTCAGCCCAAGCCCTCGGTAAAAAGCGCTTTTCTTCTCCAAATATCGCTACGTGATGCCTTCAGCGACACGCCTCACTGCAACAAGCAGTGCAGTTACACAATGCTGCTTTGGGCTGACGCAAGGGAGATAACTTGATGTTTTGAAGTGCGTCTGTTCACTAATTGTACAGTTATTTAACATATTCATTGTTATGCGTAGTGATTATGTAACTGCAATATTCTGATGTCACTTTTTGAACCCATTTATGTCACTGTTTCTGGCATAGGGAGCAAATCCTCAGGCCATGGAGACATCAGGATGCTTGTGACCATGGTAGAAAAAATCTCTGGCAGATGCTGCTATCATATACACCATCCACCGCAAATAGGGTATAGTAGTGGTAGTGTTGATATTTAAATGAGTTAAAAAATGAGTATTTCTGAGTTGGGTGGCGTATTAAAGACAATAGAAAACATAACCAACGTCAAAGAGGAAAAAACTGATAGCGATGTGGCATACTCTTTTGGTTCGCTAGACTATTACAATGATGAAGTCGGTATAATGTCCTATACCTACCTCATACAAACAAGAAATGAGGTAAAGTTAGTAACTTTATCGAACAGTTTCGAGTATGACACAATTGGCTTATATTCCGATACCAGATTATTTAAAATGGTGAATGATTTCAATTCAACATATATGGGATACAAGGCATTCGTATTAGAAAAAAGGAAGGATGAAAGTATTATTGGCTTGAGTCTTAAGCGAGATATGAACGATACGCTTTCAGTAACCTTCAACACTGACTTGGTTTTTTATCGTCATACAGACCTATCTAAAGAAGAAACAAAAAGATCATTTACTATTTGCTTAAATATCCTCAGTAATGCACCTTCATTATTCAGCGAAATGATGACAAAGTATGGCATTCGGCATAAAAACATATCTAACGAAAATATGTAATAAAAATGAAATTCATAACATTACTACAATATGCGATTCCATCACTCATTATATTTTTGCTAAACAAATATGTACCATCTATAGATAATTCAGCCGCTCAATTGGTATACCCAATCGTGGTTCTAGTAAGTATTTATATCTCATCTAAGCTCACAGAATCAGAAACTAACGAAAAAATAGAAAATGAGAAGAAAGGGATTAGAACAATATATTTAGAGTTACTATCAAGACAAAACAAAAGGCACTCGATAGAACTTGGTGTTATAAAAGATAAAATCAAGTCCGAAATATCAAGTGTAATTCAGGCAGAAACGATTAAAAAAGTCTCCTCCGTGGAAAGTGAGTTAACACTTGAGAAAAATAAAGCTTTTGGTGTTGCTCAAAGAAATGAAGAGTTACAGGAAGAGATTGAAAATCTTATGCTTGAAAACGATTATTATCAAAGTGAAAAAATAAAACACAATGATAGTTCGCAACGACTTTTAGACCTGATCAGGGGCTTTCATCATAACCTTGAGCAAATTCTTAAAAAAAGCAACATTGAATCTGATGAGTTGGATAAAATAAATCAATTGTCTATTGTTTTGCACAATAATATAGATGAGTTCAACAGTTCGATTCAAGATATAGTAAGGCAGGAACAATTAAGAAATGTTAACAAAAGACAGAAAAAACAAGGGGGGTATTCATTTACATCCCCTTTGGTTGGCAATGATGGCTTAAGGTAATAAGATTTCCGAATGCAGTAAGCCTAAGCCGGAAATTCAATCTTTCCGGCTCGGATCTTTCGGTTTTCTTATACCTCAATGACGCCATCAGCACTCCCCTTGATTTGTCAAAAGCATAATAAATCTTTTAAAGATCATCTTATGTTCCATTGCTTAAGTTAAATAGTTAAATAGTTAAATAGTTAAATAAGTTGCTTTTTTCTTTCTGTTTTTCTACTTTCAAATATTAAAGGCAGAAAATCACATGATTATCAATAAATCTACTTACTAAAATGTACCTTTGAAAAGTAGACTCTCTGCGGTACGCTTTTCGGAATCATTCACCTCGATTTTTCACGCAGCGCGCCGGATGGCTTCCGCCCCGGACGGGGCCCTGAATCCCCCTGATATCTGATGCTCCAGAGCTTAACCTGTCGCCAGCTGTCATTCTGCCCAATGAGAATTTCATGCCAATGCTGCCCGGAGGTAAAGACCCGGTTAATCCTGCCCCGTCCTAGCTGCTTTCCCTCAACTTTGCCCGCAGTTGGCTGACCAGGGCCTCATTCCTTGGCATTGTCGCCGGCATGATCGGGGCCGCTTCCTGAGTTCTGCAGCAGGGACAGCCTGCGGCGCCATCACGTAATGGGCGCATGGAACTCCTGTGCGACACTGGCCGTGCCACTGCCACTGCCACTGCCACTGCCACTATCTGCGGCAGCCCAGGGCATCCCGCAATGTCTGTAAACCAGGCAAGTGCAGGTGTTGTTGACATCGGAAAAGTATCATCAATTAGATATTTGAGAGCTAGATTGCATGCTCTCACCCTGTAAAAGCAAAAAGGCTGCATCCCGCAGCCTTTTCCTCTCACATTCACCCTTTCGGGAACACCCAAACATGCTTCTCCGGCAGCGAAAGATGGCAGTGCTGCGGATCCCGAACCTCATGCCCATACGCGCGGATGACAAAATCATCCCCCACCGTGCGGAACAGGTACTCCCAGCGGTCGCCGAGATACATGCTGGTGAGCAGCGGCAGCTCAAGCTGATTTTCCCCTGGCCCCTCGACTACCGCCACGCGCTCGACGCGGATCACCGCCGTCGCTTCTTCACCGCTCTGCACCCCTTCACCGGCCTGACCCCACAGCAACCAGCCTTTTCCTTCGATACGCGCTTTGCCGTCGCGCACTTCGGTGACCTTGCCGTGCAGGCGATTGTTGCTGCCCATAAACTCGGCGGTAAACAGCGTTTTCGGCGAGCCGTACATCTCCTGCGGTGTGCCCTGTTGCTCAATTTTGCCGTTGTTGAGCAGCAGGATACGGTCGGAAATGGACATCGCTTCGTTCTGGTCGTGCGTCACCATCAGTGCCGATAGCCCGAGCTTGATAATCAACTCGCGCAGGAACACGCGGGCCTCTTCGCGCAGCTTGGCGTCGAGGTTGGAAAGCGGCTCGTCCAGCAAAATTACCGGCGGGTTGTACACCAGCGCCCGGCCAATCGCCACGCGCTGCTGCTGCCCGCCGGAGAGCTGGTGCGGGTGACGTTTGCCAAGATGGCCCAGACCAAGCTGGTCCAGCACGTCCTGCACGCGCTGCTGGATCTCTTTGGCCGGGACTTTGCGCAGCTTGAGCGGATAGGCCACGTTCTCAAACACGGTTTTGTGCGGCCACAGGGCATAGGACTGGAATACCAGCCCCAGGTTACGCTCTTCCGCCGGGACCTCGCTGCGCGGCGTGCCGTCGTAAACCTTATTGTTGCCAATAACAATCGACCCCTGGGTCGGTTTTTCCAGACCCGCGACGGCGCGCAGCAGGGTGGTTTTACCGCTGCCGGAGGGGCCTAACAGGGAGACCACTTCGCCGCGCTTCAGGTTCATGGAGACACCTTTTAAAACAGGATTGTCGCCGTAGGTTAAGTGCAGATCGTCAACCGCTAATTCAATCATGTATTTTCACTCCGAAACGAAGGGCAATGCCCAGACCTACCACGACCAGCAGGATGTTAATGAAAGAGAGCGCCGCCACGATATCGATGGCACCCGCGGCCCAGAGGGAAACCAGCATCGAGCCGATGGTTTCCGTGCCGGGTGAAAGCAGGTACACACCCGTTGAATATTCGCGCTCAAAGATCAGGAACATCAGCAGCCACGAACCGATAAGACCGTAGCGGGAGAGCGGTATGGTGACGTGGCGGGTGATCTGCCCGCGCGTCGCCCCGGTGCTACGCGCCGCTTCCTCAAGCTCCGGCCCCACCTGCAGCAGCGTGGAAGAGATGAGCCTTAGCCCGTAAGCCATCCACACCACGGTATAGGCCAGCCAGACGCTGAAAATGGTGCTGCGCAGCGAACGCAGCCAGACGATGACGTTTTCGCGCATCCAGTCGGTCCAGGCGAACCCGGAAAGCCAGCCGGATTTCAGCGAGTTATCGAGCCACATCGGCAGGAACAGGAACACCCACAGGAACGCCAGACCCGCCAGCAGGCCAGGCACGGCGCGAGGCACCAGCACGCTGTAGTCCAGAAAACGCGTGGTGTTGTCCGGCTTGCGGTGCATGGCAATGCCGACAAACAGGTAGCACACCACGGCCAGCGCGCCGCCAATGACGCCAATCGCCATGGAGTTGACGATGGCGCGCAGCAGGTTGGGCTGCGCCCAGATTGTGCGGAAGGTGTTCAGAGAAAGCTCGTCCCACAGCGAAACGCCCACGCCCCAGTTGGAGATAAACGCGCGCAATACCACGCCGAGCAGCGGAACGCCGATGGTGACGGTGAGCCAGAAGGCAATCACTCCGCCAGCCACCCAGCGCCATTTACCCAGCGGCAGCGCGCGGGCCTGCGAGGCTTTGCCCTTCATGGTGACGAAGCGGTTGGCGGTGCGCATCAGGCGACGCTGGAGCATCACCAGCGGGATGGTGATGCAGATCAGCACCACGGCAACCGCCGCCATCAGGTTATAGGATGGGGTGCCCATCTTGTTCGTCAGCTTATAGAGATAGGTCGCCAGCACCATGTTGCCTTCCGGGTCGCCGAGGACCAGCATCAGGCCGAACACTTCCAGCCCGAGGAAGAACAGCAGCACCGTGGCGTACAGAATGGACGGGCGCACCATCGGCAGGCTGACGGAGGTCATCACCTGCCAGGGCGACGCGCCCGCGGTGCGCGCGGCTTCTTCCACATCAGAGCTCACGCTGCGCAGCGCTGACGAGATATACAGATAGGCGTGCGGGACGTGCGTCAGGCCGGCAATGACCACGATGCTCGACATGTCGTAGATATTCCACGGCACAAAGCCAATCAGCGCCTGAGCCCACTGGGAGAGAAAGCCCACCGGACCGGCGGCCACCACGTAGCCAAAGCCCAGCACCATCGGTGAAACGAAGATCGGGACCAGGATCAGCGGCTCAATCAGCCGGCGGCCGGGCAGGTCGGTACGCACCATCAGAAACGCCAGCACGCCGCCCAGCGGGATGGAGATAAAGACCAGCCCGAAAGCAAGAATAAAGCCGCTTTTCAGGGCCTTATAAAAATCAGGGTCGGTGAAAATAAACTCAAACGATTCAAAGCTCCACTCTTTTGACGGCGAAAAGAACGGGGCGGACAGGAAGCTCTGTATCACGATAAACGACAGCGGGGTGTAGATAACCAGGGCGGTTATCAGCACGACGATGCCTCGCGGCAGGCTTTGCCACTTTCTGCGTAATGTATTCATGGGGTATCCCTGGTGTTGCAGCCCAGAAAAACGAACTCAGTCGATAAGGGAGCGCGGCGGCCTGCGCCGCGCTCAGACGCTTATTTACCGGCGGCGGTACGCCACTCTTTGATGTACTCCAGGCGTTTTTTCGGCTGCAGGTATTCCAGCAGCGTTTCATCAACCGGAATTGGCTTCAGCGCGTTGCCGAGGATTTTGGTCAGGCCGTCGATATCATTTTTCCCTTCGATATCGTTACGAATGGAGGGAATATCCGCCTGACTGGCCAGAATACTTTGCCCTTGCTCAGACAGCACATAGTCAAGCCACAGCTTCGCGGCGTTGCTGTTTTGCGATTGCTGGCTGATGAACGACACGCGCGACAGCACCAGGGTATAATCTTTTGGATAGGAGATGCCGAGCGACGGATCGTTCTTCGCACGCGCTTCCGCGTAGGAACCGAGGATGTTGAAGCCGATCAGGTTTTCACCGGAGGAGACGCGCTCCATCATGGTGCCGGTAGAGGACTGCACCGATAAGCCCCCTTTGGCGACGTCGGCCAGGGTTTTGAAGTAATTAGGATCGGCGTTGTGATCCTGAACCGAGAGCATAAAGCCCAGACCCGATTTTTCGATGTCGTAGGTGGTGACTTTGCCCTTGAATTTGTCCGTCTGGCTGGCAATCAGCTTCGCCAGCGCGGCGTGAGAATCCGGCACGTCGCCGGCCGGGATCAGGCGCTTGTTGTAGATGAAGACCACCGGCTCATAGGTAGTGCCATAAGCCTTATCTTTCCAGACCGCCCATTTCGGCAGCTGGCTTTGCTCCGGCGATTTATACTCCATGGCGTAGTCGGTGGCGAGCTTCAGGCCGGTGTCCATAGAGGAGCTCCAGACCACGTCGCCGCTCACCCCACCGGAGGCCTGTTCGCTGATAAAACGGTTGTACAGCTCGGTGCTGTTCATGTCGTTGTATTCAACTTTAATGCCCGGGTAGGTTTTTTCGAAGCCCTGGATCAGCGGCCCGGCGGCCTTGATGTCGGTGGTGGAGTAAATAACAACCTTGCCCTCTTTCGTTGCGGCATCAACAACTTTTTGATACTCAGCAGGATAGCCCTGCGGCAGGGCAGAAAGTGCAGAAGCAGAGAACAATACAGTAGCGGTAAGCAGAGAAATTCGGAACGTGTTCGACATTATAGTTAACCTTTTAGTTACATTTGAGGAACTAATTGTCAACATAGCGTAAAGCGCGCCTCCTACAATAGGGAGGCGAGGGCAATGATTCCGAAGTGTGATTGTCGCCGTCGTTTCAGCAATTAACACCATAAAATCCGCGAACGTTAGCCAACGAACGGTTGCGGATCATGGTTTATCGGGCGCTTTGCGGTATAACCTGCGCGGATGACCAATATTGCCGTACAGCATTTCAATGCTGATTAACCCGCTCTCCACGCAGTATTCAAGGTAGCGACGCCCCGTGGTTTTGCTGATCCCCACGCTTTCCACCACCTCTTCAACCGACATCGCGGTGTCGGGATACTCGGCGAACAGGCATTTAATCCGTTCCAGCGTCTGGGGTTCAATGCCCTTCGTCGACGGCGTAATGGAGGCTTCCGCGGCGGGAAGATTAAACAGGCGATCCAGCGCATGCTGGTCGACCACCTTCACCTGCTGCACGGTGTGGATGAAGCGCATAAACCGTTCCAGCGAGGCGTGCAGGCGCTGGAAAAAGACGGGCTTAATCAGGTAGTCAAACGCGCCGCTGCGCATGGCGTGGCTGCAGGTCTGCATATCGCTGGCGGCGGTGATGAAGATCACCGAGCATTCATAGCTTTTCAGCAGCGGATTATCGATGAGCTCCACGCCTTTACCGTCCGGGAGATAGTTGTCCAGCAGGATCAGCCGCGGCTGATGCTGACGAATCAGGCTGCATGCCTGCTCAATCGACGCGGCGATGCCCACCACGCGCAAATGAAAATTCTGCTCAATATACTCGCGATGCAGCTCCGCCAGGTGCGGCTCATCTTCAACGATCACAACGTCAAGTGGTCGGGTCATGCTTTTGTCCATTCGGGATAAACACAGAAAAAATAGTGCCCTGCGGGGTGTTGTCGGCAATCTCAATGCTGCCGCCGACCTTGTCGATATATCCTGCCACCAGGAACAGGCCGATACCGTGCTCGGTACCCACAATGTCGTTTTCGCTGTTCGGCTTACTGCTGAATCCCTGGCGGAAAATGTGCGGCTTCAACGCATCGTCCACCCCGCAGCCCCGGTCAGCCACCTCGATCAGCAGCTCCTGGTTACGATCAGAAATGTAGAGCTCTACCGGCGCGTGAACCGGGGCGTTGAGGGTCGCCTCCACGGCGTTGTCCAGCAGGTTACCAATAATGGACATCAGCTCCGTTTCACTCAGCGCGGCAGGCATGCGGGTGAGCTGGCAGGCGGGGTCAAACAGCAGCTCGATGCCTTTTTCGCGCGCGCTGACGTATTTTCCGAGCAGCAGCCCGCACAGCGCCGGGGAGACAAAATGGGCTGAGACAAAGTCCAGCACGCGCTGCGCACCTTCTGACTGTATCTGAATGTAGCGGATCGCCTCGTCATAGTGCTTCATCTGCAGCAGCCCCACCAGCGTGGCGGTCCAGTTCAGCTGTTCGTGGCGCATAATGCGCAGGTTATCCGCATAGCGTTTGATCTGGCTGAGCTGGCTGCTGAGCGTGTTGATGTCATTTTTGTCGCGAAAGCTGTACACCCAACCGCTTTCAACGCCCGGTTCGACCTCAATCGCTACCCGGTTGACGATCACCTCGCGCTGGTTCAGCACCGCAATCTGGTCATGGCTGCCGCTGCTTACCGAGGCGTAGCGCTGGGATAAAAAGCCCGGCGCCGTCTGCAGAATGTCTTCCAGCGGTTTACCGATAAGCTCTTTCTCACTTTGCCGAATATCCAGCATTTCGCGTGCCGCGCGGTTAATTAAAATCAGCTGCTTCTCGCCATTAACGGCAAATACGCCTTCGTACATGGCTTCTAATAGCGCGCGCTGCTGCAAAACCAGCTGAGCGATATCTTTCGGCTCCAGCCGGAACATCTGTTTTTTTAAATTGCGGGTAAACAGCCAGGAGAAAATAAACAGCAGCAGCAGAAGCGCTGCGCCGTAAAGCCCGGCCTGCCAGAGAATGCGGGCGTTAATATTGGCAATATACGACGTCAGATAGCCGACCGAGACAATGCCAATCACCTGGTGCTGCGCGTTAAAAATCGGCGCTTTGCTGCGCAGTGAAACCCCAATTCCGCCCTGACGTACGGAAATAATGGTTTTGCCCTTTAACACCTCCGCATTATCCCCGCCGATCATCGGTAAATTAATCCGCTCCGGGGACTCCGAATGATAGAGGTGCTGCTCCTCGGTATCGCCAATCACAATGTAGCTGGCATCGCTTTCGGCGCGCAGCGGCTGAATTAAGCGGGCTATTCCCGGAATATCCCTGGCCGCAACCATTGCCGCCAGACCCGGCATCAGCGCGATCTGGCTGGCCTGAACCCGGGCGCGCTGGCCGAGATCGTGATGAAGCTGACGGTCAATAAAATGAAACAGGATTGTCCCCAGCAGACCTAACAGCAGGCAGGAGAAGCACACCAGCGCTAAAAACAGCTTTACCTGAAAAGAGAGTCTGCGTTTCATTCAACCTGCGGAAGTTATGTAAAAGTGACATTTGCCGAGCCTGACATGGGCCAATAGCGGACGCAATCTGGCGAGAAAAGAGTTGTGACCTGGCTTTTCGTTTTCGGCGTTATACCCTAAATAATTCGAGTTGCGGGAAGGCGGCAAGGGAACGAATCCCCGGGAGCGTACATAAGTACGTGACTGGGGTGAGTGAGTGCAGCCAACGCACCTGCAGCTTGAAGTATGACGGGTATATAGCCATCAGGATCCCGTAAGGCTATGCTTCATTCAGCACGATAATAATTACAGAGGCAATGTCATGGATAAAGAACTACTGGATGCGGGTTACCGGGCCTATACCGGCGAGAAAATTGACGTTTACTTCAATACCGGGATCTGCAAACACTCAGGTAACTGCGTGCGTGGCAGCGCTAAGCTGTTTAATCTGAAACGTAAGCCGTGGATCATTCCCGATGAAGTGGACATTGAAACGGTTGTACGCGTAATTGATACCTGCCCGAGCGGTGCGCTGAAGTATCGCCAAAAATAAGCGAGGAACCATGGATATTCTGGAAGGCCATAACAAGTTTTACGTCAATGATGCGAACGGCAACCAGGTTGCGGAGATTGTCTTCGTGCCG
The DNA here is from genome assembly GCF_000762975.1 of Enterobacter sp. UCD-UG_FMILLET. Classification (NCBI taxonomy): domain Bacteria; kingdom Pseudomonadati; phylum Pseudomonadota; class Gammaproteobacteria; order Enterobacterales; family Enterobacteriaceae; genus Enterobacter; species Enterobacter sp. UCD-UG_FMILLET. Next base: position 184,706 of record NZ_JRJC01000006.1, read on the forward strand.
ACCGGCGAGCACCTGAGCATTATCGAGCACACCGACGTGGATGAGAGCCTGAAAGGGCAGGGCGTCGGTAAACAGCTGGTGGCGAAAGTGGTGGAGAAGATGCGCGGTGAGAACCGCAAAATTATCCCGCTGTGCCCGTTCGCGAAGCATGAGTTTGATAAAACGCGGGAATATGACGATATTCGGGCGTAAATAACACCGGCGATGGCCGGTGTTTTTTTATCTTACCTGCTCAAACAGCAATACCATCGCGATCAGCACCATTATCCCTCCCGACGCCCTGCTCACCAGACGCGCTGCCTGTGGCCGGGTCGCCAGTACCGCTTTCGAACCATACCCCACCAGCATATAGACCAGCGTACAGGTGATAAGGTGCATCACGCCAAGCGCGGACATCTGCATCGCTATCGACCAGCTTCCGGTCGGGTCGGTAAACTGCGGAAGCAGCGCCAAAAACAGCAAAAAAACTTTCGGGTTAAGGCCGCTAATGCAGAGCCCTTTCACCGCCCACTGTTTCCAGTTTCCCGCGTGGTGGCTGGCCTTTTCCGGGGCGGCCGGATGACGCAGCAACGTTATGCCAAGCCACAGGAGATACGCGGCCCCCGCGACGGTCAGCCCGGTTAACGCCATCGGGTGTTGAGCAATCACTACGCCCACGCCTGCCACCACAATCAGCGTGGCTAACAGATGCCCGGACATTAACCCCATCACCGCCGGTACCACGCGTCGCCCGTTAATCCCGGCGCTAATGGCGTAGGCCCAGTCGGCGCCCGGCGTCATGATAAGCAGAAAAGAAACCACCCAAAAGCCGGCCACAATACTCATTTCCATCGTCCTGAAGACTCCCGCAGTGCGTCAAACGTTGAGAAAAAGAATATCGCTAACCCTGCGAAATAGGCTTTCAATGTTATGCTCATAACACCGTGAAAATGAGAAAATCTTCCACATGGATAGCATCGATCGAAAAATTCTTGCTGAGCTGCAGTCTGATGGCCGTTTATCCCTTACCGAGCTGGCGGAAAGAGTGAATCTGAGCCTCTCGCCGTGCCATCGCCGCGTGCGGGCGCTGGAGCAAAGCGGGGCGATAACGGGATACCGTGCCAGCCTCGACCCCGCCAAAATGGGATTCAACTTCCTGGCGATAGTGTTTGCGACGCTGAAGGAGGGTGACAGAAAGGCGGTTAGCGCGTTTGAAGCGGCGGTGGAGGAAATTCCGCAGATCGTGCTGGCACAGCGTCTGTTTGGCGATCCCGATTATCTGATGCACGTCGTGACCCGCGACCTCTCCGCTTTCCAGAAGCTCTATGACGAGAAGCTCTCCGCCATGCCCGGCGTGCAGCATCTTCGATCTACGCTTGTCATGAAAACGGTCGTGCAGGACAGGCCTTTTCCACTGGAATCCGCAGGGCGAGACTGAGAGTCATGCCCGGCAGAACGCCGGGCATGAAAGGGAGTTAGCCGACAAACATCACCGACACGCACAGCACGCCGACGATCAGCGTCAGCAGGTTGCCAATCGAGCGGTACTGTTTCAGGGAGGGGATCAGATACGTCGACAGCGTCGGCATGATAAACAGGATCATGGCGATAAGCGGGCCGCTGATGGCGTAAATCATCGAAATGGCGTTCGGGTTAATGCAGCAGACGGCAAAGGTGATTAACGACACCCCCATAATGGAAATCGCGCGGTTAAAGGCGCGGCTCTTTTTCACGCCCACCTGATTGAGCGACGACTTCACGATCTCCGTCGCCCCTTCAATCACCCCAAAATAGGTGCCGAGGAACGATTTCGACATCGCAATAATCGCCACGATAATCCCGGAAATGCCCAGCCACGCCGGTGAAGAAGGCATCATCGACAGCGCGGACAGGATCGTTACCCCTTGCTCTTTGGCGGCCACAATGTACGACGGCGGAATTGAGAGCAGGCAGCTGAAGACAAAGAACAGCACGCTCAGGCAGATGATCAGGTACGCCACCTTCATGATTTTCTTGCATTTATCCATGGCACCGTCGGCAAACTTCTCGCGACGGTCAACGGCAAACGTTGAGATAATCGGGGTATGGCTGAAAGCAAACACCATCACCGGAATCGAAATCCAGACCTGGTGCAGCGTATGGCGATCGAACGCCATCTGGCTGGTCAACAGCGAGGGTTGCCAGCTTCCGGTCAGATAGAGCGAGACAAACAGAAAATAGGCAATCAGCGGAAACACCAGGAAGCCCATCACTTTTATCGTGATATGGCGCCCCATCAGGAAGATCAGATTCAGGACCAGCACCACCCCCAGGCTGACCAGCACGCGAACGGCGGTATCCACCGTCAGGTGTTTCGCCAGCTGCTCGGTTAACGAGTTGGTGATGGCCACCGCATAAATCTGCACCACCACAAAGAAGGCGATGAAATAGAGCGTGGTGATCAGGTTGCCAATCTTCCTGCCGTAGTAGTGCGAAACGGCGCCGGTGATCCCTTCGTTGCCTTTTGTTTTCGACGACAGAATAAATTGCGCCAGCGCTTTATGCGGCCAGTAGGTTAAGGGGTAGGCCACGAGGGCGGTAATAAACAGGACGATAGCGCCTGCGGATCCCAGCTGAATGGGTAAAAACAGCGTCCCTGCACCCACGGCAGTGCCGTAGAGAGCGAAACTCCAGAGAGTCTCATCTTTTGACCAAATTTTCGACATTAGAGCAACGTATCAACTATCAAACCATCGGAATGGAGTGCAATTTACCATAGTTATGCACGGAGAGCGCAGTTGCTTCGAAGGAGTTTGGCCGGAACGGGCGTCCGGCCAGAGGCTGTTTAGCCTGCCAGGGCGCGCCGTTGCTGGCGACGCTTAAGAAATTTCTCGCGAAGGCAATCGTATGCCCAGTTATAGAACATGGTGTACGGCAGGAAGAACAGGAAGAAACCTATTTCCAGCGTGAATGCCTGAAGCAGGGTAACGCCCAGCACGGCGGCGACAATCGACACGCCAATCACGATAAACCCGCATTCGAACCCCAGCGCATGCAGCGCACGCACTTTTGCGGTACGTTTGACGCGCTGAACGGGCCAGAAACGGTCGAAGCCGAAGTTATAAATAATGTTCCACAGCATGGCGGTGGTGGCCAGAATAATGGTCAGCCCACCCATCTCCACCACGGAACGCTGCATGAGCCACGCCGCCGTAGGGGCGAGGATCGCCGTCGCAATCCCTTCAAAACAGACAGCATGAAAGATCCGCTCCGGCAGTTTACGTTGGAGTGCATCCTGATGTTGCATAGTCATAGACCTCATTAATTCGCCGGTATGGGCGTTGATGTGGCCTATTTTCATCGCTAAAGCTGATATATTAAAGATGGTATCCATCGCTAAAGTAGATAGGTTATGCGCTATTCACCCGAAGCCCTTAAGGCGTTTGTCGAGACCGTTGCGGCGGGCTCTTTTTCCGCTGCCGCGCGAAGGCTGCGTAAAAGCCAGTCGACGATCAGTACGTCGATTGCCAATCTTGAAGCCGATCTGGGTTTCGAGCTGTTTGACCGCTCGGCGCGCCAGCCGGTGTTAACGGTGCAGGGAGAACAGGTGCTGGGCTACGTGCAGGCCATCCTGGCCGCCAGCACGCGGCTGGATGAGCTGGCGGTGTCGCTAACGGCGCAAACGGAGGCGCGTTTGACGTTTGTCCTTTCCGATACTCTTAACCCGGACGTGCTGGAAGAGATGATGAAACAGTTTGATGCGCGTTTTCCCCATACGGAATTCGAATGTCTGATTGGTGAGGAGGAGGACGTGATCGATCTGCTGCAAAAGGAGCGAGCGCAGATTGGCCTGACGGAAGCGCGAGACAGTTACCCTACGGATATTGGCGTCACCCGGTTGCCGATGCAGACCCGCATGGCGATCTACGTCGCGACCACGCATCCGCTGGCCGGACAACATGACGTTCAGCATGATGAGCTGCACGGCTGGCGGGAGCTGCGGCTCAGCACCTATCTTGAGCGCGAGGCTGAGATCGCGCGCGGGCCCGTCTGGTCAGCGCCGAATTACCTGTTACTCTTGAGTATGGCGGTACAGGGATTTGGCTGGTGCGTGCTGCCGTGCGCGCTGGTGGATGAATTTGCCGCCGCGAAATCCCTGGTACAGCTCAATGTTCCCGGCTGGCCGCGGGCGATCGGCATCGATCTGCTGTGGAATAAACGATCCCCTCCCGGCGTTGCCGGAAGCTGGCTGCGGCAGTATCTGCAGGATGCGCGCTGATCCTTGTGATTAAACTCACTATTTTTAAACAATTAAGATAATTGCCAGTAACAATCCTCTACTATCGTCATGTCATTTAACACAGAGGTCGTGATGAAAGATGTCGTAATAGTGGGTGCGTTGCGTACAGCTATCGGCTGTTTTCAGGGATCGCTCGCGCGTCACTCGGCGGTAGACCTGGGCAGCGTAGTGGTAAAAGCGCTGGTGGAACGCAGCGGGATTGCAGCACATGAAGTTGATGAGGTGATCCTGGGACAGGTCCTCACGGCCGGTGCCGGGCAAAACCCTGCGCGTCAGGCGGCGCTGAAGGGCGGGCTGCCCAATACCGTTTCGGCCATCACCATCAACGACGTCTGCGGTTCAGGATTAAAAGCGCTGCATCTCGCGACGCAAGCCATTCAGTGTGGTGAAGCGGATGTGATCATCGCGGGCGGGCAGGAAAATATGAGCCGCGCGCCGCACGTGTTGACCGACAGCCGGACCGGCGCACAGCTGGGCAACAGTCAGCTGCTCGACAGCCTGGTGCATGACGGGCTGTGGGATGCGTTCAATGACTATCATATGGGCGTGACGGCGGAAAACCTGGCGCGCGAGTACGGCATCAGCCGTGAGGTGCAGGATGCCTATGCGCTAAGCTCGCAGCAAAAAGCGCGCGCGGCGATTGATTCCGGTCGTTTTCGCGACGAAATTGTCCCGGTCAGCACGCAGCGTCAGAGCGGCGAGCGCATCCTCGTTGATACCGATGAACAGCCCCGCACCGACGCCAGTGCCGAAGGCCTGGCGAGACTGAACCCCGCGTTTGAAATGCAGGGCTCGGTGACGGCGGGAAATGCCTCTTCCATTAACGACGGCGCTGCCGCCGTGATGATGATGAGCGAAAGCAAAGCCCTTGAACTCGATCTTCCCGTCCTGGCCCGCATTAAAGCATTCGCCAGCGTAGGGGTTGATCCTGCGTTAATGGGGATCGCACCGGTCTACGCGACCCGCCGCTGTCTGGAGCGCGCGGGATGGCAGCTTTCGGATGTGGATCTGATCGAAGTGAACGAAGCCTATGCCGCGCAGGCGATCTCCGTCGGAAAAATGCTGGAGTGGGATCCTCTGCGGGTCAACGTTAACGGCGGCGCGATCGCGCTGGGTCATCCTATCGGTGCGTCCGGCTGCCGGATCCTGGTTTCGCTGGTCCACGAAATGAAGAAGCGTAATGCCCGCAAAGGGATTGCCACGCTCTGTATAGGCGGCGGGCAAGGGGTGGCGCTGGCCATCGAACGCTAACATCTCCTTATTGAAAATGACCTCCTTCGGGAGGTTTTTTTTCGCCTTCTTTTTCTCCCAGCGGCTTAAATGTGATCCGAACATCATTTTCGTTATAAACAAAAATAAAAATGAAACGTTGTTTTAAATATAATTGAAAAGCCCACTTTATGCCGATAGTATGTGCTTATTATGAAAAACGGAACGTTGTTTCGTTTATTTCCGCCTTAGGGCATGACCACATCTGGAGGTTACCGTGGACGTCAGAGAAAGCATCCACAGTGCGCACGCCAAAACGCTGGATACTCAGGGGCTGCGCAATGCATTTTTAGTCGAGCAGGTATTCGAGGCCGACAGGTACACCATGGTTTACAGCCATATCGATCGCATTATTGTGGGCGGGATTATGCCCGTCACGAAAAGCGTCTCCGTGGGCGGTGAGGTCGGTAAACAGCTGGGCGTGAGCTACTTCCTGGAGCGTCGCGAGCTGGGGGTGATTAACATCGGCGGGCCGGGCACCATCACCGTAGATGGAAAGTGCTATGAGATTGGCCATCGTGAGGCGTTGTACGTGGGTAAAGGGGCGAAAGACGTAGACTTTGCCAGCATCGACGGCAGCAGGCCTGCGAAGTTTTACTACAACTGCGCGCCGGCTCACTCCACCTACCCAACCAAAAAAGTGACCACCGCAGACGTCGCTCCCGTGACGCTGGGCGACAACCTCACCAGCAACCGCCGCACCATCAATAAATACTTCGTGCCGGACGTGCTGGAGACCTGTCAGCTCAGCATGGGATTGACCGAGCTGGCACCGGGCAACCTGTGGAACACCATGCCGTGCCATACCCACGAGCGCCGCATGGAAGTCTACTTCTACTTCAATATGGATGAGGACGCCTGCGTGTTCCACATGATGGGACAGCCGCAGGAAACGCGCCATATCGTGATGCACAACGAGCAGGCGGTGATTTCACCGAGCTGGTCCATTCACTCCGGCGTAGGGACGAAAGCCTACACCTTTATCTGGGGAATGGTGGGTGAAAACCAGGTCTTCGATGATATGGACCATGTTGCGGTCAGCGATCTGCGCTAGTCGCGGGCGGTGAAGCATAAACCTGCCTGTGAGTGACAGGCTCTGAAAGAGTAAGGAATAAACATGATTCTGGATGCATTCTCTCTGCAGGGAAAAGTGGCTGTGGTTTCCGGGTGCGACACCGGGCTGGGTCAGGGGATGGCGTTAGGCCTGGCGGAAGCGGGCTGCGATATCGTCGGAATTAATATCGTTGAACCGACTGAAACCATCGAACGCGTGACGGCCCTGGGCCGCCGTTTCCTGAGCCTGACTGCTGACCTGCGTAAAATCGATGCCATTCCTGAACTGCTGGACCGCGCGGTGGCTGAATTCGGACATATCGACATTCTGGTGAACAACGCCGGGCTGATCCGCCGCGAAGACGCCATCAGCTTCAGCGAGCGCGACTGGGACGACGTGATGGATTTGAACATCAAGAGCGTATTTTTCATGTCCCAGGCGGCGGCGAAGCATTTTATTGCGCAGGGGAAAGGCGGCAAAATCATCAATATTGCCTCTATGCTCTCGTTTCAGGGCGGCATCCGCGTGCCGTCGTACACCGCGTCCAAAAGCGCCGTAATGGGCGTGACCCGCCTGCTGGCAAACGAATGGGCGAAACATAACATCAACGTGAATGCGATTGCGCCGGGCTACATGGCGACGAACAACACGCAGCAGCTGCGTGCGGACGAGCAGCGTAGCGCGGAAATCCTCGACCGCATTCCGGCGGGACGCTGGGGGCTGCCGAGCGATCTAATGGGGCCGATTGTCTTCCTGGCCTCCTCCGCATCGGATTACATCAACGGCTACACCGTGGCTGTAGACGGTGGCTGGCTGGCGCGTTAATTCCACCCGTATTAAGAACCTCTGCCTGTGGGCGGAGGTTTTTTTTGCGCAATAATTGGCTTAGTCCATATCGATAAAGATGAAAAATCCATACTAAAAAATCACAAATGACGGTAATCACACTTTTATTGCTTAAATATTAACTGATTAGTAAAAATGCGTGATTATTCGCCACGAGTTGAAATTGTAATGTCCATCACAGAACCGTATGCCGTAGCGGAATAATCCATAACTTCGCGATTTCCGGCCTGACACTTTTCCTCGCTTTCTCGTAATTTCAGTTAACGAATTTTGCTGTTGAGGCAGGAAAAATATGACATCGATAAATGACTCTACCCTAATGCCCGCTGCGCTGCGCGATACTCGCCGCATGAACCAGTTTGTCTCCATTGCCGCCGCCGTGGCGGGCCTGTTATTTGGACTGGATATCGGCGTCATTGCCGGCGCGTTACCGTTTATTACCGATCACTTTACCCTCAGCAGTCGCCTGCAGGAGTGGGTGGTGAGCAGCATGATGCTCGGCGCGGCCATTGGCGCGCTGTTCAACGGCTGGCTGTCGTTCCGTCTGGGGCGCAAATACAGCCTGATGGTCGGGGCGATTCTGTTCGTTGCCGGCTCCATTGGCTCGGCGTTTGCCGCTAACGTTGAAATCCTGCTGCTCTCCCGCGTGCTGCTGGGCGTGGCGGTGGGGATTGCGTCCTACACCGCGCCGCTTTATCTTTCCGAAATGGCGAGCGAAAACGTGCGTGGCAAGATGATCAGCATGTATCAGCTGATGGTCACGCTGGGTATTGTGCTGGCGTTCCTGTCTGATACCTACTTCAGCTACAGCGGCAACTGGCGCGCGATGCTGGGCGTGCTGGCCTTACCGGCGCTGGTGCTGATCATCCTGGTGATTTTCCTGCCAAACAGCCCGCGCTGGCTGGCGCAAAAAGGGCGTCACGTGGAGGCGGAAGAGGTTCTGCGCATGCTGCGCGATACTTCGGAAAAAGCGCGCGAAGAGCTGAACGAAATCCGCGAAAGCCTGAAGTTAAAGCAGGGCGGCTGGGCGCTGTTTAAGATCAACCGCAACGTGCGCCGCGCGGTCTTCCTCGGCATGCTGCTGCAGGCGATGCAGCAGTTCACCGGCATGAACATCATCATGTACTACGCGCCGCGCATTTTCAAAATGGCCGGGTTTACCACTACGGAACAGCAGATGATCGCGACTCTGGTGGTCGGGCTGACCTTCATGTTCGCCACCTTTATTGCGGTATTCACCGTGGACAAAGCCGGCCGTAAACCGGCGCTGAAAATTGGCTTCAGCGTGATGGCGCTCGGCACGCTGATTCTCGGCTACTGCCTGATGCAGTTTGATAACGGCACGGCCTCAAGCGGGCTTTCCTGGCTTTCTGTCGGGATGACCATGATGTGTATCGCAGGTTACGCGATGAGCGCCGCGCCCGTGGTGTGGATCCTGTGCTCCGAAATTCAGCCGCTCAAATGCCGTGACTTTGGCATCACCTGTTCCACGACCACCAACTGGGTGTCGAACATGATCATCGGCGCGACGTTCCTGACGCTGCTGGACGCGATTAGCGCAGCGGGAACCTTCTGGCTCTATACTGTGCTGAACGTAGCGTTTATTGGCGTCACGTTCTGGCTGATCCCGGAAACCAAAGGCGTGACGCTGGAACACATCGAGCGCAAGCTGATGGCTGGCGAGAAACTGCGGAACATCGGTGTGTGATTGTATTGCCTGTTTACGTATCCTAACGTATGCAGAAGCTAACCGATTTTTGTTTAAAAAGGCGCTGAATAAAGCGCCTTTTTTTATGTACTTCGGTTGTGTTACAAAAGGAACAAAGATAAGGAGGGATGATGAAAACGATCGGCCTGTTAGGTGGAATGAGCTGGGAATCGACAATCCCTTATTACCGCCTGATTAATGAAGGGGTAAAGCAGCGTCTTGGCGGTCTGCACTCCGCCAGCCTGCTGCTGCACAGCGTTGATTTCCATGAAATCGAAGCCTGCCAGTCGAGCGGTGAGTGGGATAAAGCCGGGGAGATCCTGGCCCAGGCGGCGCTGGGGCTGGAGCGCGCCGGCGCCGAGGGTATCGTGCTTTGTACCAATACCATGCACAAAGTGGCGTCGCATATTGAGGACCGCTGCGCGCTGCCGTTTCTGCATATCGCGGACGCAACCGGGCGTGCGATTGCGGCATCCGGGATGCGCCGCGTAGCCCTGCTGGGCACACGCTACACCATGGAACAGGATTTTTATCGCGGGCGTTTGCACAGTGAATTTGGGATCGAGAGCCTGATCCCGGATGAAGAAGATCGGGCGCGCATCAATCAGATTATCTTTGACGAGCTCTGCCTCGGTACCTTCAGCGAATCTTCCCGGGCGTATTACTTCAGCGTAATTGAAAAGCTGGCGCAGCAGGGGGCTGAAGGGGTGATCTTCGGCTGCACCGAGATTGGCCTGCTGGTGCCGGCCGATCGAAGCCCTGTCCCGGTATTTGATACCACCGCCATCCATGCCGCGGATGCCGTGGCGTTTATGCTGTCATAACGGGTTTTGCAGGTCAGGTAAGCGAAGCGCCACCTGACGCGCATGCTCCATTAAGTGTTCGGTGAAAGCGTCCACCAGCGCGGAAGCCGGACGGTGCAGCGGGCGGATCAGGCTCACGGTGAACGGGACGGAAACGCTAAAGCGGCGGATGACGATCCCGCTTCCGGCATAGTCCAGCGCCGTGAGCGGATTCACCACCGCGACGCCGACGCCCGCACGCACCATCGCGCAAATCGAAGCCGCGCTGTGCGTTTCCACCACCATTCGCCGTTTGACCTGATGCTCGGCAAATAGCGTATCCAGCAGCTGTCTGTAACTGTCGGTCTGCGACAGGCTAATGTAGTTTTCCCCGTGGAAATCCTCTGGCGTGAGCACCGCCTTACCGGCAAGCGGATGCCCGGCGGGCAGAACGCACACTTCATCTAACGAGATCAGCTCCGTGCGCGCCGTTCCCGCCGGTGTGGAAAGGGTTTCGGTTAGCCCTAAATCATGGCGCTGGGCCGAAAGCCACTCTTCAAGCAGAGGTGATTCCTGAGGCACGATAGTGAGGCTGACCTCCGGGTAACGGGCCAGAAAGGGCTGCAGCAGCATCGGCAAAAAGGATTGCGAAAAGACGGGCAGGCAGACGATCGACAGCTCGCCCTGGCGAAACTCGCGCAGGCTTTCCGCAGCACTCACTATTCTGTCCAGTCCGTACCAGGAGCGCTGAACTTCCTCGAACAGGCGTAACCCCTGCACCGTCGGGTGAAGCCTGCCCCGGGTACGCTCGAACAGCTTCAGCCCCAGCACTTTCTCGAAGCGGGCCAGTTCGCGGCTCACCGTCGGCTGCGAGGTATGCAGCATCTGTGCGGCTTCGGTGAGATTGCCGGTGGTCATCACGGCATGAAAAATTTCGATGTGGCGCAAATTGACGGCGGGCATAGGGCACCTGAAAGCAGAGAACTGTGCATATCATTTTTGCATAGACTCGCGATAAAACGATATTTTTTATTCTCTTTGCGCTGTGGCGTAATCATCAAAACGCATTTATCCGGAGAAGACCATGCCACGCCCGCTGAACCAGACTGATACCGATTTGAACGCCGACAACCTGCTGCGCCTGCCTGCCGAATTTGGCTGTCCGGTGTGGGTCTACGACGCGCAGATTGTCCGCGAGAAGATCGCCGCCCTGCATCAGTTTGACGTGGTGCGTTTTGCCCAGAAGGCATGCTCCAATATTCATATTCTGCGCCTGATGCGTGAGCAGGGCGTGAAGGTGGATTCCGTCTCGCTTGGCGAAATCGAGCGTGCGCTGGCGGCCGGATTCGATCCGAAAGCCGACGGCGACGCGATCGTCTTCACCGCCGATGTGATCGACGATGCGACGCTTGCGCGCGTCCATGAACTGCAGATCCCGGTGAACGCCGGTTCTGTGGATATGCTGGAGCAGCTGGGGCAGGTTTCTCCCGGCCACCGCGTCTGGCTGCGCGTGAATCCGGGCTTTGGTCATGGTCACAGCCAAAAAACCAATACCGGCGGCGAAAACAGCAAGCACGGGATCTGGTATGCCGATATGCCTGCCGCGCTGGAGGTATTACAGCGCTACGGCCTGAAGCTGGTAGGGATTCATATGCATATTGGCTCTGGCGTGGATTACGGCCACCTGGAGCAGGTGTGCGGCGCGATGGTGCGCCAGGTTATCGACTTCGGCCAGGATCTTGAGGCGATCTCAGCCGGCGGCGGTCTCTCTATTCCTTATCGCGAAGGCGAAGAGGCGATCGATACCGATCACTATTACGGTCTGTGGAGCGCCGCGCGTGACCAAATCGCCGCGCATCTTGGCCACGCGGTGAAGCTGGAAATTGAGCCGGGTCGTTTCCTGGTCGCGGAAGCCGGCGTGCTGGTTTCACAGGTGCGCAGCGTGAAAGAGATGGGGTCTCGCCACTTCGTATTGATTGACGCAGGTTTTAACGACCTGATGCGTCCGTCCATGTACGGCAGCTATCACCACATTACCGCCCTGGCCGCCGACGGCCGTGATTTAACGCAGGCGCCGCGCGTTGAGACGGTCGTTGCGGGCCCGCTGTGCGAATCGGGTGACGTTTTTACCCAGCAGGAAGGCGGCAAAGTGGAGACCCGCGCGCTGCCAGAGGTCAAACCGGGTGATTATCTTGTGCTGCATGATACCGGTGCCTACGGGGCGTCGATGTCATCTAACTACAACAGCCGCCCGCTGCTGCCGGAAGTGCTGTTTGATAACGGCAAGGCGCGGCTGATCCGTCGTCGCCAGACCATTCAGGAACTGCTGGCTTTAGAACTCATCTGATGAAAGTACGGCCCCGTTGTGACCGAATCGCGTAACACCAGCGTGCCGGTAAACGGCGGGATGGCATCGACCGGCTGGTTTTTTGCCAGCCGGATCGCCTGATCGATGGCCGTGACAATCATATTGTCGATGGGCAGATAAACCGATGAGAGCGCAGGCTCCAGCCATTTCGCGCTTGGGGCATCGTCAAAGCCGAACAGTGAAATATCCTGCGGAATTTTAAGCCCTGCCTGGTGTAACGCTTTGGACGCACCCAGCGCCATATCGTCGTTACAGGCAAACAAGGCGCTAAACGGCACTCCGTCGGCAATCAACTCCTTGCACAGCTCGTATCCCCGCGTCATTCCCGCATCGCCGTACTTTATCCGACGCTCGTCCAGGCGAATGCCGTGCTTTTCCAGCGCTTTACGGTAGCCCATCAGCCGCGCTTTCCCGGTTGGGGTATGGATCGGAACGGTGATACAGGCGATCTCCCGATGGCCCTGGGCGATCAGGTAATCCACGGCCTTAAACGCGGCATCCTGCTGTTCGAAAAACACGCAGCGATCCGGCGCCTGGCTCACTTCGCGGTTAATGACCACCAGCGGCGTTTTCACGGTATTCATCAGTTTGACGATCGCTTTTTCGCTCATATAGCGCGTGTAAAGCACGATGGCATCGCACTGGCGATCGGCCAGCATCTGCACCGCCTGTTCTTCCTGTTCCGGCGCGTCGTGACCGTCGGTGACGATCAGCTGTTTCCCGTGAGTTTCCGTCTGCCGCGACGCCTGCTGGAGAAGACGACCAAAGTAAAAGCCGTCGAAGGTCGAGACGACCAGGCCAATGCTGTTGCTGGTCTGGTTAGCCAGTGAACGCGCGAGAAAGTTCGGGCGATAGCCCAGCTCTTCCATCGCAGCAAAGACCTGCTGACGCGTACTCTCTTTAACCTGACCTGTGCCGTTCAGCACGCGCGAGACGGTAGCCTTCGACACGCCCGCACGCAGTGAGACATCCAGCATTGTTGCCATTCTACATTCCTGCTTCCACGTAATGATTTGCAGTTTAACACAGACCTCACGGCGTATAAGCGATGCGGGAAGCGCAAAACTTCTGCCACGATCACGCTTTTTGGTCACGATTCGTCTGGTCTGCGTGAAGTAAAACGAAATAGTCTGACTCTGGTAAAATAATCGCCGAACCGAGCTTGGGCGACAGGCCAGCAAATAGATGAAAAAACGCAGGTGAAACGTGAAAAAGATAGCCATCCTCCCGCTTTACCAGGCACCGCACTATGCGGAGCAGGTCACCGACTGGCTCTGGCAGGCCTTTGGCGAAGGGCTTTCTCGGGAATTTTTCCACAGCATTATTGAGCACAGCCAGACGCCGGGAGCATTACCGCTGACCTTTATCGCCGTAGAAGACGAACAGCTTGTTGGTACGGTAGGGCTCTGGCGCTGCGATTTGATCACCCGTCAGGATCTCTTTCCGTGGCTGGCGGCGCTCTACGTTGACGACGCGGCGCGAGGCAAGGGACTGGCAGGAAAGCTACAGCAGCATGTTATTTCCTGGGCCGCGCAGGCGGGATATGAAGAACTGCACCTCTGGTCTGCCTGCCGCGACTTCTACGAACGTTACGGCTGGCAGTATATCGGTGATGGGCTGGAATACCCCAACACGAGGGTTCACCTCTATCGTTATTCGCTCTGCGCTTCCGCAGGTGACGCAACGGAGTGACGGCGAACCAGCGTCGGGCTAAACAGATGCGTAATATCCGGCGGCTGGCGCTGTTCAGCCAGCGCTAGCGCCAGCTCGGCGGCCTGCGTCGCCATGGTGATAATCGGGTAGCGCACGGTGGTCAGACGCGGGCGCACGTAGCGAGAGACCAACACGTCATCGAAGCCAATCAGCGAAATTTCTGCCGGTACCTCAATCCCGTTGTCATTCAGCACCCCCATTGCCCCCGCGGCCATGGAGTCGTTATAGCTGGCAACCGCCGTGAAATTTCGTCCGCGACCCAGCAGTTCGGTCATGGCCTGTTCACCGCCGCTCTCATCCGGTTCACCGTAGGCCACCAGACGATCGTTACACGGCAGACCGTTTTCACGCAGGGCGTCGTAGTAGCCCTGCAGGCGGTCTTCCGCATCAGAAATGGGATGATTGGAACAGAGATAGCCAATTCGGGTATGGCCCTGTTGAATCAGATGACGGGTCGCAAGCCAGGCACCGTAGCGGTCGTCGAGGGCCACACAGCGTTTTTCAAACCCGGGAATAATGCGGTTGATGATCACCATTCCGGGCATCTGCTTCATCAGGTGAATCAACTCGGCATCCGGGATCATTTTGGCGTGAACTACCAGCGCCGCGCAGCGGTGGCGGATCAGCTGTTCAATGGCCTGGCGTTCTTTTTGCTCATTATGATAGCCATTGCCGATCAGCAAAAAATTACCCGTCTGATAAGAGACCTGTTCAACCGCTTTCACCATGGCGCCGAAAAAGGGGTCGGAAACATCACCCACCACCAGCCCAATGGTTTCGGTGGACTGCTGGGCGAGCGCGCGGGCATTGGCATTGGGATGATAGTTAAGGGATTCCATGGCGTTTTGTACCGCCTGGCGCGATGCGTCACTGGCTTTCGGTGAATCGTTAATCACGCGGGAGACGGTTGCCACCGACACGCCTGCCAGACGGGCCACATCCTTTATTGTCGCCATTCATTACCTTCTTATTGGGGGTAAGCGTTTACACACCAAATAGTGTTGCGGAAAAGCGCCGCGCATTCAAGGGGAGCGGATTTTCGCTCTCCACAAACGTGACGCAGGACAACACTGGTAGTGTAATCGTTACACGCGCAGTCATGTCTGAAAAATGTCAATCTGAACCTTTGGTTACACTTTGCCTCAGGCTGTTGCGATTGTCTGATAGCGGGAACGTTAACAGGATTGATACAGTCGAGATCCCAGAGGTATTGATTGGTGAGAATTCTTAGTACGGCTTCGTACTCATCTCTTGCACCAACCTGCGCGGATGCGCAGGTTTTTTTTCGCCTCCACTTTTGCTGTCGCTCCCGTATCACTTCTCGTGTAATCTGCCACCATTTACTATCAACCCTCCACACTGGCTGGCAAAGGGAGTTGAGATGCTATTTGGGTTCTTCCGTACACTCTTCCGTATTCTTTTTCGCATCCGCGTCACTGGCGATGCCCAGGCCCTTCGCGGCGAACGCGTTCTTATCACGCCAAATCATGTTTCCTTTATAGACGGCATTCTGCTGGCGCTATTTTTACCCGTGCGCCCGGTGTTTGCGGTCTATACCTCTATCAGCCAGCAGTGGTACATGCGCTGGCTCACGCCGCTGATTGATTTTGTGCCGCTCGACCCGGCAAAGCCGATGATGATTAAGCATCTGGTGCGTCTGGTTGAGCAGGGGCGTCCGGTGGTGATTTTCCCGGAAGGGCGTATTTCAGTGACCGGTTCGCTGATGAAAATCTACGACGGCGCGGGGTTTGTCGCGGCGAAATCAAAAGCGACCGTGGTACCGCTGCGCATTGAAGGCGCAGAGCTAACGCATTTCAGCCGCCTGAAAGGGTTGATGAAGCAGCGTCTGTTCCCAAAAATCACGCTGCACATTCTGCCGCCAACGTCGTTACCGATGCCGGACGCGCCGCGTGCCCGCGATCGCCGTAAAATCGCCGGGGAAATGCTGCATCAGATTATGATGGAAGCGCGCATGGCCGTGCGCCCGCGCGAAACGCTGTACGAATCTCTGCTTTCCGCGCAGCACCGCTATGGCGCGAAGAAAAACTGCATCGAAGACGTCAACTTTACCCCGGATACCTATCGCAAGCTGCTGACCAAGACCCTGTTTGTGGGCCGCATTCTGGAGAAGTACAGCAAAAAGGGCGAAAAGATTGGCCTGATGCTGCCTAACGCGGGCATCAGCGCGGCGGTGATTTTTGGTGCGGTTTCCCGGGGGCGCATCCCGGCAATGATGAACTACACGGCGGGCGTGAAAGGGTTGACCAGCGCCATCACCGCGGCCCAGATTAATACCGTCTTTACCTCTCGTCAGTTCCTGGACAAAGGCAAGCTCTGGCATCTTCCCGAGCAGCTCACCCAGGTGCGCTGGGTCTTCCTGGAGGACCTGAAAGCGGACGTGACCACCGGCGACAAGCTATGGATTTTTGCTCACCTGCTGATGCCGCGTCTGGCGCAGGTCAAACAGCAGCCGGAAGATGATGCGATTATCCTCTTCACATCAGGATCGGAGGGCAACCCGAAAGGCGTCGTCCACAGCCACAAGAGCATTCTGGCGAACGTTGAGCAGATCAAAAGCATTGCCGACTTTACCGCGAATGACCGTTTTATGTCGGCGCTGCCGCTGTTCCACTCCTTTGGCCTGACGGTGGGACTCTTTACGCCGCTGCTGACCGGCGCAGAAGTGTTCCTCTATCCAAGCCCGCTGCATTACCGCATTGTGCCGGAGCTGGTGTATGACCGAAACTGCACCGTCCTGTTCGGCACCTCAACGTTCCTCGGCAACTACGCGCGTTTCGCCAATCCGTATGACTTCTATCGCGTGCGGTATGTGGTGGCCGGTGCGGAAAAACTGCAGGAGAGCACGCGTCAGATCTGGCAGGACAAGTTTGGCCTGCGCATTCTTGAAGGTTATGGCGTTACCGAGTGTGCGCCCGTGGTCTCGATTAACGTACCGATGGCGGCGAAGCCGGGTACGGTGGGCCGAATTCTGCCGGGGATGGATGCGCGTCTGCTGGCCGTGCCGGGCATTGAGGACGGTGGCCGTCTGCAGCTGAAAGGGCCAAACGTGATGAACGGTTATCTGCGCGTGGAAAACCCAGGCGTGCTTGAGGTGCCAACGGCGGAAAACGTCAACGGTGAGATTGAAACCGGCTGGTACGACACCGGTGATATTGTCCGTTTTGACGAACAAGGCTTTGTACAGATTCAGGGACGCGCGAAGCGCTTCGCCAAAATCGCCGGTGAAATGGTCTCTCTGGAAATGGTTGAGCAGCTGGCGACGGCCGTCTCCGCGGATAAGATGCATGCGACGGTGGTGAAGAGTGATGCCAGCAAAGGCGAGGCGCTGGTGCTGTTTACGACCGACGCTGAGCTTAAGCGCGACAGGTTACTGAGCTATGCGCGCGAACACGGTATTCCTGAACTGGCCGTGCCGCGCGACATTCGCTTCCTGAAGCAGCTCCCGGTGCTGGGTAGCGGGAAGCCCGATTTCGTGACCCTGAAAGGCATGGTTGAAGAGGCGGAACAGCAAAATGCGTGAGTCAGTACACACTAACACATCGCTCAGATCGAAAGGTATGATGGCCGTTATCGCTGCGCAGTTTCTCTCTGCGTTTGGTGATAACGCGCTGCTGTTTGCCACGCTGGCGCTGCTGAAGGCTGAATTTTACCCCGACTGGAGCCAGCCGATCCTGCAGATGGTGTTTGTGGGCGCTTACATTATCTTTGCACCGTTCGTCGGGCAGGTGGCGGACAGCTTCCCCAAAGGCCGGGTGATGATGTTTGCCAACGGTCTCAAGCTGCTGGGTGCCGCCAGCATTTGCTTTGGCTTCAATCCGTTTATTGGTTACACGCTGGTGGGCATTGGCGCTGCCGCTTACTCCCCGGCGAAGTATGGCATTCTCGGAGAGCTGACCACGGGCGATAAGCTGGTGAAAGCCAACGGCCTGATGGAGTCGTCAACCATCGCCGCAATCCTGCTCGGATCCGTCGCGGGCGGCGTACTGGCCGACTGGCATGTCCTGGCGGCACTGCGCATCTGCGCGGTGGTGTATGGCGGGGCAGTTGTGGCGAACCTGTTTATTCCTAAGCTACCTGTGGCTCGTCCGGGGCAATCCTGGCGCTTTAAACCGATGACCGGCAGTTTCTTTACCGCCTGTCGCGTGCTGTGGCGTAACGGAGAAACGCGTTTCTCCCTGATGGGAACCAGTATGTTCTGGGGCGCGGGCGTCACGCTGCGCTTCCTTTTGGTGCTGTGGGTGCCGGTGGCGCTGGGAATTACCGACAACGCGACGCCGACCTATCTTAACGCGATGGTGGCCATCGGCATTGTGGTGGGGGCAGGTGCGGCGGCGAAGCTGGTGACGCTCGAGACGGTCGCACGCTGCATGCCCGCAGGGATCCTGATTGGCGTCGTAGTGCTTATTTTCTCGCTGCAACATGCTTTATTGCCTGCCTATGTCCTCCTCATCCTGATTGGAATTCTGGGCGGTTTCTTCGTGGTGCCGCTGAACGCGTTGCTGCAGGAACGTGGCAAGCAGACCGTCGGGGCGGGGAATGCCATCGCGGTACAAAACCTGGGTGAAAACCTGGCGATGCTGCTAATGCTGGGGCTCTACTCGCTGGCGGTAAAAGTCGGTGTGCCGGTGGTGGGGATTGGCGTCGGGTTTGGTGGGCTATTTGCGCTGGCGATTGCGGGATTGTGGGTTTGGCAGCGTCGGCGTTGATAAGTGCGGCCTGATGCCCTCACGCCACCCCTCTCCCACAGGGAGAGGAAGCAAACCCTAAAAACGGCAACCTGTGTTGCCGTTTTGCTTTTATTACGGTGCCGGGTATGTGTATACCTGATGCACCGCTTCAATCTCCGCTAACACTTCTTCACTCAGGCTCAGGTGGAAACTCTCAATATTGGTTTTCAGCTGTTCCATCGTGGTCGCGCCCAGCAGGGTGCTGGCAACAAACGGCTGACGACGCACGAAGGCCAGCGCCATCTGTGCAGGGTCAAGACCGTGACGCTTCGCGATATCCACATAGGCTGCAACGGCTTTCTGCGTCTGCTCGCCGCTGTAGCGGGTAAAGCGGCTAAAGAGGGTATTTCGCGCCCCGGCCGGTTTCGCGCCGTTCAGGTATTTCCCCGTCAGCGTGCCAAAGCCGAGACAGGAATAGGCGAGCAGTTCCACTTCTTCATATTGCGTCACTTCGGCCAGACCCACTTCATAGCTTCGGTTAAGCAGGCTGTACGGGTTCTGGATGGTGACGATACGCGGCAGATCGTGTTTATCCGCCAGGTGAAGATAGCGCATTACGCCAAAGGCCGTTTCGTTAGAGACGCCAATGTAGCGTATTTTTCCCGCGCGCTGGCACTCGGTCAGCGCTTCCAGGGTTTCCAGCAGCGTTACGGCGGGGGCGCTCTCATTCCAGCTGTAGCCGAGCTTGCCAAAGCAGTTGGTTGGCCGCTGCGGCCAGTGCACCTGATACAGATCGAGATAGTCGGTTTGCAGGCGCTTCAGGCTGGCGTCCAGCGCGGCGCGGATATTTTTGCGATCGAGGATCTGATTCGGGCGGATCCCGGTATCGTTGTTGCGCGCGGGGCCACTGACTTTGGAGGCAATCACCAGCTTTTCACGGTTGCCGCGTTTTGCCAGCCAGTTACCGACGTAGGTTTCGGTAAGTCCCTGCGTTTCCGGACGTGGTGGAACAGGGTACATCTCTGCAACATCAATCAGGTTAATCCCCTGGCTGACGGCGTAATCGAGTTGTGCATGGGCATCGGCTTCGCTGTTTTGTTCACCAAATGTCATCGTGCCCAACCCCAGTTGGCTAATTTCCAGAGCGCTGTGGGGGATACGGTGATAATGCATAGCCGGCTTCCTCAGTAGACATATAAACCGCGTCAGGGCGTACCCGACAAAGGAATATAAACATGGCAGAGGGGAAGCAAAAGGGGAAGAAAAAAATCAAAAAGGCCAGCAAGCGACTGACCTCTCTCTGTTTATCGCTCGATAATTTGCGATACTTCGTCGCGATTGATCTGCATTTTATTGCCTTCCTGGTCGCGGTAGCTTACCAGACCGGTATCATCGTCGACTTCGGGTTTGCCGTCGGTCAGGATCATTCGACCATCTTTTGTCGCCATGACGTAATCGCTGCTACAGCCCGATACGGCAAACGCTAAACCGACTGCTGAAACTAACACTGCCCATTTTTTCATCGTTATCGTCCTCATCTGGCTCGTATCAAATCATAGTTTAGTTTTAACCCGATATGGCAACAGGAGGAAGCGGTAAAATCTTAAAAACCAGCTGATTATGTTTGAGAGCTCGCAAAATAAGTAAAAAACTATGTTTTTAGAAGAAAATGGCGAGCAAGAAGCGCGCCTGTGAAGTTCTTTTTGAGATAAAAACCGCGCGGCAACGTTAGTATCGGCTCACCCTTCGCGCCGATTGCCTCGGTAAGCGCTTTGCTGTTAGCCGCTTTCGGGCGCAGCTGTAATACTTCTCCGTGCCGGGCGGTGATGCGCTCTACCTGCCCAAGCACAATCATGTCCATCAGCTCCTCCCAGTCCAGACGCAGCTGTTGCTCCTCATCGTCGTTCGGGCTCCAGAGCAGCGGCGCACCAACGCGACGCTCAGCCAGGGGGATCTGACGCTCACCTTCGACCGGCACCCACAACACGCGCTTCAGCTTGTGACGAACGTGGCTGGTTTCCCACGTCACGCCGGTGTTGCCGGTTAGTGGCGCAACGCAGACGAAGGTGGTCTCAAGCGGTTTGCCCTGGCTGTCTATGGGGATGGTTTTTAACTCCACGCCAAGCGCTGCAAAATCCTGCTCGGGTTTGCTCCCTGCGCTGGCACCCAGCCACAGCTCAAGCAGCATGCCGATCCAGCCTTTATCCCGTTTCAGATCCTTCGGGATCTGAAGCCCTGCCATTGCCGCCAGCTCGCCAAGCGAAAAGCCTGCAAGACGCTGTGCCTGCTGTAGCAACTGGCCCTCGCTGGACGGCGGCGAGAGCAAGGGTGTAAGCGGATGCATGAAGGTAACCTTTTGATTAAAAAATAAACGAAGAAATTGTCCCCTGTGGATAGAGTTTAACTATTTCTGTACCAATATTCCATGTCTATGATTTATAGGTTTTTTTAGTGGTTTGAAATCGTTTCACCTGAGGCGGAAAACCGGTTGTTCAAATCTGGTCACTGACAATGAACAGGATCTTACACCATGTTATCCACAGAAAAATGGGATAACTGGGCATAACCCTGACTACTGTTTCAATTTACAGCCTTGACGTGCGATGAAAATCCAATTTTCAAACAAATTGTGACTAACTTATTGGCACAATCTGTGGATAAAACCGACGCTGTTCGATCTTTCATCAGCACGACGATCTCTGATGTGACGATCGTCACGCTATTCTGCTTTTGGTTCATGGAAATACATTTAACGTTATGAAAAGTATTAGGTTATTTAACTGTCGCGAAAGCGGTGGCAAGGCAGGGTTTGAGGTTGTTCATCGGTAATCAGACACTTCTTCACAACTATATCCACAGAAAAGGTGAATAAAATTCCCTTCACCGCCTCTCATCTGTTTATAACTCAGCGCTTATTTGTGAGTTATTCAAATGTTATTAGGTTGCAGCCCTGTAAGAGAGTGGTTTACCGCCTCCCTGTAGTGTGAAACAATCATTCATATATAAGGTTTAGTTTGGGGTAGTCCGGTGATTGATGACGATGGCTACCGCCCGAACGTAGGAATAGTAATTTGTAATCGTCAGGGCCAGGTAATGTGGGCCCGGCGATATGGTCAGCACTCCTGGCAGTTCCCTCAAGGCGGGATCAATCCGGGAGAGTCCCCAGAACAAGCGATGTACCGGGAGCTTTTTGAAGAGGTCGGTTTAAGCCGAAAAGATGTTCGCATCCTGGCTTCGACCCGCAACTGGTTGCGTTACAAGTTACCGAAACGTTTGGTGCGTTGGGACACAAAGCCGGTTTGTATCGGCCAGAAACAGAAGTGGTTTCTGTTGCAGTTGGTGGGCAACGATTCAGACATCAATATGCAAACCAGCAGTACGCCGGAGTTCGATGGCTGGCGCTGGGTGAGCTATTGGTATCCTGTTCGTCAGGTCGTGTCATTTAAACGCGATGTTTACCGTAGGGTGATGAAAGAGTTTGCAAGTGTGGTAATGCAGCTTCAGGAGATCCCGCCTAAGCCGCAGAACGCACCTGCATGGCGACGTAAAAGAGGTTAAGCTACGCAAATCATGCTCACCCGCTTGCGAGAAATAGTCGAGAAGGTGGCCAGTGCTCCGCGTCTGAACGAGGCGCTGAATATTCTGGTCACTGACATCTGTCTTGCGATGGAGACCGAGGTCTGTTCGGTGTATCTGGCCGACCACGATCGGCGCTGCTATTACCTGATGGCGACCCGTGGTTTGAAAAAACCACGTGGACGCACCGTCACGCTCGCCTTTGATGAAGGTATCGTGGGCCTGGTTGGGCGGCTGGCTGAACCCATCAACCTTGCTGACGCGCAAAAACACCCCAGCTTTAAATACATTCCTTCCGTAAAAGAAGAGCGCTTCCGCGCTTTCCTTGGCGTGCCGATTATCCAGCGTCGCCAGCTGCTCGGCGTGCTGGTTGTTCAGCAGCGCGAGCTACGTCAGTACGATGAAAGCGAAGAGTCTTTCCTCGTCACGCTGGCCACGCAGATGGCGGCGATCCTCTCCCAGTCCCAGCTTGCCGCGCTCTTTGGTCAATATCGCCATACGCGCATTCGTGCCCTTCCTGCATCGCCGGGCGTAGCGATTGCTGAAGGCTGGATGGACGCCACGCTGCCGCTGATGGAGCAGGTTTACGAAGCCTCTACGCTTGATGAAGCGCTTGAGCGAGAGCGTCTTACCGCCGCGCTGGAAGAGGCGGCGAATGAATTTCGTCGTTACAGCAAGCGCTTTGCCGCAGGCGCCCAGAAAGAGACGGCGGCCATCTTCGACCTCTATTCGCACCTGCTCTCCGACGCGCGTCTGCGTCGTGAGCTGTTTGCGGAGGTGGATAAAGGCTCGGTCGCAGAGTGGGCGGTTAAGAAGGTCATCGAAAAATTTGCCGATCAATTTGCGGCACTTACCGACGGTTACCTGAAAGAACGGGCTGGCGATCTCCGTGCCCTGGGACAACGTCTGCTGTTCCATCTTGATGACACCATTCAGGGGCCGAATGCCTGGCCAAAACGGTTTGTTCTGGTCGCCGATGAACTCTCGGCAACGACGCTGGCTGAACTGCCCCAGGACAGGTTGGCCGGTGTGGTGGTGCGCGATGGTGCCGCCAACTCGCATGCTGCCATTATGGTGCGCGCGCTGGGTATCCCAACCGTTATGGGCGCGGATATCCAGCCGTCGGTGCTGCACCGCCGTACGCTGGTCGTTGACGGCTATCGCGGTGAGCTGCTGGTCGATCCTGAGCCGGTTCTGCTCCAGGAATATCAGCGCCTTATCAGCGAAGAGAATGAATTAAGCAAGCTGGCGGAAGATGACGTTAACCTGCCCGCACAGCTTAAGAGCGGAGAGCGGATCAAAGTCATGCTCAACGCCGGTTTAAGCCCTGAGCATGAAGAAAAGCTTGGCAGCCGCATCGACGGTATTGGCCTGTACCGTACTGAAATCCCGTTCATGCTGCAGAGCGGTTTCCCCTCCGAAGAGGAGCAGGTGGCGCAGTATCAGGGGATGCTGCAGATGTTTAACGACAAACCTGTCACCCTGCGAACCCTCGATGTCGGCGCGGATAAACAGCTGCCCTATATGCCGATCAGCGAAGAAAACCCGTGCCTGGGCTGGCGTGGGATCCGCATTACGCTCGATCAGCCGGAGATCTTCCTGATCCAGGTGCGTGCGATGCTGCGCGCCAACGCGGCGACGGGCAATCTCAGCATTTTACTTCCGATGGTCACCAGCATTGATGAGATCGACGAGTCCCGGCGGCTGATCGAACGTGCCGGCCGTGAAGTGGAAGAGATGATCGGCTATGCGATCCCGAAACCGCGGATCGGGGTGATGCTTGAAGTGCCGTCTATGGTCTTTATGCTGCCGCAGCTGGCAAACCGTGTTGATTTTATCTCTGTCGGCACAAACGACCTGACGCAATATATTCTGGCCGTCGACCGTAACAATACGCGCGTCGCCAGTATCTACGACAGCCTGCATCCGGCGATCATTCGCGCGTTAGCGATGATTGCCCGTGAAGCGGAACAGTACGGCATTGATTTACGCCTGTGCGGTGAAATGGCCGGGGATTCCATGTGCGTTGCGATCCTGATTGGTCTGGGATACCGCCATCTGTCGATGAACGGTCGCGCTGTCGCCCGCGTGAAGTACCTGCTGCGGCATATCGACATTAATGATGCCCGAGAGCTGGCTGAACGCAGCCTTGACGCGCAGCTGTCCGCTGAGGTTCGTCATCAGGTCGCAGCGTTTATGGAACGACGCGGTATGGGCGGCCTGATCCGCGGCGGCCGCTAATCGCCTTTCTCCCTCTCCCTCCGGGAGAGGGCACCTGCGCTCATAAAACCCTATACACATCTTTTACATCTCTGGCGCATCCTCCGCGCCCGCCTTGTGCTATGATTCGCAACTTTGGAGCCTCTGCTTACGGCAGAATCGCATTTCTACCGCTGTCCACTTTCAGCGGAATAACAACATCTTGTGGTGACAGATGAACAGTGGTTATCTGCATTTTCCGGAATTTGATCCGGTCATTTTCTCAGTAGGACCTGTTTCGCTTCACTGGTACGGTCTGATGTACCTGGTGGGCTTCATTTTTGCCATGTGGCTTGCCGGCCGTCGCGCCAGTCGTCCGGGTAGCGGCTGGACGAAAAACGAAGTTGAAAACCTGCTCTATGCGGGTTTCCTCGGCGTGTTCCTCGGTGGCCGTATTGGGTACGTGCTGTTCTATAACTTCCCGGTATTCCTGAACGATCCGCTCTATCTGTTCCGCGTCTGGGACGGCGGCATGTCCTTCCACGGCGGCCTGATTGGGGTGATCCTGGTGATGGTAATTTTTGCCAAACGCACCAAACGCAACTTCTTCCAGGTGTCAGATTTTATCGCACCGCTGATCCCGTTTGGTCTCGGCGCTGGCCGTCTGGGTAACTTTATCAACGGCGAGCTGTGGGGCCGCGTCGACCCGAGCGTGCCGTATACGATGCTCTTCCCGGGCTCCCGCGCAGAAGATATCGCGCTGCTGCCATCACACCCGGAGTGGCAGTCCATTTTCGATACCTACGGCGTTCTGCCGCGCCATATGTCTCAGCTGTACGAGCTGGCGCTGGAAGGCGTGGTGCTGTTTATCATCCTCAACCTGTTTATCCGCAAACCGCGTCCGATGGGTGCTGTCTCCGGCCTGTTCCTGATTGGCTACGGCGCATTCCGTATTATCGTCGAGTTCTTCCGTCAGCCTGACGCACAGTTTACCGGCGAATGGGTACAGTACATCAGCATGGGGCAGATCCTCTCCATTCCGATGATTGTCGCGGGTGCCATTATGATGATTTGGGCGTATCGTCGTCGTCCACAGCAACAAATTTCCTGAGGAACCATGAAACAGTATCTTGAATTGATGAAAAAAGTGCTCGATGAGGGCACGCCGAAAAACGACCGCACCGGCACCGGTACGCTCTCTATTTTTGGCCACCAGATGCGCTTCAATCTGCAAGAAGGCTTCCCACTGGTGACGACAAAGCGCTGCCACCTGCGCTCGATCATTCATGAACTGCTCTGGTTCCTGCAAGGCGATACCAACGTTGCGTATCTGCACGAAAATAACGTCTCAATCTGGGACGAATGGGCAGATGAAAATGGCAACCTGGGGCCGGTTTACGGCAAGCAGTGGCGCGCATGGCCAACGCCTGATGGCCGCCATATTGACCAGATCACCACCGTGATGAACCAGCTGAAAAACGATCCGGACTCGCGCCGAATCATCGTTTCCGCCTGGAACGTCGGCGAGCTGGATAAAATGGCGCTGGCACCGTGCCACGCGTTCTTCCAGTTCTATGTGGCGGATGGAAAGCTTTCCTGCCAGCTCTACCAGCGCTCCTGTGACGTGTTCCTCGGCCTGCCGTTTAACATTGCCAGCTATGCGCTGTTGGTCCACATGATGGCGCAGCAGTGCGATCTGGAAGTGGGCGATTTTGTCTGGACCGGTGGGGACACCCATCTTTACAGCAACCATATGGAACAGACGCATCTCCAGCTGACCCGCGAACCGCGTGCGCTGCCGAAGCTGATTATCAAGCGCAAACCGGCATCAATCTTCGATTACCGCTTTGATGATTTCGAGATTGAGGGTTATGACCCGCATCCGGGCATCAAAGCGCCTGTCGCTATCTGATGCGATAAAGCGTGACACAACCGGTGCTCTTTAGCGCCGGTTTTTTTTCGCCTTTATCCCGTTTCCCGAAGCGCTATCCAGAAAGCGTGCAACGCGCTGCAACACTCCTGATTCTCCGGATAACGCCTCGTAAAACGAGGATCCGTCGCTCGTCATGTTCACCGCGCTTCGCCACACTCCCGGTATGAAAAAAGAGAACGGTTTTACGCTTATCGAAACGCTGGTCGCGATTTCGCTTGTCGTTATCCTCAGCGCTTCAGGTCTGTACGGCTGGGACAGCTGGCAGCGGCAGCAGCGGCTGTGGCAAACCGCCAGTCAGGTGCGAGAATACCTGCTGTTTCTGCGCAATCATGCCAACCGCTACAACCGCGACCATCAAATTACCCGTCAGCGGGTGGGTGGTCGGGACTGTCTGGTGAGCTCTGCCGCGCAAGGCTGTGAGAAGGGCAGTCCCTTTGTGCTGATACCACTCTGGCCTGAGGTCGCGATCAGCGAGGTCACGCCGTCGCTCGCGTTCTATGGATTAAAGGATACGGCCTGGGCAGGGCGGATACGCGTTCAGAGCCGTGCAGGAGAATGGCTGATTATTGTCTCAAATGGAGGGCGCATCAGGATGTGTAAGGTCTCTGCGGGAGGTTCATGTCGATGAAGCAGCGAGGTTTCTCACTGTCTGAAGTTCTGATTGCCACGGCGATTAGCAGCCTCCTGCTGATAAGCGCATCGCGTTTTTTACCCGGCTTGCAGCGGGCGGTCTTAGGGCAATCTGGCCAGAGACAACTGGAGGAAGAGGTCTGGCACCACCTGTTTGCCTTGGGCAAACAGCTTCAGCGTGCGGGGTACTGTGCGGGAAACTGTCAGGGACAGGCGCTGGTGACCGCGAGGCTTGGAGGTTGCGTCATTGTGCGGTGGGATGCCAACAGTAACGGCAGCTGGGATAACAGCTCATCAGAAAATGACAGCACTGGTTTTCGACTGGAGTCTGGTGCGCTTGAAACCCAGCGTGGAGCGACCTCATGTGAAGGAAAAGGATGGGAAAAGCTCACGGACCCTGACAGGCTAGCGATCACGCATTTTGTGGTGAGGACAGTTGAACATGCCGGTTTTGCGCCAGAGGTTAATATCGAACTGGCGGCGATTCGTAAAGGCGAGCAGGGGGAGCCCTGGCAGGCGTTGTATACGGTCACGGGGTACAACCTGTGAATCGTCAACGCGGCATGTCTTCGCTGGCGATGGTTCTGCTTTTACTGGTGCTCGGTACCCTGATCCTCACCGGTCTCAATCAGCAGCTCACAACCTTTAGCGCGCTCGTTGGCGGTGAGAAAAGTTCGATTCAGCAGCAGGCGACGGTGCAGTCCGCGCTTGAGTGGGGACGAGTTCAGAGCTGGTCGTCGGAGCCACAGGTTCAGTGCAAAATGACACCGGCGTGGCGAGTGTGTTTGCGCCAGTTGAATGGAGCGCGTGTGTTACTGATTGCCGGAGACAGCGACCTGCTGCTCTGGCGCGCAGGAGAGATTGTCGACGGGAATGTTCGCTTTTCGCCTCACGGCTGGAGTGATTTTTGTCCCATTAAGGAGAGTGCGTTATGTCAGTTGCCGTGAGCAGAGAAAAAGGATTTAGCATGGTTGAGGTACTGCTGGCGATGATGCTGCTGGTGATCGTCGTGACGGCTCTGTCGGGTTATCACCGGGCGCTGGCGGCGCGGTTCACCCTGTTTAACCAGTATCGCCAGCTCTGGCACCATGCCTGGAATCAGTCTCAGCTCTCAACAAATGTTCTCCCGGCAGGCTGGCAGGCCAGTCGGGGGCAGACAACGCACGCAGGATGTGTCAGCATCACGGTCACACTTATTTCTCCTCTGGGGCGGCGCGGTGAGATAACGCGTCTGCATTGCCCGGTTAGCCAGTAGTCGGGAGCGTCTATGTTAAGGGTCTACCACTCAAATCGTCTGGATGTGCTGGAAGCGCTGATGGAATTTATCGTAGAGCACGAGCGGCTTGACGATCCTTTTGAGCCTGAAATGGTGCTGGTGCAGAGCACCGGTATGGCACAGTGGCTGCAAATGTCGCTTTCCCGTAAATTTGGCATAGCCGCAAATATTGATTTCCCGCTGCCCGCGAGCTTTATCTGGGAGATGTTTGTGCGCGTGTTGCCGGACATCCCGGAGCAGAGCGCCTTCAACAAACAAGGCATGAGCTGGAAGCTCATGGCGCTGCTGCCGGAAATGCTGCAGCACGATGAATTCGCCATGCTGCGCCACTACCTCAATGACGATACCGATAAGCGCAAGCTGTTCCAGCTGGCGTCGCGCACCGCCGATCTCTATGACCAATACCTTGTTTACCGTTCTGACTGGTTAATTCGTTGGGAAGCGGGCGAGTTGGTTGAAGGGCTACCGGAGGCGCAAATATGGCAGGCACCGCTGTGGAAAGCGCTGGTAGAACACACGGAGAAACTTGGGCAGCCTAAGTGGCACCGTGCCAACCTGTACGAGCGGTTTATCTCAATACTCGAGAATGCCCCGGAGCGCCCGGCCCGACTGCCGTCACGCGTTTTTATCTGCGGGATATCCGCATTACCGCCTGTTTATCTGAAGGCGTTGAACGCGCTGGGTAAACATATTGATATCCATATTTTGTTCACCAACCCTTGCCGACAGTATTGGGGGGATATCCTCGACGAACGTTGGCTTGCGCGGCTGGTAACTCGCCAGCGAAAGCGTCTTTTTGAAGAACGTTCCGTCCCGCTGTTTAAAGACGGCTCGACTGCCGGTCAGCTTTTTGATGAAGACGGTATCCAGAACCTGCCCAATCCACTGCTTGCCTCGTGGGGGAAGCTGGGGCGTGACTACATTCACATGCTTTCAGACATCACTTCATCAGGCGAAGGCGACGTGGATGCCTTTGTCGATATTACCCCGGATAGCCTGCTGCATCATATTCAGCTTGATATCCTCGATCTGGAAAACCGTGCCGTGATGGGCGTGACGGCGAAAGAATTCGAACGTAGCGACAGCAAGCGCAAGCTGGATGCTGACGATCGCAGCGTCACGATCCATGTTTGCCATAGCCCTCAGCGTGAGGTCGAAGTGCTTCACGACCAGCTGCTGGCGATGCTGCAGGACGCTCCCGAACTGACGCCACGCGATATTGTGGTGATGGTGGCGGATATCGACAGCTACAGTCCCTTCATTCAGGCTGTCTTTGGTAGTGCGACGGGCGAGCGATATCTGCCTTACGCTATCTCTGACCGTCGTGCCCGCCAGTCGCATCCGGCACTGCAGGCCTTTATCACTCTGCTTTCACTGCCGGATAGCCGCTTTATCTCCGAAGATGTCCTGGCGTTACTGGATGTTCCCGTGCTGGCTGCACGCTTCAGCATCACTGAAGAGGGGCTGCGCTACCTTCGTCAGTGGGTGAACGAATCTGGCGTTCGTTGGGGGATCGATGACGATAACGTTCAGGAGTTCGAACTTCCTCCAACCGGGCAGCATACGTGGCGTTTTGGCCTGACGCGTATGCTGCTGGGCTACGCCATGGAGAGCAGCCAGGGCGAGTGGAATGAGGTGCTGCCTTACGATGAGTCCAGCGGGTTAATTGCTGAACTGGTGGGGCATTTAGCGTCACTCCTGATGCAGCTTAACCGCTGGCGACACGAGCTGATGCAGCCGCGTCCGCTTGAAGCGTGGCTCCCGGTTTGCAGGGCATTGCTAAATGATTTCTTCCTGCCAGACAGTGACACCGAAGCGGCAATGGCACTGATTGAAACGCAGTGGCAGGCGATCATCGATGAAGGCGTGAACTCCCACTATCAGGAGGCCATCCCGCTTTCGCTGTTGAGAGATGAGCTAACGCAGCGGCTCGATCAGGAGCGAATCAGCCAGCGTTTCCTTGCTGGCCCCATCAATATCTGCACCCTGATGCCAATGCGTTCTATCCCGTTTAAAGTGGTCTGTCTGCTTGGCATGAACGATGGCGTTTATCCGCGAGCGCTGGCACCGCTGGGGTTCGATTTGATGAGCGCAGATCCAAAGCGGGGCGACCGTAGCCGCCGCGATGATGACCGCTACCTCTTCCTTGAGGCGCTCATTTCCGCCCAGAGTAAGCTCTATATCAGCTATATCGGCCGTTCCATTCAGGACAACAGCGAGCGTTTTCCCTCCGTTCTGGTACAGGAGCTGGTGGACTATATCGGCCAGAGTCACTATCTGCCGGGGGATGAAGATCGCAACTGCGATGAAAGCGAGAAGAGGGTGAAAGCCCATATCACCTGTTTCCACAGCCGCATGCCGTTTGACCCGGTGAACTTCACGCCCAGCGAGCGCCAGAGCTATGCGCAGGAGTGGCTACCGGCGGCGAAAAAGGAGGGGAGTGCACATACCGATTTCATTCAGGAGCTTGACCCGCGCCCTGTCGATACGCTTACCTTCGAACAGCTTCAGCGGTTTTGGGCGCATCCGGTGCGGGCCTTCTTCCAGCAGCGATTGCAGGTCAACTTCCGTTCTGAAGAGAGCGAAATTCCGGATGCAGAGCCTTTTACGCTGGAAGGGCTGGAGCGCTATCAGCTAAACCTCCAGCTGCTGAATGCGCTGGTTGAAGAAGAAGATGCTGACAAACTTTATCGCCGCTACCGTGCTGCAGGGCAGCTGCCCTATGGGGCATTCGGGGAAATTGTCTGGGAGGCGCAGTGTCAGGAGATGACCGCCCTGGCAGAGCGAGTAAGAGCGTGCCGACAGCCGGGGAAAAGTATTGAAATCGATCTCAACTGCAATGGTGTACAGCTTACGGGCTGGTTGACCCAGGTTCAGCCGGACGGGCTGCTGCGCTGGCGACCCTCTATGCTTAGCGTTTCACAGGGTTTGCAACTCTGGCTGGAACATCTTGTCTACAGTGCGGATGGTCATAAAGGTGAAAGTCGGATATTCGTGCGCAAAGACGGCGAGTGGCGCTTCCCGTCGATGGAAGCAGAGGAGGCGTTAGGTTATCTGTCTTTGTACATTGAGGGTTACCGTCGGGGAATGAATAAACCGCTCCTGCTGCTGCCGGAAAGCGGCGGTGCCTGGATAAAAGCCTGTTATGACGCGCAGAATGATGCGATGTTAACGGATGAGGCGTCACTGCAGAAAGCGCGCAGTAAATTTATGCAGGCCTACGAAGGAAACATGATGGTGCGGGGCGAAGGTGAAGATGTCTGGTATCAGCGCTTATGGCGAACGCTTGAGCCAGAGTACTTTGAGGCCATCACGGAAGAGGCGCAGCGCTACCTGCTGCCGTTGTTTAAATATAATCAGTCCTGAGCGCTGTATAAAAATTGCGCAGCATAGGGTGTTCATTTATGATGCACTTCTTATCACGGACTGATGTACCCAATAAAGAGATGTTGGCGTGTCCAGCACGCAATTTGTTAATGATGTAGCCGTGATAAAGAGGTCGTAATGCCAGGCAGCACCTTGTTTAAAGCGTTTGTTTTGTTTGTCGCCCTCTGGGCACCTGTCACTCAGGCAGGCTCCGGTTGGCAACCCGTTCAGGAAACTATTCGTAAAAGCGAAAAAGATACCCGTCAATATCAGGCTATTCGTCTTGATAACGGCATGACCGTACTGCTGGTTTCCGATCCGCAGGCGGTGAAGTCCCTCTCGGCATTAGTGGTGCCGGTTGGATCGCTGGAAGATCCTGACGCGCATCCTGGGCTTGCACACTATCTGGAACATATGACGCTGATGGGGTCAAAAAAATACCCGCAGCCGGATAGCCTGTCCGAATTTCTGAAAATGCATGGCGGCAGCCACAATGCCAGCACGGCACCGTACCGCACGGCCTTTTATCTTGAAGTCGAAAATGATGCGCTGGAAGGCGCGGTCGATCGCCTTGCTGATTCCATCGCCGCCCCCCTGCTGGATAAAAAATATGCCGACCGTGAACGCAATGCCGTCAATGCCGAGCTGACCATGGCCCGCACGCGAGACGGTATGCGCATGGCCCAGGTCAGCGCTGAAACCATCAACCCTGCGCACCCGGGTTCGCGTTTCTCCGGCGGTAACCTGGAGACGTTAAGCGACAAACCGAACAGCCCGGTGCTTGATGCCCTGCACGCGTTTCGCGATAAATACTACTCCGCCAACCTGATGAAAGCGGTCATCTACAGCAATAAACCGTTGCCTGAACTGGCAGGCATGGCGGCTAAAACGTTTGGCCGGGTGCCGAATAAAAATATCGACCTGCCGCAGATAGACGTACCGGTGGTCACGGACGCGCAAAAAGGGATCGTTATCCACTACGTGCCGGCGTTGCCGCGCAAAGTGCTGCGCGTGGAATTCCGCATTGATAACAACACCGCACAGTTTCGCAGTAAAACCGATGAGCTGGTGACCTACCTGATAGGTAACCGTAGTCCGGGTACGCTTTCTGACTGGCTGCAAAAACAGGGGCTGGTGGAAGGTATTCGCGCCGATTCCGATCCAGTTGTAAACGGCAATAGCGGCGTGCTGGCGATCTCGGCGACCCTGACCGACAAAGGCCTGGCAAACCGTGATGAAGTGGTGGCGGCGATCTTCAGCTACCTCTCTTTACTGCGTGAGAAAGGCGTCGATAAGCGCTACTTTGATGAGCTCGCGCACGTGCTGGATCTCGATTTCCGTTACCCGTCCATTACCCGCGATATGGATTACGTTGAGTGGCTGGCGGATACCATGATCCGCGTGCCGGTGGAACACACCCTCGACGCGGTCAATATTGCCGACCGCTATGATGCCGATGCGGTAAAAGCCCGCCTGGCGATGATGACGCCGGAGAATGCCCGCATCTGGTACATCAGCCCGAACGAACCGCATAACAAGACGGCGTATTTTGTCGATGCCCCCTATCAGGTGGATAAAATCAGCGCGCAGACCTTCGCCGACTGGCAGAAGCAGGCCGGGGAGATTGCGTTGAAGCTGCCGGAGCTGAACCCCTATATTCCGGATGACTTTTCGCTGATCAAAACGACTCAAGATTATCCGCACCCGGCGCTCATCGTTGATGAGCCGACGCTGCGCGTCGTGTATACCCCAAGCCGCTATTTCGCCAGTGAGCCTAAAGCCGATGTCAGCGTGGTGCTGCGTAACCCGAAAGCAATGAACAGCGCCAAAAATCAGGTGATGTTCGCGCTCAATGACTATCTCGCCGGTATCGCGCTCGATCAACTCAGCAACCAGGCAGCCGTGGGTGGGATCAGCTTCTCCACCAACGCCAACAACGGTTTGATGCTCAATGCAAACGGCTATACCCAGCGTTTGCCTCAGCTGTTCCAGGCCCTGCTGGAAGGGTATTTCAGCTACACGCCGACGGAAGAGCAGCTTGAGCAGGCCAAATCGTGGTATGCGCAGATGATGGACTCTGCGGAGAAGGGCAAAGCTTACGATCTGGCGCTTATGCCGGCGCAAATGCTGTCGCAAGTTCCTTATTTCCAGCGAGAGGATCGCCGTGCGCTGTTGCCTTCGATCACCTTAAAAGACGTGCTGGCTTACCGCGACGCGCTGAAAACCAACACGCGTCCGGAGTTTCTGATCGTCGGCAACATGAGTGAGGAGCAGGCCAAAACCCTGGCGGAGAATGTGCGCGCTCAGCTCGGTTCGAAAGGCGACGAGTGGTGCCGCAACCAGGACGTGCTGGTTGAGAAAAAACAGAATGTGATTTTTGAAAAGGCGGGTAACAGCACGGATTCCGCGCTGGCCGCGGTATTTGTGCCAACGGGCTATGATGAATTCGCCAGCTCGGCACAGAGTGCCGTACTGGGGCAAATTATTCAGCCGTGGTTCTACAACCAGTTACGCACTGAGGAGCAGCTTGGCTACGCGGTGTTTGCCTTCTCCATGAACGTAGGCCGACAGTGGGGGCTGGGTTTCCTGCTGCAAAGCAGCGATAAACAGCCGGCGTATCTCTGGAAGCGTTACCAGGCCTTCTTCCCGCAGGTGGAAGCAAAACTGCGCGCCATGAAGCCGGAAGAGTTTGCGCAGATCCAGCAGGCCGTCATCGCACAGGTGATGCAGCCGCCGCAGACGCTGGGTGAAGAAGCCTCGCAGCTGAGCAAAGATTTCGATCGCGGTAATCTGAAATTTGATTCGCGTGATAAAGTAGTGGCCGAGATAAAACAGCTGACGCCGCAGAAGGTTGCCGACTTCTTCCATCAGACGGTCATTAAGCCGCAGGGAATCACCATCCTGTCTCAGGTTTCCGGTAGCCAGAACGGGAAAACGGAGTACGTGAACCCGAAAGGCTGGAAAGTCTGGAAGAGCGTCAGCGCACTGCAGCAATCTATGCCCTGGAGTAAGAAAGAATGACCGATACCGCTGAGTCCCTTGATCCCTTACGTTTACCTCTGCAGGGTGAACGATTGATTGAAGCCTCAGCGGGAACGGGAAAAACCTTCACCATTGCCGCCCTGTACCTGCGTCTGCTGCTGGGGCTTGGCGGCAACGCAGCTTTTCCACGCCCTTTAAGCGTGGAAGAGCTGCTGGTGGTCACCTTCACCGAGGCTGCCACTGCTGAGCTGCGGGGCCGTATTCGCCGCAATATCCACGAGCTGCGCATCGCCTGTCTGCGTCAGAGCACGGATAACCCCCTCTACGCGAGCCTTCTGGAAGAGATTGCCGATAAGCAACAGGCAGCCCAGTGGCTGCTCCTCGCTGAACGGCAGATGGATGAAGCCTCCGTCTTCACCATTCACGGTTTTTGCCAGCGTATGCTGAGCCTGAATGCATTTGAATCCGGAATGCTGTTTGAACAGCAGCTCATTGAAGATGAATCCGTGCTTCGCTATCAGGCCTGCGCGGATTTCTGGCGTCGCCACTGCTACCCGTTACAGCGCGATATCGCCGAAGCGGTACATGCGCTGTGGAAGGGCCCGGAGGCGCTGCTGCGCGCTATCGATCGTTATCTGCAGGGTGAAGCACCTGTCATCAAATCCCCGCCGCCAGCGGATGAAACCCTGGCCTCACGGCATGAAAAAATCATCGCGAGAATTGCCGATATCAAGCAAAAATGGATTGAGTCCGTTGGCGAGATTGACGCAATCATCGAAAACTCCGGGATTGACCGTCGCAAGTTCAACCGCGGCAATCAGGGGAAATGGATCGACAAGATCAGCGCCTGGGCGCAGGAAGAGACGCGGGGCTACCAGCTCCCGGACGCGCTGGAGAAATTCTCCCGGCGTTTCCTGGCTGAGCGGACCAAAGCCGACGGCATTGTGCCTGAGCATCCTCTGTTTGTGGCGATTGAAACCCTGCTGGCTGAGCCCTTAACGCTCAACGATCTGATGATTACCCGCGCCATGACGGAAATTCGCGACGCCGTCGCGCGTGAGAAACGCCGCCGGGGTGAACTGGGGTTTGACGATATGCTGAGCCGCCTCGATGCGGCGCTGTGCAGTGAAAATGGCGAAGCGCTTGCCGCCGCGATTCGCACCCGCTTCCCAGTGGCGATGATAGACGAATTTCAGGATACCGACCCTCAGCAGTACCGCATTTTCCGCCGCATCTGGCGCCAGCAGCCCGGTACCGCGCTGTTGTTAATCGGCGATCCGAAACAGGCCATCTACGCCTTCCGCGGTGCGGATATTTTCACCTACATGAAAGCCCGCAGCGAGGTTGACGCGCACTACACGCTCGATACTAACTGGCGCTCCTCTCCCGGCATGGTGGAAAGCGTCAACGCGCTCTTCAGCCGCATGGATACGGCGTTTATGTTCCGGGAGATCCCGTTTCAGCCGGTAAAATTTGCCGAGAAAAATGCCTCGTTGCGCTTCGAGTTCAACGGCGAGACGCAGCCTGCCATGAACTTCTGGCTGCTGGACGGGGAAGGCTGCGGCGTTGCCGACTATCAAAATGCCATGGCCCAGCACTGTGCCGCACAAATCCGCGACTGGCTCAGCGCGGGCGCGCACGGTAAAGCGCTGCTGTGGAAGGGGGATAAACCTGCCCCGGTAAAGGCATCTGATATCACGGTGCTGGTGCGCAGCCGTCAGGAGGCCGCGCTCATCCGCGACGCCCTGACGTTACTGAATATTCCCTCCGTCTATCTCTCAAACCGTGACAGCGTCTTTGAAACGCTGGAAGCGCAGGAGATGCTATGGCTGCTGCAGGCCGTGCTGGCTCCGGAGCGGGAAAGCACGCTGCGTAGCGCACTGGCGAGCGCGATGCTCGGGCTGAACGCGCGGGATATCGATGCGCTCAACAATGACGAAGCCGCGTGGGATGCCGTGGTAGAAGAGTTTGTTCGCTACCGCGAAAAATGGCAGAAGCGTGGAGTCATGGCGATGGTGCGCGAGCTCATGGCGCAGCGCCACATTGCCGAGAATATGCTGGCGACAGCAGGCGGCGAGCGCCGTTTGACAGATATTTTACATATCAGCGAACTGCTGCAGGAAGCCGGTACGCAGCTGGAGAGCGAACACGCCCTGGTGCGCTGGCTGGCGCAGCAGATTGCCGACCCAAACAGTAATTCGTCCAGCCAGCAGATGCGCCTTGAGAGTGATAAACATCTGGTGCAGATCGTCACCATCCACAAGTCGAAAGGCCTGGAATATCCGCTGGTCTGGCTGCCGTTTATCGCTAATTACCGCGTGCAGGATCAGGCCTTTTACCACGATCGCGAGTCTTTTGAGGCGGTGCTCGATCTCAGCAACGCGGAGTCCAGCGTTGAGCTGGCCGAAGCCGAGCGTCTGGCGGAAGACCTGCGCCTGCTTTACGTGGCGCTGACCCGTTCGGTCTGGCACTGCAGCCTGGGCGTTGCGCCGCTGTTCCGTCGCCGTGGCGAAAAGAGCGGGGAGAGCGATTTTCATCTGAGCGCGCTGGGGCGGCTTATTCAGCACGGCGAACCCAAAGACGCGGCGGGCCTGCGCCAGTGCATCGCATCGCTTTGCACGGAGCATGTTGCCCTGCATATTCCGTCGCAGCCCGACAACAGCCGCTGGCAGATGCCGGAGCTGCGTGAGTCAGAGCTCCATGCCCGCCAGGTTGTGCGTACCATTGCCGACGACTGGCGGGTCACCAGCTACTCCGGTTTGCAGCAGCACGGACAGAGTATTGCGCAGGATCTGATGCCAAAACTGGACGTGGACGCCGCAGGAGCCGGTAGCGTACCCGCTGAGCCGGTGCTTACGCCGCACCAGTTCCCGCGCGGCGCCTCGCCGGGCACGTTTTTGCACAGCCTGTTTGAAGAGCTGGATTTTACCCAGCCGGTATCCGAAGAGTGGGTGCTGAAGATGTTACAGAGTGGCGGCTACGACGCACAGTGGCAGCCGGTTCTCACCGACTGGATCCGCGCGGTACTGCACGCGCCGCTCACGACGCAGGGGATCTCCCTGAACCAGTTGACCGCCAAAGATAAGCAGGTGGAGATGGAGTTTTATCTCCCCATCGCCAGCCCGCTCAGGGCCGAGGCGCTTGATGCGCTGATCCGCGAGTACGATCCGTTATCTGCCGGGTGCCCGCCGCTGAATTTCCGCCAGGTACAGGGGATGCTCAAAGGCTTTATCGACCTGGTTTTCCGCCACGAAGGGCGCTATTACCTGCTGGATTACAAATCAAACTGGCTGGGTGAAAGCAGCGAGGCCTACACCCAGGACGCGATGGCCTCTGCCATGCAAATGCATCGCTACGATCTGCAGTACCAGCTTTACACCCTGGCGCTGCACCGTTACCTGCGCCATCGCATGGCCGATTACCGCTACGAAACGCATTTTGGCGGCGTCATTTACCTGTTCCTGCGCGGAGTGGATGCAAACGACCCGCGTTCCGGCGTCTTTAGCACGCGTCCGTCTGCGGAACTGATTGAAAAAATGGATAACCTGTTTGCTGCAAGCACGGAGGAGGTGGCATGACGATGCAGGCGCTACTGCTGGACGCGGTTGAACAACGATTACTGCGCCACCTGGATGTGCAGTTCGCCATGATGGTGGCAGGCGAGGAGCCTGCCGTCATGCTTGCCGCCGCCATTCTGAGCAAAGACGCGGGAGAGGGGCACGTATGTCTGCCGCTGTCGCGTCTGGCGGTGGATGAGAAAATGCCACCGGCTTTACAGGCGTGTTTCGCGCTGCTGGGTGACGCAGTGGACTGGCAGGGGATATTACTCGGCTCGCCTGCCGTGAGCGGAGCCGATACCGGGACGCCGATGATCCTTGTCGGCGAGCGTTTGTATCTTAACCGGCTGTGGCGTAACGAACTGACGGTGGCGCGCTTCTTCAGCGAGACCAACGCCCCGCTTCCCTGCGATGAAGTAAAGCTCCGGCAAACGCTGGATGCGCTGTTTATCTCTGACGACGCGACGGACTGGCAGAAAGTGGCGGCAGCCGTGGCCTTAACGCGACGGATCTCGGTGATTTCTGGCGGCCCGGGCACCGGGAAAACGACCACCGTGGCAAAGCTGCTTGCCGCGCTGATTCAGCTATCGGGTGAGCAAAAGTGCCGTATTCGCCTGGCGGCCCCCACCGGTAAAGCGGCGGCACGTCTGACGGAATCGTTAGGCGGCGCGCTGCAAAAACTGGCGCTGACCGGGGAGCAGCTTGCGCTTTTCCCCAATGAAGCCAGCACCCTGCACCGTTTGCTAGGCGCACAGCCGGGTAGCCAGCGTCTGCGCTATCATGCCGGTAACCCACTGCACCTTGACGTGCTGGTCGTGGATGAAGCGTCGATGATTGACCTGACGATGATGTCGCGTTTGATCGATGCGCTACCGCCTCACGCGCGCGTTATTTTCCTCGGCGATCGCGACCAGCTTGCCTCCGTAGAGGCGGGAGCCGTATTGGGGGATATCTGCACCTATGCAAGCCTGGGATATACCGCGGAACGCGCGCAGGAGTTAGCCCGTCTCACCGGATGTTCGCTCACGTCTGAAAACCATTCGCTTGCAGGGGCGCTGCGCGACAGCCTGTGTCTGCTGCAAAAAAGCTACCGTTTCGGCAGCGACTCCGGCATCGGCCAGCTTGCGGCGGCAGTGAACCGGGGCGACCGGCGCACCACCACAGCGGTATTTGACGGTACCTTTACGGATATTGAGAAAAAATCGCTGCAAAGCGGGGAAAAGTATCAGGCGATGCTGGACGACGTCCTGAAGGGGTACCAGCACTTTCTGACTGGCGTACAACAGCAACGTACGCCGGAGCAGGTCATTGCCGCGTTTGGTGAATACCAGTTGCTCTGTGCGCTGAGGGAAGGCCCCTTTGGCGTCCGGGGTCTGAACGACAGGCTGGAACAGCTGCTGGCGCAAAAACGCAAAATTAACCGTAACCCGCACTCGCGATGGTATGAAGGGCGGCCGGTGATGATCTCCCGCAACGACAGCGCGCTGGGGTTGTTTAACGGGGATATCGGTATTGCGCTCGACTGCGGTCAGGGCCTGCGCGTCTGGTTCCAGATGCCGGACGGGAGCGTGAAGTCCTTCCAGCCCAGCCGTTTACCCGAGCATGAAACCGCCTGGGCAATGACGGTGCATAAATCCCAGGGCTCCGAGTTTAACCATGCGGCGCTGATCCTGCCCACGCAGCTTTCACCCGTCGTTACCCGCGAGCTGATCTATACCGCCATTACGCGCGCGCGTCAGCGCCTGTCGCTCTATACCGATGAACATGTGCTGGTGCAGGCGATCGCCACCCGAACGGAACGCCGAAGCGGGCTGGGCGCGATATTTGAGTCACTCTGAACAACGCCAGACATCCAGGCCGGGTACGCGCAGCGCTACCCGGCAAGCGTTGTATTATCCCAGGTCAGCCATCAGCACCTTTGAACGACGCTGATAGTTGTACATCTCTTTCTTCGTTTCCGGCAGAGAATCGATATCCACCGGCGTGAATCCGCGCTCCTGGAACCAGTGAATGCTGCGCGTCGTCAGGACGAACAGCTTGCTTAGCCCCATCTGGCGCGCCTGTGCCGCCACGCGTTCAAGCAGCATTTCGCCGCGTGAAGAGCTACGGTAATCAGGATGCACCGCCACGCAGGCCATTTCACCGATCTTCTCTTCCGGGAACGGATAGAGCGCGGCGCAGGCAATGGTCAGGTTATCGCGCTGAATAATGGTGAATTTGTCGATCTCCATCTCCAGCTGTTCGCGTGAGCGACGCACCAGAATACCCTGCTGTTCCAGCGGGCGGATCAGCTCCAGAATGCCGCCGATGTCGTTGATGGTGGCGCGGCGGATCTGCTCCGCACTCTCCATCACAATCTGCGTACCAATACCGTCGCGGGAGAACAGCTCCTGCAGCAGGGCCCCGTCTTCCTGATAGCTGATCAGATGGCTGCGGCGCACGCCGCTGCGGCAGGCCTTCACGGCGCCACGCAGGAAGCGGACGGTGCCGGAGTGGTAATCACTTTCGGCTTCCAGCGCTTCTACGCGGGCCTGGGCTTCATTCGGGAAGAGTTCCGGCACGATCGTTCCTTCGTCGTCCACGACGCCCTGGGAGGAGCAGAACCCAATCATTTTTTCCGCCTTCAGCTTGATCGCCAGCTGTGTGGCGATCTCTTCGGACGTCAGGTTAAAG
The DNA here is from genome assembly GCF_000762975.1 of Enterobacter sp. UCD-UG_FMILLET. Lineage (NCBI taxonomy): Bacteria > Pseudomonadati > Pseudomonadota > Gammaproteobacteria > Enterobacterales > Enterobacteriaceae > Enterobacter > Enterobacter sp. UCD-UG_FMILLET. The sequence continues at coordinate 225,584 of NZ_JRJC01000006.1, forward strand.
CTTTCGCCGGTCACGGAAACAGCGACCGGGCCCATCAGCACGATGGCACCGCTGTCCAGCTGGCGGTGAATAGCTTCCTCATCAATACGACGGATACGGCCGCTGTGGCAGTAATCCACGCCATCGTCCACGCCGAGCGGCTGGGCAATAATAAAGTTGCCGCTCACGACGTTGATATGCGCCCCCTGCAGCGGCGTATTGTTCAGGCTCATGGAGAGACGCGCGGTGATATCCAGCTGCAGCAGACCCGCCGCCTGTTTCACCAGCTCCAGGGTTTTGGCATCGGTGACGCGGGTATGTTTATGGTAAATCGGCTCGTGGTGGTGAGCGGCCAGGTTGGCGTCGATCTGCGGACGCGCGCCATAAACCACCACCAGGCGGATCCCGAGGCTGTGCAGCAGGCCAATGTCATTGACGATGCTGGAAAAATTTTCATGCTCAATGGCTTCGCCGCCAAGCATGATGACAAACGTTTTTCCCCGATGGGCGTTGATATAGGGAACAGAATGGCGGAATCCCTGGACCAGTTCGGTTCTACGTTCCTTCACCATGGCACAACCCTTAATGAATGTTTATTCGTAATTTATGTATTTTTATTCGATTGTGACCGCGTGTGCAAGTGCAAATTTTCCGCGACCCACAGAAATTGGTAAGTAATCCGTGCGTTAGCGTATGATTGTTTACCCTTTTATAGATGACAGTTTATGCGTCATTCGTTAAAGTTTTCGGTCAATTTGGACATTTTGTATATCAGTCAGTGTTCTTGCTCGGGAGAAGCATGTCGGGATCCAATTCAGCAATAAGCCGCCGCCGTTTGTTAAAAGGGGCCGGGGCAATGTGGTTGCTTAGCGTCAGTCAGGTCGGTCTTGCCGCCACGAGTCAGGTGGTGGCGGTGCGCGTCTGGCCGTCGTCGACCTATACGCGCGTGACGGTCGAATCCAATCGCGTGCTGAAATATAAGCAATTTGCCCTCAGCAACCCGGAACGCGTGGTGGTGGATCTCGAAGGCGTTAACCTCAACTCCGTTCTGAAGGGGATGGCGGCGCAGATCCGCGGCGACGATCCTTTTATTAAATCAGCACGCGTTGGGCAGTTCGATCCGCAAACCGTGCGCATGGTGTTTGAACTTAAACAGAACGTTAAGCCGCAGCTGTTCGCCCTGGCGCCCGTCGCGACCTTTAAAGAGCGCCTGGTGATGGATCTCTACCCGGCCAACGCAACGGATATCCAGGATCCGCTTCTCGCTCTGCTGGAGGACTACAACAAGGGCGATCTTCAGCGTCAGGTGCCGCCTGCGCAAAGTGGCCCGCAGCCCGGGAAAGCAGGGCGCGATCGTCCGATTGTGATCATGCTCGATCCCGGCCACGGCGGCGAAGACTCCGGCGCGGTGGGGAAATACCGCACGCGTGAAAAAGACGTGGTGCTGCAAATTGCCCGCCGCCTGAAGGCGTTGATTGATAAAGAAGGCAATATGCGCGCCTATATGACGCGCAATGAAGATATCTTTATTCCGCTGAAGGTCCGGGTGGCGAAAGCGCAGAAGCAGCGCGCCGATTTGTTCGTGTCGATCCATGCGGATGCCTTTACCAGCCGCCAGCCAAGCGGCTCGTCGGTGTTTGCGCTCTCAACTAAAGGTGCGACCAGTACCGCAGCAAGATTCCTGGCGGACTCCCAGAACGCCTCTGACCTGATTGGTGGCGTGAGCAAAAGCGGCGACCGCTACGTCGACCACACTATGTTCGATATGGTGCAGTCGCTGACCATTAACGACAGCCTGAAGTTTGGTAAAGCGGTGCTGGGCAAGCTGGGGAATATCAATAAGCTGCATAAAAACAGCGTTGAACAGGCCGGGTTTGCGGTACTCAAGGCACCGGATATCCCGTCCATCCTGGTCGAAACCGCGTTTATCAGTAACGTCGAAGAGGAGCGTAAACTCAAGACGGCAAAATTCCAGCAGGAGGTTGCGGAGTCGATTCTGGCGGGGATACGGGCATATTTCTCTGACGGGGCGACGCTGGCGCGACGCGGATAATGCTTTCAGCCGGGTAAACGCCCGGCAAATTCACAAACGACAGATACAAAAAAACACCCTTAAGGGTGTTTATTGTTTTAGAAGTGTTGGTTGCGGGGGCCGGATTTGAACCGACGACCTTCGGGTTATGAGCCCGACGAGCTACCAGGCTGCTCCACCCCGCGTCCGTCTTTCTACTCGTGTAGAAACTTACTTCTTCAAATTTGATTGGTTGCGGGGGCCGGATTTGAACCGACGACCTTCGGGTTATGAGCCCGACGAGCTACCAGGCTGCTCCACCCCGCGTCCGTTTTTCTACAGTCGTAGAAGATACTTCATCAAATTTTAATTGGTTGCGGGGGCCGGATTTGAACCGACGACCTTCGGGTTATGAGCCCGACGAGCTACCAGGCTGCTCCACCCCGCGTCCGTGGATGCGCACTATACTCGGATAGGTTTGTGATGCAACCCCTTTTTCACATTTATCATGATTTTGTATGCAAATTGAACGACATGGGGCTGTTTGGACTATTTTTTGCGCAAAATTTGCCAAAGGGCATGCGATCGCATTTCATTAGCCCTGTCGGTTTGTTATCTTCATCACGCGGAAATGGGCAACTTAAAGACGAGATATAATGAAAGGACGTTGGGCGAAGTATCTGATGGCGGGCGCAATGGTAGCGATTCTTGCGGCCTGTTCTTCCAAACCGACCGATCGCGGTCAACAGTATAAAGACGGGAAGTTATCCCAGCCTTTCTCTTTAGTTAATCAGCCTGATGCCGTTGGCGCACCGATTAATGCCGGTGATTTCTCCGAGCAGGTCTACCAGATCCGCAACGCGTCGCCGCGTCTGTATGGCACCCAGAGTAGCGTGTATAACGCGGTCCAGGACTGGCTGAAAGCAGGCGGTGATACGCGCAACATGCGCCAGTTTGGTATCGACGCCTGGCAGATGGAAGGGGCCGATAACTACGGCAACGTCCAGTTTACCGGCTACTACACCCCGGTTATCCAGGCACGACACTCGCGTCAGGGCGAGTTCCAGTATCCTATCTACCGCATGCCGCCAAAACGCGGTCGTCTGCCGTCGCGCGCCGAGATCTACGCCGGTGCGCTGAGCGAAAACTACGTTCTGGCCTACAGCAACTCCCTGATGGATAACTTCATCATGGACGTTCAGGGCAGCGGCTACATTGATTTTGGCGACGGTTCACCGCTTAACTTCTTCAGCTATTCCGGTAAAAACGGCCACGCCTATCGCAGTATCGGTAAGGTACTGATCGACCGCGGCGAAGTGAAGAAAGAAGATATGTCGATGCAGGCGATCCGCGAGTGGGGCGAAAAGCACAGCGAAGCCGAGGTGCGCGAGCTGCTGGAGCAGAACCCGTCTTTCGTCTTCTTTAAACCGCAAAACTTCGCGCCGGTGAAAGGGGCCAGCGCGGTTCCGCTGATTGGCCGCGCGTCGGTAGCATCGGATCGTTCTATTATTCCTGCAGGCACTACGCTGCTGGCTGAGGTCCCTCTGCTGGACAATAACGGCAAGTTCAACGGCCAGTATGAGCTGCGTCTGATGGTGGCGCTGGACGTCGGCGGGGCGATTAAAGGCCAGCACTTCGACATCTATCAGGGTATTGGCCCTGACGCAGGCCATCGCGCGGGCTGGTATAACCACTACGGACGCGTGTGGGTACTGAAGGCGGCGCCGGGTGCTGGAAACGTATTCAGCGGCTGATTGTGGTATTCTGAGCGCAATATGGATTACTGTTCAGGGTGAGGAAAACCTCACCCTTTTTACATCTGAGGTTTTATGTCTGTGGTAATCAGCGACGCCTGGCGCCAGCGTTTTGGCGGGACGGCACGTTTATATGGTGAAAAAGCCCTGCAGCTGTTTGCGGATGCGCACGTCTGCGTCGTGGGCATTGGTGGTGTGGGGTCGTGGGCGGCAGAAGCGCTGGCGAGAACCGGTATTGGCGCAATCACGCTGATTGACATGGATGACGTTTGCGTCACCAACACTAACCGTCAAATCCACGCCCTGCGCGATAACGTCGGCCTGGCAAAATCCGAGGTGATGGCGGAGCGTATCCGTTTGATCAACCCGGAGTGCCGCGTGACGGTGATCGACGACTTTGTGACGGCCGATAACGTCGCCGAATACATGAGCAAAGGCTACAGCTATGTGATTGACGCCATCGACAGCGTGCGGCCAAAAGCGGCGTTGATCGCATACTGCCGTCGCTACAAGGTGCCGCTGGTCACCACCGGCGGTGCGGGCGGGCAAATCGATCCGACGCAGATCCAGGTAGCCGACCTGGCGAAAACGATCCAGGATCCGCTGGCGGCCAAGCTGCGTGAACGCCTGAAGAGCGATTTTAACGTGGTGAAGAACAGCAAAGGCAAGCTCGGCGTCGACTGCGTGTTCTCGACCGAAGCGCTGGTCTACCCGCAGGCGGATGGGTCAGTCTGCGCGATGAAAAGCACGGCGGAAGGGCCAAAACGAATGGACTGCGCCTCAGGTTTTGGTGCGGCCACCATGGTGACCGCCTCCTTTGGCTTTGTGGCGGTGTCTCACGCCCTGAAGAAGATGATGGCGAAAGCGGAACGTCAGGCCTGAGCCTGACGTGCGGCATCCAGTACCGCGTCGCTGAGCGCGATCAGCCCCTGACCGCGCGAGGCGCTGAGCTGCGCGCGCAGCCCCAGCTCATCAAATAACGCCAGCGGCGAATGTGCCAGCAGTTCCGCCGCGCTTTTCCCTTCCACAGCGGTCAGCAATACGGCCAGCAGACCCCGGACGATGCGGCCTTCGCTGTCGCCGAAGAAGTGGAGCTTCTCGCCGGAGACGCTCACCCCCAGCCAGACGCGGTTTTCACAGCCTGCGATCTCTTTCGCCTGCGCTTTGAGATCGTCAGAGAGGGTTGGTAATTGCTTACCGAGAATAATCAGCTGGCGATATTTATCTTCCCACTGTGAAAGCGGGGCAAAGGTCTGTTTTAACGTCTCTTCAGTGATGACTGTGCCAAACGGATGTCCGGCTAAAGCAGCGCTAGTCATTAATCCACCAGTATTTCAAGGGCGCGGTCAACGGCGGCAACCAGCGCGTCGACATCGCTTTGGGTATTATACGGCGCAAACGAGGCGCGCAGCGTACCGTTAACGCCAAGCGCCGCCAGCAGCGGCTGGGCGCAGTGCTGTCCGGCACGCAGGGCAATGCCATATCCGGCCAGCAGTGTCACCATGTCGCTATGATGAACGCCCGCAAAATCAAAGGCGAGCAGGCTTGAGTCCTGAACGCGGAACGAGCGGAAACCCGGGCGCTTTTTGAGCTCTTCCTCTGCCAGCGTCGCCAGCCCCCGGCTCCAGCTTTCAGCCTGAACGATGTCGGTTTCAGCCAGCCACTCCAGCGCCGCGCTTAAGCCAATCACCCCCGCCACGTTCGGCGTACCGGCCTCCAGGCGATAGGGAACATCCTGAGTTTTGAAGCCATCGAACGACACTTCGGTGATCATTTTGCCGCCACCCAGCCACGGCGTCATTTTTGCCAGCAGTTCTGGCTTGCCGTACAACGCTCCTGTACCGGTTGGCCCGTAGAGCTTATGTCCTGAGAAGGCATAGAAATCGATATCAAGCGCCTGCACATCAGCGGGGAAGTGCACCACGCCCTGAGCGCCATCGACCATCACCACCATCCCGCTGGCATGGGCTATGCGAATAGCCTGAGCGAGGTCCGGGCAACCACCCGTGACGTTCGACATCTGTCCGAGCGCCAGAATGCGGCTGCGGGGGGTAATCAGCTTGGGGAGACGGGCCACGTCGGGCAGAAGGTCTGCACCTAGCGGGAGTTTCACCACGCGCGCACCCGTTTGCTCGGCCACCATCAGCCATGGTACCAGGTTGGCGTGATGTTCCGCCTCGCTGACAACGATCTCATCGCCCGGCTGAAGCAGCGGGCGCGCGTAGCACTGGGCCACCATATTGATGGCCTCGGTCGTGCCGCGCGTCCAGACGATGTTTTTCCCGCTTTCGGCATTGATCAGGCGCGCGACCTGATCGCGTGCGGCTTCGTAGCGCGCGGTTAATCGCTGCGCTTCGGCAAACTGGCTGCGATGCACGTTCCCGGCGCTCAGGCTGTAGAACTGCTGCGTGGCCTCAATCACCGCCTGTGGCTTAAGGGCGGTGGCGGCGCTATCCAGGTAAATACCGGCATCGGCCAGGGCCGGAAACTGTGCGCGGAACTGCGCAGGACTGAAAGCGTTCATGGGATTCCTCATTTCAATATAGCGATCGTCGCGCAATTTCAGCGGCAGGGCAAGGAGGTTGATATCTATCAGAATTGTCTGCTTATCCTTACGACCTCAAAAAAGCAGGTTATGCTAAATAGTGTTAGGCGGATGTTTTAGCCTGTTATAAATCGAGGTTTGAATAGCATTAATTGCTAAAGGAGAATAATCATGAATAAGACAGCTGCAATCATTTCTGCCTGTGCGTTTACTTTTGCCCTGAGCGCGTGTTCTGGTAACAACTACGTGATGCACACCAACGATGGTCGTTCTATCGTTTCGGAAGGGAAACCGACTACCGATAATGATACCGGGATGATTTCGTACAAAGATGCTAACGGGAACAAGCAGCAGATCAACCGCACGGACGTGAAAGAGATGAAAGAGATCGAGCATTAACAGATCGCAGGCGAAAAAAAAGCACCGCAAATTGGCGGTGCTACATTAATCACTATGGACAGACAGGGTAAATGTACAGGAAGTGAAAAATTGGTAGCGTTGCTACCGTGGTCTGAATCGCAGACCAATTGCAAACACAACAACACAACATCACAACCGTAAGCCAAAAGCCCTTCAGAACACGCATTCCGAAAAAAGCTCTTCGTTCCGGCTCAGGAAGTGCCGCCACTATAGGTATTTGCTGGTAGTTCCTCAACGGACAAATTATAATGGCTCAGATAAAAAAAACTAATAGGTTAAACGTTGTTTCCTGTTTGTTAAAATCCGTTAACATCTAAGCCAGATAACCATGTCAAAGCGATTGCCACCCCTTAATGCATTACGTGTTTTTGATGCAGCAGCACGTCACCTGAGCTTCACCCGCGCGGCAGATGAGCTTTTTGTGACACAGGCCGCAGTAAGTCACCAAATCAAGTCTCTTGAGGATTTTCTGGGCCTTAAGCTGTTTCGTCGACGCAACCGTTCGTTGCTGTTGACCGAAGAGGGGCAGAGCTATTTTCAGGATATTAAAGAGATTTTTTCCCAGCTTACGGAAGCCACGCGTAAGCTGCAGGCTCGCAGTGCAAAAGGTGCTCTGACCGTCAGTTTATTGCCCAGTTTTGCCATTCATTGGCTTGTTCCAAGACTCTCAAGCTTTAACTCAGCTTATCCGGGGATCGACGTTCGAATCCAGGCGGTAGATCGTCAGGAGGACAAGCTGGCCGATGACGTGGATGTCGCCATTTTTTATGGTCGCGGTAACTGGCCGGGCTTGCGCGTTGAAAAATTATACGCAGAATATCTCCTGCCGGTCTGTTCTCCCCTGCTGTTAACAGGCGAGAAGGCGCTGAAGTCACCCGCTGACCTGGCTCAGCATACGCTTTTGCATGATGCCTCTCGCCGCGACTGGCAAACTTATACACGTCAATTAGGTCTTACACATATAAACGTGCAGCAGGGACCCATTTTTAGCCACAGTGCGATGGTGTTACAGGCTGCCATACACGGGCAGGGCGTGGCGTTGGCGAACAACGTCATGGCGCAGTCCGAAATTGAGGCAGGCCGCCTGGTTTGCCCTTTTAATGATGTACTGGTCAGCAAGAATGCGTTTTATCTGGTTTGTCATGACAGTCAGGCAGAACTGGGTAAAATAGCCGCCTTCCGGCAGTGGATACTGGCGAAAGCGGCAACCGAGCAAGAAAAATTCCGCTTCAGGTATGAGCAATAACGTTTGTGTGCCGGGCACGCATCAACTCAGGACTTAAACATGACCAGCCGATTCATGCTGATTTTTGCCGCGGTGAGTGGCTTTATTTTTGTTGCACTGGGCGCCTTTGGCGCACATGTATTAAGCAAGTCTTTGGGCGCTGTAGAGATGGGCTGGATCCAAACCGGTCTTGAATATCAGGCATTCCACACGCTGGCGATTTTTGGGCTGGCGGTGGCGATGCAGCGTCGTATCAGTATCTGGTTTTACTGGAGCAGCGTGTTTATGGCGCTGGGTACCGTGTTGTTCAGCGGTAGCCTGTACTGCCTTGCGCTCTCACATCTGCGCCTGTGGGCGTTCGTTACACCTGTCGGCGGCTTCAGCTTCCTGGCGGGTTGGGTATTAATGTTTATCGGAGCTATCCGTCTGAAACGCAAGGGCGTTGTTCATGAATAAGGTTGTTTTATATTGTCGCCCGGGGTTTGAGAAAGAGTGCGCCGCGGAAATTACCGATAAAGCGGCGAAGCGCGAAGTCTTCGGCTTTGCCCGCGTAAAAGAAAACGCGGGCTATGTGGTATTCGAGTGCTACCAGCCTGAAGACGCAGACAAGCTGGCGCGCGAGCTGCCGTTCAGCTCGCTGATCTTTGCTCGCCAGATGTTTGTCGCGGGTGAGCTGCTGAAGGATCTTCCACCGGAAGACCGCATCACGCCTATTGTCGGCATGCTGCAGGGCGTGGTTGAGAAGGGTGGCGATCTGCGCGTTGAAGTGGCGGATACCAACGAAAGTAAAGAGCTGATGAAGTTCTGCCGCAAGTTCACCGTGCCGCTGCGTGCGGCGCTGCGTGATGCGGGCGTGCTGACGAACTACGAAACGCCGAAGCGTCCGGTGGTGCATATCTTCTTTATCGCACCGGGCTGCTGCTATGCAGGCTATTCGTACACCACCAACAACTCTCCCTTCTTTATGGGCATCCCGCGTTTGCGCTTCCCGTCCGATGCGCCAAGCCGTTCCACGCTCAAGCTGGAAGAGGCGTTTCACGTCTTTATCCCGGCGGATGAGTGGGATGAGCGTCTGGCAAACGGCATGTACGCTGTCGATCTCGGCGCGTGCCCGGGCGGCTGGACCTATCAGCTGGTGAAACGCAATATGTGGGTATCGTCCGTTGATAACGGCCCAATGGCGCAAAGCCTGATGGACACCGGGCAGGTCACCTGGCTGCGTGAAGACGGTTTCCGCTATCGCCCGAATCGTAACAACATCTCGTGGATGGTGTGCGATATGGTTGAGAAGCCGGCAAAAGTCGCCGCGCTGATGGCCTCCTGGCTGGTGAACGGCTGGTGTCGTGAGACCATTTTCAACCTCAAGCTGCCGATGAAAAAGCGCTATGAGGAAGTGTCGCAGAACCTGGCCTACATTCAGGAGCAGATGGACGAACACGGTATTAACGTGGAGATCCAGGCGCGTCAGCTGTATCACGACCGTGAAGAGGTGACGGTGCATATTCGTCGCTGGTGGGCTGCGGTCGGCGGACGTCGCGACGAGCGATAGTCCTTGTTGTATTGCCCGGTGGCGCTACGCTTACCGGGCCTATAGTAAAGCGTTAACGTTCTAGCCTTAACTGCTGTAAATTCCCGTCCAGCTGCAAATCCGTCTGTAGCGTTGCGATCTCCCGGCAGGTAAACGCCATCTCTTTATGCGCCTCCAGCTTCTTGCGCCACTTTTCCGGTACCTCATCCAGACGGGCGTAAATCCCTTCCAGACTCTGAAAATCGGTCAGCAGCTGCGCGGCGCTCTTTGGCCCAATACCGGCGACACCCGGAACTTTAGAACTGCTGATGCCTGCCAGCCCCCAGTAATCCGGCAGTTGTTCAGGTGAGACGCCGAACTCGCTGGCAATAAACGGCGCGTCCAGCCAGCGTTTTTGAAAATAGTCACGAATGCGGATAGTCGGCGAGAGCAGCTGGCAGTAGCCTTTGTCAGTTGAAACGATAGTAGCCTGATGCCCGGCACTTGCCACCTTGACGGCCAGAGTGGCCGCAAGATCGTCGGCTTCATTTCCCTGTGCGCCCCAGCAGGGAACGCCCCGCTGTTCAAATGCAGCGCGCAGCATGGGCAATTCAGCGTGAAGATCGTCCGGCATCGGGGCGCGTCCGGCTTTGTAGTCGGGCAGACGCTGGTGTCGCCAGCCCGTGTTGCGGGCTTCGTCATCAAATACCGCGACCGCGTGGGTGGGCTCACTGTGGCGGATAAGCTGCTCCAGCGCGTGCAGGCAGGTGTCTTTACAAGGCGTCCCCTGTACCGCATGGATACGGCGGATCAGGTTAAGAGCATCGACGATAAGTAAATGAACGGCCACAGATAATCTCCCTTCTATCTCATGCGTGAAGGGTAACACTGTCAGCAGCGTGAAACTATGAATGGTGGGGAAAACAGGAAGAAGCCTCGCAAAACGAGGCTTCCTGAGAGGCTTAATCGCAGGTTACGATCTTCATCGCCAGGCCGCCGCGAGAGGTTTCGCGGTATTTGGCGTTCATATCTTTACCGGTTTCGTACATGGTTTCGATAACCTTATCGAGACAGACGCGCGGCTCGCTGGTTCGGCGCAGCGCCATACGTGCCGCGTTCACCGCCTTCACGGAGGCAATCGCGTTACGTTCGATGCACGGTACCTGTACCTGTCCGGCAACCGGGTCACAGGTCAGTCCCAGGTTATGTTCCATGCCGATTTCCGCAGCAATGCACACCTGTGTCGGGCTTGCACCCAGCAGTTCGGCCAGACCCGCCGCCGCCATGGAGCACGCCACGCCGACTTCACCCTGACAGCCCACTTCCGCACCGGAAATAGACGCGTTCATCTTATACAGCGAACCAATTGCACTGGCGACCAGCAGGTAGCGCGCCAGTGAGTTCGCGTTCACTTCACGGATAAACTTGTCGTAGTACGCCAGCACCGCCGGAACGATACCGCAGGCGCCGTTGGTCGGCGCGGTGACCACGCGGCCCCCTGCGGCGTTCTCTTCGTTTACAGCCAGTGCGAACATGTTGATCCAGTCTACAACGGCCATCGGGTCCGTCGTCGTTTTGTCGGTGCTCACCAGCATACGGCGCAGCGCAGCAGCGCGACGCGGCACGCGAAGCTTGCCCGGCAGAACGCCCTCGGTGGTTATCCCGCGCTCAATACCGCCGCGCATCACTTCCCAGACGTTAGTGAAGTGCTGTTCGAGCTCTTCTTTACTGTGAAGCGCCAGCTCGTTTTTCATCATCAGGCCAGAGAGGGAAAGGCCCGTCTCCTGGCAGTGACGCTGAAGATCCGCCGCCGTTTTGTACGGATACGGCACCTCGACAGAAGAGGTATTGGTTTGACCAAAGTGGTCTTCGTCGACGATAAAACCGCCGCCGATAGAGTAATACGTCTGGCTGTATACCGCTTTGTCGCCGGCCAGCGCGGTAATGCGCATGCCGTTTTCGTGCAGCGACAGGTTGTCCGCATGGAAATTCATGCAGTGGTCAACCGGGAATTCAACCTCATGCTCACCGTTCGCCAGCAGCAGGCGACCGTGGGTGTTCACATCCTGGATGAAGCCAGGGATCGCATCAATATCAACGGTATCCGGCAGATTTCCCGCCAGGCCCATGATAATGGCGATATCGGTATGGTGGCCTTTCCCGGTCAGGGAAAGCGAGCCGTATACATCGACAACCACGCGGGTAATGTCATGCAAGATGCCGCGGGCAATCAAGTCATCCGTGAACTGCTTACCGGCTTTCATTGGTCCGACGGTGTGAGAGCTGGAAGGACCAATACCGATTTTGAAGATATCGAATACGCTAATCATGATGCGTCCATTGCTTTCAGTCAGAGAGGGAGGAGTGCGCCGTCCGAAGACGGCGCGGGTGATAATCAGAACATGGTGTACAGGGAGTAGAAGATCGCAGAGATTGCGATAAGACCCATGATAACCACAAAGACGTTGCTCACATGACCGCTGTACTTACGCATAGCAGGGACTTTCTGAATCGCGTACATCGGCATCAGGAACAGAATCATCGCGATGACCGGGCCGCCCAGGGTTTCAATCATGCCCAGGATGCTTGGGTTCAGGGTCGCTACCGCCCAGGTGGTGAGCAGCATGAACAGCGCAGTGATTTTGTTCAGCTTGTTGATTTCAATGCTCTTGCCTTTACCGCGCAGAGATTTAATCACCATACCGTTGAAGCCTTCGCGCGCGCCGAGGTAGTGGCCCAGGAAGGATTTGGTGATGGCGATAATCGCGATGATAGGTGCCATCCACGCAATGACCGGTGCGTTAAAGTGGTTCGCCAGATAAGACAGAATAGAGATGTTCTGCTCTTTCGCTGCCGCCAGATCCGCCGGGGAGAGGCTCAGTACGCAGCTGAAGACGAAGAACATTACGGTCAGTACCATCATGATGTGAGCGCGCGCCAGGATGCTGGAGCACTTCTTCTCTGCGCCATTACCGTACTCTTCACGTTTCGCAACGGCGAAAGAAGAGATGATTGGAGAGTGGTTGAAAGAGAACACCATCACCGGAATCGCCAGCCAGAGGGTCATCAGCAGGCCGTTACCGGTTGCCGATGCGCTGCTCAGGGACAGGGTTTCCAGCGCTGCACCGTTCCACTGTGGGATCAGGTAGCAAGCCAGTACCATCAGAGCAATAACGAACGGGAAGACCAGTACGCTCATTGCTTTCACAATCATCTGCTCACCGAAGCGAACGATGGTCATCATGCCCACGATCAGGATCAGAGACAGAATGGCACGCGGCGGCGGCGTCATGTGCAGCTGGTGCATCATGAAGCTTTCAACGGTGTTGGTGATTGCCACGCTGTAGACCAGCAGAATAGGGTAAATCGCGAAGAAGTAGAGCAGGGTAATCAGTTTACCTGCGCCCACGCCGAAATGCTCTTCAACAACTTCAGTGATGTCCTCGCCCGGGTTTTTACCGGACAGCACGAAGCGGGTCAGACCGCGGTGTGCAAAGAAGGTCATCGGGAAAGCAATGATAGCCATAATGATCAGCGGGATCAGACCGCCGACGCCTGCGTTGATAGGAAGGAACAGTACACCAGCGCCGATTGCTGTGCCATAAAGGCCAAGCATCCACATGGTATCCGTTTTGCGCCAACCACTTCGGGATTCAATCGAAGCAACGGTGCTGGTTTGAGTGGTTTCCATCTGTATCTCCTGGAGGAAGCAAATTGTCAGGTTTTTAGTCAAATCCGATGAAAAAGTGCCTGACGGTAATATGAAATTCGTTCAGTGACGGTTTTTTAATAATTTTTGCCCGTAACTATTGGCGGGCGGAAAGATACATTCTAGTTATGAATCTATCAGTGATCCTGATCCCAAATGCAATAATCCACTTATGAAGTGGGCATCTTTAGACCATTTCTCTGTTAAAAAAACGTCAAAGAGAATTTACGGGCGCGAAGGCTACCACCAACGACATGTGAGCTGAAAGACTGACCCGTGATATAGGTGTCTTTAGCTGTAAAGAAATGGGTTTTTAGTATTTTCTGGCAGGTAATTTGGATTAAGGCTGATAATTTATGGTTGAAAAAACAAGGTAATCGTTTGCGTTTGCGCATAGTTTGTAAAAGATATAAGTGATGCGTATGAATTACCTCGTTAATAAAAAAGCCGGGACGCATGACACGGCGACCCGGCTTTGATGAGATGCTGCTGCGCGTTATGTGCAGATTTCGTAGCAAGGGATATAGGCTGAGCCCGGCAGCTTCATGCGGTGCTGAGCGACAAAGCCCTGCAGCATGTCGTCCATGCGGCGCATCATCTCCGGGTCGCCGTGGATTTTGTACGGACCGTACTGTTCAATGGCGCGGATGCCCATCTCTTTGACGTTGCCCGCCACAATCCCGGAGAAGGCACGACGCAGATCGGCAGCCAGGACTTCCACCGGCTGGTCCGGGTAGAGTTTCAGGTTCGCCATATTTTCATGCGTTGGCTCGAACGGGATCTGCAGGTCCGGCGCAATACGGATTGACCAGTTAAAGCTGTACGCATCGCCGGTATCGCGACGGTTTTCCTTAACCAGCGGCATCGCCTTTTTCATCTGGCGCGCCACTTCCGCGGCATCGTCAATGATGATGCGATAGTGACGGCGCGCGGCTTCGCCCAGCGTGTGTACGATAAACTCGTCCAGCACGCGGAAGTAGTCGGCGCTCTCTTTTGGCCCGGTAAGGATCAGCGGCAGAACCTGATCTTTGTTGGCCGGGTTCATCAGAATACCCAGCAGGTAGAGCAGCTCTTCCGCTGTCCCCACGCCGCCCGGGAAAATGATAATGCCGTGGGCGATACGGACAAACGCTTCAAGACGTTTCTCGATATCCGGCATGATAATCAGCTCGTTAACCAGCGGGTTAGGCGGCTCAGCGGCAATGATTGACGGCTCGGTCATGCCGATAAACCGCCCCTCTTTATAACGCTGTTGCGCATGCCCAACCGCCGCACCTTTCATTGGCGCTTCCATCGCACCTGGACCGCAGCCGGTACAGATATTCAGCTCGCGCAGGCCGAGCTGGGTGCCCACCCGACGCGCATAAAGGTATTCAGTTTCGTTAATGGAGTGGCCGCCCCAGCAGACGACCATGTTCGGCGCTTCGCCAACGTGCAGGGCACGGGCGTTACGCAAAATGGAGAATACCAGGTTGGTGATATGGACTGAGCTTTCCAGGTCGAGATGCTGGAAACGGCCTGCGTTGTGGATCTGCCCGTTAACAAACAGGATGTCACGCAGCACGGCAAACAGGTTCGCCTGAAGTGAACGAATAATGCGCCCGTCGACAAAGGCCTCTTCCGGCGGGTTGATGACTTCAAGCTTCACGCCACGCTCGCGGCGCAGCACATTGATATCAAAGCTTTCGAAGCGGGACAGCAGTTCTTTACTGTTATCTGTCAGGCTTCCGGAGTTCAGTACGGCAAGTGAACAGTTACGAAACAGTTGATAAAGATCGCTGCTGGCCGTGCGCTTAAGCATGTCCACTTCCAGCTGCGACAACATATCCATTGAGCCAAGCGGGCTAATATGTGTAATCAAGTGAGCTCCTTACGGGACGATTATCGTCTTTCCCTGTTGATTACAATAGCCCTGGCGCGTGACGTTTCACAACCTAAAGCGCGGAAGATACCGCGCATATTGTGAAAATATTTATATTACTGACGCACCAGCCGTCCCGTTGCTGGCACAAAATCGGTGTTGGTGCGCCATGGGTTGATGTCCAGACCGCCACGGCGGGTGTAGCGCGCGTAAACGCTCAGTTTTTCTGGCTGGCAGAAACGCTGAATATCGCTAAAGATACGCTCCACGCACTGCTCGTGAAATTCGTTGTGATGGCGGAACGACACCAGGTAGCGCAGCAATTTTTCCTGGTCAATTTTCGGGCCGCGGTACTGGATCTGCACCGAGCCCCAGTCCGGCTGGTGGGTGATCAGGCAGTTGGATTTCAGCAGGTGGCTGACCAGCGTCTCTTCGACCACCTTTCCGCTCGCGGCGTTTTCGAGGTAATCGGCGCTGAATTCATAATTCTCCACCTCAATATCCTGATCGTCGATGCAGGTCCCGTTGAAGTGGGCGACTGGCAGCCCCTCCAGCTCGTGCAGGCGATACAGTGAAACGCTTACCTTTCCCTTCGCGCAGGCGCTTAAATCACGTTCCAGGGTGTGCTGAACGTCTTCCCAGCTGTTGAATTTTGTCTGGTTAAAGCTGTTGAGATAGAGCTTAAAGCTTTTGGACTCGACGAGATTCACGCTGGCGTAATCCAGCTCAACGTGGCCCACTGCCACCTGCGGCAGGCCGCGCGCGTTGAGCCAGGAGAGTTCGTACAGCGTCCAGATGTCACCGCCGACAAACGGCAATGCGTCTGCATGAAGACCCAGAGGATCGCGGTTCAGGCTGCGCGGCACGCCCTGCAGCAGGCTTGCATCGTAGGTATCGCGGTAATCGGTCGATTTGCCCAGCGTTAAGCCGGTTAACGCCTGATGATTTTCGTAAGACATGTTTCATAGCCACTTTACAGGTACACTTATGGCCTGAGTTTATCCTGTCTGACAAGAAGAGAGAAATCGGTGGACATCGAAACTGCAAATGCCCTCACTACCTTCACGACCCGCTATTGCGACGCATGGCATGAAAAGCACCAGACATGGCCGCAAAGTGCTGATTTGTATGGCGTACCCTCGCCGTGCATTATCTCTTCAGTCGACGATCATGTTATCTGGCAGCCAAAACCTTTCGACGGCGAGCAAAATGTAAATGCGGTTGAACGGGCAATGGACATTGTGGTACAACCAGCGGTTCATGCGTTTTATACCACGCAGTTAGCAGGGGATATGCCCGCGCGCTTTGCTGATATCACGCTGACGCTGTTGCAGACCTGGAGCGAAGACGATCTGCAGCGCGTTCAGGAAAACCTGATTGGTCATCTGGTCACGCAAAAACGCCTTAAGCTTTCTCCTACGCTCTTTATTGCCACGCTGGACAGCGAACTGGACGTTATCTCCGTCTGTAACCTGTCAGGTGAAGTGGTTAAAGAGACTATCGGCACCCGCAATCGCGAGACTCTCGCCCCCTCTCTTGCGGATTTCCTCACCCGACTTGAGCCACTTCTGTAATCCATGATGCTATAGCGCGTGTGAGAGATCTCTTACAACGTTTGTGAGAGATCGCTGAAGATTCAGTATTACCTCATTTTATTCAGATTAATATCACTCTATTTTTCAACGAATTACTTGTTCATTGTCTTGTTTCCAGGGATTTCTTGCGGCTTACAACCCAGAAAGGGTGGGTTGTAAGACGAAGCGGAATAGCGGATTCTATTTCTGTCGACAGGACGCCGACACGACAAACGAACATCAGGATGATGGCGTTTCTCAAACAGGACTCGTCAGGATGGCGCTGCAGGAAGGCTTCAGGATGAAGCGAAGTGGATAACGCAGGATGCGTAAGGGACACCTCCAGGAAGGAGAACGAGAGCCGGTCAGGATGGCCGGTGGGTCAGGAAGGCCAGGACGTTTCAGGATGAAACAAACACGTCAGGAAGATGTGTGCAGGATGTATTGGCTTACGGATGACCAGGCCTTCGGGCTTCAGGAAAAGTTGTCACGGATGAGCAGGGAGCACGAATTGTAGCTGGAATGCTGCGAAACGAACCGGGAGCACTGTTTTTACAGTGCTCCCTTTTTTTATTTCTGCCTTCCGCAATGCTATGCTGCGCGCCGTTCACTTTTTCAGTTGAGGTTACTATGACGCAACACGATAGCGTTCGTGCTCAGTTGCACGCCATCGAAGCCCTTTTGCGCCAACATCAGCTGTGGCAGGAGACCGCGCCGCAGCCGGAAGCGTTCGCGAGCACCCAGCCCTTCTGCCTGGATACGCTGGCCCCGTTTGAGTGGCTGCAGTGGGTGTTAATCCCGCGCATGCACGCCCTGCTTGAGGGCGGTCACCCGCTTCCGCAGGCGTTTGCTGTCTCTCCCTACTATGAAATGGCGCTCGAGGCGACGCACCCTGCGCGCGACGTGATGCTGGTCGAACTGGAAAAACTGGATGCCCTGTTCGCCGGTGAAGATGCATGACGCTTGAGATCCTCTATCAGGACGAGTGGCTGGTGGCGGTGAATAAACCGTCAGGCTGGCTGGTGCACCGCAGCTGGCTCGATCGCGATGAGAAAGTGGTGGTGATGCAGACCGTTCGCGACCAGATTGGTCAGCATGTTTTTACCGCCCATCGTCTCGACAGGCCGACCTCCGGCGTGCTGCTGATGGGGCTTTCCAGCGAGGCGGGGCGTCTGCTATCACAGCAGTTTGAACAGCATCAGATGCAAAAGCGCTACCACGCGATCGTGCGCGGCTGGCTGACGGAAGCCGCCACGCTGGACTATCCGCTGGTGGAGGAACTGGACAAAATCGCCGATAAATTTTCCCGCTATGACAAAGGTCCGCAGCCCGCGGTGACGGACTATCGCGGCATGGCGACGACCGAAATGCCGGTGGCAACCAGCAAATTCCCGACCACACGCTACAGCCTGGTTGAGCTTCTGCCTAAAACCGGGCGTAAGCACCAGCTGCGACGCCATCTTGCGCACCTGCGCCACCCGATTATTGGCGACAGTAAACACGGTGATTTACGCCAGAACCGCAGCGCGGCCGAACACTTTGGCTGCCATCGTCTGATGTTACACGCCAGCGAGCTGAGCCTGACGCACCCGTTTACCGGCGAGCCGCTGACTATCCGCGCGGGGCTGGACGACGTCTGGATGCAGGCGCTGTCACAGTTTGGCTGGCTGGGACAACTCCCCGAAAATGAAAGGGTTGAGTTTGTACCGGGCAACGTTCAGGATGAAGAGTAAGCGCATTCAATATGGGAAAATAGCATGGCTGAAGTAGGCATTTTTGTCGGCACAATGTACGGCAACTCGCTGCTGGTAGCGGAAGAGGCTGAGGCAATACTCGCCAGCCAGGGCCATAAAGCCACGGTCTATGAAGACCCGGAGCTGGCAGACTGGGAAAAGTATAAAGATAAATACATTCTGGTGGTGACCTCCACCACCGGGCAGGGCGATCTGCCGGACAGCATCGTGCCGCTGTACCAGGGCATTAAAGACCAGCTTGGCTATCAGCCGGACGTGCACTACGGCATCATTGCCCTGGGCGACCGTTCTTACGCCAACTTCTGCGGCGGCGGCAAGCAGTTCGATGCGCTCCTGCAGGAGCAGAGTGCCCAGCGCGTCGGCGAGATGCTGCTGATTGACGCGGGTGAGCACCCTGAACCTGAAAGCGAATCAAACCCGTGGGTCGAACACTGGGCAACGCTCCTTAAATAGTTCTCCTGGCCGGGTAAGGCTTAGCCGCCACCCGGCGATACACCCCGCTCCAAACGCCAATTCCGTGAACCACCTTCCATTCCCCTGGGCTTATGCCATAAACAACCTCTCATGCACCCTTCAAAACTGTGTTTTTGCACGGTGAGAGAACGGACCACTCCTTCATATACTTTTCCGGTCACTATAAAACGGCGTCAGGCCGTACCAAAACGACAAATACCAATCTCATTCTGATTACCCTACCGGTGCTGTACAGAATGAACCAGGCGAAAGCTATGTTTCAGGAGTGCAACAATGAGTACATTAAGCCACGCAGCGAGCGGCGCTGAAAAGCGCACTAATGCCCGCTACTGGATAGTGGTGATGCTGTTTATCGTCACATCCTTTAACTATGGTGACCGCGCCACGCTGTCGATTGCCGGTTCGGAAATGGCAAAAGATATCGGCCTTGATCCGGTGGGCATGGGTTACGTTTTCTCCGCATTCTCATGGGCCTACGTCATCGGGCAAATTCCTGGCGGCTGGCTGCTGGACCGTTTTGGATCTAAACGCGTCTATTTCTGGTCCATCTTTATCTGGTCGATGTTTACCCTGTTGCAGGGTTTCGTCGATATCTTCAGCGGCTTCGGCATTATCGTGGCGCTCTTCACGCTGCGCTTCCTGGTAGGCTTAGCGGAAGCACCTTCCTTCCCGGGGAACAGCCGCATTGTGGCGGCCTGGTTCCCGGCGCAGGAGAGGGGAACGGCGGTGGCGATTTTTAACTCCGCACAGTACTTCGCGACGGTGATCTTTGCGCCCATTATGGGCTGGCTGACCCATGAGGTGGGCTGGTCACACGTTTTCTTCTTTATGGGCGGGCTTGGGATCGTCATCAGCTTTATCTGGCTGAAAGTGATCCACGAACCCAACCAGCATCCAGGCGTGAACAAAAAAGAGCTGGAGTATATTGCGGAAGGCGGCGCGCTGATCAACATGGATCAGAAATCCGCAAAAGCAAAAGTCCCGTTCAGCCAGAAATGGGCGCAGATCAAGCAGCTCGTCGGCTCGCGCATGATGATCGGTATCTATCTGGGCCAGTACTGTATTAACGCCTTAACCTACTTCTTCATCACCTGGTTCCCGGTATACCTGGTGCAGGCACGCGGCATGTCGATCCTGAAAGCGGGATTTGTCGCGTCGGTCCCGGCAATCTGCGGCTTCGTCGGCGGCGTGCTCGGCGGGGTGATTTCCGACTGGCTGATGCGCCGCACCGGTTCCCTGAACATCGCGCGTAAAACGCCTATCGTGCTCGGCATGCTGCTCTCCATGACCATGGTGTTCTGTAACTACGTCAACGCCGAATGGATGATTATCGGCTTTATGGCGATGGCCTTCTTCGGCAAGGGCATTGGCGCGCTGGGCTGGGCGGTGATGGCGGATACGGCGCCGAAAGAAATCAGCGGCCTGAGCGGCGGTCTGTTCAACATGTTCGGCAACATCTCCGGAATTGTTACGCCGATCGCTATCGGCTACATCGTCGGCACCACCGGCTCTTTCAACGGTGCGCTAATCTACGTGGGTGTGCATGCGCTGGTGGCGGTACTGAGTTACCTGGTGCTGGTAGGGGATATCAAACGCGTCGAACTTAAACCTGTTGCGGAGCGTGGATGATGACAACGCAATCGAGCCCAACCGTTACGGAGATGAAGGTCATTCCGGTGGCCGGGCAGGACAGCATGCTGCTCAATATTGGCGGGGCACATAACGCCTGGTTTACCCGTAATATCGTCGTGCTGAAAGACAGCGCAGGGAATACCGGCGTGGGCGAAGCCCCGGGCGGAGAGGTGATCTACCAGACGCTGGTCGATGCCATTCCGCTGGTCGTGGGTCAGGAGGTCGCCCGCCTGAACAAGGTCGTTCAGCGTGTGCATAAGGGTAACCAGTCTGCTGACTTTGATACCTTCGGTAAAGGTGCCTGGACGTTCGAACTGCGAGTCAACGCGGTCGCCGCGCTGGAGTCCGCCCTGCTGGATTTACTGGGTAAGGCGCTCCAGGTCCCGGTTTGCGAGCTGCTGGGGCCCGGCAAACAGCGTGATGCGGTCACCGTGCTGGGCTATCTGTTCTACGTTGGCGACCGCAATAAAACCGATCTCCCCTATCTGGCGCGATCCATGGGCGATCACGACTGGTATCGCCTGCGCCACCAGGAAGCGCTCTCCAGCGACGCGGTGGTGCGTCTGGCCGAGGCGGCGCAGGATCGCTACGGCTTTAAGGATTTCAAGCTGAAGGGCGGCGTGCTGCCCGGCGAGCAGGAGATTGAAACGGCCCGGGCGCTGAAAAAACGCTTTGCGGATGCGCGGATCACCGTTGACCCGAACGGCGCCTGGCTGCTGGATGAAGCGATTAGCCTGTGCAAAGGGCTAGGGGATGTCCTGACCTATGCGGAAGATCCCTGTGGCGCGGAGCAGGGCTTCTCGGGCCGCGAAGTCATGGCTGAGTTCCGTCGCGCCACCGGGCTGCCGGTCGCGACCAATATGATCGCCACCAACTGGCGTGAAATGGGTCATGCGGTGATGCTGAACGCTGTCGACATACAGCTGGCGGACCCTCACTTCTGGACACTTTCAGGCGCAGTGCGCGTGGCGCAGCTGTGCGATGACTGGGGGCTGACCTGGGGCTGTCACTCGAACAACCACTTTGATATTTCGCTGGCGATGTTTACCCACGTTGGCGCGGCGGCGCCGGGTAACCCGACCGCTATCGACACCCACTGGATTTGGCAGGAAGGTGAAGCCCGCCTGACGAAAAATCCGCTGGAAATCATCAATGGCAAGATTGCCGTACCGGATGCGCCGGGCCTGGGCGTGGAGATTGACTGGGATCAGATCCATAAAGCCCATGAGGCGTATAAAAAGCTACCGGGCGGCGCGCGTAACGACGCGGGCCCGATGCAGTACCTGATCCCCGGCTGGACATTTGACCGCAAGCGCCCTGTTTTTGGCCGTCACTGATAAAAGGATTACACGATGAGTACTTTTACGACCCCTGTCGTCACTTCCATGCAAATCATTCCGGTTGCGGGTCATGACAGCATGCTGATGAACCTGAGCGGCGCGCATGCGCCGTTCTTTACCCGCAACATTGTCATTATCAAAGACAATTCCGGCCATACGGGCGTGGGCGAAATTCCGGGCGGAGAGAAGATCCGCCGGACGCTGGAAGATGCCATTCCGCTGGTGGTGGGCAAAGCGCTGGGCGAGTACAAAAATGTCCTCAACACCGTGCGCAATACCTTTGCCGATCGCGATGCCGGAGGGCGTGGCCTGCAGACCTTCGATCTGCGCACCACCATTCATGTGGTGACCGGGATTGAATCCGCGATGCTGGATCTGCTGGGTCAGCATCTGGGCGTTAACGTTGCGTCGCTGTTGGGCGAGGGGCAGCAGCGCAGCGAAGTGGAAATGCTGGGCTATCTGTTCTTTGTCGGCGACCGCAGGCTGACGCCGTTGCCTTATCAGAGCCAGGCGGATGAACAATGCGACTGGTATCGACTTCGCCACGACGAGGCGATGACCCCGGAAGCGGTGGTGCGCCTGGCGGAAGCCGCTTACGAAAAATATGGCTTCAACGATTTCAAACTGAAGGGCGGCGTGCTGGCCGGTGAGGAAGAGGCGGAAGCCGTCACCGCGCTGGCAAAACGTTTCCCGCAGGCACGCGTGACGCTGGATCCGAACGGCGCGTGGTCGCTAGATGAAGCGATCAAAATTGGCAAGCAGCTGAAAGGCGTGCTGGCGTATGCGGAAGATCCGTGCGGGGCTGAACAGGGCTTCTCGGGCCGTGAAGTTATGGCGGAATTCCGTCGCGCCACGGGGCTGCCGACCGCGACCAATATGATTGCCACCGACTGGCGTCAGATGGGACACACCCTGTCATTGCAGTCCGTCGACATTCCGCTGGCGGATCCGCACTTCTGGACGATGCAGGGGTCGGTGCGCGTGGCGCAAATGTGCCACGAGTTTGGCCTGACCTGGGGCTCGCACTCTAATAACCACTTCGACGTGTCGCTGGCGATGTTCACGCACGTTGCCGCCGCCGCGCCGGGCACGATTACCGCTATCGACACGCACTGGATCTGGCAGGAAGGTAATCAGCGTCTGACTAAGCAGCCCTTTGAGATAATAGGTGGCATGGTGCAGGTGCCTTCCACGCCGGGGCTGGGGGTTGAGCTGGATATGGACCAGGTCATGAAAGCCCATGAGCTGTATCAAAAACACGGTCTGGGCGCGCGCGACGACGCGATGGCGATGCAGTATCTGATCCCCGACTGGGCATTCGACAATAAACGCCCGTGCATGGTACGATAAACGCATTGGGACCGCTCCCACTGGCGGTCTTTTACGTGGTGTATGCTTAACGTAACGACTATGCGTAAGGATGGCTTATGAAAATTGTTATCGCACCGGACTCGTATAAGGAAAGTTTGAGTGCGCTTGAGGTTGCGACAGCGATAGAACGTGGTTTTCGCGAGATCTTTCCCGAGGCGGTTTACGTCAAACTGCCGGTCGCGGACGGTGGCGAAGGGACGGTTGAGGCGATGATCGCGGCAACGCAGGGACGCATTGTGCATGTTCCGGTGACCGGCCCGCTGGGTGAGCGCGTGGAAGGGTTTTATGGCTTATCCGGTGATGAGCAGAGTGCCTTTATTGAAATGGCGGCGGCAAGCGGCCTGGAGCTGGTCGTTCCTTCACAGCGTAATCCCCTGAAAACCACCTCGTGGGGGACGGGCGAACTTATTCGTCACGCGCTGGACGCAGGCGTTAAGCATATCATCATCGGCATTGGCGGCAGCGCCACCAATGACGGCGGAGCAGGGATGGTGCAGGCGCTGGGGGCAAAGCTGCTGGACGACAGCGGGCAGCCCCTTGGGCAGGGCGGGGGCGAGCTGGGAAAACTCGCGCGTATCGACCTGAGCGGGCTGGACAGACGTCTGGCGGAGTGCCGGATAGAGGTCGCCTGTGATGTGACGAATCCGCTCACCGGTAAGGATGGCGCGTCAGCCGTATTTGGTCCGCAAAAGGGGGCCACTCCCGAGATGATCGTCACCCTGGACAACGCGCTGGCGCAGTATGCAAGAGTCATTGCCCGGGATCTGGATATCGACGTGCTAAACCTTGCTGGCGGCGGCGCGGCGGGTGGCATGGGGGCCGCGCTGTACGCCTTTTGCGGCGCGCAGCTGCGCCAGGGCATTGAGATCGTGACCGATGCGCTACACCTGGCCGACCAGGTGGCCGATGCGGATCTGGTGATCACGGGAGAAGGCCGCATCGACAGCCAGACGATCCACGGCAAAGTCCCGGTGGGCGTGGCGAAAGTGGCGAAACGCTTTAACAAACCCGTCATCGGCATTGCAGGCAGCCTGACGGCGGACGTTGGCGTGGTACACGATCACGGCATTGATGCGGTTTTTAGCGTGATCTACACCATCTGCTCGCTGGAGGATGCGCTGGAAAATGCCAGCGAGAACGTCAGGATGGCCGCCAGGAATATCGCGGCGGTGCTGAAAGTGGGGCAGGGAATGTAGTGCTCCCTCTCCCTGTGGGAGAGGGCATCAGGCCGCACCCGCAATTGTAGGCCCGGTAAGCGTAGCGCCACCGGGCTTTTACCTCAGCTTCCCAGCACCTTCGTTGCTTCCCGCGTTACGTTATCCATCTCATCCAGCAGCTCCAGGAACTCCGGTTCAAGCTCCGATTCCGGCGTGCCGGAACGCAGCTGCTGCTCCAGCAGTTGGCAAAGATTTTTCAGCCGAGGTACGCCGCTGTACCCGCAGCTGCCGTGCAGCTTGTGGATTGCTTCCAGCAGCGCTTCCGGGTTTTCACCCACCAGCTGCTCTTCCACCTTATTGCGAATTTCCGGCAGAAACGCGACCAGCATTTGCAGCATTTCGCGGGCCAAATCGGGTTTACCGGCCGCCTGGCGCAGCGCGAGCTGCCAGTCAAAGGTGGCGTTCTGGTTAACGCTGATTTCAACCGGCTCGCTGGAAACCGTGTATGTCCCGCCAATGTGACCCGGCTTATAGCGTAACAGCAGGTTATGAAGCTTCTCTTCATCGATGGGCTTCGCCAGATAGTCATTCATCCCGGCGCTCAGCAGCTTCTCTTTCTGACCGGCCATCGCGTGCGCGGTGACCGCAATGACCGGAGTTTGCTGCTGATGCGGCAACTGGTGGATCAGCTCGCAGGCCCGAATGCCATCCATGCCCGGCATCTGAATATCCATCAGGATTAAATCGAACTGCATCTGCTTCGCCTGTTCAACCGCCTGCGCGCCGCTGGTGCACAGCTCAACGTGCTGAACCTGGTCCTCAAGCAATGCGCCAATCAGCTTCAGGTTGGCCGGATTATCATCCACCGCCATCACGCTCATCGGCAATTTTTGCTCGTCGTTAATCAGCGGGAGAGCATGCTGGCTATGACGGCAATACTCCGTGAGCGCGGGCAGGAGGCGGGTCGAGGTGAGCGGTTTCAGCAGACACGCGGCGGCTCCGTCGTTTTTCAACTCCTCCGCATTAATCTGGGCGTGGCAGGGTAGCGCCAGCAGCAAATAGTCGGTCATCGATGCGGCTTTCGCCAGCCGCTCCTGTTGCATGGTCAGTTCGCCGGTGAAGGTGACCGGGATCCCCATCAGCAGAATGTCGTAATGCTCAACGGCAAGGGCTGAGAAGGTAGGGCTGTAGACCACCTCCAGCGGCGTGGTGCTTAAAATATCGAGCGCACACTGCGCTGCCGCCGCATTAGGTTCGACGTAGGCCAGACGCTTGCCTTTCAGGCAGTCCGTCACCGGGCCATCGGTCAATACGTTCGGGTTGAGGTCCAGATTAATGTGGAACCAGAATGTTGAACCGCGGTTTGGCTGGCTGTGGAAAGAGATATCGCCGCCCATCTCGTTCACCAGACGCTGCGTGATTACCAGCCCCAGACCGGTGCCGCCATGACGGCGGGAGATACTGGCATCCGCCTGACGGAACGCCTGGAACAGACGCGACTGATCCCGTTCCGGAATACCGATGCCGGTATCGCGGATCTGGACTTCAATCTGCACCTTATTACTGCTGATCGAGCGTTTCTCTACCAGGACGTCGATATTACCGCTTTCGGTGAATTTAATGGCATTCCCGACAAGGTTAGTAATGACCTGCTGTAGGCGGAGCGGATCGCCAATGACGTTATCCGGCACGTCGTTTTTAATGTTGAGCGTCAGCTCAAGGCCTTTGTCATGCGATGAGTGCGCGAGCAGCGTCACCACCTCATCGAGCGTACTGCGCAGCGGGAACGGAATGCTTTCCAGGATCAGCTTGCCCGCTTCCAGCTTGGAGAAGTCCAGCACGTCGTTGATGATCGCCAGCAGGTTGTTGGCCGAGCGTTCAATGGTGTGCAGGTGATCGCGCTGAGTAGGATTCAGTTCGCTTTTCAGCGTCAGGCGGGTAAAGCCGATCACGCCATTGAGCGGCGTGCGCAGCTCGTGCGACATATTGGCAAGGAATTCTGACTTAATACGTGCCGCTTCCTGGGCGCGTTTTTTCGCCAGATCCAGCTCGACGTTCTGGATCTCCATTTGCTCCAGCGTTTCGCGCAGGTCGGAGGTGGCCTGGTCAACGTTGTGCTGCATCTCTTCATGATACGCCGCCAGCGACATGGCCATCGAGTTGATGCCGTTTTTCAGCATATCCAGCTCGCCCAGCATAAACCCTTCCACACGGCTGTCGAGCTGACCCCGGCGGATGCGGTCAACCGTGTTGACCATGTTGCGGATGGGGCCCGTCACGTCGCGCATCAGGCGCCAGCCGAAGATCAGCGCAATGCCAATGCAGAACAGCATCATCACGCCAGAGATGAAAATTTCTTTGTACTGCTGTAGCCGGACCGACTTGAGATCCAGCTCGAGCGCCACATATCCCAGCATATTGTTGCTGGATTTAGCGTCGGATTGCGCTGACTCATCGGGTGAATAGCTTTCCGACACGATCGGCGTGCGCAGGATCATGATATCGCCGCGCCGCAATACGGTGAGATGGCGCGGGAACGGCGTGCCGTCAGGAATTTTCAGGGACGTCGGGTCAAGGTGAAAATTCGAGGTAACAAACAGACGGTTGTTTTCATCATAAACGGAGATAGCCCGCACGATGTCCGAGTGACGACGATGCAGGACGCTAATTAACTGACCAATGGATTCCCGGTTTTGCAGGTTCATCCCATACTCGCTGGAGACCGCCAGCGGTTCGATAATGCTGGCTCCGGCGTCTTCCAGCTGTCGCTGCAAATCGTTATAGCGATGCACCACAAAGAAGATACTCAGCAGCAAACCGATCAATACGGTGGGGGCGAGGATCAAAATCATCATGCGTGCACGCAGGCTGTAGTTGGTCATGGCGTTCCGTTATGGGACAATTAGGACAATTATGTTTATATGTGAGAAAAATCTCAGCGATGGCGCAATTCTACTCTGCAAAGCGACGCGTGACGACGCGTCAGATCATAACTGTTGAAGCCACGGACCTCGATCCTTTTGGTCAGGGGGTGGCGCGGCACAACGGTAAGACACTGTTTATAACAGGTTTGCTGCCATCAGAACGAGCAGAAATTACGCTGACGGAAGATAAACGCCAGTACGCGCGCGGCCAGGTAAAGCGCCGACTGAGCGATAGCCCGGAACGCGAAGTGCCTCGCTGCCCCCATTTTGGCGTCTGCGGGGGCTGCCAGCAACAGCATGCGAGCACAGGATTACAGCAAAAAAGCAAAAGCCGCGCGCTGGCGCGCCTGCTTAAACACGACGTTAATGAGATCCTCGCCGACGAGCCCTGGGGCTATCGTCGACGCGCGCGCCTGAGCCTCAGCTATCAGCCAAAAACGGATCGTCTGGAGATGGGGTTTCGCAAGGCCGGTTCCAGTGACATTGTCGATGTGCAGCAGTGCTCCATTTTGGTGCCCCATCTTGAGGCATTGCTTCCGGAAGTGCGCACCTGTCTTTCCGGGCTGGACGGCGTTCGCCACCTCGGGCATGTCGAACTGGTCATGGCCAACAATGGACCGCTGATGGTCCTGCGCCATACCGCGCCGTTGTCGAAAAAAGATCGCGAAAAACTGGAACGCTTTTCGCATTCCCACGACCTGGCGCTTTTCCTTGCACCACAAAGCGAGATACTTGAGCAGGTTACCGGTGAGGCGCCTTGGTATGCGTCAAACGGGCTACGCTTAACGTTCAGCCCGCGGGATTTCATTCAGGTGAATGATGGCGTTAACCAACTGATGGTTGAGAAAGCGCTGACGTGGCTGGACGTTCAGAAAAGCGATCGGGTGCTCGATCTGTTCTGCGGAATGGGCAACTTCACGCTGCCGCTGGCGCGAAAAGCGGCCAGCGTCGTTGGCGTGGAAGGCGTTGAGGCGCTGGTGGCGAAAGGGCAGGAGAACGCGCAGCAGAACGGCTTGCAAAATGTGACATTCTTTCATCAAAATCTTGAGGAAGATGTCACCCAACAGCCGTGGGCAAAACAGGGCTTTGATAAAATTTTGCTCGACCCGGCGCGTGCCGGTGCCCCGGGCGTGATGGCACATATTATTAAACTCGCGCCGAAGCGCGTGGTCTATGTTTCCTGTAACCCGGCAACGCTTGCACGAGACAGCGAGGCATTACTCAGCGCGGGTTACCAGATTCAGCGTCTGGCAATGCTGGACATGTTCCCGCACACTGGACATCTGGAATCGATGGTGTTGTTCGAGCACATCTAATTTGTTTGGCTTGTCGACTTCGACAGGCCCTGGTCCCTAAAGGAGAGGACAATGGTTGCGGTAAGAAGTGCACATCTCAATAAAGCTGGGGAGTTTGACCCACAAAAATGGATCGCAAGTCTGGGAATTTCCAGCCAGCAGTCGTGTGAACGCTTAACCGAAACCTGGGCCTATTGTCTGCGCACCACGCAGGGGCATCCGGATGCCGATCTTCTCCTGTGGCGCGGCGTGGAGATGGTGGAAATCTTATCCATGCTGAACATGGATATTGAAACGCTGCAGGCCGCGCTGCTCTTCCCCCTCGCGGATGCGGACGTGGTCAGCGAAGACGTGCTGCGCGACAGCGTCGGGAAATCCGTCGTCGCGCTGATCCACGGCGTGCGCGATATGGCGGCCATTCGCCAGCTCAAAGCCGCGCACACCGATTCCGTCTCATCTGAGCAGGTCGATAACGTTCGCCGGATGCTGCTGGCCATGGTGGATGACTTCCGCTGCGTGGTCATCAAGCTTGCCGAGCGGATTGCCCACCTGCGAGAGGTGAAGGATGCGCCGGAAGACGAGCGCGTGCTGGCGGCCAAAGAGTGTACAAATATCTACGCGCCGCTGGCGAACCGCTTAGGGATTGGTCAGCTGAAATGGGAGCTGGAAGATTACTGCTTCCGTTACCTGCACCCGGCAGAATACAAACGTATTGCCAAACTGCTGCACGAGCGCCGTATCGACCGCGAGCATTATATCGAGGAATTTGTCGGCGGGCTGCGCCAGGCGATGAAAGAAGAGAACGTGCGCGCCGAAGTCTACGGTCGGCCTAAGCATATCTACAGCATCTGGCGCAAAATGCAGAAGAAACACCTCGCCTTTGACGAGCTGTTTGACGTGCGCGCCGTGCGTATCGTGGCGGAGCGTCTGCAGGACTGCTACGCCGCGCTGGGGATAGTACACACCCATTTCCGTCATCTTCCCGATGAGTTCGATGACTATGTCGCCAACCCCAAACCGAACGGCTATCAGTCTATCCATACCGTTGTGCTTGGCCCTGGCGGCAAAACGGTCGAGATTCAGATCCGCACCAAACAGATGCATGAAGACGCCGAGCTGGGCGTTGCCGCGCACTGGAAATACAAAGAAGGTACGTCCGGCGGAGCGCGTTCTGGCCACGAAGACCGCATTGCCTGGCTGCGCAAGCTGATTGCGTGGCAGGAAGAGATGGCCGACTCCGGCGAGATGCTCGACGAAGTGCGTAGCCAGGTCTTTGACGATCGCGTCTACGTCTTTACCCCAAAAGGGGACGTTGTCGACCTGCCGGCGGGCTCTACGCCGCTAGATTTTGCCTACCACATCCACAGCGATGTGGGACACCGCTGCATCGGGGCGAAAATCGGCGGACGAATCGTACCGTTCACCTATCAACTGCAGATGGGTGACCAGATTGAAATCATTACCCAGAAGCAGCCCAACCCGAGCCGTGACTGGCTTAACCCGAACCTGGGCTACGTCACTACCAGCCGCGGGCGCTCGAAAATTCACGCCTGGTTCCGTAAACAGGATCGTGACAAGAACATCCTTGCCGGTCGTCAGATCCTCGACGACGAGCTGGAGCATATCGGAATCAGCCTGAAAGAGGCGGAAAAATTCCTGCTGCCGCGCTACAACTTCAACGAGCTTGACGAGCTGTTAGCGGCCATTGGCGGCGGTGATATTCGTCTGAATCAGATGGTGAACTTCCTGCAGGCGCAGTTCAATAAGCCAAGCGCGGAAGAGCAGGACGCGGCGGCGCTGAAGCAGCTGCAGCAGAAAACCTACGCGCCGCAGCAGCGCAGCAAAGACAACGGCCGCGTGGTGGTCGAGGGCGTGGGCAACCTGATGCACCACATCGCCCGCTGCTGTCAGCCAATCCCGGGCGACGATATCGTCGGCTTTATCACTCAGGGACGCGGAATTTCGATTCACCGTTCCGACTGTGACCAGCTTGCCGAGCTGCAGTCGCATGCGCCGGAGCGCATCGTGGAAGCGGTTTGGGGTGAGAGCTATTCTGCTGGCTACTCGCTGGTGGTGCGCGTCACTGCCAACGACCGCAGCGGCCTGCTGCGCGACATCACGACCATTCTCGCCAACGAGAAGGTCAACGTGCTGGGCGTCGCCAGCCGCAGCGATACCCGCGAGCAGCTTGCCACCATCGATATGACCATCGAAATCTACAACCTGCAGGTGCTGGGCCGCGTGCTTGGCAAGCTGAACCAGGTGCCGGATGTGATAGACGCGCGTCGTCTGCACGGCGGTTAAACACACTCTTCTGTAGGCCGGGTAAGGCTTTACCGCCGCCCGGCTTGTTTTTTAATGGAAAACACTATGACTCAAATCGACCGCCTGCTCGGCATCATGAAACGCCTGCGCGACCCGGAAAATGGCTGTCCGTGGGACAAAGAGCAGACTTTCGCCACCATTGCGCCTTATACCCTCGAAGAAACCTACGAGGTGCTGGACGCCATTTCCCGCGAAGACTTTGACGACCTGCGCGGCGAGCTGGGCGATCTGCTGTTCCAGGTGGTGTTCTATGCGCAAATGGCGCAGGAAGAGGGGCGCTTTAACTTTTACGATATCTGCGCTGCCATCAGCGACAAGCTTGAGCGCCGTCATCCCCATATCTTCGGCGATGCCACCGCAGGGAACAGCGCGGAGGTGCTGGCCCGCTGGGAGCAGATCAAAAGCGCCGAGCGAGCGGAAAAATCCCAGCATTCGGCGCTGGACGATATTCCGCTGAGCCTGCCCGCGCTGATGCGCGCGCACAAAATCCAGAAACGCTGCTCCGCCGTGGGTTTTGACTGGACCTCCCTCGGCCCGGTGCTGGATAAAGTGCACGAAGAGATTGACGAAGTCATGCACGAAGCGCAGCAGGCGGTGGTGGATGAAGCAAAGCTTGAGGAGGAGATGGGCGATCTGCTGTTTGCGACCGTCAACCTTTCTCGCCACCTGGGTGTAAAAGCGGAAACCGCCCTGCAAAAAGCCAACCTAAAATTCGAACGGCGCTTTCGCGAAGTTGAGCGGATTGTCGCCTCGCGAGGCCTGGAAATGAGCGGAATTGACCTCGAGGCAATGGAAGAAGTCTGGCAGGAAGTAAAGCGCCAGGAATCTGATCTCTAACGAAATTTTGCGATCAAGCGCAATTTGTGTGATTTTTTAAATGACAAGCGCTTGATTTGCGTCAAAAACATTTACCCAAAAGGGGCTATTTTCTCACTCCTTATGTTTGTCATGGCCTGGAATGGAGACGGAGAATGAAAGTTTGTGGCGCTCGCCGTGTTCGGGTATACTACTTTCCCGTCCTGGTTATTCCATCGTTTCACCCTAACTTCTCAGGTTCAGCATGACAACGAACTATATTTTTGTGACCGGCGGGGTCGTATCCTCTCTGGGTAAAGGCATTGCCGCAGCCTCCCTCGCAGCCATTCTTGAAGCCCGTGGCCTCAATGTGACCATGATGAAACTGGATCCGTACATCAACGTCGATCCGGGCACCATGAGCCCAATCCAACACGGGGAAGTGTTCGTTACTGAAGACGGCGCTGAAACCGATCTGGATCTTGGCCACTACGAGCGTTTCATCCGCACCAAAATGACCCGTCGTAACAACTTCACGACTGGTCGCATCTACTCCGACGTTCTGCGTAAAGAGCGCCGTGGTGACTATCTGGGTGCAACCGTTCAGGTTATCCCGCACATCACTAACGCAATTAAAGAACGCATTGTTGCGGGTGGCGAAGGCCACGATGTGGTGCTGGTTGAAATCGGCGGTACCGTGGGTGATATCGAATCCCTGCCATTCCTGGAAGCGATTCGTCAGCTGGCGGTAGATATCGGCCGTGAGCACGCGCTGTTCATGCACCTGACTCTGGTGCCGTACATGGCCGCCGCAGGTGAAGTGAAAACCAAGCCGACTCAGCACTCTGTGAAAGAACTGCTCTCCATTGGTATTCAGCCAGACATCCTGGTTTGCCGCTCCGATCGCGCGGTTCCGGCGAACGAACGTGCGAAAATTGCATTGTTCTGTAACGTGCCTGAAAAAGCCGTTATTTCAATGAAAGATGTCGATTCCATTTATAAAATCCCGGGCCTGTTGAAATCGCAGGGCCTGGACGATTATATTTGTAAACGATTCAGCTTGAACTGTCCGGAAGCGAACCTGTCTGAATGGGAACAGGTTATTTACGAAGAAGCCAACCCGGCAGGCGAAGTGACTATCGGTATGGTCGGCAAGTACATTGAGCTGCCGGATGCCTATAAGTCAGTGATCGAAGCGCTGAAACACGGTGGTCTGAAGAACCGTGTTTCTGTGAACATCAAGCTGATTGATTCGCAGGATGTTGAAACGCGTGGCGTTGAAATCCTGAAAGATCTGGATGCTATCCTCATCCCTGGCGGCTTCGGCTACCGTGGTGTTGAAGGCAAGATCGCCACCGCGCGCTATGCGCGTGAAAACAATATTCCATACCTCGGCATCTGCCTGGGTATGCAGGTTGCGCTGATCGAATTTGCGCGCAACGTAGCGGGAATGGAAAACGCGAACTCTACGGAATTTGTGCCAGACTGTAAGTACCCTGTTGTGGCGCTTATCACCGAATGGCGTGACGAAGAAGGTAACGTCGAAGTCCGTACCGAGAAGAGCGATCTGGGTGGCACCATGCGTCTTGGCGCACAGGCCTGCCAGCTGTCTGACGATAGCGTGGTTCGCAAGCTGTATGGCGAGCCGGTCATCACCGAGCGCCATCGTCACCGCTATGAAGTCAACAACATGCTGTTGAAACCTATTGAAGCCGCGGGCCTGCGTGTTGCGGGCCGCTCCGGGGATGATCAGTTAGTCGAGATCATTGAAGTGCCAAACCATCCGTGGTTTGTCGCCTGCCAGTTCCACCCGGAATTTACTTCAACGCCACGTGACGGGCATCCGCTGTTTGCAGGCTTCGTGAAGGCCGCCAGCGACTACCAGAAGCGTCAGGCGAAGTAAAAAAAGTTAGAACGGCAACGCGTACCTTTGGTACGCGTTGTTTGTCTGGAGTTTTAGTTTAACTTGTACTGAGGAAAATCTAATGTCCAAAATCGTTAAAGTCATCGGTCGTGAAATCATCGACTCCCGTGGTAACCCGACCGTTGAAGCCGAAGTTCACCTGGAAGGTGGTTTCGTTGGTATGGCTGCTGCTCCATCAGGTGCTTCTACTGGTTCTCGCGAAGCGCTGGAACTGCGCGATGGCGACAAATCCCGCTTCCTGGGCAAAGGCGTACTGAAAGCGGTTGGCGCTGTAAACGGTCCGATTGCTCAGGCAATCCTTGGCAAAGACGCCAAAGACCAGGCTGGCATCGACAAGATCATGATCGATCTGGACGGTACTGAAAACAAATCTAACTTCGGTGCGAACGCAATCCTGGCCGTTTCCCTGGCGAACGCCAAAGCGGCTGCGGCTGCTAAAGGTATGCCACTGTTCGAGCACATCGCTGAACTGAACGGCACCCCAGGCAAATACTCCATGCCTGTACCAATGATGAACATCATCAACGGCGGTGAGCACGCAGACAACAACGTTGATATTCAGGAATTCATGATTCAGCCAGTTGGCGCGAAATCCCTGAAAGAAGCCGTACGTATGGGTTCTGAAGTGTTCCACAACCTGGCTAAAGTTCTGAAAGCTAAAGGTATGAACACGGCTGTTGGTGACGAAGGTGGCTATGCGCCAAACCTGGGTTCTAACGCAGAAGCGCTGGCCGTTATCGCAGAAGCAGTTAAAGCTGCTGGCTACGAGCTGGGCAAAGACATCACCCTGGCGATGGACTGTGCAGCATCTGAATTCTACAAAGACGGTAAATACGTTCTGGCTGGCGAAGGCAATAAAGCGTTCACCTCCGAAGAGTTCACTCACTTCCTGGAAGACCTGACCAAACAGTACCCAATCGTGTCTATCGAAGACGGTCTGGACGAGTCTGACTGGGCTGGCTTCGCATACCAGACTAAAGTACTGGGCGACAAAATCCAGCTGGTTGGTGACGACCTGTTCGTAACCAACACCAAGATCCTGAAAGAAGGTATCGAGAAAGGCATCGTTAACTCCATCCTGATCAAATTCAACCAGATCGGTTCTCTGACCGAAACTCTGGCTGCGATCAAAATGGCGAAAGACGCTGGCTACACCGCTGTTATCTCTCACCGTTCTGGCGAAACTGAAGACGCTACCATTGCCGACCTGGCTGTGGGTACCGCTGCAGGCCAGATCAAAACCGGTTCTATGAGCCGTTCTGACCGTGTTGCTAAATACAACCAGCTGATTCGTATCGAAGAAGCGCTGGGCGAAAAAGCACCATACAACGGTCGTAAAGAGATCAAAGGCCAGGCATAATTGCTTAAGCCTTAAAATGAAAATGCCAGTCGAAAGACTGGCATTTTTTTTGCTATTTAAAATCGACCGCCATTTGCTCCGGAATGGTCAGCCCCTGGGTGGTTTGCACGCAGCGGGCGATGTAATCCGTAAACCGGGGCGGCTTCGGCATTCCCATGCTCAGCAGCTTATCGTTGCTGAAGCGCACGTTAAGCGTGGCAAACGCACCGTATAAACGCATGGCTTTCAGCATCAGACGTTCGTTGCACGGCCCAAAAATATGTTTCAACTCGCGGCGCATTCTGACCAGCGTTTCGTAGCTGACCTGCGCATATTTATCCCCGACGGGGGCTTTCTCCAGCGCCTGCGCCATTGCCTGATCGATATCCGCAAAGCGAACGCTGTTCTCTTCTCCCGCAGAAATGTGTACCACTTCTCCCGGACGAGCGTTGCTGTTGAGCAGCATTAACATCGCGTCGGCGCAATAATCTACCGGAACAACGTCGATCCTGTCTTCCATTGAGCACATAAACTTCTGCAGCATCAGGCCCATGCTAAAGACCCAGAAAATGCTGCTCGACGGCGTGCAGCCGTGACGGGTATGGCCGACGACGATGGACGGACGGGCGATGAGCAGCGGCAGGTTAGGGCACTTCTGGCGCATTAGCTGTTCGATGGTTGACTTCGAAAACGTGTATTCCACCAGGTGTTCAGCATTCTCTCTGAATTCAGCGCTTTCGGCGACCAGGGAATCCTGCTCCGGCGTGCATGACATCGCGGTGCCGACGTGGAGGAAACGCTGCAGGCCCGTGACCTGCTCCATGCGGCGCGCCAGCGCCAGCGTTCCTTCAACGTTGACCTTCCAGATCAGCGGGTTGTTACCAAATGAGGCGACGGCCGCACAGTTAACGACATGCGTAACCCGATCCAGACGGGGATCGTTGAGAAAGGCTTCAGGCTGGCTGAGATCGCCAATCAGGATATTATCCACCTTCAGGGAGGCCAGTTTGTCCTCGGGAACGTTGAACTTGCGCATGTTATCCAGTACGCGCTCCAGCCCGCTCTGCGGATCGCCGGCGCGCGCAAGCAAAAGGAGTTTTGCGGATTGATCGTTGGTCAGGATTTTTTCAAGAACTGCACCGCCCAGAAATCCGGTCACGCCTGTAATCAGTAACATCTTCATTAATACCGTCTCATTATGATTGATGAGGCGGATTGTAGGCGCGCAAAAGTAAACGGCATTTAAATAATAAATCGCCGAAATCAATGGCGTCTTAAGCTTATTTTAAGGAAAGGAAATCAGGTGGAGATATTGGACACTATCGCAATGGTAAAAATTCACTCTATTAAAATTTAAATTCTAACTAGTTGAATTTAAATTCTTTTGTGAACTCTGCGTCGAATGGTGAACGTAATTCAAAATGTAATAAATATAATAATTTGTTACACCAAACATCTATCGAATAAATGTTTTAAATACCACTTAACTCAAATCAGACAACATAAGTCGCAGGCCGATTTATTTAGCCTGCGAATGATTTTCAGAGCAAAAGGGGAAGCGTGGCGCTGGCTGTTTGCTGGCTAACGTCGCCGTAATGACCATCCAGCGCAATCATGGACGTGGTCAGCAGCTCGACCAGCAGCATCACCCCAACCTTAGCATTGAGCGCACCTGCGCTAAGGGGGCCTTCTGGTTTGGCGGCAACCAGCTGCATGTCGCTCAGAGACGCCAGCGGGCTGCGGGGCGTATTGCTGAGTGCCAGAACCTTAACGCCGCGCTTGCGGGCAAGCTTCACCACGTGGAGCAAATCCCGCGTTGAACCCGAGCTGGAGATGGCCACAACCAGGGTCTCTTTCGAAAGCGTTGTCGCATTCATGGCCGCGCGGTGCATATCGCTAAACAGCTGTGCGGGTTTGCCCAGCCGCAACAGCTTGTAATGCAGATACTCCCCGAGGATCGCGCTGGCCGCGACGCCATAAATCTGCACGGATTGCGCCTGGTGCAGCGCCAGCGCCGCCTTTTCAAGTAGCGTGCGGTCGAGGAGTCGGGCGGTATCCTGCAAAGCCTGCACCGACTCATCCACGACGTTATCAATCTCATCCCCCGCCTGACGCGCGGGCTGGCCCTGCTGAATATCGAGCGCAAGCGCCATTTTAAATTCGTTATAGCCCTTGCAGCCCAGCGTCCGGCAAAGGCGCGTGACGCTGGCCTCGCTGGTGTGGCTCTCGCGCGCCAGTTCAGTGATCGTCAGGTAGAGCACCCGGGCAGGATCGCTGAGGACAAACTCGCCGAGTTTTTGTTGCGTTGGGCTGTACCCGGAAGCCTCCTGGCGGAGCTTCAGCAGCAGATTTTCATGGTCCGACATGCCACGTCCTTAATGTGTTTCGCTGCGACTAGTGTGGCGGAAAGGAGGGGAAAGATGCCAGTCATTTTGAAAAAGTATGATCGGCTTCCTGGTTTTTGATGATAATTTTCACTGAATGTAATTTATATGGTAAAAATTTTCATCGTTTAATGGGGAGATGAAAAAATGATGCAAATGTTCAGTGGCGCTTCTTCGGGGGGATGGTTTGAAAAAGCGCAGCGCTTTGGTAAATCCTTTATGTTGCCTATCGCCGTGCTGCCCGCGGCGGGTCTGCTGCTGGGGATAGGCGGTGCGCTATCGAATCCCAATACGCTGGCGGCTTATCCGTTTTTAGATGTGGGCTGGCTTCAGGCCATTTTCACCATCATGAGCAGCGCCGGTTCAATCGTGTTTGCGAACCTCTCGGTGCTGTTTGCGGTTGGGGTAGCCGTCGGGTTGGCAAAAAGCGATAAGGGCACTGCTGGGCTGGCGGCGTTGCTCGCGTTTCTGGTGATGAATGCCACCATCAACGCGCTGCTGATCCTCACCGGCAAACTGGCGCACGACAACCCGGGCGCTGTGGGGCAGGGCATGACGCTGGGGATCCAGACGCTGGAAACCGGCGTGTTTGGCGGCGTGGTGATTGGGCTGGTGACCTGCGCGCTCCATCACCGGTTTAACAAGATTGCACTTCCGCAATTCCTGGGCTTTTTTGGCGGCTCGCGCTTTGTTCCCATTATCAGCTCGCTGGCGGCGATACTCGTCGGCGCGCTCATGACCGTGATCTGGCCGCATTTCCAGAAGCTGATTTTTGGTCTCGGCGGGCTGGTGGATGCCACCGGCTATCTTGGCACCCTGCTGTACGGCTTTATTTTACGCATGCTGGGCCCGTTTGGTTTGCACCACATCTTCTATCTGCCGTTCTGGACCACCGCGCTCGGCGGCAGTGAGATTGTTAACGGTCACCTCGTTGAGGGCACACAGCGGATCTTCTTCGCCCAGCTGGCCGACCCGAACACGCAGCATTTCTATGAGGGCACGTCGCGCTTCATGTCCGGGCGCTTTATTACGATGATGTTTGGCCTGCTCGGCGCGTGTCTGGCGATGTACCACACGGCAAAACCGGAGAACAAAAAGCGCGTTGCCGGCCTGCTGCTCTCTGCGGCGTTAACCTCGTTCCTGACCGGGATTACCGAGCCTATCGAGTTCTCCTTCCTGTTTATTGCGCCGGTGCTTTACGTCATTCATGCGCTGTTTGACGGGCTGGCATTCATGCTCGCGCACATGCTGCATATCACCATCGGGCAAACCTTCTCCGGCGGTTTCATCGACTTCGTGCTGTTCGGCATTTTGCAGGGGGAGGCCAAAACTAACTGGATGTTCGTTCCGCTGGTCGGCGTGCCGTGGTTCTTCCTTTACTACTTCACCTTCCGCTACCTGATTAACCGCTTCGATTTTGCCACGCCGGGTCGGGAAAAGGAGGCGATAGCCAGTGAAGTGACCTTCTCGCAGAGCGAGCGCGCCGTTGCGGTAATCGCCGGATTAGGCGGAAAAGAGAATCTGGAAGAGGTGGACTCCTGCGCCACGCGGCTTCGCGTCACGGTGAAGGACGGCAGCAAAGTGAATGACGCGGCGCTGAAAGCCACCGGCGCGCGCGGCGTTATCGTGCGCGGTAACGGGGTTCAGGTCATCTATGGCCCGCACGTCACGATTATCAAAAACGAAGTGGAAGAGATCTTATCGTAATGAAAACTGTACTGGATAACCTGAAGGGAAAACTGGTCGTCTCCTGTCAGGCGCTGGAGAATGAACCGCTGCACAGCCCGTTTATTATGTCGCGGATGGCGCTGGCGGCGGCGCAGGGCGGAGCCGCGGCCATTCGTGCCAACAGCGTGGTCGATATTGAGGCCATTAAGCAGCAGGTCTCTTTGCCTGTTATCGGCATCATCAAACGGGATTACCCGGAAAGCGAGGTGTTTATCACCGCCACGATGAAAGAGGTGGATGAGCTCATGAGCATCTCTCCGGAAATCATTGCGCTTGATGCGACGGCGCGCGAGCGTCCCGGTGGTGAATCCCTGGAAACGCTGGTCTCGCGCATCCGCTCGCGCTATCCCGCGGTACTGCTGATGGCCGATATTTCCTCCGTGGACGAAGCCGTGACGGCGCAGGCGCTGGGCTTCGACTGCGTCGGCACCACGCTTTACGGCTATACGGCGGAAACGGCGGGCCATTCGCTTCCTGAGAGTGACTGCGCGTTCCTGAAGGCCGTGCTGGCTGCTGTGACGGTTCCCGTGGTTGCCGAAGGGAACGTGGATACGCCTGAACGCGCGGCCAGATGCCTGGCGCTGGGCGCGCATACGGTCGTCGTCGGCGGCGCGATCACCCGCCCGCAGCAAATTACCGAGCGTTTTATGGCGGCGATTGGCGCGCAAAGCACCGATGGAGCATGACCATCCGGCGGGGATCTGCGATACTTATCGTTTATCCCCTTTACTGAGATGACTATGCAGTACCCGATTAACGAGATGTTCCAGACCCTGCAAGGCGAGGGTTACTTTACCGGCGTTCCCGCTATTTTCATTCGTTTACAGGGATGCCCGGTTGGCTGTGCCTGGTGTGATACCAAACATACGTGGGATAAGCTCGCAGATCGGGAAGTGTCGCTGTTTAGCATTCTGGCGAAAACCAAAGAGAGCGATAAGTGGGGCGCGGGCAGTTCTGAAGATCTGCTGGCCATTATTGGTCGTCAGGGCTGGACGGCGCGCCAC
Organism: Enterobacter sp. UCD-UG_FMILLET; assembly: GCF_000762975.1. NCBI lineage: Bacteria > Pseudomonadati > Pseudomonadota > Gammaproteobacteria > Enterobacterales > Enterobacteriaceae > Enterobacter > Enterobacter sp. UCD-UG_FMILLET. The sequence goes on from NZ_JRJC01000006.1 coordinate 265,615, forward strand.
GTGGTGATCACCGGCGGTGAACCCTGCATCCACGATCTGACGCCGCTGACCGAGCTGCTCGAAAAGAACGGCTACAGCTGCCAGATTGAAACCAGCGGCACCCATGAAGTGCGCTGTTCACACACGACCTGGGTAACGGTATCGCCAAAAGTGAATATGCGCGGCGGGTATGACGTGCTGTCTCAGGCGCTGGAGCGCGCGGATGAGATTAAGCACCCGGTAGGGCGCGTGCGTGATATCGAAGCGCTGGAAGAACTGCTGGCCACGCTGACGGATGAAAAGCAGCGGGTGATTGCCCTGCAGCCTATCAGCCAGAAAGAGGATGCAACGCGCCTGTGCATTGAAACCTGTATTGCGCATAACTGGCGCCTGTCGATGCAGACGCACAAATATCTGAATATTGCCTGATCGTTGCGCGGCCCCGCCTATCGCGGGGCCCGTTCTGAAGGAAGCAATGCCCAGGTGACTCCCGCCGAAGCGAGACAAATTGCGCTGTTGAAGAGTAGCGCATACTGTGCGGCGCTGGCCATTCCCAGCGGCAGCAGCAGCGCATACAGCGACGCGGTAACGGCGATCCCCATTGCTCCGCCCAGCGAACTGCCCATCTTGTAAACCCCTGAGGCCACGCCAACTTTGTTTTCAGGCGCATTCATTACCGCAGTATCCGTTGACGGCGTGGCGTAACACCCCAGCCCCAGGCCAAATAAAATGTTGCTGAGAAAAACGGTGACAATATAGATCTCTTTGCTTAAGAAAGTGCAGGAGATCAGCGTGATACCCGTTGCGGTCAGCAGCGGCCCGGTCATCATCGGCAGGCGCGCCCCGTAACGCTGGAGCAGCTTTTCCCCGACCCGAATCATCGCCAGCACGGTGACCAGATATCCTAGCGTCATGATGCCGGTTTGTAGCGGCGAAAGATGGTGTCCTTGCTGCAGCCAGATACTGGCGATCATCATGGTGCCAATGCAGCCGTTGAGCAAAAAATTTGAGAATACCGACGCGCTGTAGGCCCGGTTTTTAAACAGGGCAAAATCAATCAGCGCCACATCACCTTTACGTCGCCCGGTAAGCACAAAGCAGACCGCTGCCAGCGCGGCGCCACCCAGCACAAGTAGCGATAAAACGCTGCTCCAGCCCCAGCTGTGCCCTTTACTGATAAACAGGTTCAGCAGCACCAGCATGCAGACAAAGCTCACCAGGCCGCTGATATCCAGCTTATGGCGGCTCGCGGCGTCGCTTTGGCTTTCCGGCGTACCGCGGATCAGCAGCAGCGCCGCCACCGCGACCAGCATGGAAAAAACAAAAATCCAGCGCCAGCCGAGCGTGGTGGCAATAGTCCCGCCGACAAACGCGCTCAGGCCGCTGCCGCCCCATGAACCAATGACCCAAAAGCTGATGGCCCGCTGCCGCGCGTTTCCTTCATACCAGGTTTTAATCAGCGCCAGCGTGGCGGGCATGATGCAGGCCGCTGACAGCCCCTGTATCGCTCTTCCCAGCAAAAACAGGACCGGCTCCCACGAGATGAAAAGCAGGGCGCTTCCGACGATGCTCAGCGTCAGGCCGATATAGGTCATGCGCATACGCCCAAACTTGTCGGCAAATCCCCCGCAGGCAACGACAAAACAGCCGCTGAACAAGGCGCTGAGGCTGACCGCCAGCGTGAGGGTTTCGAGGGAGATAGTCAGGCTATTTTTCATTGCCGGGACAACGTTAATCACCGACTGCGCAAATAACCAGAACGTCAGAACGCTCATCACAATACCGGCCAGCAGCCGATCGTTACCGGCGTAGGTCGGTGTGCCTGTCAGGGGAACGGTACTCATCGTGCAAGCCTCCGGGGTGGGCGAGAATTAACGCAGATAATGTTCGGTCAACGCGCACCAGAGTGCCGCGCCGGTGAGGAGAAGCTTGTCATTAAAGTCATAGCCTGGGTTATGCACCATGCAGCGCTCAGGCTCATCTCCCGCACCGAGGGTGAAGTAGCAGCCGTTGGGATTTTTCTCGAGCATGAACGCAAAATCTTCGCTTCCCATAAAGGCATTCACCGACGAGACGGCATCCTGACCGAACAGGTCGGTCGCTACCGTACGCACCATTTCATTGGCCTGCGGGTTATTCCTTAGCACCGGACTCCCGTTCACGTGACGGATCGTGGCCGTGGCGTTGAAGCTCTCAGCCTGCGCCACGGCGATATCATGGATCCGCTGCAGCACGGTTTGACGCACCGTTTCATCCAGCGTGCGAACGGTTAGCTTCATTAACACCTTGTCGTTGATGATATTCGGAGCATGACCCGCCTGGATGCTGCCCACGGTCACGACGACCGGCTGGAACGGGGTGATATTCCTCGACACAATCGACTGCAGGGCGAGGGTGATGTGGCAGGCAACCAGCGTGGCATCGACGGTGTGTTCCGGAACGGCGCCGTGTCCTCCCACCCCGTTGACTTCAATATGAACGGTGTCCGAAGAGGCCATCATGGCGCCATCGCGAAGGCCGATTTTCCCGAGCGGCTGGGAGGGCATATTGTGCAGGCCGAAAATATGGTCGCAGGGGAACTGCTCAAACAGGCCATCCTCCAGCATGACGCGTCCGCCATACAGCAGCTCTTCCGCAGGTTGAAAAATGAGATGTAACGTACCGCTAAAGTTGCGGGTGCGGGCCAAATATTCTGCGGCATAGAGCAGCGTGGTGGTGTGGCCATCGTGCCCGCAGCCGTGGAATTTTCCCTCGACGGTGCTACTCCACGCCTTGCCGCTGTTTTCCTGCATTGGCAGCGCATCCATGTCGGCGCGCAGGCCCAGGCTTTTGCTGCTGTTGCCCACCTTCAGGGTGCCAACCACCCCGGTTTTTGCCATTCCCCGGTGGACCTCATAGCCCCACAGTTGAAGGAGTGACGCGACGCGGTCGCTGGTTTTGTGCTCCTCGAAGCCAATTTCGGGGTGTCGGTGAAATTCGCGACGAAGTTCAGTGAACCGATCTTCGGTGTCCCGCAGAGCGTCAACAATTGGATGTGTCATTTTTGTTATCCTTTTCCTGCCAAACGGTGTTAGTTTCGAGTTTATGTCGATCGCATTGCCGGAAAATGCCCTTTTTTGTTGTAAAGCGACGCCTTTTTTCTGATTGTTTTTCATACGATTCAGTTATGACAAAAAATGGCGCATCATTTTTTGTCCATGCGGGGGAGCCGAATGGAGCAGCATGGGAACGAGTTTGCGGTAGTCGTTGAAGACATTCGCCTGCTCACGCAGGATGAAGGTGATTCGCTGACGATACTGTGGGTTCTGGAAGGGCAAGCCGAACTGCAAACCGCCGCAGGACGCGAGACGGTGTCAAATAACGGTCTTGCGGTGATAAACCGCTATCAGCGCTGGCGCTTCAGTAGCCAGAGCGCGAACGTGACGCTTCGTGTCGTTCTCTCCGGGCGGTGGGTAATCAAGCTGTACAATGACTTTTTTGCCCATGACTACGCGGTTCCGACAGAGTCCGGTGGAAACTGGCCGCAGTGTGACGAACTTCGGCACCTGCTGCGTCAGCTTCTGGTGGTGACGCTGGTGAACGATCCGCACCGCTTCAGGCTGGAGGCAAATCGCTGGCTGAGCGAGATCCTGCTGCTGCTGATTGGCCGCTTTCAGCAGCCTGCCCGCCAGAAACCCCGGGACCAGCACGCCGACGTCAGCAAGCGCATTGCCCGCGTGCTGGAACGGATCAACGCCAGCTATACCCGGCGCATTACGCTGGCCGAAATTGCAGCGAGTGAGTTCGTCTCCGAAGCGTGGCTCTCCCGCCTCTTTCGAAAAGAGATGGGTGTCAGTTTTATGCAGTACATCACCGCCCTGCGGCTGGAAAAAGCGGCTGACGCCCTGCGCCTCACCAGCCGTCCTTTGCATCAGATTGCGCTGGAGCACGGGTTTGCCAGCACGCGCATGATGACCGATCGGTTCCGGCGCTATCACAATATGTCTCCGGGCGAGTTTCGTAAGGCCAGGCGGCATCGCTCCGATGCGTCTCCGCAGCGGGCAGGTACGGGCGAGCAGCGCTTTCCCGTCGCGGTGGATAGGCTGTTTAGCCTGCTTAGAGGCGCTGAGAACCGCGGCTGGGAACCCGCTCCGCTAACCCACTCTCCGCGTCAGGAGCGAATAGTTGATCTGCAGCAGCTTTATCCGCTCTCGTCCGCGCTGCGCCGCGCGCGGCTGGTCGTCACCCTGCGCGAGCTCGACGATTTACTGCGGGAGGATGTTCGCCAGCATCTGGAGGCGCTTCACGAGGCGATCCCAATTGAGGGGATTGATATCGCTGAACCTTTTCTCAGCAGCCGTCTGTTCGCCACGGGATGGGACGATCCCCATATGGCGGGTTACGCCTGCTGGTACAATTTGCAGCAGCTGTTTACCTGGGTAGCAAAAAAAGGCTGGACGATCCTGCTGCATACGGGGGTCACCACCCGATGCGATCTTCTGAAGCGCTTTTTGCAGCTGTCGGTTAACCGATTTTTACCCGATATTACCGCAGGCTGGCACGTCGTGATGCACTGGTCTCCTCAGGCAAGCGCGGAAACCCAGGAGCACGTCTGGCAGGCTCAGCGGGCGACGGTCGGGACCTACCTTCCACAGGCAAAGTTTGGGGTGTGGCATCGCTTCTCTCCCGTGGGTACTGAACTCGGCGACGACGCGCTGTTCCATTCTGGCATTCTGGACCAGGCCGATTTCCTCGCCTGTCAGGCGGATGCCAACGAGCTGCTCGATCTGGCGCGGCTGGATCCTGCACATCTCTCCTCGGCTGAAAACTATCCCGTGCTAAAGATCCGCCAAATACTCGCCGCCCTTCGCCAGCGGCAGCGCACGCTGCCGGTATGGTTACTCTCGTGGAATACCCTTACCGGGAATACGCGAGCAACCAACGGCTGGTTTTTTCGCGGCGCGCTGCTTATGCAAAATTTACTCGGGCTTTCAGAACAGGTCTGGCTGGCGGGATTCTGGCTGAATTCCGGTTTGCAGGGGGAAGCCAGGGCGAACAACACCCTCGATACATCGAGCCTTGCGCTTCAGTATAATCACGGCCTTCCGCGGCCCATCTACTGGGTGCTCTGGCTGTGGCAACGCCTGCGGGGAGAAGTGCTCATCAACGACAAGAGCGTGCTGCTGCTCCGCCATCAGGGGGGCTATCAGCTGCTGCTGCGTAACGTGGTGGTGTTCAATCCGCTGCTCTCCAGCGAGGAGGCTTTCATCCAACGTTTTCAACAGCAATATCATCTGCAGCTACAGGGGATGTGCGGCGAGTGGCGCATCAGGCGCCATCTTTTCGATCGGCACAATGGTGCGCTCTACCCGCTGCTGGAAGGGGTACGCAGCGACAGCGGGCCTGATGAAGAGATGTGGCGCTGGATTGCGCACAAAGCGCGTCCAACGCTTTCCTTACGCGATGAACGGCTTAATGACGGCTGGCAAATGACAGAATCACTGGAAAGTAACGCGCTCGTGCTCTATGAGTTCATGCCGCTAAACGGGCGTGATGAAGAGGATCACTCTCCGCGATAGATGCAGCCGGCGGTGCAGGTCTCTTTGATCATCACCGCGCTCAGCAGTGGCACCAGCGGCTTCATCTGATCCCAAATCCATTTCGCCAGCACTTCGCTGGTCGGGTTTTCAAGGCCCGGAATATCATTCAGGTAGTAATGATCCAGACGATCGTAGGTCGGCTTAAACGCCGCCTTCAGCTCGGCAAAATCCATGATCCAGCCGGTATGCGGATCAACTTCACCGGTGATCTCAAGACGCACCATGAACGAATGCCCGTGCAGACGGCCGCATTTATGCCCTTCAGGGACATGCGGAAGGTGGTGGGCGGCTTCGAAGGTGAAATCTTTAAACAGTGTGGTGGACATGATCGCTCTCAGTAATGCGGAAAAAACCGCCGCATAGTACCGGAAAGCACAATTTTTAGCATTAACTAAAACGGCTCTGAAGCCTGGCGTCTCGTTAACGGGCGTTTTTTGATGTTTTTATCGATAATTTTCAGTGGGTTAATTAATCGCTTTTATCGCTAAGTATGACAACTAAAACAGGTTAGTCCATTTGGTTATTTATTATTTCCATCCCTTCTTTAATTGTTATTATCCTCGCCGTTAACCTTATCTTCAGTTTGGATTTATTCGCTTAAAGTCCGCTTGGCTACTGGAACATAACGACGCATGACAACACAGGCCCCACCTTCAAATTTGCTTCCCCTGAACCCGGAGCAACTGGCGCGCCTTCAGGCTGCCACCTCTGATTTTTCTCCCACTCAGCTTGCCTGGGTCTCCGGTTATTTCTGGGGAATGCTCAATCAGCAGCCTGGCGCTGTGGCGGGTGTACCGGTAACGGCCGTTGAAATTCCGGCCATTACCCTGATTTCCGCCTCGCAGACGGGCAACGCCCGCCGCGTGGCCGAAGCGCTGCGTGACGACCTGCTGGCCGCCAAACTGAACGTGAACCTGGTCAACGCCGGGGATTATAAATTCAAGCAAATCGCGTCAGAAAAACTGCTGGTGGTGGTCGCCTCTACCCAGGGCGAAGGTGAACCCGCTGAAGAAGCGGTGGCGCTGCACAAGTTCCTGTTCTCGAAAAAAGCGCCGAAGCTGGACGGCACGGCGTTTGCCGTATTTGGCCTGGGCGATACCTCGTATGAATTCTTCTGCCAGTCCGGTAAAGACTTCGACAGCAGGCTGGCGGAGCTGGGCGCGGAGCGCCTGCTGGACCGCGTTGACGCAGATGTTGAATACCAGACCGCCGCCGCCGAATGGCGTGCGCGCATCGTTGATGTGCTGAAAGCGCGCGTGCCGAAAGAGACGTCGGCGCAGGCCGCGTTCACCGCGACGGGTGCCGTTAACGACATCCACACCAGCCCTTACACCAAAGAGGCGCCGCTGACGGCGAGCCTGTCGGTGAATCAGAAAATCACCGGCCGCGACTCGGAAAAAGACGTGCGCCATATCGAGATCGATCTCGGCGACTCTGGCCTGCGCTATCAGCCGGGCGACGCGCTGGGTATCTGGTATCAGAACGATCCGGCTCTGGTGAAAGAGCTGGTTGAGCTGCTGTGGCTGAAGGGCGACGAGCCCGTCACCGTTGACGGCAAAACCCAGCCGCTTTCAGAGGCGCTGCAGTGGCATTTCGAACTGACGGTGAATACCCCGAATATCGTCGAAAATTATGCCACCTTAACGCGCAGCGAATCCCTGCTGCCGCTGGTGGGCGACAAAGCGAAGCTGCAGCATTACGCCGCGACGACGCCAATTGTCGATATGGTCCGTTTCTCTCCGGCTCAGCTGGATGCCGATGCGCTGATCGGCCTGCTGCGTCCGCTGACGCCGCGCCTGTACTCCATCGCCTCTTCGCAGGCCGAAGTGGAGAGCGAAGTGCATGTTACCGTCGGGGTGGTGCGCTACGACATCGAAGGGCGCGCCCGTGCGGGTGGGGCATCAAGTTTCCTGGCGGATCGCGTGGAAGAAGAGGGCGAAGTGCGCGTCTTTATCGAGCACAACGACAACTTCCGCCTGCCGGCGAATCCGGAAACCCCGGTCATCATGATTGGCCCAGGCACCGGCATTGCGCCGTTCCGCGCCTTCATGCAGCAGCGCGCGGCAGATGAAGCGCCGGGTAAAAACTGGCTGTTCTTCGGCAACCCGCACTTTACCGAAGATTTCCTCTACCAGGTTGAGTGGCAGCGCTATGTAAAAGAAGGCGTACTGACCCGCATCGATCTGGCCTGGTCCCGCGACCAGAAAGAAAAAGTATACGTACAAGACAAACTGCGCGAACAGGGCGCAGAGCTGTGGCGCTGGATCAATGACGGTGCCCACATTTATGTCTGCGGCGACGCCAATCGCATGGCGAAAGACGTTGAGCAGACTTTGCTGGAAGTGATTGCCGAATTCGGCGGTATGGATGCCGAAACGGCGGATGAATTTTTAAGTGAGCTGCGCGTTGAGCGCCGTTATCAGCGAGATGTCTACTAATGAGCGAAAAACATCCAGGGCCACTGGTGGTCGAAGGTAAACTGACAGACGCCGAGCGCATGAAGCTGGAAAGCAACTATCTGCGCGGCACCATTGCTGAAGATCTGAATGACGGTCTCACCGGCGGTTTCAAAGGCGACAACTTCCTGCTGATCCGCTTCCACGGCATGTACCAGCAGGACGATCGCGACATCCGCGCCGAGCGTGCCGAACAGAAGCTGGAGCCGCGCCATGCGATGCTGCTGCGCTGCCGTCTGCCGGGCGGGGTGATCACCACCAAACAGTGGCAGGCCATCGACAAGTTTGCCGGTGAAAACACGATCTACGGCAGCATCCGCCTGACCAACCGTCAGACCTTCCAGTTCCACGGCATTCTGAAGAAGAACGTGAAGCCGGTGCATCAGATGCTGCACTCGGTCGGGCTGGACGCGCTGGCGACCGCTAACGACATGAACCGTAACGTGCTTTGCACCTCGAACCCGTATGAGTCTGAGCTGCACGCCGAAGCCTATGAGTGGGCGAAGAAGATCTCTGAGCATCTGCTGCCGCGCACCCGCGCCTATGCGGAGATTTGGCTCGATCAGGAAAAAGTCGCCACCACGGATGAAGAACCGATCCTCGGCCAGACCTATCTTCCGCGTAAGTTCAAAACTACGGTCGTGATCCCACCGCAGAACGATATCGACCTGCACGCCAACGACATGAACTTCGTGGCGATTGCCGAAAACGGCAAGCTGATTGGCTTTAACCTGCTGGTGGGCGGCGGCCTGTCTATTGAGCACGGTAATAAGAAAACCTACGCCCGCACCGCGAGCGAGTTCGGCTTCCTGCCGCTGGAGCACACGCTGGCCGTGGCGGAAGCGGTAGTGACCACGCAGCGCGACTGGGGTAACCGTACCGACCGTAAAAACGCGAAAACCAAATACACCCTGGAGCGCGTGGGCGTGGAGACGTTCAAAGCGGAAGTGGAGCGTCGTGCGGGCATCAAGTTTGAGCCGATCCGCCCTTACGAATTCACCGGTCGCGGCGATCGCATTGGCTGGGTGAAAGGTATCGATAATAAATGGCACCTGACGCTGTTTATCGAAAACGGTCGTATTCTGGATTATCCGGGCCGTCCGCTGAAAACCGGTCTGCTGGAAATTGCTAAGATCCATAAAGGCGAATTCCGCATTACCGCTAACCAGAACCTCATCATTGCCGGCGTGCCGGAAGGCCAGAAGGCGAAGATCGAGAAGCTGGCGCGCGATCACGGGTTAATGGATGCGGTTAAGCCGCAGCGTGAAAACTCGATGGCCTGCGTATCGTTCCCGACCTGCCCGCTGGCGATGGCCGAAGCGGAACGTTTCCTGCCGTCATTTACCGACAAAGTGGAAGCGATTCTGGAAAAACACGGCATTCCGGACGAGCATATTGTTATGCGCGTCACCGGCTGTCCGAACGGCTGCGGTCGTGCGATGCTGGCCGAGCTGGGTCTGGTGGGGAAAGCGCCGGGTCGTTACAACCTGCACCTGGGCGGTAACCGTATCGGCACGCGCATTCCGCGTATGTTCCGCGAGAACATTACCGAGCCGGAAATCCTTGATTCCATCGACGAGCTTGTCAGGCGCTGGGCGAAAGAGCGCGAAGCGGGTGAAGGCTTCGGCGACTTTACGGTGCGTGCGGGCATCATTCGCCCGGTGCTCGATCCCGCAAGGGATTTCTGGGAGTAACCACGAGAGGTAATTATGTCCGTACTCGATCTAAACGCCCTTAACGATCTGCCGAAAGTCGAACGCATTCTGGCCCTGGCAGAAACCAATGCCCACCTTGAAAAGCTGGACGCCGAAGGGCGCGTGGCGTGGGCGCTGGAAAACCTGCCGGGAGACTATGTGCTGTCGTCGAGCTTTGGTATTCAGGCGGCGGTCAGCCTGCATCTGGTGAATCAGATCAGCCCGGACATTCCGGTGATCCTCACCGATACCGGCTACCTGTTCCCGGAAACCTACCAGTTTATTGACGAGCTGACGGACAAGCTCAAGCTGAACCTCAAAGTGTACCGCGCGACGGAAAGCGCGGCCTGGCAGGAGGCGCGCTACGGTAAGCTGTGGGAGCAGGGCGTTGAGGGCATTGAGAAATACAATGAGATCAACAAAGTCGAGCCGATGAACCGGGCGCTGAAAGAACTCAATGCGCAGACGTGGTTTGCGGGGCTGCGCCGCGAGCAGTCCGGCAGCCGTGCAACCTTACCGGTGCTGGCGGTCCAGCGCGGGGTATTTAAAGTGCTGCCGATTATCGACTGGGATAACCGGACGGTGTATCAGTATCTGCAAAAGCACGGGCTGAAATACCATCCGCTGTGGGACCAGGGCTATCTGTCAGTGGGCGATACCCACACCACGCGCAAATGGGAACCGGGAATGGCGGAAGAAGAGACGCGATTCTTTGGGCTGAAGCGCGAGTGCGGGCTGCACGAAGGGTGATCCTTTATCCTCCCTCTCCCTGTGGGAGAGGGTTTGGGTGAGGGCATCAGGCCGCGCTATGCTTAACGACCTCAGGCTTTCCCCGCCTTCGCCAGCTCCTTCACCAGCGGCAGCATGACCTTCACCACATCACGACTGCGGTGCTCAATCCGCTGCGGCAGCGCGCTATCAATGTGCTGCTGATTATCCAGCATCACGTTGTGCCAGCTTGTCCCGTCCGGGAAGGCTTTCGATTTAGCGCGCTGCTGATAGCCATCTTTCTTGCCCAGTGCCCAGTTTGTCGCTTCCACGTACAGCACCGGAATGCCCGCCTTGTCGAAGACTTCCCCGTCGTTGCAGCAGCCTGTTCCGCGTGGGAAAGCAGGATTCCCGCCCGGATTGGTCGTGGCAAAAACGCCATGGCTGCGGGCTATCGCCAGCGCCCGGTCGCGCGTTAGTTTCCGCACGGGTCCCGGCGTACTCTGCCCGCTGTTGAAATAAAGCTTGTCGCCGACGATCAGGTTATCGAGGTTGATCACCAGCAGCGTATTTTTCTTCTCCTCAGCGCTCATGCGTTTAAGGAGATTCTCAGCCCCGAGTTTGCCCTCTTCTTCACCGCTGGTGGCCACGAAACGAATGCCATACTGGGTTGGAATATCTTTCATCCGCTCGGCCAGTTCGAGCATCACGCCCAGGCCCGCCGCGTTGTCGTCCATGCCCTGCAGCGTCAGCCCGCCGAGGTTGTTATCCGTATCGGCATCGCTCATCGGGGCGTAGGTATCAAGGTGCGCCATAATAATAATCTGTTCAGCCGCGCGACCTTCATGCGCCGCGATAACCGTACTGCCGGTCACGTTATGCCAGTTTTTCGTTTTATTTCGTGAGGTATAGACGTAGCGGCTGTGAAACGACCGGATATCGCTCTGGTAGCCCATCCCGGCAAACTGCTGGCGAAGATAGTCCGCAGAGAGCATCTCTGCAGGCGAGCCGGTCATGCGGCCAGGAAAGACGGTGGCAATATGCCGCGCCTGCATAGTGGCGATTTCACCATAAGGTTGGTTTTTTGCCTGGGCAGGAAGAATAAAGCAAACGCCGAGCGCCAGGGCAGCAATACGGTGGCGCGTTGCGGAAAACATAGTGAGTCCTTAAAAACAGAGCAAAATATTAACCCGCCTAGTATGAAACTGTGATCGCCCATACACAATTTGAATTGCTCTTAAATGCCCGAAATTTCGCGTGTTAAGCACTTTTTGGTATTAGCTTTTTCACGGCGTTATTCCATTGAGTAACTACTCATTCCAATTCGTAATTTCATTCGGTCTAAGCCGCCCCCTATAGTCCCTTTATTCCTCGTTGTTAGTGAGTTGTTGCTTGTGGACTATCTGCCCTTATTTGCCGCGATAAAAGAGAAGCCGGTGCTGGTTGTTGGCACGGGTGAAATTGCCGATCGCAAAATCGCGTTTCTACAGCGCGCAGGGGCGCAGGTGCGGGTAGTGGCAGAAGCGGATTTTGACGAATCACAAATCGATACCGTAGTGCTGGTGATTGCGGCGACCGAAGATCGCGACCTGAACCGGCGGATTTCCGACGCCGCGCAGGCCCGTTACCGCCTGGTGAACGTGGTGGACGACCAGCCGTTATGCTCGTTTATCTTCCCGTCGATCGTTGACCGTTCTCCGCTGCTGGTGGCGATCTCCTCCGGCGGTACCGCACCGGTGCTGGCGCGCGTGCTGCGTGAAAAAATCGAAGCGCTGCTGCCGACCAGCCTCGGGCGCATGGCGGAAAAAGCCAGCTACTGGCGCAACCACCTGAAAACGCGCCTGACCAGCGTGACGGAACGCCGTCGTTTCTGGGAACGCGTGTTTCGCGGCCGCTTTGCCAGCCTGATGCATGCCGGTAATGAGACGGCAGCGCAGAAAATCCTCGAGGACGAACTGGATAACCCCGGCAGCACGGGCGGGGAGATCATTCTGGTGGGGGCAGGGCCGGGCGATGCCGGACTTCTGACGCTGCGCGGCCTGCAGGTGCTGCAGGACGCCGACGTGGTGTTCTACGACCATCTGGTCACCGACGGCGTGCGCGAGCTGATCCGTCGGGACGCGGAGCAAATCTGCGTCGGCAAACGGGCTGGCGAGCACTCGGTGCCGCAGCACGACACCAACCAGATGCTGGTTGACGCCGCCAAAGCGGGTAAAACCGTGGTGCGCCTGAAAGGGGGCGATCCGTTCATTTTCGGTCGCGGCGGCGAAGAGCTTCAGGCGGCAGCCGAAGCGGGCGTACCGTTCCAGGTGGTGCCCGGCATCACGGCGGCCTCTGCGGTTACGGCCTACGCCGGTATCCCGCTGACCCACCGCGATTACGCCCAGAGCGTCACCTTTGTGACCGGCCACTACAAGGCCGACAGCACGCCGTTCGACTGGTCGCATCTCGCCCAGAGCCGCCAGACGCTGGCGATCTACATGGGCACGATGAAGGCGGCGGACATCAGCGAACAGCTTATTCAGCACGGTCGCGAGGCGACGACGCCCGTTGCCGTCATTTCTCGCGGCACGCGCGTCGATCAGCACGTTGCGACGGGCACGCTGGAACATCTTGCAACCCTGGCGAAAGACGCCCCGATGCCCGCCCTGATTGTGGTGGGAGAAGTGGTGCAGCTGCACAGCACGCTCGCCTGGTTCCAACACACAACCGATACAGAAGGCTTTGGTTCTTCTGTTGTAAATTTGGCTTAAGGAACGGTTATGGACCAAAAACGTCTTACACACCTGCGGCAGCTCGAAGCGGAGAGTATCCATATCATCCGCGAAGTGGCAGCCGAGTTTTCTAACCCGGTGATGATGTACTCCATCGGTAAAGATTCCAGCGTCATGCTGCACCTGGCGCGTAAAGCGTTTTATCCGGGCACGCTGCCGTTCCCGCTTCTGCACGTGGATACAGGCTGGAAATTCCGCGAAATGTACGAGTTCCGCGACCGTACCGCCAAAGCCTACGGCTGCGAGCTGCTGGTGCATAAAAACCCGGAAGGGGTGGCGATGGGCATTAACCCGTTCGTGCACGGTAGCGCCAAGCACACCGATATTATGAAAACCGAAGGGCTGAAGCAGGCGCTGAACAAATACGGTTTTGACGCGGCCTTCGGCGGCGCGCGCCGTGACGAAGAGAAATCCCGCGCCAAAGAGCGTATCTACTCCTTCCGCGACCGCTTCCACCGCTGGGACCCAAAAAACCAGCGTCCGGAGCTGTGGCACAACTACAACGGTCAGATTAACAAAGGCGAAAGCATTCGCGTCTTCCCGCTCTCCAACTGGACCGAGCTGGACATCTGGCAGTACATCTATCTGGAAAACATCGAGATCGTTCCGCTGTATCTGGCCGCCGAGCGCCCGGTGCTGGAGCGCGACGGCATGCTGATGATGATCGACGACGATCGCATCGACCTGCAGCCGGGCGAAGTGATCAAAAAACAGATGGTGCGCTTCCGTACTCTCGGCTGCTGGCCGCTGACCGGGGCGGTGGAATCTAGCGCGCAGACGCTGCCGGAGATCATCGAAGAGATGCTGGTGTCCACCACCAGCGAGCGACAGGGGCGCGTGATTGACCGCGACCAGGCAGGCTCCATGGAGCTGAAGAAACGTCAGGGTTATTTCTAAGGAGCCGCCATGAATACCACTATTGCTCAACAAATTGCCAACGAAGGCGGCGTGGAAGCGTATCTGCACGCGCAACAACACAAAAGCCTGCTGCGTTTTCTGACCTGCGGCAGCGTGGATGACGGGAAAAGTACCCTGATTGGCCGCCTGCTGCACGATACGCGCCAGATTTATGAAGATCAGCTCTCTTCCCTGCATAACGACAGTAAACGTCACGGCACCCAGGGTGAAAAACTCGATCTGGCCCTGCTGGTGGACGGCCTGCAGGCGGAGCGCGAGCAGGGCATCACCATCGACGTGGCCTACCGCTATTTCTCTACCGAGAAGCGCAAATTTATTATCGCCGACACCCCGGGGCACGAGCAATACACCCGCAACATGGCGACCGGCGCGTCCACCTGCGATCTGGCGATCCTGCTGATGGACGCGCGTAAAGGCGTGCTGGATCAGACCCGTCGTCACAGCTTTATCTCCACGCTGCTGGGGATCAAACACCTGGTGGTGGCGGTCAACAAGATGGATCTGGTCAACTTCAGCGAAGAGAAGTTCGAGGAGATCCGCCAGAGCTACCTGACCTTTGCCGAACAGCTGCCGGGCAACCTGGATATCCGCTTTGTGCCGCTCTCGGCGCTGGAAGGGGATAACGTCGCCTCCCAGAGCGCGAACATGCCTTGGTATAGCGGCCCGACGCTGCTGGAAGTGCTGGAAACCGTTGAAATTCAGCGCGTGGTCGACACCCAGCCGATGCGCTTCCCGGTGCAGTACGTGAACCGTCCAAACCTCGATTTCCGCGGTTTCTCGGGCACCCTCGCGTCAGGTTCCGTGAAGGTAGGTCAGCGCGTCAAGGTGCTGCCATCCGGCGTGGAATCGACTATCGCCCGTATCGTCACCTTCGACGGTGACCTGCAGGAAGCGGGCGCCGGTGAAGCCGTAACGCTGGTGCTGAAAGACGAAATTGATATCAGCCGGGGCGACCTGCTGGTCGACGCGCAGGAAACGCTGGCGGCGGTGCAAGGGGCTTCCGTGGACGTGGTGTGGATGGCCGAACAGCCGCTGACCGCAGGCCAAAGCTATGACATCAAAATTGCCGGCAAGAAAACCCGCGCCCGCGTGGACGGTATTCAGTTCCAGGTGGATATTAACAACCTGACCCAGCGTGACGTCACCGAGCTGCCGCTGAACGGCATCGGTCTGGTCGATCTGACTTTCGACGAACCGCTGGTGCTGGATCCGTATCAGCAGAATCCGGTAACGGGAGGGCTGATCTTTATCGACAGGCTGACCAACGTTACCGTCGGGGCCGGTATGGTTCGCGAACCGATTAAACAGGCTGCCGCGACGTCTGAATTCAGCGCCTTCGAGCTGGAACTGAACGCGCTGGTGCGTAAACACTTCCCGCACTGGGGCGCACGCGATCTGCTGGGAGGCAAGTAATGGCCGCCCATGATGAGAACGTCGTCTGGCATCCTCATCCGGTCACCGTCGCCCAGCGCGAACAGCTCCACGGTCACCGTGGGGTTGTGCTGTGGTTTACCGGGCTGTCCGGCTCGGGTAAATCGACGGTGGCAGGCGCGCTGGAAGAGGCGTTGCATCAGCAGGGCGTAAGCACGTACCTGCTGGACGGTGACAACGTGCGTCACGGCCTGTGCAGCGATTTAGGGTTTAGCGACGACGACCGCAAAGAGAACATCCGCCGGGTGGGCGAAGTCTCCAGCCTGATGGCTGACGCCGGGCTGGTGGTGCTGACCGCGTTTATCTCTCCGCACCGCGCCGAGCGCCAGATGGTGCGCGAACGCGTGGGCCAGGATCGCTTTATCGAGGTGTTTGTCGATACGCCGCTGGAGATTTGCGAAGCGCGCGACCCGAAAGGGCTTTACAAGAAAGCGCGTGCCGGAGAACTGCGCAACTTCACCGGAATTGACGCGGTCTACGAAGCGCCTGAATCGCCTGAGATTCACCTTGAAGGTCAACAATTGGTAACAAATTTAGTAAGCCAATTATTAGACCTGCTCAGACGGGACGATATTATCAGATCCTGAGGCGGTATCGTTCGGGAGCTGTCTTCCCGAACGATGAGTCACGGTCACAGGATTAGCTATGCGCAACAGTGAACATTACATCACCACCACCGGGTCGGAGCCGCTAGCGACCGACGACGAAACGACCTGGTCATTTCCTGGGGCCATCATTGGCTTCGTCTCATGGCTGTTGGCGCTTGGCATTCCGTTTCTCATCTACGGCGGCAACACGCTGTTCTTCTTTCTCTACACCTGGCCTTTCTTTCTGGCGCTGATGCCCGTGGCGGTTGTCGTCGGCATTGCGCTGCACTCGCTGCTGAACGGTAAGCTCCTCTACAGCACCGTGGTCACGATTGTGACGGTGGTTCTGATGTTTGGTCTGTTATTTTTGTGGCTCATGGGCTAACTTCAGCCATAATTCAAACCGTAACCAACTGTGTAACGATATTGTGCAGGACGATTCTGCGGAAAAAATGTGGTACATTTGCCCGCGATGTTGCGGCATCTCTGTTACCCCGGCGTAGTGCTCTGGGGAAGTCTTGGGATGATGATGTCGTTTTTCAGGGGGCAGGATGGGTAAACTAACGCTGCTGTTGCTGGCTTTGCTAATCTGGCTGCAATATTCGCTGTGGTTCGGTAAGAACGGACTGCACGACTATAGCCGGGTAAGCGATGACGTCGCGGCTCAGCAGGCAACAAACGCCAAACTTAAGGCGCGAAACGATCAACTCTTCGCTGAAATTGATGACCTCAATGGCGGGCAAGAGGCGATTGAGGAACGCGCACGCAATGAACTCAGTATGACTAAGCCGGGCGAAACCTTTTATCGTCTGGTTCCGGATGCGTCTAAACGCAATCAGGGCTCAGCACAAAACAATCGATAATCAGGCCCAGGATTACGACATGGCAGTAACTTTTTCGGACGTATGCGCCGTGGTGCCGGCCGCAGGTTTTGGCCGGCGCATGCAGACAGAATGTCCCAAGCAGTACCTCTCTATTGGCGATAAAACGATCCTTGAGCACGCCGTGGCGGCGCTGCTGGCGCACCCGCGGGTGACGCGTGTGATTATCGCTATCAGCCCTGGCGATGCGCGCTTCGCGCAGCTGCCGCTGGCAAATCATCCAAACATTACCGTCGTTGACGGCGGCGCCGAGCGCGCCCATTCCGTGCTGGCGGGCATTCAGGCCGCCGGAAACGCGCCGTGGGTGCTGGTGCATGACGCGGCGCGTCCGTGTCTGCATCAGGACGATCTTGCGCGCCTGCTGGCGCTGAGCGAAACAAGCAAGGTCGGTGGGATTCTGGCCGCGCCGGTGCGCGACACCATGAAGCGCGCCGAGCCGGGCAAACAGGCTATCGCCCACACAGTCGATCGCGTCGATTTATGGCACGCGCTGACGCCACAATTTTTCCCCCGCGAATTACTCCATGACTGCTTAACGCGAGCGCTTAAAGAAGGTGCGACCATCACGGACGAAGCCTCCGCGCTGGAGTATTGCGGTTTCCACCCTGAGCTTGTTGAAGGACGCGCTGATAATATAAAAGTGACGCGTCCGGAAGATTTACAGCTTGCGGAATTTTATCTTACCCGTTCGACCCATCAGGAGAAGGTATAATGCGAATTGGACACGGTTTTGATGTACACGCCTTTGGCGGAGAAGGCCCAATTATCATTGGCGGCGTGCGCATTCCCTATGAAAAAGGGCTGCTCGCGCATTCTGATGGCGACGTGGCGCTGCATGCGCTGACCGACGCGCTGCTGGGCGCGGCCGCGCTGGGTGATATCGGCAAGCTGTTCCCGGACACCGACCCGACATTTAAAGGCGCGGACAGCCGCGAACTGCTGCGCGAAGCGTGGCGCCGCATTCAGGCGAAAGGCTACACCCTAGGCAACGTCGACGTGACGATTATTGCTCAGGCCCCGAAAATGCTGCCGCATATTCCGCAGATGCGCGTGTTTATTGCAGAGGATCTGGGCTGCCATATGGATGACGTGAACGTCAAAGCGACGACGACCGAGAAGCTGGGCTTTACCGGGCGCGGCGAAGGAATTGCCTGTGAAGCCGTGGCGATGCTGGTGAAGGCGAGCAAATGACGGACTTCGACAACCTGACCTACCTGCACGGTAAACCGCAGGGGAGCGGAGTGCTGAAAGCTAGCCCTGAAGACTTCCTCGTGGTGGAGGATCTGGGCTTTGAGCCGGATGGCGAAGGCGAACATATCCTGGTACGTATTCTGAAAAATGGCTGCAATACCCGCTTTGTGGCCGACGCGCTGGCAAAATTTCTCAAAATTCATGCCCGCGAAGTGAGCTTTGCCGGACAGAAAGATAAACACGCCGTCACTGAACAGTGGCTCTGCGCGCGCGTTCCCGGCAATACGATGCCTGATTTAAGCAAATTTGAGCTTGAGGGCTGTAAGGTACTGGAATTCGCCCGCCACAAGCGCAAACTGCGTCTGGGGGCGCTGAAGGGAAACGACTTTACGCTGGTGCTGCGTGAAGTGACCGACTGCGAAGACGTTGAAAAACGTCTGAACGCCATCAGTGACCGCGGTGTGCCGAACTACTTTGGCGCGCAGCGCTTTGGCATTGGCGGCAGCAACCTGCAGGGCGCGCTGCGCTGGGCGCAAAGCGACGCCCCGGTGCGCGACAGGAATAAACGCAGTTTTTGGTTGTCGGCGGCCCGCAGCGCGTTGTTTAATCAGATTGTGAGCGAAAGGCTGAAAAAAACGGACGCGAATCAAGTTGTTGTTGGCGATGCGCTACAATTAGCGGGACGCGGAAGCTGGTTTGTGGCAACGGCCGAAGAAATGGCCGATGTGCAGTCGCGCGTGGACGCAAAAGCGCTGATGATTACCGCCGCGTTGCCGGGTACGGGCGACTGGGGAACGCAGGGCGACGCGCTGGCTGCCGAGCAGTTCGCCGTAGCGGATGGGTCAGAATTGCAATCCTTGCTGGTGCGGGAAAAAGTCGAGGCGGCACGTCGCGCGATGCTGCTCTATCCGCAGCAGTTAAGCTGGAACTGGTGGGATGACGTAACCGTCGAGTTACGCTTCTGGCTACCGGCAGGTAGCTTTGCCACCAGTGTTGTCAGGGAACTTATCAACACCTCGGGTGATTATGCGAATATTGCTGAGTAACGATGACGGGATCCACGCGCCGGGTATTCAGACCCTGGCGAAACACCTCCGCGAATTCGCGGACGTGCAGGTCGTGGCGCCCGATCGTAACCGCAGTGGAGCGTCTAACTCTCTGACGCTGGAGTCGTCGCTTCGCACCTTTACCTTTGAAAATGGCGATATTGCCGTGCAGATGGGCACACCAACCGACTGCGTTTTTCTGGGCGTGAACGCGCTGATGCGGCCGCGTCCGGATATCGTCGTCTCCGGCATTAACGCCGGTCCTAACCTCGGCGATGACGTGATTTACTCCGGTACCGTGGCCGCCGCAATGGAAGGGCGCCATCTGGGGTTCCCGGCGCTGGCGGTCTCGTTAAACGGCCACACGCACTACGACACTGCTGCCGCGGTGACCTGTTCGATCCTGCGGGCGCTCGGCCGCGAGCCGTTGCGTACCGGGCGCATCCTCAACATCAACGTGCCGGATCTTCCTCTTGATGAAATTAAAGGCATTCGCGTCACGCGTTGCGGGAGCCGCCATCCGGCCGATCAGGTGATCCCCCAGCAGGATCCCCGCGGCAACACGCTTTACTGGATTGGTCCTCCCGGCGATAAGTGCGACGCGGGCCCGGATACCGACTTCGCCGCCGTGGATGAAGGCTATGTTTCGGTTACCCCGCTGCACGTAGATTTAACCGCGTATAGCGCGCATGATGTGGTGTCGGGCTGGCTGGAACGCGCAGGAGTGAACGCGCAATGGTAAACAAACGTGTACAAACTCTTCTGGAACAACTCCGCGCGCAGGGGATCCGCGACGAGCACGTGCTTGAAGCGCTTGCTCAGGTTCCGCGTGAGAAATTTGTAGACGAGGCGTTTGAACACAAAGCGTGGGAAAACGTAGCGCTGCCCATCGGGCAGGGTCAGACGATTTCGCAGCCTTACATGGTGGCGCGCATGACGGAGCTGCTGGAGCTGACGCCCGACTCCCGCGTGCTGGAGATTGGTACCGGATCGGGGTATCAGACCGCGATCCTGGCGCATCTGGTTCATCATGTATGCTCCGTTGAGCGGATTAAAGGTTTACAGTGGCAGGCGCGTCGTCGCCTGAAACAACTTGATTTACATAATGTTTCGACACGACACGGTGATGGATGGCAGGGTTGGAAGGCGCGCGCCCCGTTTGATGCGATCATCGTGACGGCGGCCCCGCCTGAAATTCCTTCAGCCCTGTTGTCGCAGCTGGATGAGGGGGGCATTCTGGTTTTGCCCGTCGGGGACGAGCAGCAGCTGTTGAAGCGCGTTCGTCGGCGCGGCGGCGAGTATATTATCGACACCGTGGAAGCCGTGCGCTTTGTGCCTCTGGTGAAGGGGGAGTTGGCCTGAGACTCGGAATTATCCAGGGTTATTAAGGCAAATTCAGCGTATGGTGTGGCGCGAAAGATTCGTGCCTTCACGGTAAATTTTAAGTCACTGGTAGTTAACACATTCCTGGGGGATAAATGAGCGCGGGAAGCCCTAAATTCACCATCAGCCGTGTTGCGGCATTATCACTGGTTTCGCTCTGGCTGGCAGGCTGTACAAGTTCTAACAACGCGCCTGCGCCCGTCAGTTCCGTCGGCGGAAACAGCGGCTCCGGTAACACGTCCAGCGGAATGTTAATCACGCCGCCGCCTAAAATGGGGACGGCTGCACCGCAGCAAACACCACAAATTCAGCCTGTGCAACATCCTGTTACACAGCCAATGCAGGTTCAGCCAGTCGAACAGCCTGTCCAGACCCAGAATGGCCGCATAGTCTATAACCGCCAGTATGGGAACATTCCGAAAGGCAGTTACACTGGCGGCAGCACCTATACCGTGAAGCGTGGCGACACGTTGTTCTACATTGCGTGGATCACCGGGAACGATTTCCGTGATCTCGCGCAGCGCAATAACGTCCAGGCCCCATATGGTCTGGAAGTCGGGCAAACGCTCCAGGTGGGCAACGCGACGGGTACGCCGCTCACGCCTGGCAACACCGTTTCAGCGGCCGATGTGACGGCTCAAAATAACAGCGTTAAGCCTGCACAAAAATCCACCACGGTGGTTGCTTCACAACCTGTAATTACGTATTCTGAGGATTCAGGTGATCAGACTGCTAACAAAATGTTGCCGAATAATAAAGGGACTGCGACTGTTGTCACAGCACCGGTGACGGCACCTGTGGTTAGCTCTACTGAACCGACTGCCAGCAGTATGACCTCCAGTTCGCCAATCTCTGCATGGCGCTGGCCAACTGACGGCAAGGTTATCGAGAACTTCTCTTCCTCCGAAGGGGGAAATAAAGGGATCGATATCGCAGGGAGTAAAGGACAGGCTATCATCGCGACCGCAGACGGACGCGTTGTGTATGCCGGTAACGCTCTGCGCGGTTACGGTAATCTTATTATCATCAAACATAACGATGATTACCTGAGTGCCTACGCCCATAACGACACAATGCTGGTCCGGGAACAACAAGAAGTTAAGGCGGGGCAAAAAATCGCTACCATGGGTAGCACCGGAACCAGTTCTACACGCTTGCATTTTGAAATTCGTTACAAGGGGAAATCCGTAAACCCGCTGCAGTACTTGCCGCAGCGATAATTTGACGGGGCATGCCAGCCAGGGTGTCTCGTTTAGGGATCACGGGTAGGAGCCACCTTATGAGTCAGAATACGCTGAAAGTTCATGATTTAAATGAAGACGCGGAATTTGATGAGAACGGAGTAGAGGCTTTTGACGAAAAAGCCTTAGTAGAAGAGGAACCCAGTGATAACGATTTGGCTGAAGAAGAGCTGTTATCGCAGGGCGCCACACAGCGTGTACTGGACGCGACTCAGCTTTACCTTGGGGAGATTGGTTACTCCCCACTGCTAACGGCCGAAGAAGAAGTCTATTTCGCACGTCGTGCTTTGCGTGGTGATGTCGCCTCGCGTCGTCGCATGATTGAAAGTAACCTGCGACTGGTCGTGAAAATTGCCCGCCGTTACGGCAATCGTGGTCTGGCTCTGCTGGATCTGATTGAAGAGGGCAACTTAGGTCTCATCCGCGCAGTTGAGAAGTTTGACCCGGAACGCGGGTTCCGTTTCTCAACCTACGCGACCTGGTGGATTCGTCAGACCATCGAACGGGCTATTATGAACCAGACCCGTACGATCCGCCTGCCGATTCACATCGTCAAAGAGTTGAACGTTTATCTGCGTACCGCGCGCGAGTTGTCCCATAAACTGGACCACGAGCCAAGCGCAGAAGAGATTGCCGAGCAACTCGATAAACCGGTTGATGACGTTAGCCGTATGCTGCGTCTCAACGAGCGCATTACCTCTGTTGACACCCCGCTGGGTGGCGACTCCGAAAAAGCGCTGCTGGACATCCTGGCCGATGAAAAAGACAACGGCCCGGAAGACACCACGCAGGATGATGACATGAAACAGAGCATCGTCAAATGGCTGTTCGAACTGAACGCCAAACAGCGTGAAGTGCTGGCACGTCGTTTCGGTTTACTGGGGTATGAAGCTGCAACACTGGAAGACGTCGGCCGCGAAATTGGCCTGACCCGTGAACGTGTTCGTCAGATTCAGGTTGAAGGTCTGCGCCGCCTGCGTGAAATCCTGCAGGGGCAAGGTCTGAATATCGAAGCGCTGTTCCGCGAATAAGCAACCTTTCGTCAAAAAAGGCCCGTCGTGAGACGGGCCTTTTTCTTTTGTGTTACGGCTGTGCCGCCGTCTCGTGCAGCAGACGCCACGTTATTTTGTCGCCTTCCTGATTGAGCACCGCGGTTGACCAGCGCACGTTAACGGGCAGATCTGGCCGGGTTTGCGTCTCGCGGTAGTGAAGCACCGCGCCACGATCCCAGCGCTGGATCGTGGATAATTCGTCAATGACGATCTTCAGTCCGGTACGGCTTCCGCGCTGTTTTTCCAGAAAACTGACAAGACCACTATAGTCGATCTGCACACCGCCAGGCGGGATCATCAGGAAATCCGGATGGAATCGGGTGAGCAGGGCGTCGGCATCGCCTTCGCCTTTGCCTAACCAGTCTTCAAGCGCAATGTGGAGGTCGATAATGTCGTGTTCGAAAGGCGTCATGAATTCTCCTGTCGCAGCTGGGTAAGCACCTGCGTATTGTTAAGACGAAAAACGTACGGTACAGGCAGCAAGGTGATACCTGCGGCCAAAAAAAACATCGCGTGCCAGGCGGCGAGCGGTGGCAGCCAGGCCTGCGCCAGGTTCAGCGCCTGCGCCAGCAGCAGGGCACCGGCAAAAAAGCTCAGCTGGCGATTGAGATTCCACAGGGCGCTGGCGTCCGGCATCTCTTCCCGGCGCGTCGTCAGAAACGCGCTGCTCTGAGCCGTACTGCTGCACAGGCTTCCTCCCGCGCCCATCAGGGTAAACGCGACGACAGGTAGCAGCGTAGCCGAACTAACGTTAATCAAAAGCAGAATACCCGTCGCCTGCAGCAGGCAGCCGATGACGATCGGCGGTCGGGGGCCGATGCGGTTAAAATAGCGTCCCGTTGCCGTGATGGCGATAAACGATGCTACGGACCACGGCAGCATGAGCATCCCCGTTGCGGCTGGGCTCATGTTCGCCACGTGCTGAAGATAAAACATGCCCGTGACGTTCACCCCAATAAATACGCCGGGAACGCATAAATAAACAAGCATCGAAAAACGCAAAAGCGGGTCCGCGAGCAACGGCAGGTTTAGCAGTCTGGCCGCTTTTATCGCGGGCATTTCGTGTTTAAGCCACAGGCAGGCCATAACAAAGGTCACGATAGCGACCGGTAGCGTGGCGAAAAATATCCATCGCCAGCTGAGCGTCTGCACCAGCAGTCCTCCGATAGCAGGGGAGCAGGCCGGGGCAAGCAACGCGACCAGCATCACCGCCGAGGAGAGTCTGGCGCGCTCGTGAGGCTTAAACTGTTGCCAGGTCAGCGCCTGTCCGACGGGGATCAGTAAGCCTCCACCCACGCCCTGGATCGCTCGCCAGGCGATCAGGCTTTCAAGCGTTGCTGACAGGCCCGCCGCAGCGGATGCTGCGCTGAACAGAAAAAGCGAGAGCAGGATGACGCGCTTTGGCCCGATGCGGCGCGTGAGCATGCTGCTGAACGGGATCGC
Organism: Enterobacter sp. UCD-UG_FMILLET; assembly: GCF_000762975.1. NCBI lineage: Bacteria > Pseudomonadati > Pseudomonadota > Gammaproteobacteria > Enterobacterales > Enterobacteriaceae > Enterobacter > Enterobacter sp. UCD-UG_FMILLET. Next base: position 289,978 of record NZ_JRJC01000006.1, read on the forward strand.
CAGCGTCAGGCCGGCAATGTACCCGTTACTGACCCAGGCAAGGGCTGAAGGCGTGGTGTTAAAGGCTTGGGCCATTGCCGGTAAGGCGACGCTGGCAATAAACATATTGATTAAATCAAGAAAAAAGCCCAGCAGATAGACAACGGCGACTTTGCTGCGATACGTCATGGTGGATCCTCCGGTGAGGTGGCGTATCCTATCGATCCGGGAAGCTCGGATAAACCTGACAAAGCGCGATATACTGTCAAAAATATTTTGACAGTAAAAGGCGTGATGATGATTAACCTACAGCGAACGCAGATGTTTGTCGCGGTGGCCGATACCGGCAGTTTCACTGCCGCAGCCGAGGCAATGGGGCTGACAAAAGCGGTCGTCAGCTTCAATATTCGCCAGCTTGAAGATGAGCTGGGCGTTACGCTGCTGCTGCGCTCCACCCGCCGCCTGACGTTAACCGAGGCGGGCGCGCTTTTTCATCAACGCAGCGTGGCGCTTCTGAAGGATGCAGAACGGCTGCAGGATGATGTTCGCGCGAATCATGCGGGGCTTACCGGTGAACTGCGGATCACGACCACGCCTGAATATGGCTCTCAGGTGGTTGTGCCGTTGCTGGCCAGGTTTAGCCAGCAGCATCCGGATCTTCGCGTGCGGCATGTTTCGTCCTCCCTGCACGCCGACCTTATCTCGGAGCGCTTTGACGTGGCTATCCGTCTGGGAACGCTTGCCGATTCGCGCAACCACGCCGCGCTGATTTCGCACTTCTCTATTCTCCCCGTCGCGGCGCCCGGGTGGCTGGTCAACCATCCGATCGAAACGCTTGCGCACCTTGCCAACGCCGACTGGATTATTCACGAGCGCCTGGCCTCGCCGCTGCGCTGGCAGGTGAAGGATGCCAGCGGTGCGCCTGAAACGCTGGAGATAAAAAAAGCGCCGCGCCTGTTTGCCGACAGCGCGCAGGCTCTTATGGCCTTTGCACTCGCGGGCGGAGGCGTGGCGTTACTGCCAGAATGGCTGGCGCGCGATGCGATTGATGCGGAAAAACTGGTCCCGGTGTTACCGGAATATACCTTTGCGCGGCAGGGCATCTATGCGGTCTATCCTGATGCCCGGCACGTGTCGGCGAAGGTGCGCACTTTTATCGATTTTATGCGCACCACCGTGAATTAATCGTGCATCATCTTTTTGATGAGCGCAGAGAACTGCTCCCGCTCGGCCTTGTTAAGACGTCCTAAAAACGCCTCATCCACCTCGTTGCCAACCGGTTTACAGCCCGCAAGCAGGGCTTCACCTTCTGGCGTCAGAAAGACAAACCGGCGTCGCTTATCGGCTGGATCGTGCTCGCGTTTGACCAGACCGCGCGCCTCCATGCGGCTGAGCATCTCCGCCAGGGTCGCTTTCGTGCTGACCGCCACTTCGGTCAACGCCACCTGTTCAATACCCGGATGCTCGGCAATAGAGCGCATCACCGCATACTGCGGCTTGGTCAGTTCCGGTAAGGCATGTTGCCACTGGGCGGTATGCTGTTGAAAAAGCTGACGTAACAGGTGGAACGCCTCTTGTCTTAGTTCCATGAACACTCCGACGGAAAAAATCTCCCTCTATGATAGCTGCTCTTGCCCTGGATTTTAACGCGGCATTTTTTAGCAATTCGTGTGATCGTATGCGAACAATCTTGTCAGGAAATCGATCAGGGAGTAGTTTACTCATAATGTTCGTGTACGAACAAATTGATTGAGGTGTTGAATGAGATTAATCGTGGGAATGACGGGGGCAACGGGTGCTCCGCTGGGCGTGGCGCTGCTGCAGGCGCTGCGGGAAATGCCGGAAGTAGAGACGCATCTGGTGATGTCGAAGTGGGCAAAAACCACCATTGAGCTGGAAACGCCATACACCGCGCAGGACGTTGCTGCTTTGGCTGACGTTGTCCACAGCCCGGCTGACCAGGCCGCCACCATCTCCTCCGGCTCGTTTCGTACCGACGGCATGATCGTCATTCCCTGCAGCATGAAAACGCTGGCCGGGATCCGCGCGGGCTATGCCGAAGGGCTGGTGGGACGCGCGGCGGATGTGGTGCTGAAAGAGGGGCGCAAGCTGGTGTTGGTGCCCCGTGAAACGCCGCTCAGCACCATTCATCTGGAGAATATGCTTGCGCTCTCCCGCATGGGCGTGGCGATGGTGCCGCCTATGCCTGCGTATTACAACCACCCGCAAACCGCCGATGACATTACCCAGCACATTGTGACCCGCGTGCTTGACCAGTTCGGTCTGGAGCATAAAAAGGCGCGCCGCTGGAACGGGTTGCGGGAGGCGAAACATTTTTCACAGGAGAATAAAGATGGCATTTGATGATTTGAGAAGCTTCCTGCAGGCGCTCGATGAGCAAGGGCAACTGCTGAGAATTGAGGAAGAGGTTAACGCCGAGCCCGATCTGGCGGCGGCAGCCAACGCGACCGGCCGCATTGGCGACGGCGCGCCCGCGCTGTGGTTCGACAACATTCGCGGGTTTACCGATGCCCGCGTGGTGATGAACACCATCGGCTCCTGGCAGAACCACGCCATTTCGATGGGGCTCCCTGCGAACACCCCGGTAAAAAAACAGATCGACGAGTTTATCCGCCGCTGGGATAAATTCCCGATTGCGCCAGAGCGCCGAGCCAATCCTGCCTGGGCGCAGAATTCGGTGGACGGTGAAGACATTAACCTGTTCGATATCCTGCCGCTGTTTCGCCTGAACGACGGTGACGGCGGTTTTTATCTCGATAAAGCGTGCGTTGTCTCGCGCGATCCGCTCGACCCGGACAACTTCGGCAAGCAGAATGTCGGGATCTACCGCATGGAAGTGAAGGGCAAGCGCAAGCTGGGCCTGCAGCCTGTTCCGATGCACGATATCGCCCTGCATCTGCACAAGGCGGAAGAGCGCGGTGAAGACCTGCCGATTGCGATTACGCTGGGCAACGACCCGATCATCACCCTGATGGGCGCCACGCCGCTGAAGTACGATCAGTCCGAGTATGAAATGGCCGGCGCGCTGCGTGAAAGCCCGTATCCGATTGCCACCGCGCCGCTGACCGGCTTCGACGTGCCGTGGGGTTCAGAAGTGATACTGGAAGGTGTGATTGAAGGCCGCAAGCGTGAAATCGAGGGGCCATTCGGCGAGTTTACCGGACACTATTCCGGTGGCCGTAACATGACGGTGGTCCGTATCGACAAAGTCTCTTACCGCACCAAACCGATTTTCGAATCCCTTTACCTCGGCATGCCGTGGACCGAGATTGATTATCTGATGGGCCCGGCCACCTGCGTGCCGCTCTACCAGCAGCTGAAAGCGGAATTCCCGGAAGTGCAGGCGGTGAATGCGATGTACACCCACGGTCTGCTGGCGATTATCTCTACCAAAAAGCGTTACGGCGGTTTTGCCCGCGCGGTCGGTTTACGCGCCATGACAACGCCGCACGGCCTGGGCTACGTGAAGATGGTGATCATGGTGGACGAGGATGTCGACCCGTTCAACCTCCCGCAGGTGATGTGGGCGCTGTCATCGAAGGTCAACCCGGCAGGCGATCTGGTGCAACTGCCGAACATGTCGGTGCTTGAACTCGATCCCGGATCCAGCCCGGCGGGCATTACTGACAAACTGATTATTGATGCGACCACGCCTGTCGCACCGGATACCCGGGGCCACTACAGCCAGCCGGTACAGGATCTGCCTGAAACCAAAGCCTGGGCCGAAAAACTGACCGCGATGCTGGCAGCACGTCAATAAGGAGGAAAAGATGATTTGTCCACGTTGTGCCGATGAGCATATTGAAGTGATGGCGACGTCGCCGGTAAAAGGGGTCTGGACCGTTTATCAGTGCCAGCATTGTTTGTATACCTGGCGCGATACCGAACCGCTGCGTCGTACCAGCCGTGAGCATTACCCGGAAGCGTTCCGCATGACGCAGAAGGATATTGATGAGGCGCCGCAGGTGCCGACAATCCCGCCGCTGCTGTAAAAAAAAGCCCGGTGGCGCAGCGCCACCGGGCAAAAGACCGCAGAAAACTAAACCAGACTTTTCAACCTGTAAATCCACTCCAGCGCCTGACGCGGCGTCAGCGAATCCGGGTCGAGGTTCTCCAGCGCTTCCACCGCAGGCGACGTCTCTTCCGCAGGCACCAGTAGCGACATCTGCGCACCATCAATCTGCGTCGCCGCCGCATTCGGTGACAGGCTTTCCAGTTCACGCAGTTTCTGACGCGCGCGCTTAATCACTTCTTTCGGTACACCGGCCAGCGCCGCGACGGCCAGACCATAGCTCTTGCTCGCCGCGCCATCCTGCACCGTGTGCATGAAGGCAATGGTATCGCCGTGCTCCAGCGCATCCAGATGAACGTTCGCAACCCCTTCCATTTTCTCCGGCAGCTGCGTCAGTTCGAAATAGTGGGTGGCAAACAGCGTCATGGCCTTGATTTTATTCGCAAGGCTTTCCGCACAGGCCCATGCCAGCGACAGACCATCATAGGTTGACGTTCCGCGTCCGACTTCATCCATCAGCACAAGGCTGTGCTCCGTCGCGTTATGCAGAATGTTTGCCGTTTCGGTCATCTCGACCATGAAGGTTGAGCGTCCGCTCGCCAGATCGTCCGCAGCCCCGACGCGGGTAAAGATGCGGTCGATGGGGCCAATCTCCACGTTTTGCGCCGGGACGTAGCTGCCGATATACGCAAGCAGCGCAATCAGCGCCGTCTGACGCATATAGGTACTCTTACCGCCCATGTTCGGACCGGTAATGATCAACATTCTTCTCTGCGGTGACAGGCTCAGCGGGTTGGCGATGAACGGTTCGTTCAGCACCTGCTCTACCACAGGGTGACGGCCTTCAGTGATGCGAATGCCGGGCTTGTCGGTAAAGGTTGGGCAGGTGTAGTTCAGCGTTTCAGCGCGTTCTGTCAGATTCACCAGCACGTCCAGCTCCGCCAGCGCGCTGGCGCTCTGCTGCAGGTCGCCCAGGTGCGGCATCAGCATGTCGAACAGCTCGTCATACAGCTGTTTTTCCAGCGCCAGCGCCTTACCTTTCGAAGTGAGAACTTTGTCTTCGTACTCTTTCAGTTCAGGAATGATGTAGCGTTCGGCGTTTTTCAACGTCTGGCGACGCACGTAGTGAATCGGCGCCAGGTGGCTCTGCCCGCGGCTAATCTGAATGTAGTAACCGTGTACCGCGTTATACCCCACTTTTAGGGTGTCGAGCCCAAGACGCTCGCGCTCGCGGATTTCCAGCTTATCGAGGTAGTCCGTCGCACCGTCGGCCAGCGCGCGCCATTCGTCCAGCTCCTCGTTGTAGCCAGGGGCAATCACGCCACCATCACGCACCAGAACCGGAGGCGCATCGATAATGGCGCGCTCCAGCAGTTCGCGTAGCTCGGTAAATTCGCCCATGGTTTCGCGGAGTTTCTGTACCGGCGCGCTGTCAACGTCACTCAACTGCGCACGCAGTTCCGGCAGCTGCTGGAAAGCATGACGCATCCGCGCGAGATCGCGTGGTCGAGCTGTTCGCAGTGCCAGACGAGCAAGGATACGCTCCAGATCGCCCACCTGGCGCAGAACCGGCTGCAGCTCGGTATAGCGATCCTGCAACGCGGCAATCGTCTGCTGACGGCAAACCAGCGTCTCGGTATTGCGGATCGGCATATGCAGCCAGCGTTTCAGCATGCGGCTGCCCATTGGCGTTACCGTACTGTCGAGGACCGACGCGAGCGTATTTTCGACGCCACCCGCCAGGTTCTGCGTGATCTCCAGATTACGGCGCGTGGCGGCATCCATGATGATGCTGTCCTGCTGGCGCTCCATGGTGATAGAGCGGATATGCGGCAGGGCGGTGCGCTGGGTATCCTTCACGTATTGCAGGAGGCAACCGGCCGCACACAGCCCGCGCGGTGCGTTTTCAACGCCAAAGCCAATCAGATCGCGGGTGCCAAACTGCAGATTCAGCTGCTGGCGCGCGGTATCAATTTCGAATTCCCACAGCGGACGACGGCGCAGCCCGCGACGACCTTCAATCAGGGCCATTTCGGCGAAATCTTCGGCATAGAGCAATTCTGCCGGGTTGGTGCGCTGCAGTTCGGCGGCCATCGTTTCACGGTCAGCCGGTTCACTCAGACGAAAACGTCCGGAGCTAATATCCAGCGTCGCGTAGCCAAACCCTTTACCGTCCTGCCACAGCGCTGCCAGCAGGTTATCCTGGCGTTCCTGTAACAGGGCTTCATCACTGATGGTGCCAGGCGTGACGATGCGCACGACTTTGCGTTCCACCGGGCCTTTTGAGGTCGCTGGATCGCCGATCTGTTCGCAGATGGCAACGGACTCGCCCTGATTCACCAGCTTCGCCAGGTAGTTTTCTACCGCGTGGTGCGGGATACCTGCCATAGGAATGGGCTCGCCTGCCGATGCGCCACGTTTGGTCAGCGAGATGTCGAGCAGCTGCGATGCACGCTTAGCATCGTCATAAAACAGCTCGTAAAAATCGCCCATACGGTAAAACAGCAGGATTTCCGGATGCTGTGCTTTCAGCTTCAGATACTGCTGCATCATCGGCGTATGTGCGTCGAAATTGTCGATTGTGCTCATGGAGTTATGATGTCCATTTCTTTGAAAATTAACTGTTTTGATGGGCTCAGTGGCCGTTTGTTCCTTCTATTGTCGCATGAAAAAAAGGTCCGGCGCAGAAAAATGTCGTGGCTTTACGAGGCATCTTCCGACATTAATTCGATGACAATTTTTCCATGCTCCACGCCCACTCTGACCCTTGAGTGGGTCGTAAACCCGGCCTTTTCAAGCCAGTCACCTTTTAAGCTCAGCGCCGCATGGACGCTGTAGCGCTTCGGTATCTTGGTATTGCGGTCTTCATGGCGCTTTCTAAAATATCCCACTTTTAAATGGCGATAAGGTTTGCCGATCGTGAGCTCTTGCATAGGGTCTCCAGACAACACGGACAAAGGTTATTTCTGATGCCTGTATAAAATACCAGTGATTATCGGTCGCTGCAGGGCTAAAACTGGAATCAGGCTTCAGAAAACGGCATGCAACAACTGAAATCTCGCATTGAAAGATGTATAATTTTTGCACTTTATTGTTCGGTAAATCGCTATGTCCGGTAAACGCATCTCACGAGAAAAAGAGACCGTCGCGAAAATGATCGCGCTGTATCAGAAGCAGTGTCCTCAGGCCTCTGTGGAAGACGGGCACTATCAGGCGCTGAATGCCTATGCCGATAAGCGCCTGGATAAGTGCGTTTTCGGTGAGGAAAAGCCCGCCTGTAAACAGTGTCCGGTCCACTGCTATCAGCCTGCCAGACGCGAAGAGATGAAGCAGGTTATGCGCTGGGCTGGTCCGCGTATGTTATGGCGTCATCCCATTCTGACCGTTCGTCATCTGATGGATGACCGTCGTCCCGTGCCGGAACTGCCGGAGAAATACCGTCCGAAAAAGTGATTGGTTCAGCGTCTCATCGGGCCGCAAATCACCTTCAGGGCCAGCGCGCTGCAAAGCGGGAAGAGGGCCAGCAGAAGCCAGAGATACATCGCCTGCGTTGAGGGCACCAGCGCGCGGTCCAGCAGGCTGCCAAACAACAAGTTTCCCGCCAGTACCGCTATGCCTCCGGCGGTAGCGAGTGCGCCGTAGTGCGCGCCAAGCGTGGATTCCTCCGCAAACCGAGGGATCAGATCTTTAGCCGAGGGCACCAGCAGCATTTGCCCCAGCGTCAACAGCGTCACAAAACAGACAGAAGGCAGTAAGCGCAGCCAGCCTTCCGGCGGCGTCATCGGGGCGAACGTCGCCACGCTCGCAAAGGCGGCTGAAAGGAGCAAAAATCCCACCGGCAGAATTCTCACCGCACCCACGCGACGGGCGAAACGCGCCAGCGGCAGCTGTAAGGTGATGATCAGAACGGAGGCCAGCATAAAAAGCGGGCCGAGATCTTTCTCGTTACCGCCAGAACGCTGGATCTCCACCGGCAGCGCCAGATAAAGCTGGTTATAGCTTAACAGCCACGAGCTGTAGGCAATGATAAAGGCGACAAAGCGCGGCTGACGGAACGTTGTCCACCAGGGCTGTATTTTCAGCGTCTGTGAACGGTGGCCAGCAGCAGGCAGGCAAAAGTAGAGCACCACTAGCGCAATGACAAAGACACCTGCCCCCGCCAGCGCCACCTGACGAAAGCCGAGGCCGGTGAGCAGGGCGCCAGCAACCGGGCCCAGTACCGCGCCGAGCTCTCCGCAGACGGCAAAGAGCGCAAACCATTCCGCCCGGCTTCGTTTGCCTTTTTCCTCGCTGTGAGTGCCTGCTTTTGCCAGCAGTGCCTCAATCGAGGGGGAGAATAACGCGCCGCCAACGCCCGTCAGACACGCGCCCAGAATAATCGGCCACAGGGATTCCCCGAAGGCCAGCAGCAGATAGCCTGAAACACGAACAATACAGCCGCTCAGGATAATCACTTTCGCGCCAAACCGGTCCGAGAGCGCACCGCCAACGATAAACATCCCCTGTTGCGAGAAGGTACGCAGGCCCAGGATCAGCCCGATCAGTCCGCCGGAGAGCAGCATGTCGTCGCGCAGGAATATCGCCAGGAAGGGAACGACGGCGTAAAAGCCAATGTTGAAAACGAACTGGCTACCCAGTAAGACGGGCGGCCAGAGCGTGGCGGCAGGGCGAAGGGGCATCGTCGTTCACTCGTCCCTAAACGATAAAGTGGATGTGCTTTTTGCCATGGAACGGCGAGATCTCGATTTTGGTTTTGACCCGGAAGACATCCCAGAGCAAAGACTCGGATAAGATGTCCTGCGGTGTCCCCGTCGCCACAATTTGCCCTTTCTGCATCACAATCAGCGAGTCGCAGAACATCGAGGCGTGGTTGAGATCGTGGATAGCGACAATGCTGGTGACCGGTAATTCGCTGATTAACTGCATCAGCTGCATCTGATGATGAATGTCCAGGTGGTTGGTCGGTTCGTCCAGCAGGATTTCCGTTGGGGTCTGAGCCAGGGCGCGGGCAATATGCACCCGCTGGCGCTCGCCGCCAGAGAGGCTCAGCCAGCCCTGGTCGCTTTTATCCAGCATATCCACGCGCTGCAGGGCGGCGGTGACGGTTTCGTCATCGTGGTTGCTCCAGTTGGAAAAAGCGGAGTGGTGCGGAATACGCCCGAGTTTCACCACGTCACGAACGCGCATGTTGGCGTCAGTCATGCCGTGCTGTTCGACGAAGGCGACCCGGCGGGCAAGCTGCTTTTTGGCAATACGAGAGATGTCCTGCCCGTCCAGCGTCACACAGCCCGCATCCGGGCGACGCAGCCCCGCCAGGATACGTAAAAGAGACGATTTACCGCAGCCGTTAGGGCCAAGCAGTCCTACCGTTTCGCCCCGAGAAACCTTCAGCGAGACGTCATTAACGATGACTTTTTTGCCGACCTTCCAGGTAATATTTTCAGCGCAGATACTCATCACTTATTCCTTGAGCGGTAGATAATCACTGCAAAGAAAGGCACGCCAACCAGCGCGGTGACCACGCCGACGGGCAGGCTTTGCGGCGCAATCAGCATGCGCGAGGCAATATCAGCCAGCACCATCAGGATCGCCCCTGCCAGCGCGCTGGCAATCAGCAGCGTGCGGTGCAGCGGCCCGAACAGGAAGCGCATCACGTGCGGCACTACCAGCCCGACAAAGCCGATTGAGCCCGCCATGCTGACAATCGTCGCGGTAATCAGCGCGGTAGTGGTAAAGAGGGTCAGGCGAACCCACGGGACGGCAATACCTAAAGAGGCGGCGGCGTCATCGCCGAACGTAAAGGCATCCAGCGCCCGGGAATAGTAGAGGCAAACGGCTAATCCAGTCAGCACCACGACCAGTGCCAGCTGGAATTCAGGCCAGCGTACGCCGCTGAAGCTGCCCAGCAGCCAGAACATCACGTCGCGCGCCTGCTGGGCGCTGGCGGAGGTGCTGATGGTGTAGGCCGTAATGGCGTTGAAAAGCTGCGAGGCGGCGACGCCTGCCAGAATAGTACGTTCATTCCCGCCGCGCGCGCCGTTCGTCAGAAACGCGACAAACGCAAAGGCGGCGAATGCCCCGGCGAAGGCACCGGCAGAAAGGGAGACCGCACCGGTGCCGATCCCCAATACGACAACGGAAACCGCCCCGGTCGACGCGCCCGCGGACACGCCGAGCACGTAAGGTTCCGCCAGCGCGTTCTTCAGCAGGCTCTGCAATACGGCACCGCAGATGGCCAGCCCCGCGCCGCAGCAGGCCGCAACCAGCGCGCGGCTCAGGCGAAAGTCCCAGATCACGCTCTCATAGATGCGGGTGAGCGGAACCTCGGTGAGCCCCATTTTATTGCTGATGGCGTAAAACACGTTCTGCAGCGGGATAGACAGCTCGCCGACGCTGACGCTCAGCGCGATCGTCAGAAATAACAGTACCAGGGCGAGCAAAGCCGAGGTCGTCAGAACCAGGCTCTGCCGGGCCTGAAGAACGGCGGTTGTCATCAGTTCAGCCCCAGCTTTCTGAGCTGTTCGCCGACCTGCTCAGCCCCGTAAATCGTACGGATCGTCGGATTCATCGCCTGGCCGTCCATCACCACGATATGGCCTTTTTTCACCGCGTCCAGCTGGCTGAACGCCGGATCGCTCTTCAGGAATTTGATTTTCTCTTCCGCGTTATCCAGCGCCCAGCGGTTGCGATCGAGGCTGGAGACCACAATCACATCCGGATTGGCGGCAATAATGCTCTCCCAGCCCACGGTTGGCCATTCGGTCTCGGACGTAATGGCGTTATGACCGCCCATCAGGCTGGCGATAAACCCGGAGGGGCTATTTTTACCGCCGACGTAGGCGTCCGCAGAAGGGGATGAACTGGAGAACCAGAAGACAAACGAAAGATCTTTTTTACTCTTGCCGAATTCCTTACGCAGGTCGGCCTCGCGTTTTTTGAAATCGGCAATCACGGCCTGACCGCGATCTTCAACGTTAAAGATTTTGGCGAAATCCTCAATCTCTTTGTAGAGATACGTCATATCCCACAGTTTCTGGCGGCTGCCGTACATATCGCCGGTGGCTTTTTTGGTCGCGCACATGCCCGGCGACACGTAGCTGTTCACGCCCAGGGTCATCAGATCGTCGCGTTTTGCGACCTTGCTTTCAGGCCCCAGCAGCAGTGGCGTCTGGGCGGGAACAAAGTCGGGGTTTTGCGCCAGCACGGATTCAAGGGTAGGGATTTCGACCGTCAGGGTTTTGATTTTTGCATTCTGTTCCGCCAGCTGCGGCAGCACTTTGGTCGGCCAGAAGGCGCTGGCCTTCACCTTATCTTCCAGACCCAGCAGGAGCAAAATTTCGACGGTGTTCTGGCCCAGGGCCACGACGCGTTCCGGCGCTTTGGTGAATGTCTCTTTATAGCCACAGTTTTCAATCGTCAGGGGATAGGTGGTTGCCAGAGCAGAACCGACCGACGCAATCGCCAGGCCTAACGCGCAGATGACCTTTTTCATGAAACGCTACCCTTCATTAAAATTATTATTGATGCAAATGAAACTCATTATTAAGGCGGAATTTTATACAGAGGAAACGATTTTGTGTCAATGAGGGACAATTGCGCAGGGTAACAAAAGGCGGTGTCAGAAAAACACCGCCGGAATAAGGCCTTAAATGAGGCTCTCTTTATCAATACCGAGACGCTTCATGCGTGACAGCAGGGTGGTGCGTTTTAACCCCAGTCGCTGGGCGGCACCTTTTGGTCCGGCGACCACGCCGTTGGTCTCTTTCAGCACGCGCATAATGAGCTGATATTCATCTTCTCCTTCTTTCGCTGTCTCGGCGGCGGGCGCGGTTACGTCAGGAAGCGTAATCTCAGGCAGGGAGAGTTGCAGCACGTTACCGCGCGTCAGCAGCACCGCGCGTTCGATGACGTTTTCCAGCTCGCGCACGTTGCCGGGCCATTCCATCGATGAAAGGGTACGCAACGTCTCGGCAGGAATACTGTCGATGTTTCGCCCCATCCGGCGCGCAATCTTCGCGGTAAAGGCTTTGACCAGCAGGGGGATATCCTCCGGGCGTTCGCGCAGCGGCGGCAGGAAGATCGGGAAGACGTTCAGACGATAGTAAAGATCGCTGCGAAACTCGCGGTCGGCGACCATTTTTTTCAGGTCACGGTTGGTGGCTGCAATCAGCCGCACGTCAGTCTGGATAAGCTTGTTGCTGCCAAGACGTTCAAACTCCTGTTCCTGAAGGACGCGCAGCAGTTTCGGCTGTAGCTCCAGCGGCATATCGCCCACTTCGTCGAGGAACAGCGAGCTTTTGTCCGCCAGCTCAAACCGGCCCAGCCGCTGGCTGCTGGCCCCGGTGAATGCACCACGCTCGTGGCCGAACAGATCGCTTTCCAGCAGCCCCGCAGGCATCGCGGCGCAGTTCATCTTCACCATCCGTCGGCTGTTGCGGTTGCTCAGATTGTGGATTGCGCGGGCTATCAGCTCTTTGCCCGTGCCGGTTTCGCCCAGGATCAGCACCGTGCTGTCGCTTTGCGCCACCATTTCAACCTGCTTAAGCACGCTGTACATGGCGTCGCTGCGCCCGATGATTTCACCAAACTCGCTGTCCACGTTGTTGAGCTGTTCGGTCAGGGCCAGGTTCTCATCCACCAGCCGCTCTTTCAGACGATGAATTTCCTGATAGGCGAGGGCGTTATCCAGGGCAATAGAGATACGCTCGGCAATCTGGCGTAGCAGCTTCAGGTTGGCGGTAGTAAACACGCCTTCCTCGCACTGCGCTAGCTTCAGCACGCCCAGCATGGTGTTGCCGGACATCAGCGGCAGCAGGCACAGGGTCTGAATTTTATTGCCCCAGGTGTTAAACAGCATCCGCTCGTACGGCGCGACCGGGTCCTGCTCGTTCAGGTTGAGCAGGAGGATCTCTTTGCTCTTGAAGACCCGCTCGGAAAGGGTGCCCGCTTCGTCCACCTCGCTCTGCTCGTGCGCCGGGTTGGCTTCATCGAGATAGTGCGTGGAGTAGATGTTCAGCTTGCCCTTGCGATGCCCGCGCAGCGCAATGCTGATGGCGTCGATTTTGAAATAGTGGTGGATCTCTTTCGAGACTTCGCTGACCAGCTCGTCCATGTCCAGGCGGGAGAGCACGGCGTTGGTGATGGCGACCAGAATGCGGAAGTTGTCGCGCTCACGGCTCAGCAGGTCGTAATCCACATTATTGGTCACGCGGCTTTGGATCTGCTCCGCAACGACGGCTACAATCTGGGTAAAGGTGTGCAGGCGCTCGTATTCCGCCTCGCTCCAGGGGTGGTCGGTCGTGCGGATAAACTCGCAGCCGCCAAAAATCTGGCCCTCTGCCGCCAGCGGCAGCATGCAGTAATGCCCGAAAGGCTGATAGAGATCGCTATCCGCGAGCCGCGGCCACGCCTGGCGGAACTCCGCAAAATTGCAGTGCAGCACTTCAGGCCGGGAGAGTATGCGGCGCACCGGGCCATGCGCCAGATACGTTTCGTCTTCGTATTCAAACGTTTTGCCATTATCACGCGTCGAGTAGTAGCTCGCGCGCTGCGTTCCGCTATGCCAGAGCACAATCGCGGCGCTGTCCGCCAGCGCCGATTGCCTGACCAGCCGCGTCAGGGCATCGCTCAGCGCACCGAGGTCGGGCTGCTGTAAAAGTGTGCGCGTGATATCAAACAGGCCCTGCTGTCCAAGATCGCTCATCGGTGTATACGACATATTGCTTTCCAATAGAAACTGGCAAAAAAGAGATTCAGTGCTGACCGCTTTTGGCGCGGTTCTAGCAAATACGGGGTAAGGGTTCCGCGTGCGGCAGATCCAGCGTGCGTTTAACGCCATACAGCCCGGCCAGGCGCACCCCTTTGCGCTCAACCACTTCACCAATCATCGCCGCCTCTTTTCCTGACGGATGAGCCCGCAGCTGTTCAAGAACGGCTTCCGCGGCTGCGCGTTCAACGCCAATCACCAGTTTTCCTTCGTTGGCGAAGTTGAGCGGGTCCAGCCCCAGCAGTTCGCAAAGCCCGCGAACGGCAGGCTTAACGGGCAGGCTACGCTCGGTGAGTTCAATCCCGTACCCGCAGCTTGCTGCAAATTCGTGGACCACGGCGTTCACGCCGCCTCGCGTCGCGTCCCGCAGGGCTTTCACGCCGGGAATATCCCGCAGCGTCTGAATCAGCGGGGTGAGCACCGCGCAGTCGCTGCGCAGTTCGCCATCCAGCCCCAGACCTTCGCGCAGGTTAAGGATGGTCGCCCCGTGGCAGCCCAGCGTTCCGGTGACGATCAGCACGTCGCCCACGCTAAGCTGCTGCGCCGCCCAGTGAATATCGGCGGGGATCGCCCCCATGCCGGCGGTGTTGATAAACAGCTTGTCGGCCGCGCCGCGCTGCACCACTTTGGTATCGCCGGTGACGATAGCTATCCCCGCCTCGCACGCGGTCTGCGCCATGCTGTTGACCACTGCCGTGAGCGTCTCCATCGGTAACCCCTCTTCGAGGATAAACCCGCAGGAGAGGTAGCGCGGAATAGCGCCGCTGACCGCCACGTCGTTGGCCGTGCCGCAGACGGCGAGCTTGCCGATATCGCCGCCGGGGAAGAACAGCGGATCGATCACGTAGCTGTCGGTGGAGAACGCCAGCCTGTCGCCCTGCGCGGTGAGGGGGGCGAGGTCAATGCGCGCCTGGTCTTCCTGTTCGGCGAGCCAGGGGTTGTTGAAGGCTTCCATAAACAGCCGGTTAATCAGCTGCTGCATCGCCTGTCCGCCGCTGCCGTGCGCCATTTCAACCGTATTCATGCTTCACTCTCCTGGTTGCGATACTGATACCACGCGGCACACGCCCCTTCGGAGGAGACCATCAGCGCGCCAAACGCCGTTTGCGGGTTACAGGTATTGCCAAATAACGGGCATTGATGCGGTTTGCATTTACCGGTGAGCACGTCGCCGCAGCGTGCCCGGGGATCGTCGCAAACCTGCTGCGGCTGCGGGCGGAAATGCGCTTCGACGTCGAACGCGCGATAGGCCAGCGTCAGGCGCACGCCGGATTCGGCAATCAGCCCCAGACCACGCCATTCGCTGTCGCCCTCAACGCTGAACACGTCGGCTATCGCCTGCTGCGCCCGTTCATTTCCCGCATCCGGCACCACACGGCGGTATTGGTTTTCCACGGTACTCAGGGCCGCTATTTTCTGCTCAACCAGCATGGTGACACCTTGCAGTAGATCAAGTGGTTCGAAACCAGCGACCACTAACGGACGATTGTACTGTTCAGCGATAAAACCGTAGGCGTCTGTGCCAATCACCATGCTGACGTGGCCCGGTGCCAGAAAGGCGTCAATGCCGTTTTCCGGCTCTTCCAGCAGGCTGCGCAGGGTGGGGATAAGCGTAATGTGCTGGCAGAAGAAGAAAAAATTCCCGACGCCGCGCGCTTTCGCCTGCTGCAGCGTGATGGCGGTGGCGGGCATGGTGGTTTCAAACCCCAGGCCAAAAAACACCACCTTGCGCGCTGGGTTGTCCTCCGCCAGCGTCAGGGCATCCATCGGCGAATAGACGATCCGGATGTCGGCTCCGCGCGCTTTCGCCTGCAGCAGCGAGCCGTTTTTCCCCGGCACGCGCATCGCGTCGCCAAAGGTGCAGAAAATGACGTCGGGCTGGCTGGCAATTTCAATACAGCTGTCGATGCGCCCCATCGGCAGCACGCAGACCGGGCAGCCGGGGCCGTGGATAAACTCGATGTTCTCCGGCAGCAGCTGGTCGAGGCCAAATTTGAAGATGGCGTGCGTGTGTCCGCCGCACACCTCCATGATCCGCAGCGGTCTCTCTTTGGTGTAGTCCAGCAGCGCCGCGCGCGTTTTCAGGTGCCCGATAAGCTGCAGCACCTGTTCCGGCGCGCGGTATTCATCAACGTAACGCATGGCTAACGCTCCTCGCCGTAAAGCAGCGCGCCCACGTCAGGCTCCACGTCGAACATGTTTTGCAATGCATCCAGCGTGTCGCGGGCTTCCGCTTCGTTAATTACGCTCATGGCAAACCCCACGTGGACGAGCACCCACTGGCCGAGACGCGAGGCGCCGCTTTCATCGGTGCTGCCCACCAGCGTCAGGTCGACGTCGCGCAGGATACCGCAGACCTCCACTTTGGCCTGATTACCGTCGATAGCGTGAATTTGTCCCGGTACGCCTATGCACATCGTTCGCTCTCCAGCCAGTTCAGCCAGGCATCCATCCCGTCGCCTCGCGTGGCGGAGACAAGCAGGATCTCGATCTCCGGATTCACCTCACGGGCATACGCCAGGCATTTATCCACGTCGAAATTCAGGTACGGCAGCAGGTCGACTTTGTTCAGCAGCATGATGGACGCGGCGGCAAACATATGCGGGTACTTCAGCGGCTTGTCTTCGCCTTCGGTCACCGAAAGCACCGCTACCTTGTGGCGTTCGCCCAGATCGAAGCTCGCCGGGCAGACCAGGTTGCCGACGTTTTCAATAAACAGAATGCCGTTATCCGCCAGCGGCAGACGCGGGGCGGCGTCGGCAATCATCTGCGCATCCAGGTGGCAGCCTTTGCCGGTATTGACCTGAATCGCCGGGGTGCCGGTTTCGCGAATGCGCGCCGCGTCGTTAACGGTTTGCTGGTCGCCTTCAATCACCGCGCAGGAGACGCGCCCGTTAAGGCGTTTGAGCGTTTCCGTTAACAGCGTGGTCTTGCCGGAGCCGGGGCTGGAGACCAGGTTCAGCACCAGCTGTTTGCGGGCGGCAAAGCGCGCGCGGTTGCGGTCGGCGATCTGGTTATTTTTATCCAGCACGTTGATTTCCACCTCCAGCATCTGGCGCTGGCTGATGCCCGGCGCGTGGGTACCCGCTTCGCCGTGGCCGTAGTGGAGATCGCCCGCAGCGGACCGTTGCGGAGAGAAAGTGATACCGGTCAGTGCCGCAGAAGGACGCGGGGCAGGGGAAAAGGGCGCGGAGCGAAACGCGGAATGGGGACGGTGTTCATCCCCTTCTATATACAGGTTGCCTTCGGCGCAACCGCAGGTGCTACACATACTTTACTCCTTCTCGATTTCGAGGCGTTGGATCTGCATGCCGTCGTCCGCCACGATGCGAAGACCGGTGCTCTGACACTGCGGACAGCGCTGAACCTTTGATGACAGCAGGGTGACGTACTGCTGGCACTGCTCGCACCAGCACTCCGCCTGCTGCTCTTCGATATGGAGCTCGCAGCCTTCCGCCAGCGTGCCGCGACACACCAGCTCAAAACAGAAATGCAGGGCGCTGGGCTCGACGCAGGAAAACGCCCCGACCTTCAGCCAGACGCCGGTGACGCGCTTCGCGTGGTTTTGCACTGCCTGCTGTTCGATAAGTTCCAGAGCCCGCTGGCAGAGGGTGATTTCGTGCATGACGCCTCCTCAATGAATTGCGCCATTGAATGCAATAACGGTGCCAGCTTAATTTTTGTTAAGGCGTGACGATGTCAACGCTGTCGAAATGACACGTCGACACCACGGCGTTGACAGCGGTTTTGTAATTAAATCTATTTAAAATCAGCAGGATAAAAACTGGCATGGAATCTGCTTAACAGCCGCTATCTCCATTAACCGGATACCTTCTATGACTATTTGGGAAATCAGCGAAAAAGCGGATTACATCGCGCAGCGTCATCAGCAGCTGCAGGACCAGTGGCACTTCTACTGCAACTCTCTGGTTCAGGGCATAACCCTCTCGAAAGCGCGTCTTCACCACGCAATGAGCTGCGCGGCGCAGGGCGACATGCGCTTTGTCCTCTTCGGCCATTTCATCATCAACGTTACCCTGGCGGACAACTTCAACAGCCACACCATTGAGTACCACCTCGAGACAAAAGACGGCGAAAAACAGTGTATTGCGAAGGCGCAGCTAATGGCCGACGGCATGGTGGACGGCCACGTCAGCAACCGCGATCGCCAGCAGGTGCTGGAGCACTATCTGGAAAAAATCGCGCCGGTCTATAACGGCCTGTACGCCGCCGTTGAACACGATCTTCCGGTCAACCTGAAGCAGCTGATGGATGGAAATACCTCAGCGAACGTGGCCTGACCCATGCGTGTCGAGAAGTGTCGACAAGACAGTTTTTCGTCAAAAATGACTATCACCAGAGGATAACCCGGTGAACCGTTTTGTAATTGCCGACTCGACGGTCTGCATTGGCTGTCGAACCTGTGAGGCGGCGTGTTCGGAAACGCATCGCCTGCATGGGCTGCAGTCCATGCCGCGTCTGCACGTCATGCGTAATGAAAAAGAGTCTGCCCCGCAGCTCTGCCATCACTGTGAAGATGCCCCCTGCGCGGGCGTTTGCCCTGTGAATGCCATCACCCGCGTTGATGGCGCTGTCCAGCTGAACGAAAGCCTGTGCGTAAGCTGCAAGCTGTGCGGCATTGCCTGCCCGTTCGGCGCGATTGAATTTTCCGGCAGCCGTCCGCTGCATATTCCGGCGAACGCCAACTCGCCAAAAGCCCCGCCCGCGCCCCCGGCACCTGCACGCGTAAGCACGCTGCTGGATTGGGTGCCCGGCATTCGTGCCGTTGCGGTGAAATGCGACCTGTGCAGCTTCGATGAGCAGGGCCCGGCATGCGTGCGCACCTGCCCGACTAAGGCGTTGATTCTGGTTAACATTCGCGACATCGCCCGTACCAGCAAGCGTAAACGCGAGCTGACCATCAACAGTGATTTTGGCGACCTTTCTCTGCTACAGGCGCTTAACGAGGGGGCGAAATGAACGCGGCGATGATGATTACCGGCGCGGTAGCCTGTTTTGCTGCCGCCGCTGTTCTGGCGCTGATCTTCTCATTCCATAAAATGCTCAGCGGCGCGATCGGCGGGATCGGCGGGGCGGCCGCTAGCCTGATGACGCTGGCGGCAGGCGGTGTCGTCCTGCTCGGCGGCCAGTCCGCAGAGACCGTGATGCCGCTGATTCGCCACACGGTTGAGATCACGCCCCTGAACGCCATCTGGCTGGTGACGTTTGGCCTGAGCGGGCTGTTTATCAGCCTGTTCAATATCGACTGGCATCGCCACCCGCACGCTAAAGCCAACGGCCTGCTGGTTAACCTGCTGATGGCGACGGCGGTCTGTACCGTTAGCGCCAGCAACCTCGGGGCGCTGGTGGTGATGGCGGAAATCATGGCGCTGTGCGGCGTGTTCCTGACCGGCTGCAGCGCCTCCGGCAAGCTGTGGTTTGCGCTGGGACGCCTCGGAACGCTGCTGCTGGCGCTGGCCTGCTGGCTGGTATGGCACCGCTTTGGCACGCTGGACTTCGCTGCGCTCAACGGGTATCCGCTGGGGAACGACGTCTGGCTGCTGGGCGTGCTCGGCTTTGGCCTGCTCGCTGGCATCATCCCGCTGCACGGCTGGGTGCCGCAGGCGCATGCGAATGCCTCCGCGCCTGCCGCCGCGCTGTTTTCGGTGGTGGTGATGAAAGTGGGTCTGTTCGGGATTCTGGCGATTACGCTGACCGGCGGACAGCCGCCGCTGTGGTGGGGCGTCGTGCTGCTGGTCGCCGGAATGATTACCGCGTTCGTCGGCGGTCTGTACGCGCTGATGGAGCACAATATCCAGCGCCTGCTGGCCTACCACACCCTGGAAAATATCGGCATTATCCTGCTCGGCATTGGCGCGGGCGTGACCGGGCTGGCGCTCAATCATCCGGCGCTGATTGCCGCCGGGTTTATCGGCGGTCTGTATCACCTCGTCAACCACAGCCTGTTTAAAAGCACCTTGTTCCTCGGGGCGGGCAGCGTCTGGTTCCG
The DNA here is from genome assembly GCF_000762975.1 of Enterobacter sp. UCD-UG_FMILLET. Lineage (NCBI taxonomy): Bacteria > Pseudomonadati > Pseudomonadota > Gammaproteobacteria > Enterobacterales > Enterobacteriaceae > Enterobacter > Enterobacter sp. UCD-UG_FMILLET. The sequence goes on from NZ_JRJC01000006.1 coordinate 309,766, forward strand.
CACCGGCCATCGGGATATTGAAAAGCTCGGCGGGATTGGCAAAAAGATGCCGGTGATTTCACTGGCGATGCTGGTCGGGCTGATGGCGATGGCCGCGCTGCCGCCGCTGAACGGCTTTGCCGGGGAGTGGGTGATCTATCAGTCCTTCTTCGCGCTCGGTCAGAGCGATGTCTTTATCGCGCGTCTGCTCGGCCCGCTGCTGGCGGTTGGACTGGCGATAACCGGCGCGCTGGCGGTGATGTGCATGGCGAAAGTCTACGGCGTGACCTTCCTCGGCGCGCCGCGCACCCGCGAAGCGGAAAACGCCTGCTGCGCACCGTTGTTGATGGGCGTGAGCGTGGTCGCGCTGGCGCTGTGCTGCATCGCGGGCGGCGTCGCCGCGCCGTGGCTGCTGCCGCTGCTGGGCAACGCCATTCCGCTGCCGCTGACCGTGGCGAATACCACCGTCTCTCAGCCCATGATCGCGCTGCTGCTGATTGGCGCACCGCTGCTGCCGCTCGTCCTGATGCTGTTCTTCAAACGCGACCGGCTCGCCTCCCGCTCGCGCGGTGCGGCGTGGGCCTGCGGCTACGAACACGAACAGTCGATGGTCATCACCGCCCACGGTTTCGCCATGCCGGTGAAGGAGAACTTCGCCGCCGTGCTGAAGCTGCGCCACTGGCTGAACCCGGTGGACTGGGTACCCGGCTGGCAGAGTGCCGCCGCACCCGTGCTGTTCCGCCGTCTGGCGGTCATCGAGCTAGCTGTGCTGGTGGTCATTGTGATTTCACGAGGAGCCTGACATGAGTCTGTTACTGGCAATTCTTCAGGCGCTGGTGCTGTTCGCCGCCGCGCCGCTGCTGTCGGGCATCACGCGCGTGGCGCGCGCCCGGATGCACAACCGTCGCGGGCCTGGGGTGCTTCAGGAATACCGCGATCTCTTCAAGCTGCTCTCCCGTCAGAGCGTTGCGCCGGGCGCCGCAGGCTGGGTCTTCCGCCTGACGCCGTTTGTGATGGTGGGCGTGATGCTGACCATCGCCACCGCGCTGCCGGTGGTGACGGTGGCGTCGCCGCTGCCCGTGCTTGGCGATCTGATCACGCTGATTTACCTCTTCGCCATCGCCCGCTTCTTCTTTGCGATTGCGGGCCTGGACACAGGGAGCCCGTTTACCGGCATCGGTGCCAGCCGCGAGGCGATGCTCGGCGTGCTGGTCGAGCCGATCCTGCTGCTGGGGCTGTGGGTCGCCGCGCAGGTCGCGGGCTCTACCCACATCAGCTTTATCACCCACACCGTTTACCACTGGCCGGTGGCGCGCTCGATCCCGCTGGTGCTGGCGCTGTGCGCCTGCGCGTTCGCCACGTTTATTGAGATGGGCAAACTGCCGTTCGACCTCGCGGAAGCCGAGCAGGAGCTACAGGAGGGGCCGCTTACCGAATACAGCGGCTACGGCTTCGCGGTGCTGAAGTGGGGCATCAGCCTCAAACAGCTGGTGGTGCTGCAGATGTTTGTCGGCGTCTTCTTCCCGTGGGGACAGATGACGCACTTCTCCGCAGGCGGTCTGGTGCTGGCCGTCGTGGTTGCCGCCCTCAAGCTGCTGGTCGGCGTGCTGGTGATTGCCCTGTTTGAAAACAGCATGGCGCGCCTGCGTTTTGTGGAAACGTCGCGCATCACCTGGGCCGGTTTTGGTTTTGCATTTTTAGCGTTCGTCTCCTTGCTGGTGGCGTGATTAGAGAGAGTATTTATGTCTGAAGAAAAGAAAGGTCAGCAGTATCTCGCCGCGTTGCATCAGGCTTTCCCCGGCGTGGTGCTAGAGGAGTCCTGGCAAACCAAAGACCAGGTAACCGTCACCATTAAGGTGAACTATCTGCCGGAAGTGGTCGAGTTTCTGTACTACCAGCAGGGCGGCTGGCTGTCGGTGCTGTTCGGCAACGACGAGCGCCAGCTGTGCGGCAATTACGCCGTGTACTACGTGATGTCGATGGAGCAGGGCGAAAAGTGCTGGCTCACCGTGCGCGTCGAAGTCGACCCGTCTAAGCCGGAATACCCGTCCGTCACGCCGCGCGTGCCCGCCGCCGTCTGGGGCGAGCGCGAAGTGCGCGACATGTACGGCCTGGTGCCGGTCGGCCTGCCGGACGAGCGCCGCCTGGTGCTGCCGGACGACTGGCCGGACGAACTCTATCCGCTGCGCAAAGACAGCATGGACTACCGCCAGCGCCCGGCGCCGACCACCGACAGCGAAACCTACGAATTCATCAACGAGCTGGGCAGCAAGAAGAACAACGTGGTGCCGATCGGCCCGCTGCACGTCACCTCTGACGAACCGGGCCACTTCCGCCTGTTCGTCGACGGCGAGAACATCATCGACGCCGACTACCGCCTGTTCTACGTCCACCGCGGCATGGAAAAGCTTGCGGAAACCCGCATGGGTTACAACGAGGTCACGTTCCTCTCTGACCGCGTGTGCGGTATCTGCGGCTTCGCCCACAGCACCGCCTATACCACCTCGGTGGAGAACGGCATGGGGATCGTGGTGCCGGAGCGCGCGCAGATGATCCGCGCCATTCTGCTGGAGGTGGAGCGTCTGCACTCGCACCTGCTGAACCTCGGCCTGGCCTGCCACTTCGTCGGCTTTGACTCCGGGTTTATGCAGTTCTTCCGCGTGCGTGAAGCGTCAATGAAGATGGCGGAGATCCTCACCGGGGCGCGTAAAACCTACGGCCTGAACCTGATCGGCGGGATCCGCCGCGACCTGCTGAAGGACGACATGATCCAGACCCGCCAGCTGGCGCAGCAGATGCGCCGCGACGTGCAGGAGCTGGTGGACATGCTGCTCAGCACGCCAAACATCGAGCAGCGCACCGTCGGCATCGGGCGCCTTGACCCGGAGATCGCCCGCGACTTCAGCAACGTCGGCCCGATGGTGCGCGCCAGCGGCCACGCCCGCGACACCCGTGCCGATCACCCGTTCGTCGGCTACGGCCTGCTGCCGATGACCGTGCACAGCGAGCAGGGCTGCGACGTCATCTCGCGCCTCAAGGTGCGCATTAACGAGGTGTTCACCGCCCTGAACATGATCGACTTCGGCCTCGATAACCTTCCCGGCGGCCCGCTGATGGTGGAGGGCTTTACCTACATTCCGAACCGCTTTGCCCTCGGCTTTGCCGAAGCGCCGCGCGGGGATGACATCCACTGGAGCATGACCGGCGACAACCAGAAGCTCTACCGCTGGCGCTGCCGTGCGGCCACCTACGCCAACTGGCCAACCCTGCGCTATATGCTGCGCGGCAACACGGTTTCCGATGCGCCGCTGATCATCGGCAGCCTCGACCCGTGCTACTCGTGCACCGACCGCATGACCGTTGTGGACGTGCGCAAGAAAAAAAGCCAGGTAGTGCCGTACAAAGAGCTTGAGCGCTACAGCATCGAGCGTAAGAACTCGCCGCTGAAATAAGGACTCGCCATGTTTACCTTTATCAAAAAAGCGATAAAAACCGGCACGCAGACCAGCAGCTATCCGCTGGAGCCGATGCCGGTGGATAAAAACTTTCGCGGCAAGCCGGAGCACAACCCGCAGCAGTGCATCGGCTGCGCGGCCTGCGTGAATGCCTGTCCGTCGAACGCCTTAACGGTGGAAACGGATCTCAAAACCGGCGAGCTGGCCTGGCAGTTTAACCTCGGGTGCTGCATCTTCTGCGGCCGCTGCGAGGAGGTCTGCCCGACTGTCGCCATTCGCCTGTCGCAGGAGTACGAGCTGGCGGTGTGGAAGAAAGAGGATTTTCTGCAGCAGTCGCGCTTTGACCTTTGCAGCTGCCGCGTCTGCAGGCGCCCGTTCGCCGTGCAAAAAGAGATCGACTACGCCATCGCGCTGCTGCAGCACAACGGCGACGCTCGCGCGGAGCACCACCGCGAAAGCTTTGAAACCTGCCCGGAGTGCAAGCGTCAGAAGTGCCTGCTGCCGTCCGACCGCATTGATATCACCCGCCATATGAGAGAGGCCAGCTGATGGAAAACTTACTCGGCCCGCGCGACGCTAACGGCATTCCGGTGCCGATGACGGTGGAGGAGTCCATCGCCAGCATGAAGGCGTCGCTGCTGAAAAAAATCAAACGCTCGGCCTACGTCTACCGCGTGGACTGCGGGGGCTGCAACGGCTGCGAGATTGAGATCTTCGCTACGCTGTCGCCGCTGTTTGACGCCGAGCGCTTCGGCATCAAGGTGGTGCCGTCCCCGCGTCATGCGGACATTCTGCTGTTTACCGGGGCCGTCACCCGCGCCATGCGATCCCCCGCGCTGCGCGCCTGGCAGTCCGCGCCGGACCCGAAAATCTGCATCTCGTACGGGGCCTGCGGCAACAGCGGCGGCATCTTCCACGACCTCTACTGCGTCTGGGGCGGCACCGACAAAATCGTGCCGGTGGACGTCTACATTCCGGGCTGTCCGCCGACGCCTGCCGCGACGCTGTACGGCTTCGCGATGGCGCTTGGCCTGCTGGAGCAGAAAATCCACGCGCGCGAGCCGGGCGAGTTGGACAACCGGCCGGCGGCCATTCTGCACCCGGACATGGTGCAGCCGCTGCGGGTGAAGATTGACCGCACGGCGCGCAGGCTGGCGGGCTATCGTTACGGGCGTCAGATTGCCGATGATTATCTGCGCCTACTGAGTCAGGGCGACCATCAGGTGGCGCGCTGGCTGGAGGCCGAGAACGATCCCCGTCTCAGTGAGATCGTGGCGAACCTGAACAGCATCGTGGATGAGGCGCGTATCCGATGAGTGAAACGGTGGTGTTCAGCCAGCTGAGCCGTAAGTTTATTGATGAGAACGATGCCACGCCGGATGCGGCGCAGCAGGTGGTCTATTACAGCCTGGCGATTGGGCACCATCTCGGGGTGATTGACTGCCTGGAGGCCGCGCTGAGCTGCCCGTGGCCGGAATACCTGGCGTGGATCGCCACGCTGGAGGAGGGCAGCACGGCGCGGCGCAAAATGGAGGGCGTGCCGAAGTACGGCGAGATCGTCATCGACGCCAACCACATTGCGATGCTTGCCAACGCCTTTGACGCGGCGCTCGCCAAGCAAACCCCCGAGCAGCAGGCGTGGAGCAAAACGCTGCTTAGCATGCTGCACGATATTCATCAGGAGAGCGCCATCTACCTGATGGTGAGGAGATTACGTGACTGACGTTTTACTGTGTGTCGGCAACAGCATGATGGGCGACGACGGCGCGGGCCCGCTGCTGGCAGAGATGTGCGCCGCGAATCCGCAGGGCAGTTGGGTGGTGATTGACGGCGGAAGCGCGCCGGAAAACGACGTGGTCGCCATCCGCGAGCTGCGCCCGGAGAGGCTGTTAATCGTCGATGCCACCGATATGGGGCTCAACCCCGGAGAGATCCGCCTGATTGACCCGGACGACATCGCCGAGATGTTTATGATGACCACCCACAATATGCCGCTGAACTACCTTGTCGATCAGATCAGGGACGACGTGGGCGAGGTGCTCTTTTTGGGAATTCAGCCGGATATCGTTGGGTTTTATTACCCGATGACGCTGCCGGTGAAAGAGGCGGTGGACGTGGTGTATTCACGGCTTGCGGAGTGGGTTGGGGATGGGGGTTTTTCTCAGCTCTGAGCGGCGCCAAACCCCTCTCCCTGTGGGAGAGGGCAACAGGCTACTCCAGATCCGCCCCGTTACTCGCAATCACCTTCTTATACCACCAGAACGATTTCTTGCGTTTTCTGTCCAGCGTGCCGTTCCCTGCGTCGTCGCGGTCAACGTACACAAACCCGTAGCGCTTGCTCATTTCGCCCGTTGAGGCCGACACCAGGTCGATACAGCCCCAGGTGGTGTAGCCCATCAGCGGCACGCCGTCCTCGATCGCGTCGCCCATCGCGCGGATGTGCTCGCGCAGGTAGCTGATGCGGTAGTCGTCGTTGATCTCGCCGTTGACGTCAATCTCGTCCTTTGCCCCGAGGCCGTTTTCCACCAGGAACAGCGGCTTCTGGTAGCGGTCGTACATCATGTTCATGGTGATGCGCAGGCCGAGCGGGTCAATGCCCCAGCCCCATTCGCTCACCTGAATATGCGGATTACGCAGGGACTTCACGATGTTCGCCGCGCTGGTGTTGCCCGCGTTCATGTCCGCCGACGCGCAGCGCGAGGCGTAATAGCTGAACGAGACAAAGTCGACGGTGTTCTTTAACAGGTCGTCGTCGCCCGGCTCTTTCACAATCACCACGCCTTTCTCGCGGAACACGCGGGCAGAGTAGGCCGGGTAGCTGCCGCGCGCCTGCACGTCGATAAAGAACAGGTTCTCGCGGTCTTTCTCAAGCGCCATCCACACGTCTTCCGGCTTGCAGGAGTACGGGTAGAAATTGCCGCCCGCCAGCATGCAGCCGACCTGGTTTTCCGGGTTCACCTCGTGGGCGATTTTGGTCGCCAGCGCGCTCGCTACCAGCTCGTGGTGCGCGGCCTGGTATTTCACCTGGTCTTCGTTTTCACCTTCCTCAAACACCAGCCCCGCGCCGGAGAATGGGCTGTGCAGCATGATGTTGATTTCGTTGAAGGTCAGCCAGTATTTCACCAGCCCGTTAAATTCTTCAAAGCAGGTGCGGGCGTAGCGGGCGAAGAAATCGACCATCCTGCGGTTGCGCCAGGAGCCGTATTCTGTCACCAGGTGCATCGGCACGTCGAAGTGGCAGAGCGTTACCAGCGGCTCGATGTTGTACTTTTTGCACTCCTCGAACACCGCGCGATAGAAGGCAATGCCCTCTTTGTTCGGCAACGGTTCGTCGCCGTTCGGGTAGAGGCGGCTCCAGGCAATTGAGGTGCGGAACACCGTAAAGCCCATCTCCGCCATCAGGGCGATGTCTTCTTTATAGCGATGGTAAAAATCAATCGCTTCGTGGCTCGGGTAGAACTCGTCGTCACGCAGCGAGAAACGCTTTTCCTTACCGATCTTCACCGCCAGGCGATTCGCGCCGTGGGGGATCATATCGACCGTCGTCAGTCCTTTGCCGCCTTCACGGTAAGCACCTTCACTCTGGTTGGCGGCAAGCGCGCCGCCCCATAAAAATCCTTGTGGAAAAATAGACATTCTTACCTCGCTTTCAATTTATGCTTTTGCTGCGTTGTTCTGTACCGGTGCGGTCTGCAGGGCGCGCGCTTTTTCAGCCTCGTCTTCGACCGGGATATCCTCAAACCCTAAAAGCAGGGTCAGAACAAACGACAGCAAGACTGCCAGCCCCATCACGCCGAACACCCAGACGATGGTCATCGGGTTCGCCGGGTCGAAGAACTGCACGCTGGTGAACAGCCCCGGTGCCGCCATCGAGTGGCTGGCAAGACCGGCCATGCCGGCGACCGCCCCGCAGATAAAGCCGCTGATCAGGCTCGCAATCAGCGGACGTTTCAGCCGCACCGCCACGCCGTACAGGGCCGGTTCAGAGATCCCCGCCATAATGGCGGAGGCTGCCGCCGCCAGCGCCGTCTGGCGCAGCTCCGGGTTTTTGGTTTTCCACGCCACCGCCAGCGACGAGCCGCCGAGCGACAGGTTGGCGCCGATTTCCGACGGCATCACCATCCCTTCCTTGCCCGTTTCGGCAATGGTCTGAATGATGGTCGGCGTAAACACGCGATGCATCCCGGTCATCACCAGCAGCGGCCAGAGCGCGCCCATGATGGCGACGGAGAGCCAGCCCAGGTAGCCGTGAATGGTGTAGACCAGCGCGGAGATGGCGCTACCGATCCAGATCCCCAGCGGGCCAATCAGCACGATGGCGAGCGGGGCGGCAATCAGCACGATCAGCATCGGCTTGAGGAAGTTTTTCGTCACCGCCGGGGTAATGCGATCCACCCAGCGTTCGATGTATGACAGGCACCAGGTCATCACCAGCGCCGGGATGACGGTGTAGGTGTATTTCACCGCCGTCACCGGAATGAAGGCGAACTCAACGTGCTCGCCCTGTGCGGCTTTCGCCATCAGCTCGATAAAGCTCGGGTGCACCAGTACGCCGGCAATGGCGATGGCCAGCGACATGTTGGTTTTGAATTTCACCGCCGCCGAGGCCGCCACCATCAGCGGCAGGAAAAAGAAGGCACCGTCGCCGATGACGGTCAGAATAGTGAGCGTCGGCGCGCCTTTTGGCAGCACGCCGGTCATCTCAAGGATCATCGCCAGCAGCTTGACCATCGAGCCGCCGATGATCGCCGGGATCAGCGGGGACATGGTGCCGATCAGCGCGTCGAGGATCCCGGCGCCAAGTCGGCGTAAGGTCATCTTCTGCGGACCTTCCGGCACTGCGGGCTGCAGGTCAGCGGGCAGCAGGCTCACCACTTCGCGGTACGCCTGTGAAACCGTGTTGCCAATAATCACCTGGCACTGGTTGTCGTTGCGCACCACGCCGAGGACGCCGCTGATGCTTTTCAGGCGCGCAGCGTCGGTCAGGCTTTCGTCTTTCAGTACGAAACGCAGACGCGTCATGCAGTGGGTGACGGCGACGATGTTCTCTTTGCCGCCCAGCGCGCTGATAACGTCGTTCGCCAGCGCAGCGTAGTTTTTGGCCATCGGATGTGATCCTGTTATTGTTGTGAGACATGTAGGAAACCGGTTCCACATAATCATCATGAGTTTCTATGAATGAAACAAGATCGCTTTTTGACCATTTTTTCGTTTCGTGATGCAGATCTCAATGGGGTATCGAAAGCGTGATTTCACCGCTGCGACAATTTTTTTGCAGTGCAGTACACTGCGCTTCATCAGATTCAGATGGAATAACAACATGACCACGATGCTTGAAGTGGCGAAGCGGGCAGGCGTTTCGAAAGCCACGGTGTCCCGGGTGCTGTCGGGAAATGGCTACGTCAGCCAGGAGACCAAAGACCGGGTTTTTCAGGCCATTGAAGAGAGCGGCTATCGCCCGAATTTGCTGGCGCGAAACCTGGCAACCAAACGTACCCAGACGCTGGGACTGGTGGTGACGAACACCCTCTATCACGGCGTCTACTTTAGCGAACTGCTGTTTCACGCCGCGCGCATGACGGAAGAAAAGGGGCGGCAGCTGATCCTCGCGGACGGCAAGCACAGCGCGGATGAAGAGCGAGAGGCGATCCAGTACCTGCTCGATATGCGCTGCGACGCGGTGATTATCTATCCGCGTTTTCTGAGCGTGGAAGAGATGGATGAGATCGTCGAGAAGTGCGAGCAGCCCATCATGGTGCTCAACCGCCGCCTGCGGAAAAACAGCAGCCACTGCGTCTGGTCAGATCATAAAGCCTCCAGCCAGGAGGCGGTGTCGCAGCTGATTGCGAAAGGGCACCGGGAGATCGCGTTTATCACCGGCTCGCTGGATTCTCCCACCGGGGTTGAGCGTCTCTCCGGCTACAAGGACGCGCTGGCGCAGCACGGTATTCCGCTGCGCGAGGGCCTTATTGCGCGCGGGAAGTGGAACCCCGCCAGCGGCGCGGCGGCGGTTGCCGAACTGCTTGCTCGCGGTGAACGGTTTACGGCGCTGGTGGCGAGTAATGACGACATGGCGATCGGTGCCATGAAGCAGCTCCACGACAGCGGCGTGGCCGCACCGGACGCGGTGTCGGTGATCGGCTTTGACGACGTGGCCATCGCGCCTTACATCGTGCCGTCGCTTTCCAGCGTGCGTATTCCGGTGACGGAGATGATCAAAGAGACCATCAGCCGCCTGATCTTCATGCTCGACGGCGGTGAGTTTAAGTATCAGCAAACCTTCTCCGGCGAGCTTGTCCTGCGCGACTCCGTTATTGACGGCCCGCACCGCTGATGTCGACAGCTGTCATCGTCATAAGTGACGATGACAGCGCCTCCGTATTTTTTAAATTCATATAAAATCAATAAGTTAATTATTGGCACGGTTTATGAATATCTCCGCGCATAACTGTAATGCTGGAGAAGCAGATGAACCGTTTTATTATGGCCGATGCCAGTAAGTGTATTGGTTGCCGTACCTGTGAAGTGGCGTGCGTGGTTTCCCATCAGGCGGAGCAGGACTGCGCGTCGCTTACCCCTGACACCTTCCTGCCGCGTATCCACGTCATCAAAGGCGTGAATATTTCCACCGCCGCCATCTGTCGCCAGTGCGAAGACGCACCGTGTGCGAACGTCTGCCCGAACGGGGCGATTAAACGCGAGAAAGGCTTTGTGCACGTCATGCAGGAGCGCTGTATTGGCTGCAAAACCTGCGTGGTCGCCTGTCCGTACGGCGCGATGGAGGTGGTTGTCCGTCCGGTGGTGCGCAACAGCGGCATGGGGCTGAGCGTGCGCGCGGACAAAGCCGAAGCCAACAAATGCGACCTGTGCTACCACCGCGACGCCGGTCCGGCCTGCATGGAAGCCTGCCCGACGCACGCGCTGGTCTGCGTGGATCGCGACAAGCTTGAGCAGATGAGCGCCGAAAAGCGCCGTCGTGCGGCATTCGACACGTCGTCATCGCTGCTGTTCTGAACCGTATGTGCAGCAACGGCGTACAGCTGCTTGTGCGCGGTAAAGTGCAGGGCGTGGGGTTTCGTCCCTTCGTCTGGCAGCTGGCGCAGGTGCTTCAGTTGACCGGTGACGTCTGCAATGATGGAGAGGGCGTGCTGGTGCGCCTCGCGGGTAATGGGGGGGCCTTTACCGCGAGGCTGCATCAGGACTGTCCGCCGCTGGCACGCATTGACCACGTGGAAACGCAGCCGTTTACCTGGGCGCAGGTGCCGGAGGACTTTACCATCCGCCACAGCGCGGGTGGGGCGATGGACACGCAGATCGTCCCCGACGCCGCGACCTGTCCGGCGTGCCTGGCTGAAATGCGCGACCCCGGCGAGCGCCGCTATCGCTATCCGTTCATCAACTGCACGCACTGCGGGCCGCGGTTTACCATTATCCGCGCGATGCCCTATGACCGTCCGGCCACGTCAATGGCCGCATTTCCCCTCTGCGTGCTTTGCGAAGCGGAGTACCGTAACCCTTCTGACCGCCGCTTTCACGCCCAGCCGGTAGCCTGCCCGGACTGCGGGCCCGCGCTGGAATGGCGCGCGGGCGACAACACCGCTTCCCGTGAGGCTGCACTGAGCGCGGCGGTGGCGATGCTGAAAAGCGGCGGCATAGTCGCGGTCAAAGGGCTGGGCGGTTTTCATCTCGTCTGCGACGCGCGTAATCCGCAGGCGGTCGCGACGCTCCGGGTACGCAAGCAGCGTCCCGCGAAGCCGCTGGCGGTGATGATCCCAAACGCGGACGGCGTGCCGGAGGCGATCCAGACGCTGTTGCGCTCCTCCGCAGCGCCGATTGTGCTGACCCCAAAAGCCTCGCTTCACGGGTTTCCCGAAGGGATTGCACCGGGACTCGATTGTATTGGCATCATGCTTCCCGCTAACCCGCTGCAACATTTGCTGATGATGGACTGCCGGCGACCGCTGGTGATGACTTCCGGCAACCTCAGCGGCAGACCGCCTGCCATGACCAACCAGCAGGCGCTGAATGAGCTCGGCGACGTCGCGGACGGCTTCCTGCTGAACAACCGCGATATCCTGCAGCGGATGGACGATTCGGTGATGGATCGCGACGGCACGATGCTTCGCCGCGCGCGCGGTTTTGTGCCCGATGCCGTCACGTTGCCTGCGGGTTTTGAGAATATCCCCGCCATGCTATGCACCGGCGCGGAGATGAAAAACACCTTCTGCCTGGTGCGTGGCAGCCAGGCGGTGCTGAGCCAGCATTTTGGCGATCTCGGTGACGAGGGCGTTGAAGCGCAGTGGCGAGGCGCGCTCTCGCTGATGCAGAAAATTTACGCCTTCCAGCCGAAGCGCGTGGTGTGCGACGCCCATCCGGGCTATCACACACAACGGTGGGCACAGGCGCAGGGGCTGCCGGTCGAAACCGTACTGCACCATCACGCCCACGCGGCGGCGTGCCTGGCGGAGAACGGCTGGCCGCTGGACGGCGGAGACGCGATTGCCCTGACGCTGGACGGGATCGGCATGGGCGAGAACGGCGCGCTGTGGGGCGGGGAGTGCCTGCGGGTGAGCTATCTCGCGTGCGAGCGTCTGGGCGGGCTGCCTGCCGTTGCGCTGCCGGGGGGCGATCTGGCGGCGCGGCAGCCGTGGCGCAATCTGCTCGCCCACTGCCTGGCGTTTGTCCCTGACTGGCAGCAGTACCCGGAAACGCGCGCGGTTCAGCGTGAAAACTGGCCGCTGCTGGCAACGGCGATCCGGCGCGGCATCAACGCGCCGCAGGCCTCGTCCTGTGGTCGCCTGTTTGATGCGGTCGCCTGCGCGCTGGGTATTGAAACTCAATCCTGGGAAGGTGAAGCGGCCTGCCGGCTGGAAGCGCTGGCTTCGCAGTGTGCGGGCGTCGACCATCCGGTGACGCTGAACGTGGATAACCTCGCGCAGTTCTGGCAGCAGTGGCTTGCCTGGCAGGCTGAGCCCTGCGAGCGCGCGTGGGCGTTTCACGACGCGCTGGCAAAAGGGCTGGCGGAACTCGCCGCGCGCCATGCCCGACGACTGTCGCTGTCGACAATCTGTCTCAGCGGAGGCGTGCTGCACAATCGTCTGCTGCGCGCGCGCCTGCGTCATTATCTTTCTGACTTTACGCTTCTTTTTCCTTCGCGCCTGCCCGCAGGTGACGGAGCGATCTCCTTCGGGCAGGCGGTGGTTGCCGCTGCCCGGTCATGTTCACAAAGGACTTAAAATGTTACGACTCTTACGCAATGAACCTCGCGCCGCGCTTCTGCTGCTGGCTCTGGTAATGGCAAACCTGCTGGCCTGGGGATGGGCATGGCACGCTTTTAGCGGCAGCACGGCGCTGATGGCCGCCAGCCTGCTGGCGTGGTGCTACGGGCTACGTCACGCGGTGGACGCTGACCACATTGCGGCCATTGATACCGTGACGCGTAAGATGATGCAGCAGGGCAAACGTCCGTCCGGCGTGGGGGCGTGGTTCTCGCTGGGGCACTCCACCATCGTAGTGCTGGCCTCCATTGCTATCGCCGCTACCGCGACGGCGTTCCAGAAAAACATGGAATGGTTCCACGAAACCGGCAGCCTGATCGGCACCGCCGTGTCCGCCACCTTCCTGCTGGCGATGGCGCTGGTGAACATGGTGATCCTGCGCGGCGTCTGGCGCAGTTTTCAGGCGCTGAAGCAGGGCAGGCCCGTGCAGGGTGACATCACGCTCCCTGCCCAGGGCGGCGTCATGAACTGGCTGTTTGGAAAAACCTTCCGCCTGGTGAATAAAAGCTGGCAAATGTACCTGGTCGGTTTCCTGTTTGGCCTCGGCTTTGACACGGCTACCGAGATTGGCGTGCTGGGGATCTCTGCCGCCAGCGCGTCAAGCGGAATGTCGGTGTGGTCAATCATGGTCTTCCCGGCGCTCTTCGCCAGCGGCATGGCGCTGGTGGATACCCTCGATAACCTGTTGATGGTCGGCGCCTACGGCTGGGCGTTCAACAAGCCGCAGCGCAAGCTTTACTACAACATAACCATCACCGGCACCTCCGTGGTGGTGGCGCTGTTTATCGGCGGGCTGGAAGCGCTGGGTCTGCTGATGGACAAATTTGCCCTCAGCGGCGGCGTGTGGGATCTGATTGGCACGGTAAACGACAATCTGGGCAACGCCGGGTTTGTGGTGGTTGGGCTGTTTGTCGCCTGCTGGCTGATCTCCATGGTCAACTACCGCTGGCGCGGCTACGACGCGCTGGTGGTACGTTCCTGAACCGGCTCCTGCACGGCGCAACCTCCGCGACTTCCTCGATGGCTGGCGCATAGCGGCATACCGATAAAAAGATGCTGAAAATGGAGAACTTTTGCGGAATAAAATATATTCCGCATTCTTCGCTTGTGTGATATAGCGATAAATATAATTGAGTTATTTATAAAAATTCGCCATGATTTGCCTCCTGCTGATGATATCTATTCAGACTGAGTTGGCTGCCAATAATAAAACTGGATGATGTTTTTAAGCTGTTTCATAGTAAAGCATTTACGAAAATAATAAATAAGGGATTGATGGCGATGATATATCTGCTTTGCATTTATTTGATGAATAGAATGCGTAAGAAAAAGCCCCGGAATATCGGGGCGGTGAATAATAAAATTCAAAGGTTAACTCTGCGTAGACTTGTTGTTGGCCGGGTAAACGAAGCGCCGCCCGGCAAAGCGAGGGTTAAGCAGGTAACTGTTTCAGCAGAGCGAAAGCCTCCTTCATCCGGTCTTCACTAACCACAAAAGCGCGAAGCTGACCCTCGTTATCCGCGCCGCGCGCGACCATTCCCTGCGGTTCGAGGGTAATTTGCCAGTTCAGATCCTGACGCTGCGTTTCACCGGCAAGATGCAGCGGTAATTCCGGCGTTTTGACTTTAATCAGCATGGCGGGTAATTTCAGCGGCGCGTTTTCGCCGAGCAGGTTTTTCGCCAGATACATCGCGCTTAATTGAATTGGCTGTAAAAAGGGCAGTGCCTGACCGTTAATTTCAGCGCAGTCGCCTAACGCGTAAATATCAGGTTGCGTGGTTTGCAGGTAGCTATTTACCTTCACGCCACGCTGTATTTCGGCGCCTGCTCGATGCGCCAGCGCGGTTTCCGGGCGCAGGCCCGTTGCGGCAACCACGACATCCACTTCAACGCTGCGGCTGCGATCGAGCGTGGCAAGAATGCCGCCTTCGGTTTTACTCAGGCTTTGCAGCTGCGATTTCAACAGTAGATGCACCCCCATGTCGGTCAGGCGATGCTGTAAGCGACTGCTTACTTCTGCGGGCATCAGCGACGACAGAATGCTTGCCGCGTGGTCGACCAGAGTCACGGATTTACCCGCCCGGCAGAAATCCATTGCCAGCTCGGTGCCTATCATCCCGCCGCCGACAATCATCACGCGCTGTGCGTCGCGAAGCGCCGTTTCGCTGGCCTGATACTCCTGCTGGCTGTTGAGGGTGATAGTCAGCTCGCGGCCCTCAACCGGCGGCACAAACGCAGAGGCACCCGTGGCCAGCACCAGCCTGTCGTACTGCCAGGTTTTCTCTTTAGCTTTTACCACGCGAGCCTCTGCGTCGATGTCGGTGACCCAGGTGTAGGGAAAAAGACGCAGGTTAAACTGTTCGGCGAACTCCCCCGCCGTCTGGCGGGTGAGGTCTTCGGCACGCTGATTCTGACTAATCACGTGGCTTAAGTCAGGCTTGTTGTACTCGTCCATGCTGTCGGCGGCAATCACCGTCAGCGGCACGCTGGCATCCTGCTTGCGGATGTTTTTCACCAGCTGGCGGGCGGCAAAGCCCGAGCCGATGATGACGATTCCGTTGCTCATTTTGCCTCCGTACCCAGTTCGTCAAAGACGTCTTTCCCGAGGGAACATTCCGGGCAGAGGAAATTGTCCGGCACGTCACTCCACGGCGTGCCCGGCGCGACATCCTGCAGCGGCTCGCCCAGCGCCGGGTCGTAGATCCACTGGCAGACGCTGCACTGCATGCGCGGTCCGGGATCGGCGGCTTCCGCGGCAGGGCAGGCGTCCTGCTTTCCGCTTGGTTTTGCCGCCGCTTCCGGCAGCGGTGCGAGCGCCCACTGACGGGCAATGTCGCGACCGTGCTGGCGGCAGATCTCCAGGGCGTTGATATCCGGACGCCATTTCGCCTTCAGGCTCAGGGACATTTCGAAACCGGCATCCTGCAGACGCGTAGACAGACGGTCTACCGCGCCGCCGCTCCAGCCATGGGAGCCAAAGGCGCTGGCGCGCTTGTTGCGAAAACGCAGGCCGGTCATCTCTTCTACCAGACCGGCAATTTTCGGCATCATCACGTTGTTCATGGTGGAGGTGCCCACCAGCACGCCCTTAGAACGGAAGACGTTGGTCAATACCTCGTTCTTATCGCTGCGCGCCACGTTGAAGATTTTCACCGCCACGTTGGGGTCCACTTCGTTGATGCCCTGAGCAATGGCGTCCGCCATCATGCGGGTGTTGTTGGACATGGTGTCGTAGAAAATGGTGATGCGGTCTTCCTGATAGTCCGCCGCCCACTTGAGGTATAGCTCGACGATCTGGATGGGATTTTCACGCCATACCACGCCGTGGGAGGTGGCAATCATGTCCACCGGCAGGTTGAAGCCGAGGATCTCGGTGATTTTTGGCGTCACCAGGCGGCTGAACGGCGTCAGGATGTTGGCGTAGTAGCGCTGGCACTGCTCGAACAGCTCGGTCTGGTCCACTTCGTCGTTGAACAGGCGTTCGTCGCAGTAGTGCTGGCCGAAGGCGTCGTTGCTGAACAGCACCGCGTCGCCGGTCATGTAGGTCATCATGCTGTCCGGCCAGTGCAGCATCGGGGTTTCCACGAAGATCAGCTGCTTGCCGTTGCCGATATCCAGCGCGTCGCCGGTTTTCACGGTGTGGAAATTCCACTCCGGATGGTGGTGGTGGCCGTTGATCGAGTCGATGGCGTTGGTGGTGCAGTAGATCGGCGTGTTCGGAATGTAGGACATCAGCTCGGTCAGCGCGCCGGCGTGATCTTCTTCAGCGTGGTTGATGATGATGTAGTCGATGGCGTCCAGGTCGATTTTGCTACGCAGGTTCTGCACGAACTCGCGGCTGAACTTATGATCGACGGTATCGATCAGCACGTTTTTATCTTCGCGGATGAGATAGCTATTGTAGCTGCTGCCGCGCAGCGTTTTGTATTCCGTCCCGTGGAAATCGCGCACTTCCCAGTCACGTTGACCCACCCAATGAATGTTATTTTTAACCAGAATAGACATAGCAACCTCTACGTAATACAGCATTTTCAAATAAGATGGTTTGCCTATATCAAGTTGCGTGCCAGTTTTTAATTTGTTGATTTTACTTAATTAATACTTTTATGATCCGTAGTGGGTAGTCATTATGACTATCAAAAGCAGTGTCAATATGACAACATGCATTGTCAAAATGACAGCGAGGTCACTATGAGCTTTTCCGTAGACGTGCTGGCGAAGATCGCCATT
Organism: Enterobacter sp. UCD-UG_FMILLET; assembly: GCF_000762975.1. Lineage (NCBI taxonomy): Bacteria > Pseudomonadati > Pseudomonadota > Gammaproteobacteria > Enterobacterales > Enterobacteriaceae > Enterobacter > Enterobacter sp. UCD-UG_FMILLET. Next base: position 326,708 of record NZ_JRJC01000006.1, read on the forward strand.
GAGCTGCAGACCGGTATCGGCCATCAGGACCGCTTTCAGCGGCTGATCTCCACGCTGCGCCGCGTGCTTGAGTGCGATGCGTCCGCGCTGCTGCGCTACGAGGGGCGGCAGTTTATTCCGCTGGCTATCGACGGGCTGGCGAAGGACGTGCTCGGGCGGCGTTTTACCCTTGAGGGCCATCCGCGTCTGGAAACCATCGCCCGCGCGGGTGACGTGGTGCGCTTTCCGGCGGACAGCGACTTGCCCGACCCGTACGACGGGCTTATTCCCGGACAGGAGAGCCTGAAGGTGCACGCCTGTATCGGCCTGCCTTTATTTGCCGGACAAAACCTGATCGGCGCGCTGACCCTTGACGGCCTGTCACCGGACCAGTTCGACACCTTTAGCGACGAAGAGCTGCGCCTGATTGCCGCCCTGGCCGCCGGGGCGCTGAACAATGCCCTGCTGATTGAACAGCTGGAGAGCCAGAACATTCTTCCCGGCAGCCCGGCGGCGTTTGAGCAGGTGACGCACACGGAGATGATCGGCCTCTCTCCGGGCATGGCGCAGCTCAAAAAAGAGATTGAGATTGTCGCCGCCTCAGATTTGAACGTGCTGATCTTCGGGGAAACCGGCACCGGTAAGGAGCTGGTGGCGAAGTCCATTCACGAAGCGTCGCCGCGCGCGGTCAATCCGCTGGTGTACCTCAACTGCGCCGCGCTGCCGGAAAGCGTGGCGGAAAGCGAGCTTTTTGGAAGCGGTGCTGGCAGGGCAGTTCCGCGCCGACCTGTTCCATCGCCTGAGCGTGTTCCCGCTTACCGTGCCGCCGCTGCGCGAGCGCGGGGACGACGTGGTGCTGCTGGCGGGCTTTTTCTGCGAGCAGTGCCGTCTCAGGATGGGGCTTTCCCGCGTGGTGCTGAGCCCGGGGGCACGGTCGCATCTGCTGAGCTACGGCTGGCCGGGTAACGTGCGCGAGCTGGAGCATGCGATTCACCGCGCGGTGGTGCTGGCGCGGGCGACGCGTTCGGGTGATGAAGTGGTGCTCCACGCGCGGCATTTTGCGCTGCAGGATGAAACCGCACCGGCTATCGCCCAGGCAGTACCCGAGATAGCGAATGAAAATCTGCGTGAAGCCACGGAGGCGTTTCAGCGTCAGATGATTACCCGCGCGCTGGAGCAGAATAACCGCAGCTGGGCGGCTTGCGCGCGGGCGCTGGAGATGGACGTCGCCAACCTGCACAGGCTGGCGAAGCGTCTGGGACTGAAGGGTTAGATAATGCCGGCCTGATAGAAATCCTGCAGGTTGATGGCGCCGCACAGCCTGCCGGCGTCATCCACCACCGGTGCGGCGGTGATTTTGCGCTTCATCAGCACCTCTTTGGCTTCAATGGCGCGGCTCTCGGCGTTCAGCGTCAGCCCGCCTTTGGTCATGGCGTCCGACACTTTGGTTTCCAGCCTGCCGCCGCCCACCAGCCAGCGGCGCAGGTCGCCGTCGGTGAACACGCCCTTTACGCTCCCGCCGTCATCGCACACCGCAACCAGCCCCAGACCGGTGCGGCTGAGCTCCAGCATCGCGTCCATGACGCTGGTATCGAGTTTAACCTGCGGAATGGCATCGTCGGTGCGCATCAGGTGGTGAACCTTGTTGAGCAGGCGTGCGCCGAGCGCGCCCGCCGGATGCGAACGGGCGAAATCTTCCTCGTTAAAGCCGCGCGCCTGCATCACCGCCATTGCCAGCGCGTCGCCCATCATCAGGGTGTTAACGGTGCTGGAGGTCGGGGCGAGGTGCATCGGACAGGCTTCACGCTCAACGGAAATATCCAGCGTCGCCTTGGCGGCCAGCGCCAGCGGCGAGCGGGATTTTCCGGTCATCGCCAGCAGGGCGACCGATTTTTCCTGCAGGCGCGGAATAATCAGGTCCAGCTCTTTGGCCGAACCGGAGTAGGAGATAAACAGCATCACGTCGCGGCTTTCAATCATCCCCAGATCGCCGTGCAGCGCCTCAGCAGGGTGCACGAAGAACGCCGGGGTGCCGGTGCTGGCGAGCGTCGCGGCAATCTTTTTGCCGATATGGCCGGATTTACCGATGCCCGCCACGATCACTTTGCCTTCGCAGTGGATAATGGTGTTGGCCGCGCGGACAAAATCCTCGCCCAGACGTTCCGGCAGGCGGCTGGCTTCCTGCAGTTCCAGCATCAGCGTCTGGCGGCCCGTTTCTAACAGAAAATCACTCATCTCTCTCTCCGGTTACGATCACGTCGATTCCTTTCTCTTCCAGCGCTTTTTTGAACGCCGGGTCGATACCCGCGTCGGTAATCAGCTTATCAACGCTTTCAAGGCTACAGACAATGTTGGGGCTTTTACGGCCAAACTTCGACGAGTCTGCCATCAAAATCACTTCCCGCGCGGCGTTGCACATGGCTTTACTGACGCTGAACACCTCGTTGAACGTCGTAACGCCGGCGTTCAGGTCGATGCCGTCGGTGCCCATAAACAGTTTATCAAAGCTGAAGTGGTCGAAGGCATTCTCCGCAAGCTGGCCGTGAAACGACGCCGATTTTTTGCGGAAGGTGCCGCCGGGCATCAGGATGGTCTGCTCGCTGTCAAACTCCGACAGGGCATTGACGATGTGCAGGCTGTTGGTCATCACCGTGATGTTGTTAAAGCGGCTGAGCAGCGGGATCATCTGCAGGACGGTGCTGCCTGCATCCAGAATGATGGAGTCGCCATCGTGGATAAATTTTACGGCTGCTTCGGCAATCAGCGCTTTCTGGTGGGTATTGATCAGCGTTTTGTGATCGATAGGCGGGTCCGCTTCGTCCTTATTGAGCACCACGCCGCCGTAGGTTCGAATGACGGCGCCAGAGTTTTCGAGCAATACCAGGTCCTTGCGTATTGTCGTGCCGGTGGTGTCAAAGTAGTGGGCCAGATCCTCTACCGAACATTTTCCCTGCTTTTGCAGATGTTCGAGAATGGCCGCCTGCCGCTGACGAGGTTTCATAGGCGCTTCGTTCCTTAGGTTGCGAAATGATAATTTCGCAAGTCTATAGCTTTCACAACGAAATTATCCATGTTTCAGATTAAGCGCTAATGATAGTGCATTCTGACAGAGTGGATCATGGGGAAAGATCACATCAGGCCGTAATTCCTGCAGCGAAATGCCGTTGATTGCCTGGATTTTCACCGGTCGGGCAAAGACGGTCATGCCGCGCATGATGAGGGAATCGCAGACGTGATTGTTTTCATCCAGCGCAACGGCGACGACCACGCGCGGTTTGAAGCGTCCACCGGAACGCCCGACCCCGACGCGACCTTTCTGACACAGCGCGTCAAACGCGCGGTTAAACTGGTGGATCTGCCAGCCGCCAAACGCCATCTGGCAGATCCAGGCGAGGGCGGCGACGGTGATGAGTGCGGTGACCATATCGGCTCCTTGTTTTGTTCCCTCTCCCCGTGGGAGAGGGTTAGTGTGAGGGCATCAGCCCGCTCGATCAGAACATCACCTGCCCGCCGGTGACGTTAATCGACTGCCCGGTGCAGTACGAGGCTTTCGGGCTGGCGTAAAACAGCAGCATGTTCAGCACGTCCTGATAATCGCACCCGCGCTTCAGCGGCACTTTATCGATGTAGTACTGCTCCACTTCCTCAGCCTTGATGCCGAGCTTGGTGGCATACTGCGGCAGCAGGGACTGGAACATCGGCGATTTCAGCAGGTTGCCCAGCATCAGCGAATGCACGGTAATGCCGTATTCGGCCAGATCCAGCGCCAGAGACTGCGTCAGCCCCACGCCGCCAAACTTCGCCGCGCTGTAGCCGGAGTTATGCTTGCTGCCCACTTTCCCCGATTTGGAGTTGATCTGAATGATGCGCCCCTGAATGCCGTCGCGGATCATCAGACGGGAAAACTCGCGGGCGCAGAGGAAATAGCCCACCAGATTGACCTGCAGCGAGCGGTCAAAATCTCCCAGCTCGAAGTCGCTGATAAAGGCCGCTTTCGCAATACCGGCGCTATAAACCAGCAGGTCGGTACGGCCAAAAATCTCGTCCACGCCGCGGGCGAGCGCCATCACGCTCTGTTCGCTGGTGGCGTCGGCGCCAAACCCGTACGCCATTCCTTCACCAAACTCGGTGTTAATGGTGTCCGCCACGCGGGCGGCTTTTTCACTCTGAATGTCCACTACCGCCACGCGGTAGCCCTCTGCGGCAAGCCCACGGCAGAGGAACTCGCCTAAGGTTTGTCCTCCACCAATGACAACGGCAACCTGACTCATGTGTTTCTCCTTAATTACGCAACAAATTTTAACGTGCAGCCTGGGGTGACAGCCTGCGGAACCGGGCCCGCTACGTGAACCGTGCCGGGATATTCCGCCTGCGGCTGGCCGTCGAAACGCAGGGTGATGTGCCCCAGCTCGCGCAGGTTTTGCTCGGCGACGTCGCCGACGGCGGTAACGGCATACCGCGCCTCGCCCAGCTCCAGATGGCTCCCGGCCTTCAGCTCGCCCTTCAGCTCGCCGTGGCAGTGGATAAAGCAAAACTCCTCGATATCCGCAGGCGCCCCTTCGCGGAAGGTGATCAGCATCTGGTCGCTCAGCGCGTCGGCCGCGCTCTGGCCGATGCGGGTAATGGTGGTCTGGTAAATCACGGTCATCGCAGGAACCTCTTATTGATAAATAAAGCCGGAGACAAACCAGGCAATCAGCACCGTCGGCGCGCCCGTCAGGAAGCGGCTAACCAGCACGGACGGCACGCCCACGCGCACGGTGTCCTGGCGCGCTTCGGCCAGCGACAGCCCAACGGGGATGAAGTCGCACGCCGCCTGGGCGTTAATGGCAAACAGGGCGGGCAGGGCGAGATGCGGGGGAATGTTCCCCAGACCAATCTGCACGCCAATCAGTACGCCGATGACCTGGGCAATCACCGCGCCCGGTCCGAGGAACGGCGACAGCAGCGGGAAGGAGCAGATCAGCGCCAGCGTCACCAGCCCGAGCGGGTGGCTGGCGAGCGGGGCGAGGCCGTGGGCAATCCAGTCGCCCAGGCCGGACGCCATGATGATGCCGATCAGCGCCGAGACGAATGCCATAAACGGCAAAATGGTTTTCAGTACCGTGTCGATGGTGTCGCGCCCGGACTGGAACAGCACCGCCACGGCGGAACCCATGCCCATCCCGACCTTCGCCAGCAGGCCGTCGCTCTGCTCGGTGATTTTCTTAGTGGTGTCATACTCGCGCGGGGCCGCTTTTTGCGGCGCCGGAGTGCCGTTCACCAGCGTGATGTTGTCCTCCTTCACGCCTGAGACATAAATGTCTTCAAGGATGTACTGTGCCAGCGGGCCGGATTTTCCGGTGGAGTGAATATTTACCGTCGGAATGCGGCGCTTCGGATAGATGCCGCAGCGCAGCGTGCCGCCGCAGTCGATTACCGCCACGCCAATTTCCGCCTCCGGTGGTTCCCCTTCTTTGAAGCCGTCGACCGCTTCCCAACCGGTCAGCTCGCGCAGCCTGTCGACGATCGCCGGGCGCGTGCCTGCGGTGATGTAGACGATCTTTTTGCCTTCGGTGGCGTCGAACTCCAGCGGGCCACCCCAGCCGCCCGTGCCTTTCTCAATGCGGATCCGGTTCATGCTGTGGCTCCTGAAAGATGGACTTTCTGTTCAAGCTGGATGCCCATTTTTTTCTCAAAAATGGCGGTGGTGAGGTCGGTCACCCAGCCGCGGAAGAAGTTGGTGACCAGGCCAACCAGCAGGTAGCTCACCGCCAGCGGGCCGAGCGGCAGGCCAAGGGTGGTGAGACCGCTGGCGATCCCGAGATAAACAAACAGCTCGCCGGGATTAATGTGCGGGAAGAGGCCGTTCATCGAATGGCAGCTGTAGGAGGCGGCGGCGTAGTAGCTCGGCTTGTACTTTTCCGGCATGAAGCGGCCGAGGCTTAAGGTCATCGGGTTGCAGAACACGAAGGTGCCGATGAACGGCAGTACCAGGTAGCGGGACAGCGGATTCCCGGCGCAGCGCTGGGCGAAGCGTTCGATGCGCTGCTGGCCGATAAAGTTGATCAGCGCGTTCATGATCACCAGCAGGCTGATCAGCAGGGGCAGGATCCCGGTCACCATGCCGGTGAACACTTCTCCGCCTTTCTGAAACAGCCCGATGAACCACTCGGCGCCGTGGGTGATGGTTTCTATCATTCTTCTCTCCTGTGGGGCTTTTTTGTTTTTGTCTGACTGGGCTAATAATAATCACTTTGAAAGATTTTAAAGTGTTAATTAGATCTCACAATGAAAGAAAAAAGTATTATTTTGAAAGTTTATTGGTGGGGCGAATGATTTTCGGTGGAAAAAAGCGCGGATTTGCGTAGGGGAGGTGCGTACCGCTTCCTTGAGGTGTTGCGGATGCTTTACCATACTGGGTTCTTATCGAACCCGTTAAATGGATGTCTCATGTTCAAGCGTCGTTATGCAGCGCTGTTGCCTGCGCTTATTCTGCTGTCTGCCTGTAGTAGCAAACCTAAGACCGAAGCCGTTCAGCAAACGGCGGGCGCGCCTTCCGGAGGATTCCTGCTGGAGCCGCAGCACAATATGATGCAGATGGGCGGCGACTTCGCGAATAACCCGGCGGCCGAGCAGTTCATCGATAAAATGGTGAGCAAGCACGGCTTTGACAGACAGCAACTGCACGAAATTTTGTCTCAGGCCAAGCGCCTGGACTACGTGCTGCGCCTGATGGACAGGCAGGCACCAACCGCCCAGGTGCCGAGCGGGCCAAACGGCGCGTGGCTGCGCTATCGCAAACAGTTTATTACCCCGGACAACGTGCAAAATGGCGTGGTGTTCTGGAATCAGTATGAAGATGCGCTCAACCGCGCGTGGCAGGTGTACGGCGTACCGCCTGAAATCATCGTCGGGATTATCGGCGTGGAAACCCGCTGGGGCCGCGTGATGGGTAAAACCCGCATCCTCGACGCGCTGGCGACGCTCTCCTTTAACTACCCGCGCCGCGCGGAGTATTTCTCTTCCGAGCTGGAAACCTTCCTGCTGATGGCGCGCAACGAGCAGGACGATCCGCTCGATCTGAAAGGGTCGTTTGCCGGCGCGATGGGCTACGGCCAGTTTATGCCGTCCTCCTATAAGCAGTATGCCGTCGACTTTAACGGGGATGGTCATATCAACCTGTGGGATCCGGTGGATGCCATCGGCAGCGTGGCGAACTACTTCAAAGCGCACGGCTGGACGCCGGGTGGTCAGGTTGCCGTTCAGGCAAACGGCGAGGCGTTTGGTCTGGAAAACGGCTTCAAAACCAAATACAGCGTCGCACAGCTGACGGCGGCGGGCTTAACGCCAACCCAGCCGCTGGGCAATGTCGATCAGGTGAGCCTGCTGCGTCTGGATGTGGGAACCGGTTATCAGTACTGGTACGGCATGCCGAACTTCTACACCATCACCCGCTATAACCACAGCACCCATTATGCAATGGCGGTGTGGCAGCTGGGGCTGGCAGTGTCTCAGGCGCGCGTTCCGGCGGCGTCGCCGTTTAGTCAGTAAGTCATCTTATTCCGCCCTCTCCCTTTGGGAGAGGGTACCCCGCGCCCATCCTGGTTTTCTCAGAAACATTTCGCCACACTCCCTTTTCAAACCCGCCATTTACATCTTAACCGTCTTTCATTATTGTTATGTTATAACATTTAATGCGGTGTCGACATGTCAACGTCCCTTTTTTCTCTGTCTGCTCTGGTTCGGCTTTTGCTGGCGCTGGTGCTTGTTGCCTTTATCGGGCTGGCCGTGCGCTGGGCGGTGGCATTGCCATGATCGTGATGAATGAACTGGTCGCGGGATATGAACGCCAGCCCGTTACGCGGCCCCTTTCGGGCACGATTGAGCGCGGAAGCATGACCGCCATTATCGGCGCTAACGGCTGCGGGAAATCCACGCTGCTGAAAACGCTGGCGGGATTTATTCCTCCCGTCAGCGGCGGCTTCCGCTGGCAGGGGAAGCGCCCGGTCATCGGCTGGCTGGCACAGCGTCACGCGCTGGAGGCGCAGTTTCCGCTGACCGTACAGGACGTGGTAAGCATGGGCTGCTGGCCGGGTATTTCGCTTTTTTCCGGGTTTCGTCGCGAAACGCGGTTGCGCATTGCCAGCGCGCTTGAGCGCGTCGGGCTTGAGTCCATGGCGTTATCCACCATCGATGAACTCTCCGGCGGTCAGTTTCAGCGCATGCTCTTTGCCCGCGTCCTGGTGCAGCACGCGCCGCTGGTGATGCTGGATGAACCCTTTACCGGGGTCGATGAAGCCACCTGCAACGTGCTGATGGATCTGATGCTGGAGATGTATATGCAGGGGCAAACGCTGCTCGCGGTACTGCACGACAGCGAGCGCGTGTCTCGCCATTTTCCGCAAACGCTGCGGCTGGATGCTGACGTTCCCCAGTGGAAAACCGAGCGGGTGAGGGTGGCATGATCTGGCATCTCTTTTTTCAGCCGTTCATTGAGTACGGCTTTATGCGTCGCGCGCTGGTGGTTTGCCTGGCGCTCTCCGTCAGCACCACCGCGCTCGGCGTGTTTCTTCAGCTGCGTCGGATGAGCCTGATGGGCGACGCCCTTTCTCACGCTATTTTGCCGGGTGTCGCCGTGGGGTATTTGCTCAGCGGTATGTCGCTGCTGGCGATGAGTATTGGCGGTTTTATCGCGGGAATTACCGTGGCGCTGCTGGCCGGTCTGGTCAGTCGACGCACGCCGCTGAAAGAAGATGCCAGCTTTGCCGGGTTTTATCTCGGCTCGCTGGCGCTGGGGGTCACGCTGGTGTCGCTGCGCGGGTCGAATGTCGATCTGCTGCATCTGCTGTTCGGATCTATCCTCGCCGTGGACAACGACGCCGCGCTGTTCGTCACGGGCGTGTGCATGTTCACCCTTATCACGCTGGCGCTATTTTATCGCGGACTGGTGACAGAAGCGTTTGATACCGCCTGGCTGCAGGTGAACGCCCGCTGGCTGCCTGGCCTGCTGCACGGCCTGTTTCTGGCGCTGCTGGTGCTTAACCTGGTGGCCGGTTTTCAGGTGCTCGGCACGCTGATGGCCGTCGGGCTGATGATGCTTCCGGCCGTGGCAGCCCGCTGCTGGGTGCGCACGTTACCGGCATTACTCCTGATGGCGGGTATCAGCGGTATATTCTGCGCATGGCTTGGGCTGAGCCTCTCCTGGGCCGCGAGTTTGCCTGCGGGGCCATCCATCGTGCTCACCGCCAGCGCGCTGTTCTTTATTTCCATTTTACTGGGTACGCGAAGCAGGCTCGCTGGCAGCCTGCGGGCGTATTTTTAACGCAAGGGGAAACGATGAAACGTACAGGATTTGTAGTGGCGCTCGCGCTGGGGATGATGTCGCACGGCGTGATGGCGAAAACGCTGAATGTGGTCACCAGCTTTTCGATACTGGGGGATATCACGCAGGAGGTGGGCGGTGACCATGTGAACGTGACGACGCTGGTCGGTCCGGACGGCGATCCGCATACCTTCGAACCGTCGCCGAAAGACAGCGCGGCCCTTAGCAAGGCTGATGTGGTAGTGGTAAACGGCCTGGGGCTGGAAGGCTGGCTTGACCGTCTGGTAAAAGCCTCCGGTTTCAAAGGGCAACTGGTTGTCGCCTCAACAGGGGTTAAAACCCACACGCTTGAGGAAGATGGAAAGACTGTGACCGATCCGCACGCGTGGAACAGCGCGGCGAACGGGGCGCTGTATGCACAAAATATTCTGAACGGGCTGGTGAAAGCTGACCCGCAGGACAAAGCCGCGCTGGAAGCCTCCGGTAAACCGTATATCGCGCAGCTTAGCCAGCTGGATAACTGGGCCAAAACGCGCTTTAGCCAGATTCCACTGGCGAAGCGTAAAGTGCTGACCAGCCATGACGCGTTCGGCTATTTCAGCCGCGCCTACGGCGTGACGTTTATGGCGCCGCAGGGGCTGTCGTCTGAGAGCGAAGCCAGCGCGGCGCAGGTCGCCGAGATTATCAATCAGATTAAAGCCGACGGCGTGAAAACCTGGTTTATGGAGAATCAGCTCGATCCGCGTCTGGTGAAACAGATTGCGTCGGCGACGGGCGCACAGCCCGGGGGGGAGCTTTACCCCGAAGCGCTGTCGGCAAAAGGTGGGGTGGCTGACACCTACGTTAAGGCGTTTCGCCACAATGTGAACACCCTCGCCGACAGCATGAAATAACCTTTCCCCCGCCGGTGCGTCCGTACCGGCTTTTTTCTGAAGCCCCCTCGTAAAACCTGAAGTCCATCCCCACATCTGACGAGAAAGTGCTATCTTGTGCAGCACGTTTTTCTGATGCCTGGAGCGAGAATGACTGACCATGAATTGATGCAGCTTAGCGAGATCGTTGGCCTTGCGCTGAAGCAGCGTGGCGCGACAATCACCACCGCGGAATCCTGCACCGGCGGCTGGGTGGCGAAAGCGATTACCGATATTGCCGGCAGTTCCGCCTGGTTTGAACGCGGTTTTGTGACCTACAGTAACGAAGCTAAAGCTCAGATGATTGGCGTGCGTGAATCCACGCTTGAACAGCATGGTGCGGTCAGCGAACCGGTGGTGATCGAGATGGCAATTGGCGCGCTCAAAGAGGCGCGGGCAGATTACGCCATTTCCATTAGCGGTATTGCGGGCCCGGACGGCGGTAGCGACGTGAAGCCTGTCGGCACCGTCTGGTTTGGGTTCGCCACCTCCAAAGGGGAAGGGATCACCCGCCGGGAGTGCTTCAGCGGCGATCGCGAAAGCGTGCGTCGTCAGGCAACCGTTTATGCGTTAAAAACGCTCTGGCAACAATTTCTACAAAACACTTGATACTGTATGACCATACAGTATAATTGCACCAACAGAACAGAAATCCACGGTGAAGCACAGTCGCTTCTCCCGGCATGACAGGAGTAATAATGGCTATCGACGAAAACAAACAGAAAGCGTTGGCGGCAGCACTGGGCCAGATCGAAAAGCAATTCGGTAAAGGCTCCATCATGCGCCTGGGTGAAGACCGTTCCATGGATGTGGAAACCATCTCCACCGGTTCGCTTTCTCTGGATATCGCGCTGGGCGCTGGCGGTCTGCCTATGGGCCGTATCGTAGAAATCTACGGGCCAGAGTCCTCCGGTAAAACCACCCTGACGCTGCAGGTGATTGCCGCGGCACAGCGCGAAGGTAAAACCTGTGCGTTTATCGATGCCGAGCACGCGCTGGATCCTGTTTATGCCCGCAAGCTGGGCGTTGATATCGACAACCTGCTGTGTTCTCAGCCGGACACCGGTGAGCAGGCGCTGGAAATTTGTGACGCGCTGGCGCGTTCTGGTGCCGTTGACGTTATTGTGGTCGACTCCGTTGCCGCACTGACGCCAAAAGCCGAAATCGAAGGTGAAATCGGTGACTCTCACATGGGCCTCGCGGCACGTATGATGAGCCAGGCGATGCGTAAGCTGGCGGGTAACCTGAAGCAGTCCAACACGCTGCTGATCTTCATCAACCAGATCCGTATGAAAATTGGTGTGATGTTCGGTAACCCGGAAACCACTACCGGTGGTAACGCACTGAAATTCTACGCCTCTGTCCGTCTGGATATCCGCCGTATCGGCGCGGTGAAAGAGGGCGAGAACGTGGTCGGTAGCGAAACCCGCGTGAAGGTTGTGAAGAACAAAATCGCCGCGCCGTTCAAACAGGCTGAATTCCAGATCCTCTACGGCGAAGGGATCAACTTCCTCGGCGAGCTGGTTGACCTGGGCGTGAAAGAGAAGCTGATTGAAAAAGCGGGCGCCTGGTACAGCTACAATGGTGACAAGATTGGTCAGGGTAAAGCGAACGCGATCTCCTGGCTGAAAGAGAACCCGGCTGCGGCGAAAGAGATTGAGAAGAAGGTGCGTGAGCTTCTGCTGAACAACCAGGACTCCAAACCTGATTTCGTGGTGGATGCCGCGGATGCTGAAGAAACTAACGAAGACTTTTAATTCTTTCGTTTAAAAATGAAGGGCTGCTGATGCGGCCCTTTTTGCATTTCTGAACCAGCAGGTTTTTTTATGAGTGAACCGACAACACGTCGACCCGCGTATGCACGCTTACTGGACCGTGCGGTGCGCATCCTGGCCGTTCGTGACCACAGTGAACAGGAGCTGCGGCGAAAACTGTCGGCGCCGGTAATGAGTAAAAACGGGCCGGAAGAGATTGATGCCACCGCGGAGGATTATGACCGCGTGATTGCCTGGTGCTACGAGCATCGTTATCTTGATGACGAGCGTTTTGCCTCACGGTTTCTCGCCAGCCGCGGCCGTAAAGGATATGGGCCCGCGCGCATCCGGCAGGAGCTGAACCAGAAAGGGGTGGCCCGGGAGTCCATCGAGAAAGCGATGCGCGAATGCGATACTGACTGGTGCGAGCTGGCCAGAGAACAGGCGATTCGTAAATACGGCGAACCGCTGCCGCGTGAATTTTCAGAAAAAGTCAAAATCCAGCGCTTTTTGCTCTACCGCGGCTTTCTGATGGAAGATATTCAGGATATCTGGCGTAATTTTGCCGATTGAACGCATGCGGGATTTTACTTCCCACCCAAGAAAACTTATCTTATTCCCACTTTTTCCAGTAGCTGGCCTGTCCAACGGTTTACCGATACAGGCTGGCTACGACATTTCGTTAGCTTGATTTCAGGATAATTATGAGCAAGAGCACCGCTGAGATCCGTCAGGCGTTTCTCGATTTTTTCCATAGTAAGGGACACCAGGTTGTTGCCAGCAGCTCCCTGGTACCGAACAACGATCCAACTCTGCTGTTTACCAACGCCGGGATGAACCAGTTCAAGGATGTGTTCCTTGGTCTCGACAAGCGTAATTATTCCCGCGCCACAACCTCACAGCGTTGCGTGCGTGCGGGCGGTAAACACAACGACCTGGAAAACGTCGGTTACACCGCGCGTCACCATACGTTCTTCGAAATGCTGGGTAACTTCAGCTTCGGCGACTACTTCAAACACGATGCCATTCAATATGCGTGGGAACTGCTGACCGGTGAAAACTGGTTCAACCTGCCGAAAGAGCGTCTGTGGGTTACCGTCTATGAAACCGATGACGAAGCCTACGAAATCTGGGAAAAAGAAGTCGGGATCCCGCGTGAGCGTATTATTCGCATCGGTGATAACAAAGGCGCGCCATACGCGTCTGACAACTTCTGGCAGATGGGTGATACCGGCCCTTGCGGTCCGTGCACCGAGATCTTCTACGATCACGGCGACCACATCTGGGGTGGGCCTCCGGGCAGCCCGGAAGAAGACGGCGATCGCTACATTGAGATCTGGAACATCGTCTTCATGCAGTTCAACCGTCAGGCCGACGGTACGATGGAGCCGCTGCCGAAGCCTTCCGTCGATACCGGTATGGGCCTGGAGCGTATTGCCGCGGTTCTGCAGCACGTTAACTCCAACTACGAGATTGATCTGTTCAGCACCCTGATCAAAGCCGTTGCGGACGTTACCGGCGCGACCGATCTGAACAACAAATCGCTGCGCGTCATCGCGGACCACATTCGTTCCTGTGCGTTCCTGATTGCCGACGGCGTTATCCCGTCGAATGAAAACCGTGGCTACGTGCTGCGTCGTATCATTCGTCGTGCCATCCGTCACGGCAACATGCTGGGCGCGAAGGACACCTTCTTCTATAAACTCGTTGGGCCACTGATTGGCGTGATGGGTGCTGCCGGTGATGAGCTGAAACGCCAGCAGGCACAGGTAGAGCAGGTTCTGAAAACCGAAGAAGAGCAGTTTGCGCGTACGCTGGAGCGCGGCCTGGCGCTGCTGGACGAAGAGCTGGCGAAACTTAAGGGCGACACGCTGGATGGCGAAACCGCTTTCCGTCTGTACGACACCTACGGCTTCCCGGTTGACCTGACGGCAGACGTTTGCCGCGAGCGCAACATCAAAGTTGACGAAGCGGGCTTCGAAGCCGCGATGGAAGAGCAGCGTCGTCGTGCGCGTGAATCCAGCGGTTTCGGTGCAGACTACAACGCGATGATCCGCGTTGATAGCGCGTCAGAATTCAAAGGTTATGACGCGCTGGAACTGACCGGCAAAGTGACCGCTCTGTTTGTTGACGGTAAAGCCGTGGACAGCATCAGCGCGGGCCAGGATGCGGTTGTCATTCTGGACAAAACGCCGTTCTACGCGGAATCCGGCGGTCAGGTTGGCGATAAAGGCGAACTGAAAGGCAACGGTTTCAGCTTCAGCGTCAGCGACACCCAGAAATACGGTCAGGCGATTGGTCACCAGGGCAAACTGGTTTCCGGTTCTCTGAAAGTGGGCGAGGGCGTACAGGCTAACGTGGATGAAGCTCGCCGCGCGCGCATTCGTCTGAACCACTCTGCAACCCACCTGATGCACGCTGCCCTGCGCGACGTGCTCGGTACCCACGTTGCACAGAAAGGTTCTCTGGTTAACGACAAAGTGCTGCGCTTCGACTTCTCGCATTTTGAAGCGATGAAACCGTCTGAAATCCGCGCGGTGGAAGATCTGGTGAACGCGCAGATCCGTCGTAACCTGCCAATCGAGACCCACATCATGGAGCTCGAGGACGCGAAGAAAAAAGGTGCGATGGCGCTGTTTGGTGAGAAATACGACGAGCGCGTTCGCGTGCTGAGCATGGGCGACTTCTCTACCGAGCTGTGCGGCGGTACGCACGCATCGCGCACCGGTGACATCGGCCTGTTCCGCATTGTTTCCGAGTCGGGAACGGCGGCAGGTGTGCGTCGTATTGAAGCGGTGACCGGTGAAGGTGCGATTGCCAGCCTGCATGCGCAGAGCGATCAGCTGCACGACATCGCGCAGCTGCTGAAAGGCGATAGCCAGAACCTGGGCGAGAAAGTGCGCTTTGCGCTGGATCGCACGCGTCAGCTGGAAAAAGAGCTGCAGCAGCTGAAAGAGCAGGCTGCGGCGCAGGAGAGTGCAAACCTCTCCAGCAAGGCTGTAAACATTAAGGGCGTCAAACTGCTGGTCAGCGATCTGGCGGGCGTTGAGCCTAAGATGCTGCGTACTATGGTCGACGATCTCAAGAACCAGCTTGGTTCTACCGTTATCGTGCTGGCGACAGTGGCAGAAGGTAAGGTTTCTCTGATTGCGGGCGTCTCTAAGGATGTGACCGACCGCGTAAAAGCAGGGGAACTGATTGGTATGGTCGCTCAGCAGGTGGGCGGCAAGGGTGGCGGTCGTCCGGACATGGCGCAAGCCGGTGGTACGGATGCGGCGGCACTTCCGCAAGCTTTGGCCAGCGTTGAAAGCTGGGTAAGCGCGAAACTGTAATAACTACAAAGCACAAGCAGACGCCATAGCGGTAACGTTATGGCGTCTTGTTCACTGTGCTATCGATAACGATAAAGTCAGGTTGAGTTTGTGTATATCGGCTAAACTTACGTTTAACAGAATGTGATGCCGTGACTGCTTACACTTTACGTGTTTGTCATCGCTTACTTTTTGGCGTTATATGATGGATAATGCCGGGATACAAGAGACCCGACTCTTTTAATCTTTCAAGGAGCAAAGAATGCTGATTCTGACTCGTCGAGTTGGTGAGACCCTCATGATTGGGGATGAGGTCACCGTGACAGTTTTAGGGGTAAAGGGTAACCAGGTACGTATTGGTGTTAACGCTCCTAAAGAAGTATCTGTCCACCGTGAAGAGATCTACCAGCGTATCCAGGCTGAAAAATCCCAGCAGTCCAGTTACTGATATTGTCGCGTCTCGCTGTCGGGCGAGACGCAACCCTCCTGTCATTTTTCCTGCTCAACGTTACCGTTTAATTTCAAACGCTCTCTTTTTAACCACTCTGTTACCCTAAACTCGCCCCTGCGCCGCCATTTCTGCATAGGTTTTCTGTGAAGATGCCTGCAAAATCCGCTTATAAAACACCCTCTTTGCGGCTTTTACATTCGAATTGCGTGTGATTTGTGCAAACGATAAAAGCTTTTGGAAAATTGTTTGACTTATAAGTCCCAGAAAGTAATATATGCGCCACGCAGCGACGAGAAGCTCTTAACGAGTAACTCGAAGCACTCGAAAGAGGCGTTGTGTGGTGAGGTGGCCGAGAGGCTGAAGGCGCTCCCCTGCTAAGGGAGTATGCGGTCAAAAGCTGCATCCGGGGTTCGAATCCCCGCCTCACCGCCATTTTGCATCCGTAGCTCAGCTGGATAGAGTACTCGGCTACGAACCGAGCGGTCGGAGGTTCGAATCCTCCCGGATGCACCATCTATTACTTCATATTGCTTTAGAAGTGATATGAATATCGAGCAGTACAGTAGTAAATCCCGATGCATCCGTAGCTCAGCTGGATAGAGTACTCGGCTACGAACCGAGCGGTCGGAGGTTCGAATCCTCCCGGATGCACCATTTACTATTTCTGAAAGCAGTACCCTGATGCATCCGTAGCTCAGCTGGATAGAGTACTCGGCTACGAACCGAGCGGTCGGAGGTTCGAATCCTCCCGGATGCACCATATTCTCCGAGATAATAGCCACGCTGTTGTTTCAAGGTCTGCGAGTTAATCGCGAGCACCAGGGAGGATAACGTTGCTTCAGCAACGGCCCGCAGGGCGAGGCGCAGCCGAGTAATCCTCCCGGATGCACCATTTACTGTTTCTAAAAGCATTTCCCGATGCATCCGTAGCTCAGCTGGATAGAGTACTCGGCTACGAACCGAGCGGTCGGAGGTTCGAATCCTCCCGGATGCACCATCTCTTCTGCTTTCCCTTCGATGTTTAGTTCTTAATCACTCTCGTTGTTATCATTTCGCAATCAGCGACAAAAATCACCATTTACGATAAAGTAATGCTTTGTTAATCGTTTAGCGAGAGCACGATGTACGCACAGTATGACGGTTTGATCTTCGATATGGACGGCACTCTCCTGGATACCGAACCCACGCATCGTCAAGCCTGGACTGACGTCCTGGGCCGCTACGGTATGCGTTTCGATCTTCAGGCGATGATTGCCCTCAACGGATCCCCCACCTGGCGTATTGCGCAGGCCGTGATTGAACTGAATCAGGCCGATCTCGACCCGCACCTGCTCGCGCGCGAAAAAACCGATGCGGTAAAAGCCATGCTTTTAGATACCGTACGCCCTCTGCCGCTGATTGATGTGGTAAAAGAGTGGCACGGGCGCCGCCCGATGTCGGTAGGAACCGGGAGCGAAAGCGCGATTGCAGAAGCTTTGCTCAACCATCTTGGCCTGCGCCACTATTTTTCTGCCGTGGTGGCCGCCGATCATGTTAAACATCACAAGCCCGCACCGGACACCTTCCTGCTTTGCGCAGAATTAATGGGCGTCCCGGCGGCAAAATGTGTCGTGTTTGAAGACGCCGATTTCGGTATCCAGGCCGCGCGAGATGCCGGAATGGATGCGGTGGATGTGCGCTTACTGTGAGTGACGCGCTGTCACTTGCTTCATTATTCGCCAGCAGTTTTTTAAGCGCCACGCTGTTACCGGGAAATTCGGAAGTGGTGGTGGTGGCGATGCTGTTGTCCGGCGTGAGTCAGCCCTGGCTGCTTGTATTAATAGCAACAATGGGTAATAGCCTTGGAGGGCTGACTAACGTTATTCTTGGGCGTTTCTTTCCGCTGCGCGAAAAATCGCGCTGGCAGGAAAAGGCAGTTGGCTGGCTAAAACGCTATGGCGCTGCCACGCTGTTATTAAGCTGGATGCCTGTAATAGGCGATTTACTGTGTCTGCTGGCGGGATGGATGCGCATCTCCTGGGGACCGGTGCTCTTTTTTTTGTGCCTTGGCAAGGCGTTGCGCTATGTTCTTGTGGCGTGGGCAACACTACAGGGTATGACGTGGTGGCACTAATTGGTGGAATGAATACGCGACCTTCAATCGTCAACCATTACAATTATGCTGAGTAACATTACTTTGACAGGCGGGAGGTCAATTTGATCCCGGACGTATCTCAGGCGCTGGCCTGGCTGGAAAACCACCCTCAGGCATTGAAGGGTATTCAGCGTGGTCTCGAGCGTGAAACGCTGCGCGTTAACGCGGACGGTAGTTTAGCGACGACGGGTCACCCGAAGGCGTTAGGCTCGGCGCTGACACATAAATGGATCACAACCGATTTCGCTGAAGCGCTGCTGGAGTTCATCACCCCAGTAGAGGGTGATATTGATCATATGCTGACGATTATGCGCGATATCCATCGCTACACCGCGCGCAACATGGGTGACGAACGTATGTGGCCCCTCAGCATGCCGTGCTATATCGAGCAGGGCCAGGAGATTGAGCTGGCGCAGTACGGCACGTCAAATATCGGCCGGCTGAAAACGCTCTATCGCGAAGGGCTGAAAAACCGCTACGGCGCGTTGATGCAGACGATCTCGGGCGTGCATTACAATTTCTCGCTGCCAGTGGCATTCTGGCAGGCGAAATGCGGTGAAACGGATAAAGACGCGATCTCTGAAGGCTACTTCCGCCTGATCCGCAACTATTACCGTTTCGGCTGGGTGATCCCGTATCTGTTTGGTGCGTCTCCTGCGATCTGTTCTTCGTTCCTGCAGGGGAAACCGACCACGCTGCCGTTCGAGAAGACCGAGTGCGGAATGTACTATCTCCCGTACGCCACCTCTCTGCGCCTGAGCGATCTCGGTTATACCAATAAATCGCAAAGCAATCTCGGTATTACGTTTAACGAATTGCACGAATATGTGGCAGGATTGAAGCGGGCGATCAAAACCCCGTCGGAAGAGTACGAGAAAATCGGCCTCGAAAAAGACGGCAAGCGCCTGCAAATCAACAGCAATGTGCTGCAGATTGAAAACGAGCTGTATGCGCCTATTCGTCCTAAACGCGTAACGCGCAGCGGTGAAACCCCGTCGGATGCGCTGCAGCGCGGCGGGATCGAATACATCGAAGTGCGTTCGCTGGATATCAACCCGTTCTCACCGATTGGCGTTGATGAACAGCAGGTTCGCTTCCTGGATCTGTTTATGGTCTGGTGCGTGCTGGCGGATGCGCCGGAAATGAGTTCAGACGAACTGCTCTGTACCCGTACAAACTGGAATCGCGTGATTCTGGAAGGGCGTAAACCGGGCCTGACGCTGGGTATCGGCTGCGAAACGGCACAGTTCCCGCTGACCAAAGTCGGCAAAGATCTGTTCCGCGATCTGAAGCGCGTTGCCCGCACAATGGACAGCGTTGACGGCGGCGACGCGTATCAACAGGTCTGCGACCAGCTGGTGGAATGTTTTGATAATCCGGAACTGACGTTCTCAGCGCGTATTCTGCGTTCTATGATCGATCAGGGCATTGGCGGCACGGGGCGTTCACTCTCAGCGGAGTACCGTGAGATGCTGATGCAGGAGCCGTTAGAAGTGCTGAGCGAAGCGGATTTTGCCGCGGAACGCGATGCGTCCGTGGTGCGTCAGAAAGAGGTTGAAGCGGCGGATACCGAGTCGTTTGAGGCGTTTCTGGCGAAGCAGTCTTAAGCAGAAAAGAAAAAGGCCACATCGCTGTGGCCAAAATATACATCTCTGAATTCAGGGATGATGATAACAAATGCGCGTCTTTCATATACTCAGACGTGCATTCTGTAGAAGAGTTCAGTTTATTTTAAAAAAAATCACTGTCGGAGGTGACGTATGCCGTTATTAGATAGCTTTACTGTCGACCATACCCGTATGGAAGCACCTGCAGTTCGCGTGGCGAAGACCATGCACACCCCGCACGGCGACACGATCACCGTCTTCGATCTGCGTTTCTGCGTGCCAAATAAAGAAGTGATGCCAGAGAAAGGCATTCATACCCTGGAACACCTGTTCGCCGGTTTCATGCGTGACCATCTGAACGGCAACGGCGTTGAGATCATCGACATCTCTCCGATGGGCTGCCGTACCGGTTTCTACATGAGCCTGATTGGCCAGCCGGAAGAGAAACGCGTCGCAGATGCGTGGAAAGCGGCGATGGAAGACGTGCTGAAGGTGAAAGAGCAGAACCAGATCCCTGAGCTGAACGTTTACCAGTGCGGTACTTACCAGATGCACTCTCTGGAAGAAGCGCAGGACATCGCGCGCCACATCATCGAGCGTGACGTTCGCGTGAACAGCAACGAAGAGCTGGCCCTGCCAAAAGAAAAGCTGCAGGAACTGCACATCTAGTGCACCTTTTCCCTCTCCCACCGGGAGAGGGTAGGGTGAGGGTTGTTTAACCCCATGACCACAACGTCGACTTTCTCCTTTACCCATCGTCCTCTTGTTCCGTTTGCCCATGATTACGTTCATGGTGACAGCGAGCCGTGGCATGAGCACGACTGCGCGCAGTTGCTGCACATCCTGAGCGGCGTGGTACGGGTAGATACCGTCTCGGGCTACTGGGTGGTTCCTCCTGGCCGCGGCGTCTGGCTGCCGGCGGGTACTCGCCACTCGCTTCGCATCACCGGCAACGTGGCGGCGCGAACGCTGTTCATCGATCCGCTGGCGCGAGCCGATCTCCCGGCCACCTGCCAGATCGTGCAGATCGCGGCGCTGTTGCGCGAGCTGATCCTCGTCTCTCTTGCTTTACCTGAATCGTACTCGCCCGGCAGCCGGGATGAACGCGTCTATGAACTCATTCTCGATGAAATCCGCACTATGCCGGTGCTGCCGTTTCATCTGCCGGAGCCGGAAAGCGAGGCGTTACGTCACCTGTGTCTGCTAATCCGGCAAAACGCGGGGGAGAGCTGGAGCGGCGCGCAGGCCGCGAGCATGATGAACATGAGCGAGCGAACCCTGAACCGCCATTTTCAGCAGCAGACGGGATTAAGCTACGGCGAGTGGCTGAGACGGGCGCGCCTGCTGGAAGCCTTAGTGCGGCTGGCGCAGGGCCAGCCGGTACTGCGCGTGGCACTGGATCTGGGTTACGGCAGCCACAGCGCCTTTACGGCGATGTTCCGCCGGGTGATGGGCGTCTCCCCCAGCGATTATTTTAAGAACGACTGACGGCGTTTAAAAGCGCCTGAAGCGACGCGCGCGCCACGTCGCTGTCAATGCCTACGCCCCAGCGGCTGCTGCCGTCCTGGAACAGGCAGCAGATGTAGGCCACCGAGCGGCTGTCGCTGCGTTCGCCTAACGTATGCTCGTGATAATCCTTAATCACGAACGGGGCGTTGACCCAGCGGCTTAAGCCCTGAGCGGCGGCGGAGAGCAGACCGTTACCCTGACCTTCCAGCTGACGCGTTCCCCCCTGCGTAGCGACGCTTGCCGTCAAACGCAGCTGGCCGTCCTGCTGGCTGTCGCTGCGGTAGGATTGCAGCGCAAACTGCGGCGTGGCGACCAGGCCGTAGCGGGTGCGGAACAGCTGCCACAGCGCATTTTGCGTCATCTCTTTTCCGTGGCGATCGGTTTCCTGCTGCACGTGCTGGCTGAAATCCTGCTGCAGGGCGCGGGGCAGTTTCAGGCCATGATTCTGCTCAATCAGCCACGCGCTACCGCTTTTCCCTGACTGGCTGTTTACGCGGATCACCGCTTCGTAGGTACAGCCGATATCCTGCGGATCGACGGGCAGATACGGCATCTCCCAGCGATCGCCAGGCCTGCGGGCATCAAAGCCTTTTTTGATCGCGTCCTGATGCGAGCCTGAGAAGGCGGTATAGGCCAGTCGTCCGGCCCACGGGTGGCGCGGATGCACCGGCAGCTGGTTGCAGGCTTCCACCACTTCCACGATCCGGTTCATATCGCTAAAGTCGAGATTCGGGCTGATGCCCTGGCTGTAGAGGTTCATCGCCAGCGTCACCAGGCAGACGTTGCCCGTGCGCTCGCCGTTACCAAACAGACAGCCCTCCACGCGATCAGCCCCCGCCATCACGGCCAGCTCGGCGCTGGCGACGCCGGTACCGCGGTCGTTATGCGGATGCATGCTAATGCAGACATCCCGGCGGCGGCTGAAGTGACGACAGAAATACTCGATCTGGTCGGCATAGACGTTCGGCGTGCTCACTTCGACGGTGGCCGGTAAGTTGATCACCATGGGCCGTTCGTCGCACGGCTGCCAGATCTCCGCCACGGCTTCACAGATCTCCAGCGCAAACTCCGGCTCGGTAAAGCAGAAGGTCTCCGGGGAATACTCATACTGCCAGCGGGTGTCCGGGTTCTCTTCACACAGCTGACGAATAAGCCGCGTGGATCGCGTCGCCAGCTCGACGATTTGCGCTTTTTCCATGCCGAATACCAGGCGGCGGAACAGCGGGGCGGTGGCGTTATACAGATGGACGGTGGCCTGTTTCGCGCCGCGCAGGGATTGGAAAGTGCGATGGATGAGATCTTCCCGCGCCTGGGTTAACACCTGAATCGTCACGTCATCCGGGATGCGGTTCTCTTCAATCAGCTGGCGAACAAAGTTGAAGTCCGTCTGCGAGGCGGATGGGAAAGCCACCTCAATTTCTTTGAATCCGCAGCCCAGCAGCAGATCCCAGAACTGCAGCTTGCGGGTGCTGTCCATCGGCTCGGCAAGGGCCTGGTTGCCGTCGCGTAAGTCGGTTGAGAGCCAGCGCGGCGCGCGGGTAATGCGTTGCTCCGGCCAGCGGCGGTCGGGCAGGGAAAGGGTTGGATAGGGTTGGTACTTGTCGGCGGGTGTGTTCAGCATGATGCGCTCCTGTTGTCTTTTCACCATCGTGAATGGATTTCAGGAGCGCTGCTTTATCGAAACTGACAATCGCTGTCGCGTTCTGGACAACGCGAATTAGTGCGCGCCACCGCCGCCGCTACCGGCACCAAACGGTGGTTTAGCAAACCACACCAGCCCCAGCAGGACGATAAAGATCCCCGCCGATATCCAGAAAATCTCGTTGGCCGAGATAATCAGACCCTGGTTGGTGATCTGCTGGGCGATCCAGCCGGACGCCTGCTGTTCCGTCATACCCATTCCCTGAAGCTGATTGTACGTCTCCCGGGAGTTAGGGTTGAACGGGTTCACCGCTTCGGTCAGCTGGGCATGGTGCATCGATTCACGGTTCGTCCACAGGGTGGTGGTGATCGACGTACCAATCGAGCCCGCCAGCGTTCGCGTAAAGTTCGACAGGCTCGATGCGGCCGCCATGCGCTCAGGCGGTAAACCGGAAAGCGTGATGGTGGTCAGTGGCATAAAGAAACACGCCACGGCAAAGCCCTGAATAAACTGCGGCCACGCGGACGCGCCAAAGTCCATTCCCGGTTCGAACGTATACGCGCGCCAGTAAAAGCAAACGGCATACATGATAAAGCTGAACGTCACCAGTTTGCGCATGTCGAGCTTGTGGGCGAAGCGGCCAATAATCGGCGACAGCAGAACCGGAATCAATCCAACCGGCGCTGAGGCTAAACCTGCCCAGGTTGCGGTGTAGCCGTATACCTCCTGCAACAGCTGCGGCAGCAGTACAATCGCGCCGAAGTAGAGCATGTAGGCGAGGCTGATACACAGACAGCCTATGGTAAAGTTTCGCGACTTAAACAGCGACAGGTCGACTATCGGGTTATCGTCCGTTAGCTCCCAGACAATCAGGAAGCTCAGCGACACCACCGCGACAATCGTCAGGATGATGATCTCCCGGGAGTTGAACCAGTCCAGCTCTTTGCCCTGGTCGAGCATGACCTGCAGGCTACCGATGCCGACAACCAGCAGTGCCAGACCAATGGCGTCGATACGCCGCTGTTCCGTCCGGGTTTCTCTGCCGCGCAGCGACTGGAGCGTCAGCATTACCACGATGGCGCCAATCGGTACGTTGATGAAGAAGATCCAGCCCCAGTGATAGTTGTCGCTGATATAGCCGCCTAAGATAGGCCCGCAAATCGGCGCGACAATTACGGTCATTGACCACAGCGCCAGCGCAATCGAGCGCTTGGCGGGCGGGTAGTTGTTCAGCAGTAAGCTCTGCGACAGCGGGATCAGCGGCCCGGCCACAATCCCCTGAATGACGCGGAAGAAAATCAGCATCGTCAGGCTGCTGGACATGCCGCACGCCCAGGAGGCAAGAACGAACAATACCGTCGACCAGAGGAACAGCTTCACTTCACCGACGCGCTTTGCCAGCCAGCCGGTAATCGGAATGGAGATGGCGTTTGCCACCCCAAACGAGGTAATGACCCAGGTTCCCTGGCTCAGCGACGAGCCAAGGTTACCGGCGATGGTCGGGATCGCCACGTTTGCGATGGTGGAGTCCAGCACCTGCATGAATGTCGCCAGCGACAGCGCGATGGTCATGATGACCAGCTGCGCGCCTTCCAGCGGTTTTTGCGGCTTTTGCTGTTGCATAACGCTCACCTTCGGATTAACCGGCGTTTGCCTTCACGATGTCATCGATCAGCTTGTTGACCGGATCGAGGCTAATTTCACGGGCGTTACTTTCATAAGCCGGGCTGCTTCGCACCTGGCTTGCCAGGATCTGACCGTCGCGGTTGGCGGTGTCGACCGTCACAAGCGTTGAGAGGCCGATACGCAGCGGGTGATCCGCCAGCTGTTTGGCATCCAGCTCAATACGCACGGGCAGACGCTGAACCACTTTGATCCAGTTACCGGTGGCGTTTTGCGCTGGCAGCAGGGAGAAGGCGCTGCCGGTCCCCATGTCCAGACCGACCACTTTACCGGTGTACTTCACCTCATCGCCATAGATGTCGCTGACAACCGTCGCGCTCTGGCCGATACGCATATGGGCAAGCTGCGTCTCTTTAAAGTTGGCGTCTACCCACAGGTTGTCCGCCGGCACGACCGCCATCAGCGGCGTGGTTGGGCTAATCTGCGCCCCTGGCTGGACGGAACGACGGGAGACATAGCCGGTCATCGGGCTGACGATTTTGGTACGCTGCAGGGCAAGCCACGCGTTGCGCACTTCGGTCGCCGCCTGCTGTACGGCAGGCTGATTTTCCAGACTGGTGCCCAGCACCATCGCCTGGTTGGCGTTGTACTGTTGAATGGCCACGTCCAGCTGTGCCTGAGCGCTGGCAACGGCATCGCGGGCGTGCTGCAGCTCTTCACGGCCAATCAGGTTGGCGGTGCCGAGCGGAACACGGCGGTTCAGGTCGCTCTGCGCCTGCGCCAGCGCCGTTTTCTGCACGTCGATGTTGGCCTGCAGCTGCTTGCTGTTGATCATCAGCTGGCGGGTCTGACGGACGCTGGAGGCCAGCGCGGTCTGTGCTTTTTCAAACGCCTGCTGGGCGTCGGTTGGATCGAGGGTTACCAACACATCGCCTTTTTGCACAAAGTCGGTATTGTCAGCCCAGACTTTCGTCACGCTGCCCGACACCTGCGCCATAATTTGTACCTGGTTCCCTGCCACGTACGCATCGTCAGTCTCTTCAGCATGACGCAGTACTAAAAACCAATAGATCCCATATGCCACGGCAATAATGATAAAGAGCAAGGTCAACAGAAGAAGGGCGCTCTTACGTTTGCCTTTCTTGTTGGCCGGTTGCTGCGGGGTAGTGCTCTCCGCATTTGCGCTCATTGTTGTTCTCCACGATCTTCTTATTTTCACATCGGCTGAGCCGACCTGTTGTCAGAAAGGCCAGCACTGTGACGTGCTGGCCTGTCGGTTTTCTTATGAATCTGGAATGGTGAGCGTGTCGTCGCGTTAGCGCAGCGCCTCAAGAACGGCGCCGTCTTCATCCATCTGGTCCAGACGGGTGAGCAGCTTGCGAGTGATGTGCTCAAGCTGGTCGCGCTCGGCGGTGCTGAGGGCAGACCAGAGTTTGTGCAGGCAATTGTGCTGAGGTGGCAGCACCTCGCGCAGGAACTGGTGACCTTTATCGGTCAGTTGCAGATGCAGGCAGCGGCGATCGTTGTCGCTTTCACGGCGCTCAATCCAGCCGCGCTTTTCGAGTTCATCGGCAATACGGGTCGCATTGGTACGGGAGGAGCCCAGCGCGCAGCTCAGTTCGGAAGGCTGAATGCTGTGATTTTCCTGAGACTCCAGCGTAATCAACGCCATAAACAACGTCTCGTTAATCCCTTGAGCTTTCAGCATTTTATTACGGTTTTCCAGTAGCTTACCCTGCATGTGCATGCACAGGCGAGTCAGCAGGATTTCCTGATACGGGAAGTCCTCATGGCGACTGGCGCGGAATTTAAGCATTTGTTCAATGGGCGTAAACGAACTATCCATTTGGGCATAACCTCATTAATTACAGCCGATATAGTAACGATAGTGACAAATAATGTAAATGAATTATTTGTGCGGTTATATCCGCCAAATTTATGTCACCGTCAGAAAGCGCCGGGTAAGTCCGTGACCCGGTGAGCACAGAAAGCGTAGGGTGTGAACCCGCTGGAGAGAGGATGTGAGGACGGGGGTCTGAACTATTCATGCCGATTGTAAATATGTCACCCACATTAAAATTTCTGGGATAAATGATTACATTTACATTAACAGAGTGAAGGGCCTCTTAACACCCTAAGAGGCCAACTCAATGTAAATGTTAGTTAATTGCATCCTGACGGTGATAACCGCGCCACCATACTAGCAGGTTGAGGGTTGCGACGATGGCCCCTATCGCGCATACCCCCGACCAGCCCGCATGCTGCCACGCCGACGCTGAAATGAGCGAACCCGCCGCGCCGCCGATGAAGTAGCTGGTCATGTATCCGGCCGTCAGGCGGTTACGCGCCTCTGGCTTCACGCGATAGATGACGGTCTGATTGGTGATGTGAACGCCCTGAACGGTGAGATCGAGTACCAGGATACCGACAATCAGCGCCAGCACCGAGATGTGTCCGTACCAGATCGCCGCCCAGGAGAGCAGAAGTAAAACCAGCCCTGCGGAGGTGGTCAGGTGGGATTTGCCCTTGTCGGCCAGCCCGCCTGCGGGACGTGCGCCCAGCGCGCCTGCGGCGCCGGCCAGGCCGAACAGGCCAATCACCCCTTCGGAATAATTGAACGGCGGCGCGGCCAGCAGAAACGCCATCGACGTCCACAGGATGCTGAAGTTAGCGAAGGTGAAACAGCCCAGCAGGGCGCGGGTGCGCAGAAGCTTGTCTTGGGTGAACAGGCTGAAAACGGAGGCCAGCAGCTGAGGATAGTTCAGGTGGTTTTCCTGCTTCACTTTTGGCAGCCCGCGCCACAGCGCCAGCGCCATGACGACCATCAGCACGCTCGCCACCCAGTATACGGTGCGCCAGCCGCCGAGGCTTGCCAGCAGCCCTGCAACGGTTCGCGCCAGCAAAATCCCCAGCAGCAGGCCGCTCATGATGGTGCCCACCACCTTGCCGCGTTTTTCCGGAGAGGCGAGGGTCGCGGCGAGCGGGACCAGGATTTGCGCCACCACGGAGAACAGCCCCGTTAGCGCGGTTCCGACGATCATCATCGTCAGCGACTGGCTGCTGGCGGTGATCAGCATCCCACCGGCGGCCAGCAGGGTCATGGAGACAATCAGCATTCGGCGTTCAAACATATCGCCGAGCGGCACCAGGAACAGCAGCCCGGCGGCATAGCCCAGCTGTGCAGCGGTGACGATAAAGCCTGCGGAGCTGGCGGAGAGATTGAACGCGCGGGCGATGGTGTCGAGAAGAGGCTGCGCGTAATAGTTGCTGGCGACTGCCAGACCCGTTGCCACGGACATTAAAAGGATGAGTGCGGGGCTAAGCCCTTGAGTTGTTTTTGTCATTAGTTTCAGGAATCGTTAGTTGAGTGATTATTTTTCCGGAAACCATAATAGCTAATGATTGTGAAAGTTGGGGGATTGTTGGGTGATGTATTGTGCGGTTTAGGTTGGGTGCGGTTGATCCCCTCATCCTAGCCCTCTCCCACGGGGAGAGGGCTAAGTCCTTTACTTCTGCGCTTCAAGCGCCTCTTTCACCCAGCCGTCGAACTGCTGCTGGTGGGCTTTGATCCAGCCGTCCACGTGGCCTTTCACATCCGCTTCAGACGATTTGCCCGCATGCATCATCGCGTTCTGGGCATTGATGTCCGCCAGCGGCAGCTTCATTACCGAGAACAGCTTCGCCGCCGCCGGGTTTTTCTCCGCCCAGGCTTTGTTGGCCACGATATGCATGGTGTTCACCGGGAAGCCGTAGTTCATGCCGTTCGGCAGTTTGGTGTCGATATCCTTCTGCTCGCCCGGAAGGGAGGAGAACGGCACCTGCAGCCACACCACGTCTTTGCCCGGCTTTAGCACGTCGCTCACCCAGTATGGCGTCCAGGTGTAGTAGATCACCGGTTTACCCTCTTTGAAGCGGGCAATGGTGTCGGCCATCATCGCTGAATAGTTGCCGTGACTCACGTCGACCGTTTTCGCCAGATCGAACGCTTTGTTCTGGTGGTTAATCACCGCTTCACAGCCCCAGCCCGGCGAGCAGCCCATCATGTCGGCCTTGCCGTCACCGTTGGTGTCGAACAGTTTGGCGATCTTCGGATCTTTCAGCTGTTCAATGTTGGTTATGTGGTACTTATCGGCAGTTTTTTTGTCGATCAGATACCCCTGCGCCGCACCCGTCACGAAGGTGCCTTCGCGATAGAATTTCTTGTCGCCACCGGCGGCGGCATACATGTCGTCGTGCAGCGGCTGCCAGTTGACGGCGGTAAAGGTGGCGTCGCCGGAGGCAATCGAGGTGTAGCCCACGTTGTAATCCACTTCGCTCGGGGTGTTAACCGTATAGCCCAGCTTCTCCAGCGCGCGGCTGACGATCAGCGTCTGGAAGCTCTCTTCCGAAATGGTGCTCTGCACCGGCTGTACGGTAATGCCTTTGCCAGGCAGGTCAGCCGCAAACGCGCTGGTGGAGACAAGGGTGGCAAACGCTGTGGCAAAAAGTACGTTATGTCGCATCGTTGTTCCTTATTTTGACTTCGTGAAAGGGCGGGTGAGTAACCCGACAGGGCCGGTGGTATACCAGCGACGGTTGCCGCGACTGCGTGAATCACGACCGACGGCCTGGGTCAGGCGGTCAAGAATAATGGCGAGGATCACAATGCCGACGCCGCCGACGGTGGCCAGCCCCATGTCGAGACGGCCAATGCCGCGCAGCACCATCTGGCCCAGACCGCCAACGGCGATCATCGAGGCAATCACCACCATCGACAGGGCCAGCATCAGCGTCTGGTTAACGCCCGCCATGATGGTCGGCATCGCCAGAGGAAGCTGAACCTTAAACAGCATCTGGCGCGGGCTGGCACCGAACGAGCGTGACGCTTCGATCAGGTCCGCAGGCACCTGGTTAATCCCCAGAATGGTCAGACGAATAATCGGCGGCAGGGCGAAGATAATGGTGACCACCACGCCCGGCACGTTGCCGATGCCGAACAGCATCACGATAGGCACCAGATAGACGAACGCCGGGGTGGTCTGCATTGCATCCAGCAGCGGACGAATAATCTTCGCCGCTCGCGGGCTGCGCGCCAGCCAGATCCCCATCGGCAGGCCGATGACAATGCAGAAGAGCAGAGCGGTCAGCACCAGCGCCAGGGTGATCATCGCCTGCGACCAGGCGCCAATCGCGCCGATGGCTATCAGCGAAATCAGCGTGGCGACCCCCATGCCCGCGCTACCGAACTGCCAGGCGATCAGGGAGAACAGGATAATCGCCACCGGCGCCGGCATGCCCAGCATCAGCTGCTGGAAGCCGTTCAGGATGTAATCCACCGGGACGCGGATCCCCTGGAAGACCGGACGGAAGTGGGTGACCACCCAGTCGATCCCCTCCGTGACCCAGCTGTCCAACGGGATCAGCGTTTTGTGGAACGGATCCATGATATTGAAGTGTTCTGGCGCAGGCGCGGGTGCGCTGTTGAGCCAGTCTGCCGCACCGCCGCCATCGGTCGGCGCTGGCGCGGAACCCCAGGCGTCGGCAGATTGCGCAGCGCTGTCCGCTGCTTCAGTGGTGCCCCACGGGTTAGATTGATCGGTCATTGTTTGCCTCCTCGCGATCTAAAGCCTGCAGCAGCATCCGTTTTGAGATGATGCCGACGTACTGTTGTTCCTCACCCACGACCGGCACGGCGCAAGGCGCCTGGCCCACGTGAGAGAGCAACTCGCTGAGCGGCGTTTCGGCGTCCACGGCAAGCGGAGCGTCAATTAACGCCGCATCGATTCCCTGGTTCTCAGTCAGAGCCGTTTTCAGGGAGTCGATGGAGACAACGCCAACAAATTTATTGCCGCGTTCAACCAGATAGCCGTATTCACGGTCTTCGTCCTGCAGCAGCTTCAGCGCGGAGCGCGGGCCGAAGCCTGGCGTTTTACGGATAATGCCGTTTGGCGTTCGACGGGCAATATCTTTGGCGCTAAAGACCTGGCTAATATCCACGCCGCGGAAGAAGGTGCGCACATAATCGTTCGCCGGGTTATTGAGAATTTCATCCGGCGTGCCGACCTGCACCACTTCACCGTTTTGCATAATGGCAATACGGTCACCAATACGCATGGCTTCATCCAGATCGTGGGAAATAAAGACAATCGTTCGCTGATGTTTAGCCTGTAATTTTACCAGCTCATCCTGCATCTCGGTGCGAATTAAAGGATCGAGGGCGGAGAAGGCTTCATCCATTAATAATATGTCTGGATTAATGGCTAATGCACGGGCTAATCCTACGCGCTGACGCATACCGCCGGAAAGTTCATCCGGGTACGCATGCGCATAATTTTCCAGCCCGACCTGACGCAGTGCATCAAGGGCTTTTTCCTGACGTTCCTGAGCCGACGTGCCGGCTAATTCCATGCCGAAAGCAGTATTATCCAGCACCGTCATGTGCGGCATCAGCGCGAATGACTGGAACACCATTGCAATCTTCTTTCTGCGCACCTCGCGAAGCTCTGCGTCTGATATTCTGGCGATATCCACGCCGTCAATCAGCACCTGTCCGCGGGTGGGTTCAATCAGGCGATTGAGAAGGCGAACCATAGTGGATTTACCCGAACCGGATAACCCCATGATGACAAAAATCTCGCCTTCTTCAATGGCCAGACTGGCGTCTTTAACGCCAAGTGATAGCCCGGTTTTTTCCAGAATTTGCTCTTTCGTAAGGCCTTTCTCAATATATTTGAATGCGCGCTGCGGGTGCTCGCCAAATACTTTATAAAGATTTTTCACTTCTAATTTAATTGCCATGCAATAGAGAGTGTCCTGTTATTTGTTTATGCCGATATGATTACCATGGTAAATTGTTAACGGGCATAACCCTAACATACTGAGAATCTGAGACAACCCTGTGTCGGGCTAAGGGCGGAATTTTCATGCAAGCGAAACGGCTGAATTTCCCATGAATAAAGGGCTGAGGGCGGTTTGAATTTTTCTCAATTTTTTGCTGCTGCATCGGGAAATTTCACCTGAATCGGAATGATTCAGGCGAATATGACGTGGAAATTACAGTGTAGTTGTTTTGTAAATATTAGAGAGGGAGTTGTTGGGTTTATATTAAATTAACGAACGTTAGCGTTCATTAAAAATCCCAGTCTTCATCCTCGGTTTCCACCGCTTTGCCCATCACGTACGATGAGCCAGATCCCGAGAAGAAATCGTGGTTTTCGTCGGCATTGGGCGACAGCGCAGCCAGAATAGCCGGGTTCACCTCCGCCATCTCCGGCGGGAACAGCGCGTCGTAACCCAGGTTCATCAGCGCCTTGTTGGCGTTGTAGCAGAGGAAGGCCTTCACGTCCTCCTCCCAGCCGGTGCCGGCGTAGAGTTCCTCCGTATAGCTCAGCTCGTTGTCGTACAGATCCATCAGCAAATCGAGCGCAAAGCCTTTAAGCTCCTCGCGCTTTGCCTCGCTGACTTTCTCCAGCCCTTTCTGATACTTATAGCCGATATAATACCCGTGCACCGCTTCATCACGAATGATGAGCCGAATCAAATCGGCGGTGTTGGTGAGCTTGCCCCGGCTCGACCAGTACATGGGCAGCCAGAAGCCGGAATAGAAGAGGAAGGATTCCAGGAATACGCTGGCGATCTTTTTCTTCAGCGGCTCGTCGGCCCGGTAATATTCCAGAACAAGCTCCGCCTTTCTCTGTAATGACTCACTCTCTTCACTCCAGGCGTAGGCTGCGTCCACGTCTTTGGTCTGGCAGAGCGTCGAAAAAATCGAACTGTAGGAGCGGGCGTGCACCGCCTCCATAAAGCTGATGTTTGACATCACCGCCTCTTCGTGCGGCGTCAGCGCATCGCTCATCAGCGCGGGCGCTCCCACGGTATTCTGAATGGTGTCCAGCAGCGTCAGGCCGGTAAAGACGCGGATCGTCAGCTGCTGTTCGGCGTGGCTCAGCGTTTGCCAGGCCGGAATATCGTTGGAGAGCGGAACCTTTTCCGGCAGCCAGAAGTTGCTGGTCAGGCGGTTCCATACCTCCAGGTCTTTATCGTCCTGGATTTTGTTCCAGTTAACGGCACTCACGCGTGACAGTTTCATCCTTTCTCCTTACAGCGCGCAGGACACGCAGCCTTCAATTTCGGTGCCTTCCAGCGCAAGCTGGCGCAGGCGAATGTAGTAGAGCGTTTTGATGCCTTTCTTCCAGGCGTAGATCTGCGCCCTGTTGATATCCCGCGTGGTGGCGGTGTCCGGGAAAAACAGCGTCAGCGACAGCCCCTGATCCACATGTTTTGTCGCCTCCGCGTAGGTATCGATGATTTTCTCCGGGCCGATCTCATACGCGTCCTGATACAGCGCCAGGTTCTCATTGGTCATAAACGGGGCAGGGTAGTAAACGCGCCCGGTTTTGCCTTCTTTGCGAATTTCAATTTTCGACACGATCGGGTGAATGCTCGACGTGGCGTGGTTGATGTAGGAAATCGATCCGGTCGGCGGTACCGCCTGCAGGTTCTGGTTATAAATGCCGTAGCGCATCACGTCATCACGCAATTGCTGCCACATCTCGCGCGTCGGCAGGGTAATCCCCGCGCGGGCAAACAGTTCGCGCACTTTTTCGGTTTTCGGCTGCCAGTCGCCCTCGAGGTACTGGCTGAAATATTCCCCGCTGGCGTAGCGGGACTGCTCAAAGCCCGCGAACCGCTGGCTGCGCTCGCGCGCCAGCATCATCGAGGTGTGCAGCGCGTGCCAGGTAATGGTGTAAAAATAGAGGTTGGTGAAATCCAGCCCTTCCGGACTGCCGTAGGCGATGCCTTCGCGCGCCAGATAGCCGTGCAGGTTCATCTGCCCCAGACCGATGGCGTGCGACGCGGCGTTACCCGCTTCAATAGACGGCACGCTGCGGATGTGGCTCATGTCCGATACCGCCGTCAGCCCGCGAATGGCGGTCTCCACCGTGCGGCCAAAGTCGGGGGAATCCATGGTGTGGGCAATATTCAGCGACCCGAGGTTGCAGGAGATATCCTTGCCGATGTCCGCGTAGTCCAGGTTCTCATCGTAGGTTGACGCGCTGTTGACCTGCAAAATCTCCGAGCACAGGTTGCTCATGTTGATACGCCCGGCAATCGGGTTTGCGCGGTTCACCGTGTCCTCGTACATGATGTACGGATAGCCGGACTCAAACTGGATCTCCGCAAGCGTCTGGAAGAAATCGCGGGCGTTGATAGTTTTTTTGCGGATGCGATCGTCGGCCAGCAGCTCGTCGTACAGCTCGCTGATGGCCACGTCGCCAAAGGCTTTGCCGTAGATTCGCTCAACATCATACGGCGAGAAAAGCGCCATCTCGTCATTCTCTTTGGCGAGCTTAAAGGTGATATCCGGGATCACCACGCCGAGCGACAGGGTTTTGATGCGAATTTTTTCGTCGGCGTTTTCGCGCTTGGTATCGAGAAAACGCAGAATATCCGGGTGATGCGCGTGCAGATAAACCGCGCCCGCGCCCTGACGCGCGCCAAGCTGGTTGGCATAGGAGAACGCATCTTCCAGCATCTTCATCACCGGGATCACCCCGGAGGACTGGTTTTCGATGCGCTTGATCGGCGCGCCCGCTTCACGCAGGTTCGAGAGCAGAAACGCCACGCCGCCGCCGCGTTTGGAAAGCTGTAGCGCCGAGTTCACCGCGCGGCCAATCGACTCCATGTTGTCTTCGATACGCAGCAGGAAGCAGGAAACCAGCTCGCCGCGCTGGGCTTTGCCGCAGTTGAGGAAGGTCGGCGTGGCGGGCTGGAAGCGTCCGGAGAGGATCTCGTCGGTGAGCCGCTCCGCCAGCGCTTCATCACCCTGCGCCAGGGTCAGCGCCACCATTGCCACGCGATCTTCAAAGCTTTCTAAGTAGCGTTTACCGTCAAAAGTCTTCAGGGTGTAGCTGGTGTAGTACTTCCATGCGCCGAGGAAGGTCTGGAAACGAAAGCCGCTGGCGTGGGCGCGATCAAACAGCTTCACCACAAAGGCGCGGTCGTAGCGGGTGAGCGTGCGCGCGTCGTAGTAGCCCTCGTTAACCAGATAGTCGAGACGTTCATGCTGGCTCGCAAAGATCACGCTGTTGGGCCGCACGTGGGCGGCAAAAAAGGCGTCCACCGCCTCACGATCTTTATCGAACTGGATGCGCCCCTCCCGATCGTAGAGGTTAAGCATCGCGTTTAATGCGTGGTAATCCGGCGTCGCCTGAATCACCCGTTCTGCGGTTGTCGTTGCCAAAATTCGTTCACTCCTTTACGCACGTTTTCGACGTCCTGCTGTGTCCCCATCAGCTCAAAACGATAGAGATACGGCACGCCGCATTTTTGAGAAATGACATCCCCGGCGCGGCCAAAGGCATCGCCGAAATTGCGATTCCCCGCTGCGATAACGCCGCGGATGAGCCCGCGGTTATGAGGATCGTTCAGAAAGCGGATCACCTGACGAGGCACGGCTCCTGCTGTACCGCCTCCGCCATAGCTGGGCACCACCAGAATGTAAGGCTCCTCTACCCGGATCCGCTCCCGCTCGTTCAGCGGAATGCGCACCGCAGGCAGCCCGACGCGCTCAATAAAACGGAGCGTGTTTTCCGAGCTGCTGGAGAAGAACACCAGTCTGCTCATGCCCGTACGGCCTGCGCGGCGATGCGGTTGATCATGTCCGGGCGGAAGCCAGACCAGCTGGTCTCCCCGGCCACCACCACCGGAAGCTGACGGAAACCCTGCGCGCGAAGGGTATCGGCGGCCTCGGGCTGCTGGTCAATATTCACCGTCTCAAACGCCACGCCGCGGCTTTCCATCGCCCGTTTGGTCGCGTGGCACTGAACACAATTGTTACGAGTGTAAATAATAATGCTCATGATTCGTATTTCCATTTAAAATGAGAGTACGGCGCGAATCATCGCGTCGGGTTGTATGTATCTTGCTAAAAGGAATACTAGATGTAGTTGTCTTAAGTTTCAACCATACAAGATATGGGAAATTTAGATTGATATCGCCCCTGTGATGAGCACAGCGGGGCAGGGCAGGCTGTACGGGTTTTTCAGGCTAACGGGCATAAAAAAGCCCCGGCGCCTGAGGCTGCCGGGGCAGAAAACGCGGGCTTATTTACGCAGGCTGAGCAGGGCACCGACGAAGATGCCGACCGCCGCGACGGTTCCCAGAGTACATAGCGGTTTTTCACGCACGAAGGTCGTAGCACAGCTTGCCATATCGCAGGCTGCCTGCGTGGCGCGTGAACGTCCGTTCATGCGGGCGCGAGTTTCACGGAGCAGAGACTGAGCCTTACGCTTTGCGGCATCCGCTTCGTCCTTCGCGTCACTTCCCCAGGACTTCAGCACCTCTTCCAGCGTGTCCGCTAATTGGCTGACATCATTACGAATATCCTGAGCGTCGTCATTAATATCGTTTCGGTTCGGTCTGTTAAACATACGATCCTCCGTAATTTTGTGTTCCCGTTCAGTTTAGTTCAGAAATTTAATATCTGAAGCGCATCACGCGTTATCCGGCAGTTTATGGACTATTCTGAAAGCCCTGCTATTGCTGAATACTGTAAGGTTGCCGGGCAGGAAAAGATAACGAGGAAAAGATATGTATTTACGACCTGACGAGGTGGCACGCGTTCTTGAAAAAGAGGGATTCACCATGGATGAGGTGACGCCAAAAGCGTATGGATATCGCCGCGGCGAGAATTATGTTTATGTTAATCGCGAAGCAAGAATGGGACGCACCGCTCTCATTATTCACCCGACGCTGAAAGACAGAAGTCTGTCATTTGCTGAGCCTGCCTCGGATATTAAAACCTGCGATCATTATCAGCAATTTCCGCTCTATTTAGGCGGTGAACGGCACGAGCATTATGGTATTCCGCACGGTTTCAGTTCGCGTATGGCGCTGGAGCGATTTTTGAAGGGACTGTTTGGCGACGTACAGTAAATCCGCGACTGGCGTGCGCCAGTCGCTTCACATCACGCTTTTGCCTGGCTGTACTGGCTGACCTTAAACAGACGGCGGCAGTAGTCGAGGAAATAGCCGTAAACGGCTCCCATCAACATCGAAATGACAATATTCGAACTCACCGCCGCAGCGATCTGGTGCCAGTCTGCACCGACTGTCAGGAGAATGGCCACGTAAACCGGTGACTGGAACGTCACATACGCCAGAACGTCTGCGAGGTTTTTCACCCAGCCTGCAGGACTGATACGACGCGCGAAACGCATTACCGCATCGCGGTATAAACCGTAAGGCCATGCAATAATAATATTGACCGGGATCGCCACCAGACGAGAAGAAAGCGACTGCTCGAAGGACATTCCGGAGAGGAATATTTCGATCAGCATGTTCACGACGGAACAGTAAACAACCATCGCGAAAGTATCCGCCACCGCGTGGCGCAGGCGAGATTGCGGCGAGAACATGTCTGAACTCCTTGAGAAGAACACAAAAGAAACGATTTTCCTTCAGCGGTTAGTGCTTTAGGTTGGTTTGTTTGACGTGTATAGCGTATATCTCTGAGTTTGAACTAACAACTAGTGATTAATTTTTATTTAATCGCCTTTTGTCCACAAAATTCTCTAAAGTTGTTCGTTTTTTGTTCCGATCGTTATAATCTGTCTCGATTGATAATTTTTATATTAAAATCAATAACTTGATTTTATAGGTGGCGAGAAGCAGGCATTTACACCTGATGGCGGGTGAGTATGCTGTGATTTGGATTAAGCTTAGCCATTTATATTAATAGGGATGATTGGATTCACCGGTGTCCTGCCAGCACCTTGCGCTATTATTAACAATGAGCTCTAAATATATTTACACCGACGCCCGTACGGACCCTTGGGTAGATATTTCAACTCAAATGAATTATTCTGTCGGCGATTTATCTATTTATCCCCCAAAGAAAAGGTTTCCAAATAATATGTCTTTGACGTTACAGAATCTTAATAATATCCGAACCCTGCGCGCCATGGCGCGTGAATTATCCCTGGACGTTCTTGAGGAAATGCTGGAAAAGGTCAGGGTCGTTACTGAAGAGAAACGCAGCGAGCTGACGGAATTAGAGCAGCAGCGTGCTGAGCAGCAGGAAAAAATTAATGCTCTGCTGGAGCGGATGAAAGCCGATGGTATTTCCCCGACTGACCTGCTGGGTTCTGAACTGGCGCAGGCGGGTAAGCCAGCGAAAAAGCGTAAGCCGCGTGAAGCAAAATATCGCTTTATTGACCAGAACGGCGAAGAGAAAACGTGGACCGGCCAGGGCCGCACGCCGAAGCCTATCGCCAGCGCGCTGGCAGACGGTAAATCACTGGATGATTTTCTGATCTAACGGATGAGCCGGGCGGAACACGCCGCCCGGCTTATTGTTCAGCAGACGCCGAAATCGCCTTCTTCGGTATAAGGCGCCACATCGGCGGCTTTCAGCGTATATTTCTCGCCTTGCTCATTGCTGGCCTGGACCGCCACAATGCTGTCACCGTTCACTTCGAGCACTTTCAGTTTCGGGCCGCCTTTACGCGGTTGCACATAATCACCGACAGAAAACATATTACCTCCTCATCGTTTTAGCGATCTTCACCTTAGCCCACGCATGACGCCGGGTACAGCGTAATTCACCGATTACTGCTTATGAGGTACGCCGGTTCCATGGCATCACCTTGAGCAGTCGCGCCATGCCGCAAAAGCCCGTCACACCGGCGAACAGCAGCCCGGCTCCGACAAAACCGCTGAGCAGGAAAAAGCCGCTGGAGACGCTATAGCCCAGCACCACGCCGCAGAGTATCAACAGCCCGGCGGCAATTTGTACCTGACGCATCAGCGGCAGCGGCTGGGACTTGTCTTCGACGGTAGGCAGCCCGTCCTGCTTCCAGCCCTGAATGCCCCCCTCGACCATAAATGCCTCTGCGGGTGCGGCGGCCTGAGCCAGGCGGTCGGCATTCCCCGACGTCCGGGCGCCGGACTGGCAGTGAAAAATCACCGTATCGCCCGCCTGCGCGTTAAGTGCGCCGGGTAAGGTATCCAGCGGCACGGACCGCGCGACGGGGATATGCTCGCGGGCGTACTCATCGGCATCACGAATATCAATCAGTTTTGCGCCTTCAGCGACCCGGGCATTGGCCTGGCGCGGTGAAAGAAGAGGAAGTGACATGGCGGCTCCTTACGGGCAATAAAGGGTTTTCAGGGTGCTGATAAGCTGATGTACCGCATCGTTTTTAATGGAATAGAGAATGCGCTGCGCGTCGCGGGTGCTGTCGATAAGCCCTTCCTCACGCATGCGCGCCAGATGCTGAGACGTAGCGGACGCGCTAAGCCCCGTTGCTCGCGCAAGCTCCCCCGCGCTGGTGCCGGGCGCTCCGCACA
Source organism: Enterobacter sp. UCD-UG_FMILLET (assembly GCF_000762975.1). NCBI lineage: Bacteria > Pseudomonadati > Pseudomonadota > Gammaproteobacteria > Enterobacterales > Enterobacteriaceae > Enterobacter > Enterobacter sp. UCD-UG_FMILLET. Next base: position 365,264 of record NZ_JRJC01000006.1, read on the forward strand.
GGGTGCAGAGGATCAGCAGCCGACGGGGGTTGCTCATCGCTTTTAAGAGTGTGGCGGCCTGCCCGGCGCTGGCCTGAAGCTGTTCGAGTTGGGTCATAATAGTTTAGCATTTACTTAATTAAGTAAATGCTAAACTAATTCGATGCATTAAACCAGCGTCTAAAGCGTAAAAGAGGGTAAACGCGAGGCCCGGAACTGGTACAGACGAATAAACTGGCTATGCTTACAGCGTTCTCTTTATTATTTTCAATGGATTAGACTGAACGGAGTGTTTATATGGGATTTTGGCGTATTGTTTTTACGATCCTTATACCGCCGCTGGGCGTGCTGTTGGGCAAAGGGTTTGGCTGGGCGTTTATTATCAACATTCTTCTGACGCTGCTAGGCTACTTCCCCGGCCTCATTCACGCATTTTGGGTACAGAGCAAAAGCTAGGCGCGCCACAGTAAATCGCTATAGATATCGGTCAGCACCCCCGCAGGACCAAACTGCTGCTTGATCCACCGCGTGACCTGGCCGGTTGCGGCATGCTGCGTGGCGAGCAGCATGCGCGAATCCTGACGCGGGTTATTAATCCGTCGGGTGACCAGCAGCCCCGCTTCTACCGCCTCGCGGGCCATGTATTCCGGCAAAAAGCCAATCCCTTCGCCCAGGATCTGACACTGACATTTGGTGTTAAAGTCCGGGACCAGAATCGCCTCCTGTCCGTGCAGCAGCCAGCCGACCTTTTTGTTAATGGTATGCGCGGTATCTTCCACCATGATGTTGGGATACAGGCGCAGCTGGCTTTCCGCTATTGGCTCCGGGGTGAACGCCAGCGGGTGTTCCGGCGCGATGGCAAACACCCAGCGAATGGCGCCGATCTCGGTGTAATCAATCCCGCCGCCGTCCAGCAGCGTGTCCGGCGCGCCAATCGCGATGTTGGCCTGGTTGTTGATGATGGAGTCCCAGACGCCGTTGTAGACCTCGGTGGTCACGGTGATCTGACAGGTGGGAAACTGCTTTTTCAGCACCTGTAGCAGCCGCGCCGTGTGGCGTGGGGTATACAAAAGCTGGTTGATACAGATGCGCACCCGCGCCTCAATGCCCTGAGAAATGGTGTCAATCCCGCGCTTGATGGCGTGAAAGTCGTTAAGAAGGTCGGTGGCCTTACGATAAAAGTAAAATCCGGACTCGGTCAGCTCGATGCTGCGCGTGCTGCGGACGAACAGCACCACGTCCAGCCCGGTCTCCATGCGCTTAATGGTGTAGCTGATGGCGGAGGTTGTTACCCCCAGTTCGGCGGCGGCTTTGCTGAAGCTGCCGAAGCGTGCGGCGGTAGTAAAGGCCAGCAGGTTCTCCTCGGTAAAGATGGAATTCATATCTCACTCCCTCCAGCCATCAGTTTTGAACATATTTTAACAGCGTCGTTACAACGCATTTGAAGCCGATCACAGTTCTGACTCTTTGTCGAAAGCCGCATGCAGTAAGGCTTCGGCAGACATAAGCATAATGCAGGCAGAAGCGATAAAAAGCGGGGAAACATAAGAAAAAGGTTGCACAGACGCACGTTTTGACCGGTTTATTGAATTTACCTCAACAATGAATTGACTGTCGATGAATCATTTTTAAGCGGATTCTTTTATCACCAGGCTGTTGCTATTCTCAGGTCAACAGAAATAAAAACATCGGGAGTCTGAATATGTCTGCGAACGAACTCGTTACTGAATTTCTGCTGGCGGCAGAAGAGGGCAATAGCGATGCGCTAAAAGCCTGTCTGGAGAAAGGTGTGGATATTAACGCCACCAACCGCCAGAAAAGAACCGCCGTTATTATTGCCAGCCTGAAAAAGCATTATGACTGCGTGGCGTTATTAATTGCCGCCGGGGCGGATATTGATAAACAGGATCAGACCTGCTTTAACCCCTTCCTGATTAGCTGCCTGACTAACGATATCACCCTGCTGCGCCTTGTCCTTCCGGCAAATCCCGATCTTGACCGCCTGACGCGCTTTGGCGGCGTGGGCATTACGCCAGCCAGTGAAAAAGGGCACGTGGAGATCGTCCGCGAGCTGCTGGAAAAAACCGATATCAACGTTAACCACACCAATTTTGTCGGCTGGACGCCGCTGCTGGAAGCGATCGTGCTCAACGACGGCGGCGCTAAGCAGCAGGAGATCGTGAAGCTGCTGTTGGATCACGGCGCGAACCCGCACATGACCGATAAATACGGCAAAACCCCGCTCGAGCTGGCGCGGGAAAAAGGCTTCGATGCAATAGCTGACCTGCTGCTGGCGGCGGGCGCATAACGCATTCGGTCAGCCGCGTCCGGCTGGCCGTTAATTTAAACAGCATTTTTACCGACGTGCATTTTGCACGACGGCGGCCCCCTTTTATCCGCATTCAGGAGAAAATAATGCCCACAAAAATCGTCATAAAAAAGAACACATATTTTGACTCCGTCTCATTAATGTCCGTTTCCACCAAAGCCAATAAATTACCGGGCGTCGAGCAGGCGTTTGTCGCGATGGCGACGGAAATGAACAAAGGCGTATTAAAAAACCTCGGGCTATTAACGCCGGAATTAGCGGAAGCCAAAAACGGCGACCTGATGATCGTCATTAAAGGCGACGCGGCGAATGATGAAACGCTGGCGGCCATCGAAGCGCTGTTCACGCGTAAAGAGAGCGGCGGCACCCATGAAGCGCGCTACGCCACGATTGCCAGCGCCAAAACTCATCGCCCGGAGAGCAACCTCGCGGTGATTTCAGTCAACGGCACCTTCGCTGCCCGCGAAGCGCGCCAGGCGCTGGAAAACGATCTTAACGTGATGCTGTTCTCCGACAACGTTTCGCTCGACGACGAGCTGGCGCTGAAGCAGCTGGCGCACCAGAAAGGGCTACTGATGATGGGGCCGGACTGCGGTACCGCCATTATCAACGGCGCGGGATTGTGCTTTGCCAACGCGGTGCGCCGCGGAGCGATTGGCATCGTCGGCGCCTCCGGCACCGGCAGTCAGGAGCTGAGCGTGCGCATTCACGAATTCGGTGGCGGCGTGTCGCAGCTGATCGGCACCGGCGGTCGCGATCTTAGCGAGAAAATCGGCGGCCTGATGATGCTCGACGCCATCGACATGCTGGAAGCGGACGACGCGACCCAGGTGATTGCGCTGATCTCCAAGCCGCCGGCCCCTGCGGTGGCGGAGAAAGTGCTGGCCCGAGCACGCGCCTGCCGCAAGCCCGTGATCGCATGTTTCCTCGGCCGCAGCGAACCGCCCGCCGATGAAGACGGCCTGCAGTTTGCACGCGGCACGAAAGAGGCGGCCCTGAAGGCGGTCCTGCTCACCGGCATCAAAAAAGAGTCCCTCGATCTGCATCCTCTCAACTGGCCGTTGATTGAAGAGGTGCGCGCCCGCCTGACCCCGCAGCAGAAGTACATTCGCGGCCTGTTCTGCGGCGGCACCCTGTGCGACGAGGCGATGTTCGCGGCGCTTGCGAAATTCGACGACGTCTACAGCAACATCCAGCCGGATCCGGCTAAGCGCCTGAGCGACATCAGCGTCAGTAAAGCCCACACCTTCCTCGATTTTGGCGACGACGACTTTACCAACGGCAAGCCGCACCCGATGATCGACCCGACCAACCGCATCAGCCGCCTGCTGCAGGAAGCCCGCGACCCGGAAGTCGGGGTAATTGTGATGGACTTCGTGCTGGGCTTTGGCGCGCACGAGGATCCGGTCGGGGTGATGATCGACGCTATCAAAGAGGCGCAGGCCATCGCGAAGGCCGATAACCGTCCGCTGGAGATCCTCGGCTACGTGCTCGGCACCGACCAGGATCCGCAGTCGCTGGCGCAGCAGTGCCAGCTGCTGACCGACGCAGGCGTCATCTGGGCCAGCAGCAGCACCAACACCGGATTACTGGCACGCGAATTTGTCTGCAAAGGGGAGAAAGCATAATGACGACCTTATTCAACCAGCCGCTGAACGTGATTAACGTCGGCATTGCGATGTTCAGCGACGATATCAAAAAACAGCACGTTCCCGTGACCCAGCTCGACTGGACGCCGCCGGGACGGGGCAATATGCAGGTCGTTGAAGCGCTCGATCGGCTGGCGGAAAAACCGCTGGCGGAGAAAATCGCCGCCGCCAACCGCATCGCCCTTGAGCGCATTATTCAGTCTCATCCGGTGCTGGTGGGCTATGACCAGGCCATTAACGTGGTGCCGGGCATGACCCGCACCACCATTCTGCACGCCGGTCCGCCTGTCGCCTGGGAGAACATGTGCGGGGCGATGAAGGGGGCGGTCACCGGGGCGCTGGTGTTTGAAGGGCTGGCGAAAGATCTGGACGATGCGGCAAAGCTCGCTGCCTCCGGAGATATTACCTTCTCACCGTGCCACGAGCACGACTGCGTGGGCTCGATGGCGGGTGTCACCTCCGCGTCGATGTTTATGCACATCGTGGAGAACAAAACCTACGGCAACCGCGCGTTCACCAACCTCAGCGAGCAGATGGCGAAGATCCTGCGCATGGGCGCCAACGACCAGAGCGTGATCGACCGCCTGAACTGGATGCGCGACGTGCTCGGCCCGATGCTGCGCGAGGCGATGAAGATCGTCGGCGAAATCGACCTGCGCCTGATGCTGGCCCAGGCGCTGCATATGGGCGACGAGTGCCACAACCGCAACAACGCGGGCACCACGCTTCTTATTCAGGCGCTGACGCCGGGGCTGATCCAGGCGGGCTATCCGGTGGAGCAGCAGCGCGAGGTGTTCGAATTTGTCGCCAGCAGCGACTACTTCTCCGGCCCGACGTGGATGGCGATGTGTAAAGCCGCGCTGGACGCCGCTCACGGCATTGAGTACAGCACCGTTGTCACTACCATGGCGCGTAATGGCTACGAGTTCGGCCTGCGCGTTTCCGGCCTGCCGGGGCAGTGGTTCACCGGCCCGGCGCAGCAGGTGATTGGCCCGATGTTCGCGGGCTATAAGCCGGAAGACTCCGGGCTGGACATCGGCGATAGCGCCATCACCGAAACCTACGGCATCGGCGGCTTTGCGATGGCGACGGCTCCGGCAATCGTTGCGCTGGTGGGCGGAACGGTGGAGGAAGCCATCGACTTCTCCCGTCAGATGCGCGAAATCACCCTCGGCGAAAACCCGAACGTCACCATTCCGCTGCTCTCGTTTATGGGCATCCCAACCGCCATCGACATCACCAAAGTCGCGGGCAGCGGCATTCTGCCGGTGATTAACACCGCCATTGCCCACAAAGACGCGGGCATCGGCATGATTGGGGCGGGCATCGTTCACCCGCCGTTTAGCTGTTTTGAAAAGGCGCTGTTGACCTTCCGCAATCGCTACTTTTTATAAGGCATGCATCCATGAAAAACATGAAGCTGGAGTGGAAAAGAGGTGACTGGGCGGCGTATTTCGGGTTGATGACCAACAACCTGACCAATTTGCTGACCATGATGGGGCTGCTCATTTTTGTCGTCGGCATCCCGAAGGAGATTGTTTATGGACGCATCGCGCCAGCCTTCGGGCTGGCGGTGCTGGTGGCGAGTATTTGCTACGCCTGGTTCGGCATGCAGATGGCGCGCGCCACCGGACGAACGGACGTGACCGCGCTACCGTCCGGCCCGAGCGCGCCGTCGATTTTTACCGTGACCTTCCTGGTCCTGATGCCGGTTTATCAGCAAACCGGCGATGCGGACTTCGCGATCCAGATTGGCCTGGTGTGGTGCTTCGTGGAGGCGATGATCCTCGCGGGCGGTTCGTTCCTCGGTGAAACCATCCGCAAGATGATCCCGCGTACCGTGCTGCTGTCGTGCCTCTCCGGTTTGGGCCTGCTGCTGCTGGCGATGAACCCGATGCTTCAGGCGTTCGAAGCGCCGACCGTGTCGTTTATCGTATTGCTGCTGATCTTCATCAACTGGTTCGGTAAAAAGCCGATTTTCGCCCGTATCCCGACCGGTCTGCTGCTGCTGATTGCCGGTACGGCACTGGCGTGGATCTCCGGTCTGCAAAGCCCGGAAGCGATTAAAGCGTCTATGTCATCCTTCGGCTTTAACCCGCCGGAAGTGCACGTGGACAGCTTTATGCAGGGCCTGCCGCACGCGCTGCCGTATCTTGCCTCTGCCGTGCCGCTGGGGCTGGCGAACTACATCTTTGACCTGGAGAACATCGAAAGCGCCCACGCGGCGGGGGATGAATACCCGACGCGTAAAGTCATGCTGGCGAACGGCCTGGCGTCGATGCTCGGCTGCCTGATGGGGAACCCCTTCCCGGTGACGGTCTACGTCGGCCACCCTGGCTGGAAAGCGATGGGTGCGAGCATCGGCTACACGCTGGCCTCCGGCGTGACCATGTTCATCGTGCCGCTGTTCGGACTGGGGGCGTTTATGCTCGCCATCATTCCAATGACCGCCATCGTGCCGATTCTGGTGTTTATCGGCGTGGTCACCGCCAACCAGGTGGTAAGGGAAACGCCCAAAGTGGAGGTACCGGTGATCTTCATCTGCCTGTTCCCGTGGATCGCCAACTGGGCGCTGACCATGATGAACAGCGTGATGGGGGCGGCGGGCACCAGCGCGGCGAAGATCGGCACCGACGTGCTGCACAGCAAAGGAATTTACTACGAAGGCCTGGTGCATCTCGGCAACGGCGCGCCGCTCGCCAGCATGCTGTGGGGCTGTATCGCCATCTTCGCCATCATCAACAAGCCGCTGCGCGGAGCTGTCGCCGCTGCGGGTGGTGCACTGCTGGCGCTGTTTGGCGTGATCCACGCTCCGGTGGTGGGATTTGCCGAGGGCAGTTCGCTGATGTTCGTCACCGCGTATCTGATGATGGGCGGCATGTTTGTGGTGAAGCATGTGCTGGATATCTCTGTCACTCCCCCTCTCCCTGTGGGAGAGGGCCGGGGTGAGGGCACCAGAACGCACCTTCTAAAGGACACAAAATGAAAGAGCTTATGGTCGTCGCCATCGGCGGTAACAGCATTATCAAAGACAACGCCAGCCAGTCGGTTGAACATCAGGCGCAGGCGGTGAAAGCGGTGGCAGAGTCGGTGCTCGAAATGCTGGCCTCCGACTATGACATCGTGCTCACCCACGGTAACGGCCCCCAGGTGGGGCTGGATCTGCGCCGCGCCGAAATCGCCCACGAGCGGGAAGGGCTGCCGCTGACCCCGCTGGCAAACTGCGTGGCGGACACGCAGGGCGGGATTGGCTACCTGATCCAGCAGGCGCTCAACAATCGCCTGGCCGCGCGCGGGGAGCAAAAAGCGGTCACGGTCGTCACGCAGGTGGAGGTGGATAAAAACGATCCGGGCTTTACTCACCCTACCAAACCTATCGGTGCGTTCTTCACCGAGGCGCAGCGCGACGAGCAGCAGCGCGCACACCCGGACTGGCATTTTGTCGAGGATTCAGGCCGTGGCTACCGTCGCGTGGTGGCTTCACCCCAGCCGCTGCGGATCGTCGAGGCGGATGCCATCAAGGCTCTGACGCAAAAAGGCTTTGTGGTGATCGGCGCGGGCGGCGGCGGAATACCCGTGATTCGCAGCGAGCAGGGCGACTACCAGAGCGTCGATGCGGTGATTGATAAAGATCTCTCCACCGCGCTGCTGGCGCGCGAGATCGGCGCCGACGTGCTGGTGATCACCACCGGCGTGGAGAAGGTTTGCATCAACTTCGGCAAGCCGAACCAGCAGGCGCTGGACACCGTCAGCGTGGCGCAGATGACGCGCTACAGGGAAGAGGGCCACTTCCCGGCGGGCAGCATGCTGCCCAAAATCGTCGCCTCGCTGGAATTTTTACACCACGGCGGCAGGCGCGTGATCATCACCTCGCCGGACTGCCTGCCCGCGGCGCTGCGCGGGGAAACCGGCACCCATATCGTTAATGAAGGGAGAATAAGATGAGTGAAAACAAAAGCCGCCGCGAGTTTATTAGCCAGAGCGGCAAAATGGTCACCGCCTGCGCGCTGTTTGGCGCCACCGGATCCGTCGCGTATGCTGCTGACTCCGCGAAGCCAACCTGCGAGACGGGCAAACCGATGAGCATCACCGCGAAACATTACTATCTGGACAACGTGCTGCTCGAAGCCGGGTTCAACGTCGACGGCGGTGTGGCGACGAGCACCCGCACCGAACTGAAAACGCTGGAGATTAACGACGGGAAGTTCGTCGCCCTGCGCGACAACAAGCGCCACGCCGACGCCACGCTGCCGCACTACGATGCAGGCGGCAAGCTGATGCTCCCGGCGATGCGCGATATGCACATTCACCTGGATAAAACCTTTTACGGCGGTCCGTGGCGCTCCCTGAACCGCCCGGCGGGCACGACGATTCAGGATATGATCCGCCTCGAGCAGAAGCTGCTGCCGAAGCTACAGCCCTACACCCAGGAGCGTGCGGAAAAGCTGATCGATCTGATCCAGTCGAAAGGCTCCACCATCGCCCGCAGCCACTGCAATATCGAGCCGGTTTCCGGCCTGAAGAATCTGGAAAACCTGCAGGCGGTTTTATCGCGCCGTAAGCCCGGCTTTGACTGCGAAATTGTCGCTTTTCCGCAGCACGGGCTGCTGCTGTCGAACTCCGAAAAGCTGATGCGCGAGGCGATGCAGGCCGGGGCGCACTACGTGGGCGGGCTGGATCCAACCAACGTCGACGGCGCGATGGAGAAATCCCTCGACACCATGTTCCAGATTGCGCTGGACTACGACAAAGGGGTGGACATTCACCTTCACGAAACCAGCCCGGCGGGCGTGGCGGCGGTGAATTACATGGTCGAGACCGTGGAGAAAACGCCGGAGCTGAAGGGCAAGCTGACCATCAGCCACGCCTTTGCGCTGGCGACGCTCAACGAGCAGCAGGTGGATGAGATCGCCACCCGCATGGCGGCGCAGCAGGTGACCATCGCCTCCACCGTGCCGATTGGCACCCTGCATATGCCGCTGAAGCAGCTGCGCGAGAAGGGCGTGTTCGTGATGACGGGGACCGACAGCGTAATCGATCACTGGTCGCCGTACGGTCTGGGGGACATGCTGGAAAAAGCGAATCTCTACGCCCAGCTCTATATCCGCCCGAACGAGCAGACGCTCTCCCGCGCGCTCGGTATCGCCACCGGCGACGTGCTGCCGCTGAACGACAAAGGCGAACGCGTGTGGCCGAAAGCGCAGGACGACGCCAGCTTTGTGCTGGTGGATGCCTCCTGCTCCGCCGAGGCAGTGGCGCGCATTTCACCGCGCACCGCGACGTTCCATAAGGGCAATCTTGTCTGGGGCTCGGTGGGTTGACGTGCATTTCTCCCTCTCCCTGTGGGAGAGGGGGATGAAGGCATCAGGCCGCAGGCAATGCTTTATACTGGAAGTCACATTCTTAAAGAGGGATCTGCCATGGCACAAAACATCTACGACAATCCGGCGTTTTTTGAAGGCTACGCCCAGCTTCCACGCTCGGTGCAGGGGCTGGACGGCGCGCCGGAGTGGCCCGCGCTTAAGGCCATGCTGCCCGATTTAACCGGTAAATCGGTTGTCGATCTCGGCTGCGGCTACGGCTGGTTCTGCCGCGCGGCGCGCGAGCTGGGCGCTGCTGACGTCACGGGGGTCGATATCTCAGAAAAGATGCTCGCCCGCGCAGCGGAGCTTACCGCTGACCCACAGATTCACTATCAGCGTAGCGATCTGGAATCTCTTAAGCTCAACGAGAACAGCCTCGATCTGGTCTATAGCTCGCTGGCGCTGCACTACCTGCCGGAACTGGACACGCTATTCGCCAGGGTTCAGCGCGCGCTCAAGCCCGGCGGCAGCCTGGTCTTTTCGATGGAGCACCCGATATACACCTGCGCCACCCGTCAGGGCTGGCTGACCGACGATAACGGCGAGCGGTTCTGGGGCGTAAACCATTATCAGGACGAAGGCAAACGCGTCAGCAACTGGCTGGCGGACGGAGTGGTGAAATACCACCGCACGCTCGGCACCACGCTTAACGCGCTGATCGGGGCAGGATTAACGATAAGCGACGTCAACGAGTGGGGGCCAGCGCAGGCGCAGATTGACGCCTGGCCTGCATTGGCCGAAGAGGCAGAACGCCCGATGCTGGTGCTGATCGCCGCCCGTAAGGCTCAGTAACCCACCTTATACACGCGCCCGCTCTGTACACCTTCCACGCTGCGGCGATAGGCCTGCGCCACGGTCGCGGCGGGAACGCTCTCAAAGCCCGGGAAGAAGCCATCGTACGTCTCGACGGATTCGGTGAGGACCGTCGGGCTAATCAGGTTGATGCGGATCCCGCGCGGCAGCTCGCAGGCTGCGGCGCGGACAAACCCTTCCAGCGCCGCATTTACCGTGGTGGCATTCACGCCCTGGGCAATTGGCTCGTGCGCCACGATGCCGCTTATCAGCGTAATAGAGCCGCCTTCGTTCAGATAATGCTGGCCGGTCAGCGCCAGGCGCACCTGCCCGAGCAGCTTGTCCTGCAGGCCCTGGTTGAAGTCGCTGTCCTTCATGGTCGCGAGTGGGCCAAAGTAAAGGCCACCGCTGGCGGAGACAATCGCATCCACCGGGCCGATTTTCTCAAACAGCGCCTGGACGCTCGCCTGCGAGGTGATATCCACCTGCTCGTCGCCCTGCGTGCGGCCGACGCGGATGACCTCGTGGCGACGACTCAGCTCTTCCGTTACCGCACGACCGACCGTACCGCTGGCACCAATAATGACGATTTTCATATCCGACTCCTTATGTTGTGAGCCTCCATTCTTTAATAAATAAAAATGGAGATAAACTGGGCTAAAGTTAGAAGATTGCTAACCAGGGGTTTGGAATATGGATAAGCTTCGCAGCATGGAGACCTTTATTGCGGTGGTGGAAAGCGGCAGCTTTACCGGCGCGGCGGCACGGCTGGAGATGTCGGCGGTAATGGTGGGGAAATACGTTGCGCTGCTGGAATCACAGCTCGGCAACCGCCTGCTGGAGCGTAACACGCGGCGCCAGAGCCTGACCGACGCCGGACGGGTCTATTTCGACGAGGCGAAGCGGGTGCTGGAGCAGGTGGCGATTGCCGAAAGCGCGGTGGAACGCCTGCGTGCCGCGCCGTCCGGCACCCTGCGCGTGACGGCGCCCACCTCGTTTGGCGGCAGCGCGATCGCGCCGCTTACGGCCTCTTTTTTACAACGCTACCCGGAAGTGCGCATCGAGCTTGATCTCACCAATCGTATGGTGGATCTGGTGGAGGAAGGTATCGATCTGGCCATTCGCATTGGCGACATTCACAACGACGATCTGGTGGCGAAATACCTCTGCCCTTACCGGATGGTGATCTGCGCCGCGCCGGACTATCTGGCGCGCTACGGTACGCCGCAAACCCCTGCCGATCTGGTGGATCATCTCTGCCTGTCCCACAGCGTGTGGACCGCGCGCAACGAGTGGCGGCTGCCGGGCATCGAAGGCGAGGTGCGCTGGAAACGGGATGCGGTCTTGAGATGTAATGACGGCTACGGGCTGCGGATGGCCGCGAGAGCCTGCGCGGGACTGCTGCTGCAGCCGGAGATGCTGGTGGCGGAAGATCTGGAAAGCGGCAGGCTGGTGCGGGTGCTGGAGAAGTACATTCCGGCGCCGAGACCCGTGCATTTGCTGTGGCGTCAGGATTTACGACCTCTCCCTAAGCTAACGGAATTTATCGCCCATATTCTGCTAAGATTGGGCACACTATAAAAAAGAAGGTATGCAAAGAATGTCTGTGAATAAACTCGCCAGCAGCGCGCAGGGCCTGCAATCATCTGCCATCCGTGAATTATTAAAACATAGCAAAATGGCCGGCGTCATTTCGCTGGGTGGGGGGATCCCTAACCCGGCCCTGTTCGATCACGAAGGGCTGAAAATTGCCGCTGATGCCGTATTATCACAGCATTTTGGTGAGGCCTTTCAGTACGGTCTGACCGAAGGTGTACCGGGGCTGCGGGAAGAAATTCAGCGCATCTGTGAAGGGCGTGGGATCCGCTGCAAGGCGGATGATGTGGTCGTGACCTCCGGTTCGCAGCAGTCCCTCGACGTGCTGGCGCGTGCATTAATTAACCCGGGCGATACCGTTGTGGTTGAGCGTCCAACCTATCTTGCTGCGCTGCAGGTATTTGGCCTGGCGCAGGCGAATTTTGAATCCGTTGGCACCGATGGCGACGGCATGAAGGTCGACGAGCTTGAAGCGCTGGCGGCAAATAAAACCATCAAAGCGGTCTATATTGTTCCGACGTTTGGCAACCCTGGCGGGGTAACCCTTTCTGAGGCGCGTCGCAAACAGCTGGTGGAATTATCGAAGCGCTATGATTTCGTCATTATTGAAGACGATCCGTACAGCGAAATTAATTATACCGATGAAGTTTTCCGTCCGTTAATTGCCCATGCCAAAGATATCGGCAACGAAGAGAACGTGGTGTATACCTCGACCTTCTCCAAAATTCTCGCGCCGGGGACTCGCGTAGGCTGGGTGCTGGTGCCGGAATGGCTGAAGCGCGCGGTGGTGAACCTTAAGCAAACCACCGATCTGCACACCAGCACGCTGTCGCAGCTGATGACGTATGAATACCTGAAAACCGGTCGTCTGCCCGATCAGATTAAAACGATCCGCGAAGCCTATCGCCAGAAATACCAGACCTTCGCAACCGAGCTGGAGGCCGAGCTGGGCGATGTAATGTCATTCCACAAGCCGAAGGGCGGCATGTTCCTGTGGGCGACTATGAAAAATGGGAGTAATACCACTCGCTGGCTGGAAAAAACGTTAAGTAACGGCGTAGTATTTGTGCCGGGCGAATTTTTCTACTGCAATGAGCCAGACCATTCAACGCTGCGTATGTCGTTTGTCACGCCAACGGATGAAGAGCTGAAGGAAGCGGTTCAACGCCTGAAAAAATCGCTGTAAAAGACCTGCGCATAATGGCTTTCCTGCCGTTATGCGCAATACGCGTTCAGGCGGCTCGGGCCGCGATCGTCCATGGAGATCTCCATGTTTGAATTTCTGTTCGGTGTCGTTACGCACACGCCCGCCTGGGTGTGGGTGCTTTTTATCTTCCTTATCTCTCGCGGCATTAAAGCCCGCAGGCCTGCCACCGTTACGCTGGAGAGGCTTGCCATCATTCCGGCAATATTTCTAATCTGGGATATCTACGATCTGGTGGTCTACCGCACGCTGACGCCCGGAACTGTCGCATTGTGGACGGCGGGGATCCTCGCCGGGGCCGCGCTGGGGTATTTCCTGATTAAGCAGGCGGTTATCACCCGCGCAGAGGCGCCGCGCAGCCTTTACCGTCAGGCAGACTACACCGCGCTGCCGTTTATGATGCTGGCGTTCGGCGTGAAGTACGTCATGGGCGTGATGAGCGCTGTCTCTCCCCAGACGATGCAGCAGCCCGCCATGAGCGCGCTGGCGATCGTCTCCGGCGGCGTGTTTGCCGGTGTGTTTCTCGGGAAATTTGCGCGTTATATTGGCGTGTATAACAGCGCCGCACCGCGCCCGGCGGAGTAAGGTTATTTTGTCGCGTGTGCCAGCGTGCGATCTGCAGCATCGCCGCTGAGTGCTCGCGTGACTTCATGGATCCGCCAGATTTTCCCTTCACGCAGCGCGGCAAACAGGTAAACCTCGATCTCTGCCTGACGACCATCGGGATACGTGACCGTCACGATATGCCGGTCAGCCAGAAGTTCGTCATGACAGGCTATCTCCACCACGACAAAGGCGATCGCGCGGATCTGCGAGCTGACGTGGCTCAGATGCTGGATAAAACCCCGGTAGTCAAGCGCGTGACCGTCCGTAAACTGCTGGTAATCGGGCGTAAATACTTCTGCCGGATCGATATCGCCGTTGAATAAGCGGGTTAACAGGCAGGCCATCTTTTCGCGCTGCGCGGCGTTGTCGGTGTCGGCTATCAGGGACGTGATAATGCTCATGCGGGCTCCTTATGTGGTTGAATCACCATTATCCTTGACAGCCGAAGTCGCAGTTTCTCTAATATGCCGAAGAATAACGATTTTCGGTCAAAATGATATGGTCAGTATTGAAGCGCTCCTTCATCCCGGCGGGTATCGAACGCCCTGGCACAGTCATCGCACCGGCCAGCTGTGGCGCATTGCAACGGGGTTGCTGGTCATTGAGACGCCGCAGGCGCGTTCGGTCGTACCGGCAAAACACATTGGCTGGATCCCTCCGGATCAGCAGCACGCCGCTTTTTCCGAAAGTGCAATAGATGGCTGCGCTATCTATCTTGACCCCGCCGGGTGCGCAATGCTTCCCGATGCGCCCGCTCTGTTCGAGCCCGACGATCTCACCCATGCACTGTTTTCCCGTTTATGCGATGCAGAGAGCGAGTACGATCCGCGAAAGCTTACTTTGCTGCTGGATGAGCTTGTCCTGACGCCCCAGGCTCGCTTTTCTCTGCCCGTGCCGACGGATCCGCGTCTGAAGAAAGTGGTTAGCCATTTGCTGCAGTTTGTCGATGATAACCAGACAGTCGAGAGCCATGCTACTCATGCTGGGATGAGCGTGCGTACGTTCAACCGTCGGTTTAGCGCCCAGACCGGAATGAACTTTGTTAACTGGCGGCAGCTGGCACGCGTTATGCGGGCAATGGAGTGGCTGGCGGCGGGGAAGCCGGTAGGGTGGATTGCGCTGTCCTGCGGCTACAGCAGCGTCAGCGCATTTATTGAGATTTTCAGAGCATGGACCGGTAAAACGCCGGGGCAGTGGGCGATTAAAGAAGGCCCTTTTGGGCGAAGGTAATACGCGTGGCTGCGTTGAGATCCAGCTCTTTTAACGATTAAAAGTATTGATAGGTGAAGTGTTTACCGAATCAGGCAACATCCGGCTGGCCAGATTTTCGCTTAGCCATAACTTCCGCAACGGTCTTTATACGGCTTAGCTCCTCCTGAGTCCTGGAGTTAGATTGCGCTTCCCAGATATCGACGTTCAGCTGTAAGTTCAGCCAAAATTCAATCGTGGTATCAAAGGCTTTTGCCAGTTTGATCGCCATATCGGCAGTAAGTTTGCGATTGTTATTGACCAGCGCGCTGATGGTGTTGCGGTGAACATTGAGCATCTCCGCCAGATCGCTGATTTTCAGATTGAGCGGTTCAAGATACTCATACTGCAACACGTCGCCCGGCGTGGTGGGTTTGCGGAGTGCCTGTTGAAGTGTCATGGGTGATGCCTCACTTGTGTTGCGTGTACTTGTGTGGTGAGAGGTAGAGATCTTCTGCTTTACCCTCTGTCCAGCGAAATACGAGCCTGTATTGCCTGTTTACCCGGATTGAGGAATATCCCTTCAGCGGAGGATTCAATGCTTCATACATATTGCCCGGTGGCGATCGCAAATCTCTGTGCGAGGTTGCTGCCCTGATGATATCGAGCTTTCTCGCAAGCGCTGTTTCCAGATTTGCAGGAATAACATTGCTCGATCTGCCGTAAAGAAAAAAATCCTCAAGCCATTGATCCCGAAAATAACTAATCATAATGGTGCTGAGCTCCAGTCCTTGAAGCTGATTGGATAGTAATGCACTCCCGCACTGTGCGCAAGTGCGTTTTTGTCTGCGGTTAATATTACCAGGGCGATGGCTGAAGGGAAGTGGGATGCATGGCTAAAGATTAATACTCCGAGGTAGGTTCCAGTTCTGGCGTACGGTTTAATACCCTGCGGCGCTGCGCTTGCAAGGGCCTCCGGGTATGTAGGCCGGGTAAGGCGGCGCCGCTACCCGGCGATTGATTACCGCTCCCGCAGCGCCTCTTTCGCGCGGTTAAACGGCTTGATCAGATAATCCAGCACCGTTTTCTCTCCGGTCTTAATGTCCACCGTCGCAATCATCCCGGGCACAATCGAGAAGTGCCTGCCCGCCTTATTGACCAGGTAATCCTGGCTGGTGCGGATGAATACCCGGTAATAGAACACCTCCGGCTTGGCTTCGTCCTGGATGGTATCCGGGGATATCGTCTCCACCACGCCGTGCAGGCCGCCGTAAATGGCGTAGTCGTAGGCGGTGATTTTGACCAGCGCCTCCTGGTTCGGGTGGATAAAGGCGATATCGCGCGGCGACAGGCGGGTTTCAATCAGCAGGTGATCGTCCACCGGCACAATCTCCATCAGCTCGCCGTTGGGAGGGATCACGCCGCCGATGGTGGTGACCTTGATGTTTTTCACGATCCCGCGTACCGGGGATTTTACCGTCAGACGGGTCACGGAATCCTGGCGGCCTTTGAGGATCGCTGAAACCATATCCACCTCCGCGTTGGCCTTGGATAACGCCTCCCGGGCCTGAACGTAATACTGCGAGCGTACGTCGGTGAGCTTCAGCTCCAGATCGCTTTTCTGCCGCTGCAGGCGCAGCACCTCCACGTGGCTGGCGGCGCCGGTTTTGACCAGCCGCTGGGTGATGGCCAGCTCCTTGTTGGCGAGATCTAACGCGGCGCGCAGCTCCCGCTGGGTATCCTCCAGCTGCGCGCGGCGGGAGTTGTAGAGGCGCGTTTCGTCAGCAATCAGATCCGGCCATTTCGCCAGCGAAGGGGGGAACTTCAGCGGGAGATCGTTCACCTCGGCGTACAGGCGGGCGCTGGAGGCCAGTGAGGCCCGGTAGCGCGCCGCGCTTTCGCCGACGTTCGATTCGGAACGCGTCGGATCGAGCCGCGCCAGCACTTGTCCGGCCTGCACCTGATCGCCCTCGTGGACGTTCAGCTCGGTGAGGATCCCGCCGTCGAGAGACTGTAAGACCTGCTCGCGCGAGCTGGGGATCACTTTACCCGAGCCGGTTGATACCTCATCCAGCACGCCAAACCACGCCCAGACGCCCAGCACCACAAACATCAGCAGCGAGAAGATCACGATCCGACGCGCGCCGGTGTAGCCACTTTCGGAGTCGAGGGCGTTATCCAGATCGTCCATTGCCGCCACGTCACGCTGACTGATTTTCATTTTTCCACTCCCGTCCGGTTGCTGCCTGTTGCTGCTGCTGCTGCATACGGCTGTTGTTCAGCGCCTGGGCCTTTGGCGCGTCCATCACCAGCATCCCCTCTTTCAACACCACGACGCGCTCCACCAGTTCCAGCACCGGTACGCGATGCGTGGCGACAATCAGGGTGCGATGCCCGAGCCAGTCGCCCAGGCGCTGGATGAATTCCCGCTCGGTGTGCTCGTCCAGCGACGCGGTGGGTTCATCCATCAGCACAATATTCGGATCGCGCAGGAGCATTCGCGCCAGCAGAATCGACTGGCGTTGCCCGCCGGATAATCCCACGCCGTTTTCCATGATCGGGTAGTCCAGCCCCTTGGGCAGCTTCTGCACGAAGCCTGCCGCGCCGGTCAGCTCCAGCGCCTCGAAAATCTCTTCGTCGGTAGCGCGCGGCATGCCGAGGGTGATGTTTTCGCGCAGGGTGCCGTAAAACAGCCGGGCGTTCTGGGTCATAAAGCCGACGTTGCGCCGGACGTCGGCGACGTCGAGATGCGGCAGGCTGAAGTTATCAAGCCGCAGCTCGCCGGCCGCCAGATCCATCCCGCCCGCCATGGCCTGCAGCAGGGTGGATTTGCCCGCGCCGTTGCGCCCGAGGATCGCCACTTTTTCTCCCGGCCGGATCTCCAGCCGGTTAATGCGCAGCGCCATGCGCGGATCGTCCGGCTGATAGCGGAACTGCGCCTGCTCGAAGAGGTAGTGACCGCGCAGCACGTCCTGGCGGATCGGCGTCTCCTCGCGCTGGTTTTCGGTGGGAAGCTGCATGATGCTGTCCAGCCCCTCTTTTGCCGCTTTGACCTGCTGCCAGCGCGCCAGCACGCCGCACAGTGTCGCCATTGGGGCGATCATGCGGGAGGCCAGCATTGACGCGGCGACCACCGAGCCGGTGGTCAGGGTGCCGTCGATCACCATCGGGGCGCCGACCACAATCACGGCGGCGTAAACCAGGCTCTGAATGGTCATCCCCCAGCTGATCAGGTTCTGCGTCACCTCGCGGGTGCGCAGGCCGGATTCGGCGGTGATCTGGATATAGCTGTTCCACTGCTGCAAAAAGCGGTTTTCCGCCTGCATCAGCTTGATGTCCTCCAGGCCCTGCACGCTCTCCACCAGCACCGCGTTGCGCAGGGTTGATTCATGGGCCGACTGCTTTGCCAGCTCCGCCAGCTTCTTCTGCAGCAGCAGGCCGGGCAGGACCATGATCACCGCCGCGACCGGGGCGATCCACGCCAGCTGCGGGGCGATGATCGCCAGTACCACCACGAACAGGAGAAAGAAGGGCAGATCAACAATCGTCGAGATGGTGGACGAGGTCACCATCTCGCGGATCTGCTCCAGTTCGCGCAGCTGAGAGATAAAGCTGCCGGTGGAGCGGGGGATCGCGCTGTTGCGCAGCCGCAGCGCGTGGCCGAAGACGCGATCCGAAACGCGCATGTCCGAGCGCTTGCCGAGCAGATCCATGATGTGCCCGCGCGCCACGCGCAGCACAAAGCCAAACAGCGTGGCGATCAGCACCCCGATAGTCAGGACGTAAAGCGTCGGGTAGGACTGGGCGGGGATCACCCGGTCGTACACCTGCATGGAAAAGACGATCCCGGAGAGCGACAGCACGTTGATAAAGAGGGCGGCCAGCATGACCCAGCTGTAGGGGCGCAGGTCGCGCATCACCAGCCGGTAGAGCCAGTCCGGACGGTATTTTGAGATATAGGCGTCCACGCGGCTGTCCTTCAGCGCGGCGAGTGGACGCAGGGCAATGACGTGGCGGATAGCGGGCAGCATCGCCGTCATCGACAGCCGGTTGGTGTAGGCCTCATCGTCGAAAAAGCTGACCTCCAGCGTATCGTCCCCGTCGAAATGCTCGATCACGCCGATCCTGCCGTCATTCATCGCCACCACCACCGGCAGACGCCAGCTGTTGATCGCCTGCCGATCGTCGGTAAGGAGCTGAAACGACAGCCCCGCTTCGCGGGCCAGCTGGGTGAGGGCGGGTACCATCGGTTTGCCTTTCAGCCACGGTGCGCCAGCGATAAGCGCGCCGGGCGAGCAGGCGACGCGGTAGCGCGTGGCGACAAAACCAAAGGCCTGCGCCCACTGCGCCAGCGCCTCATCCGTCATCATTTCACCCTGCGGGATTTCGCGTTGCTTCATGGCTGGATCTCCACGGTCTGGATGGTGCGGTTATCAAGATCGAACGCATGACGCAGCTGCCCGGTGTTATACAGGCAGTTGAGCTGCAGCTGGTGCAGTTGACCGAGGGTCTGCTGCTGGGTGAAGCGCGCCTGATAGACCTCCTGCTCGGCGTTAAGCACGTCGAGCAGCGGGCGCGAGCCGAGATCGAGATACTGCTGCTGGTACAGTTCGCGGGTGCGGGCGCTGAGGGCTTCCTGGCGGCCCTGGATTTGCAGCGTGCTTTGCAGGCTCATCACCTGGCTGCGGGCTTCCAGCAGCTTCTGGCGGACGTCCAGACGCGTACGCTGAACGGTGGACTGCGCCGCCTCCACCGCGTGTCCGGCAGCGTTACGCCGGGCGGTGAGGCCGCCGCCCTGGTAGAGCGGCATCTGCACTTTCACCCATGCGGAATACTGGGTGCGATCCCGGGTTTCGCTCCCCGCGTAGCGATCGTTCATGTAGTGGCGCACCTCCGGCTCCAGCGAGACGGTGGGCGTCATCTGCGCGTCGGCGTAGTCGAGGTTCGCCTGGGCGACGTTAGCCTGCGCCCAGGCGGCAAGTACCGCGGGCACCAGACGGTCATCCGGCTCGGCAATGTCGCAGCTCCGGCCCAGCTTTTGCGGAAAGTCATTGCCGATGGCGTTCAGGCTGTTCCAGCCGAGAAAGCTCATCAGCGTGGCGCGGGCGCTGTCGAGGCTGGCCTGGTACTGCATTAGCTGGGCGCGCGCGCCTTCGATACGGGCATCGGTCTGTACTACGTCAGAGAGCGACGTGGCTCCTTCGTCATTACGCAGACGGGTCAGTTTGCCAATGGAGGAGAGGGCGTCGAGCTGCTCTTTAGCGGTCTCGACCATCTGCTGCCAGGTTTGCACCTGCACCATGGCGATAGCGGTATCGTGGGCAATAGTGTCGATACTTACCAGCACGTTGGCCTGCTGCTGGGCAACGCCCGCGCTCTCGGCTCGCACCTGGCTGTCCACTTTGCCAAAGTCGTAGAGCATTTGTGAAAGAGAGAGCACCAGCGACGGCGTAAAGCCGTTCTGGTCGCCGTCATGGGAATAACCGTTGTCCACGCCGGCATTAATCTGCGGATAGTATTTTGATTTAGCGACGTCCACCTCTTCGCTCTGCTGGTAGAGTTTCCCCACGGCTTCGCTGATGGCCGGGTGCCAGGTGACGGCGCGGTTGACGGCATCGCCAAGCTGCAATGAACCGGGTGCGGCTTTGCCCGCCGCAGGTGCGACGCGGCCATTGAGCGAGGGGAGTTCCTGCGTTTCGCGAAGCTGGCCGGTATTGATGATTGCCGCCGGGTTCGCGCAAAGAGCGGGCACAGATATCAGGCAGCACGAGAGCCACCAGTGAGGCATCTTCATTCCCATGTCATGTCCCTAATAAAAAGAGTACGGCTTTATTATTTATGCCCGGGCGCTGTGCGCCCGGGTCATCTCCTGCAGGTGCTATCAGGTAATGATGTGTTGCTGGTTAACAAGCTCGTCGTAGGTGGTCTGAACGCCATCAAGCGTAACGAGCGTGGTATTAGTGTAGGTGCCTCCCGCACCGTCACGGTCGATGGAGATCACGGTATTGCCATTACTATTAGTGACATGGAGATAATTCCCCAGCGTCGCGGCGCTACCGTTCCAGCCGACCAGCAGATCGCCGATGTCGATTTTGTCCCCCTGCGCCAGCGAGAAGCCGGTCCAGTGATCGCCCGCGGTGCTGCTGACGTTACCCGCCGTGCCATTCCCCACCGTACTGTTCAGCACCTGGTAAATCAGCGTATCGCCGTAGGCCGTACCGGTGATGGCGTCGTTATGCTCAGAGCTGATGAACTGTGGCGCCATATTGATAGTCAGCGTGGCGCTGTCCGTTCTCCCGGTGGAGTCGGTCAGGGTGTAGTTGAAGGTCTCCTTCGAGGTCATGGTTGAGAGCGATACCCCGCTGTTAAGGGTATAGGTGTAGTGACCGTCCGCGCCGATCGCCAGCGTGCCGTAATGACCGACAATGTTCACCGTTGCGCTGCCGGTATACGGATCCAGCGTGGTGGTCACGCCGTTGTAACCGGTCACGCTCAGACGGGTATCCACCGAGTGGAGCTGATCCAGCACGCCGCCAGAATCGGTGCCGTCAAAGATATTGCCGTTGACGGTGTGGCTGCCGGTGACGTCGAAATCACTCAGCGAGTAGGTGGTGCCGTTCACGCTTGGCGTGATGGTGATGTTCCCCACGCTCAGCCCCGGTACGCTACCGGTAAAGCTCAGCGTATAGGTCCCGGCGTTTAGATCCAGCCCGGTCAGCGGAACGTCGATACTGCCGCCCAGCAGCGAGGCGCCGCTGAAGGAGCCGCTGCGGATCACGCCGTTGGCATCGCTAATCGTCCAGTTCACCGTCAGTCCGCCCAGCGACAGCAGCGAGGCCACGCTAAAGTGCAGCGACGCGTTGTGCAGCGCGGTATTCGGGTCGACCACGAAGGTTCCGCTGCCGGAGCCCTGGGTTGATGAAAGCAGCGCGGTTGTCCAACTGGCGACTCCCACGGTGGTATCGGAGTAGACCGACGTGTGGTGCACCGAGGTGACGTCCATTGCGGTGCTGACGTCGTTGACCGCATTCATCGCCTGCGCGGTTGGGGTGATGTTGAGCGATGCCGTATCCTTCGAGCCGTCAGGCGCGGTAACGGTGTAGACGAAGGTGTCCGGCGTGCTGATATGATCCGCCCCCACGCCGCTCCTCAGGGTATAGGTGTACTGGCCGGACGAATTAATAGTCAGCGTGCCGTATTCTCCCTGAATGGTGGTGGTTCCACTGCTGTTGACCGCCACGCCGTTCACTTCGGTAACCAGCGTGCCCGCTGGAACCGGGTCATTCGCCAGCACGTCGCCCGTGGTGGTTTCGCTGATACTCGCCACGCTGTAGACATGATCCTGCAGGACGCTCAGCGTGTAGGCCGTCAGTACAGCGATCCCGGACGCGGTATTCAGCAGGAACAGGTACTCCCCGGCAGGCAGGTTCAGCGTCAGTTGAGGTGACGTTCCCCCCAGCACCGGGGCGCGCAGCCAGCCCGACTCAACGCGAACCTGCTCGAAGGTCTGGGTCGCATTGTTGAACTTATAGACGTACAGGTCGAACACCGACGCCAGCGCCACGCCGCCCACGGAGGCCTGGATGGTCATGGTGCGGGTCGTGCCTTCCTCCACGTTGTAGATAATCGGGTTGGTCATGTCGTCCAGCAGGTTAAGCCCCAGCGTGCTGCCGAGATTAATGCCTACCAGAGTAACGCCGCCCTGAGACGATGTGCCGTTGTTAATCTCGCTCACGGTGGTGTCAAAGGTCAGCGAGGCCGTGTCGTCCACCGCCACAATGCCGTTCACCGTACCGGCACCCAGAGAGAGAACCAGGTTCGCCGAGGCGCTGACGCCGTTGTGGGTAATGGTGTAGCTGAAGCTCTCTGTGCGGCCAATGACTGCGGCGCTGGTGTCGGTCAGGTTGTAGGTGTAGCTGCCGTCGCGGTTAATGGTCAGCGTACCGTACTGGCCCTGAATCACCGTGCCGTCGGCGTTCACGCTAGTGGTGACGCCCTGCGCGTTAGTAACCGTGGAGATAGTGGTTCCGGCCGGCGCGTTGTCGCTGCCGGCGGTCGGATCCGTATCGAGGATCACGTTGCCGTTGAGGCTGGTGTCGCCCGTAACCGTACCCGGACCGGTCTCTTTCACCGCCACGTCGAGGCTGGTGTAGGAGCCGGTTGCCAGCAGGTTGGTGTTGTAGCTGAGCACGCGATAGTCGCCGTCGGCCAGCCCGGTCAGGTTCAGCGAAACGCCGGTTGCGCCGAGGGTCAGGAGATCGGCAAACTGCGGTTGGCCGGTGTCCACCACGGTGGTCCAGGCGCCGTTGACGTAATGCTGAACCACCAGCTCAAGGGTGTTGAGCAGAGAGAGCACCGCTCCCGTGGCGTTGGCGTTCACCACGATATCCGCGCTGCCGCCGTTGCCCACCGTGAAGTTGACCTGGGCCGTATCATTGCCCAGCAGCGTCAGGACGTTGCCCACGGCGCCGACCAGCAGGAAGCCGTAATCGCTGTACTGGCTGTTGGTCACGGTGGCCGTGGTGCTGAGGTCCAGCTCTTCGACGTTATTGCTGGCAGAGAGCGGCACCACCGGCGCAAGGGCGGAGCCCGGCAGGGAGGTGTTGCCCGCGGCGTCGGTAGCGGTGATCTGCAGCGTCTGACCTTCGATCTGTTTGTTGATGAAGGTGTAGCTGTAGGTGCCGTTGCTGCCCGCAATGGCGGTCACCGTTGAGCCGTCCGCAAGGCGGATCGCGACGGTGCTGCCTGCTTCCGCAGTTCCGGTCAGGACGCTACCGTCGGCGTTGAGGGTCCCGGTTGGCGCCGTTGGGGCGGTCGTATCGACGATAATCGTCGTCACGGCTGACGCCACGCTGGTGTTGCCCGCCGCATCGGTGGCCGTGGCGGTGAAGTTATGCGTTCCTTGCGTCAACGTGGTGGTTTGCGGCAGGGTCCAGTTGCCGCTGCCGTCTGCGGTCACCGTGCCCACCAGCGTAATGCCGTCGTAGATACGCACCGTGGCATTCGCTTCGGCGGTTCCGCTCAGCGTTGGGCGCGTGTCGTTGGTCGGATTCGTACCGGTCACCGGACCGGTGACGCTGCCGACATCATCAATCACCGAACTGATAACCGGCGCGCCCGGCGCGAGGGTATCGACGTTAATCACATACCCGGCGGTCGGCGCGCTGGCGTTGCCCACCGCATCGGTGGCGGTAAAGGTCAAATTGTGCGGACCGTTGGCCAGCGCCGGGGATGGCGTAAAGCTCCACGCTCCGCCGGTCGCCGTCACGCTGCCGATTTGTACGCCGTTATCAAAGATTTTCACCGTCGACCCGGCTTCCGCCGTGCCGCTGAGGGTTGGCTGCGCGTCGTTGGTGAATCCGCCGTTCGCCACCGGCGTTGCCGCATTGCCCACGTCATCCAGAATGCTGGTCAGCACCGGCAGCGCAGGCGGCGTGGTGTCGACGGTGAGGCTGAAGCTGGTGGACGACACGCTGGTGTTGCCTGCCGCATCCGTCGCCTGCGCGGTGAAGCTGTGCGCGCCCGCCGTCAGCGTAGTGTTGAGTAAGATACTCCAGCTTCCGTTGCTATCCGCGGTGCCCGTGCCAATCAGCGTAGTTCCCTCATAGATCTTCACTGTAGCAAACGGTTCGCTGGTTCCGACCAGGCGCGGTACCGTATCGTCGGTTGTCTGGCCGGACGTGAGCGGGCCGGTGATGGTGCCCACGTCGTCTATCGCCTGGCTGATAACCGGCGCGTTCGGTGCGGTGGTATCCACAATCAGGGTAAAGTCCGGCGAGTTCAGGCTGACGTTGCCCGCTGCATCGGTGACCGTGGCGGTCCAGGTATGGCTGCCGCTGGTGAGCGGCGTTGACGGCGTAAAGCTCCATGCGCCGGTACCGTCCGCCTGAACGGTGCCGACCGGCTGGCCATTCTCGTACACGGTGACCGTGGCGTTGGCGGTCGCGGTGCCGTTCAGCGTCGGCGTGGTGTCGTCAGTGCTCTGCCCCGAAGAGAGCGGGGTTTGAATGCTGCCCGCGTTGTCACCCGCGGTCGAAATGACCGGCGCCGACGGCACGCCCGTATCCACCGTCAGGTTAAACGGTGCCGTCGTGCTACCGGTATTGCCAGCCACGTCGGTGGCGTTGAAGGTGATGGCGTGCGGCCCATCGGGCAGATCGGTACCCGGGGTGAAGGTCCAACTGCCCTGGGCATTGACCACCGCAGTGCCAATTTCGCTGCCATCAACGATCACGTGCACGGTAGAACCTACGTCACCCGTGCCGCTGAAGGTTGGACGCGCGTCGTTGGTGCTGTTACCCGACGTTAGCGTCCCGGTGACCGGACCGACGTCGTCAATCACGCTGGTCACCACCGGTACGCCGGGAGCTGCAGTATCAATGGTAAAGGCGAAGACCGACGAGTTAGCCGAGGCGTTGCCTGCGGTATCCGTTGCATACGCGCGCAGGGAGTAGCTGCCGTCGCCCAGCGGCGCGGTCGGCGTAAAGGACCAGTTCCCGCTGCCGTCAACGAGCGCCGTACCAATCTGCGTGCCGTTGTTCATGATGTGAATCGTGCTGCCCGCCTGGCCGGTGCCGCTGATGGTTGGGGTGCTATCGTTGGTCACCTGGCCGCTGGTGAGGTTACCCTGAACGCCGCCAGGGACGTTGTCGTTCACATTATCCAGCGTCGGAACCGTCGGTGCCGTCAGGTCAACCTCTATGCTCCAGGGGGCTGAGACCGCGCTGACGTTGCCCAGCGGATCGGTTGCCCGAACGGTGAAGCTGTGTGAGCCTTCGCCGAGCGCGGTGTCAGGAGTAAACGTCCACGCGCCGGTGCCGTCAGCCGTTACCACGGCAATCTGGGTGCCGCCGTCGAAAATGGTCACCACGCTGTTTGCGTCCGCTGTCCCCGAAAGGGTTGGCGTGGCGTCGTTCGTTTCGCTGCCGCTAACCACCGTGGTCGCGGTGTTACCGACGTTATCCGTGACGTTGGTGATGACCGGCGTGGCGGAAACGGAGTCCACCACAACGGTGAAGCCCGCCGAAGGACCGCTCTGGTTCCCCGCCGGATCGGTCTCGCGGATAGTCAGGACGTTATTGCCTTCAGCCAGAACGGGCGTGGTGTAGCTCCAGGTGCCGGTATTGCCGACCTCCGCGGTCCCCAGCAGCACGCCGTTGTTGTAGATGGAAATAGTATCGCCGACCGCGCCGGTGCCGGTGAGGGTCGGCTGGTTGTCGTTGGTGGTCTGGCCGCTGGTCAGCGGACCGGTTCCCGGGCCGACGTCGTCAATCACCGCGCCGATAGCTGGCGTGCCCGGTGCGGTGAGGTCGACGGTGACGCTGGCCGCCGGAGAGCGGCCGCTGGTCTGGCCGTTGAGGGTCGCCGTCACCACAAAGGTGTGCAGCCCCTCGCCAAGCGCGGCTGGCGTATAGCTCCAGTTGCCGCTGCCGTCGGCGGTCACCGTTGTCAATGGCGTCGCGCTGCCGTCCTGATAGATGGTAATCAGGCTGCCCGCTTCGGCCGTACCGGTAAGCGTTGGCGTGGTGTCGTTGGTTGTTTTGCCTTTCACATCGCCAGTGACCGGATCCGCGTCATCGACGATCGCCGTGATGACGGGCACGTCAGGAAGATTCGGAAGCGTACCGGTGACGTTGTAAGTCGCATCAGGGCTGGTACGTCCGGACGCATCGGTTGCGGTCACGGTCAGGGTCGCGCCATCCTGCGGGGCCGGGCTGACCGCGATGGAGAAGTTGCCTCCGGTCGCAACCCCGGTACCAATGACGTTTCCGCCGCTATCCTTAACGGTAATGAGTGCTCCAGCCTCGGCGGTTCCGGTCAGCGGTGTACCTTCTGGAGCAAGGCTAAGATTGCCCGGGGCGGTTGGATCCTGGGTATCCACCGTCACGCTCAGCGGGGCTGAAGTTCCTGAAGCGTTACCCGCCGCATCGGTAGCGGAGACAGTGAAGGTATGCGGGCCGTCTGAGAGCGTTGTGCCTGCGGTCCAGCTCCAGCTGCCGTCCGGCTGTATCGTGACCGGCACACCTGACGGGATACCGTCGACGGAGACGATAACGGTGGTGCCGGGTTCGCTGGTCCCGGTAAGGGTCGGCGCGCCGTCGCGGGTGTAGAGCACGTTGTTGGTGAGCTGGCTGTCTGAGACGCCATTAATCTGCGGTATCCCAGGCGCAACGGTATCGAGGGTGACGGTAAAGACCGAACTCGGCGCGCTGACGTTGCCCGCTGCGTCCACGCCCGCCACGGTAATGTTGAGCGGACCGTCCGTTTGCGTGGGAAGCGCCAGACTCCATTCTCCATTAGCCACCACGACACGGCCCACTTCGACGCCGTTGTTGTAGACGATCACCGTCTCACCGTTAACCCCGGTTCCACCCACTGTCGGTGTGGTATCTGTAATAAAGCCACCATCAGGTGCGCCGCCCACTGCACTAATCACCGGCGTATCCGGCGCCAGGGTGTCCACGACGATCGTAATCGCTGGCGACGGGTCAGAGACGTTGCCCGCTTCATCGGTGGCGGTGGCGGTCCAGGCGTGGCTGCCCTCGGCAATGTCGCTGCCAGGGCGCCAGCTCCAGTTACCGCTGCTGTCTACCGTTACGGTGCCCACGACGGTCGATATGCCGTTGACGGTGTCAGTGATGTTGATGACGTCGTTCGGCGTGCCGGTGCCGCTCAGAACCGGGCGCGGATCGTTGGTGGTTCCGCCATCGGGAACGGGGCCGGTGATCTGTGTAACGCTGTCGGTGACGGTCGGTGCCGCAGGCGTAGCCGGCGCTTCGGTATCAATGGTGAAAGTTATCGGCTGCGACGGGGCGCTTTCGTTACCCGTGCCGTCCACGTTGGTGACGGTCAGGGTGATGTCATAGGTACCGCCGGACAGTGGGGGTGATGGCGTCCAGGACCAGTTGCCGGTACCGTCCACGATGACATCATCAAGTTTGGTGCCGTTGTTATAGATCGTCACGGTATCGCCCGCCGTGCCGGTACCGCTCAGGGTTGGCGTGGTGTCGCGGGTGGTTTCGCCCGGGTTCAGCGTTGTGTCTGCTCCGTCAGGATTGACGGTGATGACCGGGATATCCGGCGTTGCAGGTGCGACGGTATCTACCGTCAACACAAACGGGCTGGAGATAGTGGTATTGCCTGCGGCATCCGTGGCGTGAACCGTCAGGGAATGCGGGCCGTCAGTGAGCGGGGTAACGGGCGTAAAGCTCCAGCCTCCGCTGCCGTCAAGGGTGGCGGTGCCGAGCAGGGTGGCGCCGTCATAGACGGTGATCGTCGCATCAGCCGGGGCGGTGCCCTGCAGCAGGGGTTGGGTGTCATCCGTGGTATCGCCGCTGCTGAGCGTGCCCTGAACGCCACCGACGTTATCGGTCACGGTGGCGATAGTTGCCGCCGCAGGCGGCGTGGTATCGACGGTCAGGGTGAAGCCGCCTGACGGCTGGCTGGTGTTACCCGCGGTATCGGTGGCGACAACGGTAAAGGTATGAGGCCCACTGCCAAGAGGCGTCGTGAGGGTATAGGTCCACGTGCCGTTGTCGTCGACCTGGACCGTGAAAAGATCGGTGCCATCGAGGCGGATGGTGACGTTTGAGCCAGGTTCAGCCGTACCGTTGAGCGTCGGCGTGGTGTCGTTAGTACTGTCGTTGGGGTTGAGCGCGCCGAGGCGCTCCGGCACATCATCCAGCACCTGGGTAATGACCGGGGCGGCAGGCGCGACGCTGTCAATCGTCAGAGTCCAGGTGTTGGAGACGCCGCTGGTGTTACCTGCCGCGTCGGTCGCGACGGCGGTCAGGGCGTGGGGGCCTTCACCGATCGGGGTGGAAGGGGTAAAGATCCATACGCCAAGACCATTGGCGACGGTCGTACCAATAGCAACACCGTCCACGTGCACGGTGACCGTCGCGTTTGCTTCGGCGGTACCGCTGAGCGTCGGGGTGGCGTCGTTAGTGGTCTCATTAATGTCGAGCGAGCCGGTGCGGCCGGGAACATCGTCCACGACTTGTGAAATCACCGGGGCGCCAGGTGCCGTGCCGTCGACGTTGATTGTCCACGGGGCTGACAACCCGCTCGGGTTACCGGCGGGATCCGTCGCCTTCGCCGTCAGCTCGTACGTGCCATCGGTCAGCGGTGCGGGCGGCGTAAAGCTCCACAGGCCGGAGGAGGGAACAACCACCGTACCGAGGACATCGCTGCCGTTATAAATCGTGATGGTCGAGCCCGCTTCGCCCGTTCCGTTCACGGTCGGGGCCCGGTCGTTGGTGAGGCCGTTCTGGCCTACGGGGCCGATGGTGGCCTGCACGTCATCCATCACCGACACGATAACTGGCGTCTGCGGTGGGGTAATATCCGGTGACGCCGCGGAGGTTGCGGGCCCCGTGTTGCCTGCCGTGTCGGTAGCGTCAGCGGTCAGGATTTCGCCGTTAACTTTTGGCGGGGTCAGCGTCAGGCTGAAGTTACCCTGGCTGTCCGCAACAACCGTGCCAAGGATGACGTCGCCTTCACGGATGGTCACCGTGCTGCCAGCTTCCGCGATGCCGCTGATGGTGCCGCCATCATTCGACACCACGAGATTACCCGGGGCAGACGGCGGCGTGGTGTCCACGGTGAAGATGACGGGCTCTGAGGTCGCGCTCAGGTTTCCTGCGGCATCAGTTTCAGTGACGGTTATGGAGTGTGTCCCGTCCGGAAGCGGACCGTTCGGCGTGACGCTCCAGGTGCCGTTGGGCAGCACCGTCGTTGTGTCAACAACCACGCCGTTATCGTAGATGGTGATGGTCCCACCGGGCTCGCCCGTTCCCGCCAGGATCGGCAGTGAAGCATCGGTAAGCGCGCCCGACGTGATGGTTCCCCTGATAACGCCCGTATCGTCGGTCAGCACAATCGCGGTCGGCGCGTCCGGCGGAGTAAGATCCACCGTCAGGGTAAACACCGGCGAGGCAGGCCCGGTGTTGCCGGCGGTGTCGGTTGCCCGCACGGTAATCTGGTGGGTGCTTTCGCTCAGAACAACTGACGGGGTAAAAGTCCAGGTGCCGTTGCTGGCGACGACCGCCGTACCAATAGCGACTCCGCCGTCATAAATCGTCACTGTCGAGCCCGCTTCGCCGGTGCCGGTAAGCTGCGGACGCTGATCGTTGGTGCTGCCGCCGTTGCTGACTGCCCCCGTCTGCGGGGCGATATCATCCGTTACGCTGGTGATGGCTGGCGCATCGGGCGCGGTGGTGTCCGGCGCGTTGAGCGTTGTGCCCGGGCTGGTATTCCCGGCGTTATCCGTCGCTGTGGCGGTCACCTGCTCGCCGTTGGTCAACGGTGTGTCGAGAGAGACGGTAAAATTGCCGTCACTGCCCGTTTTTCCTGTGCCAATGACGTTGCCGTTCGCGTCTTTCAGCGTGATGGTGCTGCCGGGTTCAGCGGTACCGGTGACGGTTTTGCCATCTGCAGAGAACTTAAGGCCGGAAGGCGCGTTCGGCGCTGTCGTATCCGGATCGGCCGAATTGTTACTGCTGCCACTATCACCGCCGCCGCCTCCACCGCTTGCCGCCGCCGCGATGCCGCCCGCAGCGGCAATACCGGCCAGGGCCCATGGCCAGATGGCGGCACCACCGGCGTCGCTCCCGGAGGCCGCAAGCAGCACGTCCGTGGACGCGATGGATTCGTACGTGGCGGCTCCGGTCGGATCTTCAATCCACCATAATGCGCCGTTGCTGTCCTGCAGTACCAGCTGGCTCACGCCCTGCGCGTCCGTGACGTAGAAATTTTTAAGGGTGATCACCTCGCCGGAGTGCAGCGTAACCAGCAGATCGTTCCCATTTCGCGCGAAGTGGGAGACGCTCGCTCGCTCGACATGAAGCTCAACGATAGAGGAATGGCTCAGCGTAATCTGTGTGCCTTCCGTGGTCGTTTCCACGCCAGTAAGTTTCGATATAACAGAGATTTGGCTCATTTAGGCATTACTCCAGCAGATGTATCATGAACGGCAAGCAAGACGAGCCATCTCTGCAGAAGGTAAAGGGCGCCCCCGGCGCAGTTGCTGTTATAACGCAGCACTCACCGTCGTTTTTAGCGCGCACGATGCCCGCCAGAATTCAGAGTGGCAACATCAGAGCGAATCTAATGACTTATAAAAGAGAACAGTTTTTATGGGTGTTTTGCGTCTTATAAAACCCTGTGTTTAATAGAGGAATTATTTTTCAAAATATAAAAATGATATAGACAGAAAACGATAGTTGTGCAACTTAAGCTTTCGTAAATAAGTGCCAAAACAATAAAGATGGCATTAATACATAGGGGTGTTAATAGCTCATATTGCATAACTTTCTGTTTTATATTGTTTTGTCTTTTCCTTTTGAGGCTGCTTCTAAATATGATTAACGCAGTATGATAATTGGTAGGGGACATTTAAAATATAACATTTAACGTTATTGTTTAAGCGCGCTTAATATGCATTTAAGTTAGATTAACGTTTTTGATATAAGATATATTATGTTACTTGTATAATGAAATATATTATCATGTAGGCTTAAAACTCTGCTATTGCGCGAGAATAATAACGTTAAGGCAAGGGTGAAATAATCTGATTCATAGCCATTGGGGCTACGACGTCAGCATGATTTTGCGACAGCAAAATATTCACGGTGAGAATGAATAAAAATCGTCAGTCGGGCGTTAACTGACGTCACTTCCTTCTTACCCTGGAGCTTTGTATGAACACGACCTCGTTTCGTTTGATCCCGGTGCTGATTTTTTCCCTGCTGTCCCCCCTGGCGCTAGCCATGGGCAATAATAGTACCGAGAGCAAAACGCCCGATTGTCCTTCCGGACAGGTGTATGACAGCGCCACCCAGAAATGCGTGCCGGACAAGAGCAGCAGCCTCAGCGACCAGGACAAAACCAACTATGCGTACCATCTCGCGAAGAAAGGCGAGTACCAGGCGGCGCTGAACCTGCTTGATTCACTGAAAAATGGCAATACTCCTGAAGCGTGGAACTATCGCGGGTTCGCCACGCGCAAGCTTGGCCGCACGGACGAAGGGATTGGTTACTACCAGCGCGCGCTGGCTATCGCACCGGATTATGCCAAAGCCCGGGAATATCTCGGTGAAGCGTGGATGGTAAAAGGGCGTCCTGACCTCGCGAAAGAACAGCTGAAGGTGATTGCCGGTATTTGTGGCCAGTCCTGCGAGGAGTATCGTGACCTGCAGGCCGCTATCAACGGACATCCGGAGTCCTGATTTTCTCGTGGAGGGAAAACACATCGCTACCCGTGAGGTTCGTCAACAGTTAGCCGCACACCTGCCGCATCTCTGGCGCTATGGGCTGGTGCTGTCGCGAAACAGGGATATCGCCGAAGAGCTGGTTCAGTCCACCTGCGTGCGTGCGCTTGAAAGGAGCAGCCAGTATACGCCGGGCACGCGCATCGACAGGTGGCTGTTCGCGATACTGCACTCCATCTGGATCTCTGAACTTCGGGCACGACA
The DNA here is from genome assembly GCF_000762975.1 of Enterobacter sp. UCD-UG_FMILLET. NCBI lineage: Bacteria > Pseudomonadati > Pseudomonadota > Gammaproteobacteria > Enterobacterales > Enterobacteriaceae > Enterobacter > Enterobacter sp. UCD-UG_FMILLET. The sequence goes on from NZ_JRJC01000006.1 coordinate 397,444, forward strand.
CGTGCGTCAGGGGCAGGGATTTGTCGCCAGCGACGAGCTTCTGGCGCCGGACACCCGTGAACAGGATGAGACGCGCCTGCATTACCTTAAGGTGATGCAGCGCGTCAACGCGCTGCCTGAAGCCCAGCGCAACGCGGTATTTTTGGTTTATGTCGAAGGCTTTACCTACCAGGAGGCGGCGGACACTCTGGCGGTGCCGATCGGTACCGTGATGAGCCGGCTGGCGACGGCACGAGCTCGGCTTGCCAGGTTCGCTGACGCACTGCCTCCGGTAAAGGAGAAACGCTCTTGAACGCGCACCGTTTTGCACCGCCCTATAACGACGACGCTATCGTGGCATGGATAGATGGCGAGATGTGCCGCGCCGACGCGCAGCAATTTGAAGAACAGTTGAAAAGTGATGAACGCCTCTCCGGGCGAACCGCCGAGCTGATGAAAAGCACCCAGGATTTCGCCGGGGCGTTTGCCCCCCTGCTGGATGAGGCGCCACTTGAGGCAATGCAGGCGCGTCTGGCGGCCCTTTCCGATCCACAATCCTCCACGCCGGCTGGCGTCAGCAGGCGGGCGCTGATTGCCGCGTCGGTCAGCTTTTTGATGGTCGGATCCGGGCTGGGCTACCTGCTGAGGCCCGCTTCCTCGCCAGCGGATGAGAACGCCCATATTCGCGACCTCGAAGCGCAATATATGTCCCTGTACAGCGTCGAGACGCTACTGGATATGGACAGCGCAACGCCGGTCCTGCAGCGCGGGCTGGAACGAGCCGCGCAGGATATCGGCATGAAGCTGAATATGTCGCAGCTTGTCCTGCAGGGGGCAGAGCTGAAAATGGTGCGAATGCTGCGCTATGAAACCACCTCGATCGCGCAGATTGCCTGGATCAACGCCGACTACGGCCCGATGGCGCTCTGTATCTCTCCTGTTGATGAAAAGGCGACGGCCTCTCTGCGCCAGGAGCAGCGGCACGGCATGAACCTGGCGTGGTGGCAGGAGGCGGGCTACCAGTTTGTCCTCATTGGCCGCAACCCGCCGTCTCATCTGCGGGGAAATGCGGAGCAGCTACAGCGGCTCATCTCAGGATGACGGCACGTCGTTCGTCTTAATCGCAATAGCGATGGCAATACGATCGTCCACGACCAGGGCAAACTTATCCATCCCGTAGGCCGCGCGCGAGATCGCCGTCGTGGCATCCAGCGTGAGGGCCTGCGCGTGCGGGTCTCTCACGACGGCCTCCAGGATCATCGGGCGGGCAATGTTTCGTACGGTCAACGTGCCGAACACCCTGAATCGCCCGTCGCCCTGGGCGACCACGCGAGAGCTGATGAACTCGATAGTCGGGTAGCGCTCGGATTCAAAAAACATATCGCTTTTCAGCTGCCAGGTGAGCAGCTTGTTTGAGGCTACGAGAGTCGCTACGGGAATGGTGACGTGAATATGGTCGTCGACGTCGTTTTCCGGGTTGAGCGTCACGGCGCCCGTCACGCCCCTGAACGTCGCCCAGGAGAGGATGCCGCCGAAGGCATGCCACGACAGCCGAATGGCGGTGTTATCGGTGTCGATAATGTAGCTCTTCGGGGCAGCATGCAGGGAAGGACATAACAGCAGAACGTTCAGAAAGGCCAAAAGGCGATACATCGTGGTTTCTCCGATAAGTGCGCAATGCGTAAACGCCCGAGGTGCTAATTGTATTCGAAGAAATAAAAAAGGCCGCAAGCGCGACCTTTTTGTGAGTATAAATACTTACTCAGTGACTTTCTTTTCCAGCTCGCTGGCACCTTCTTTGGTTTTGTTCCAGCCTTTCTCAGCGCCTTCTTTGGTGGCATCCCACCCTTTCTCGGTGCCTTCTTTGGTTTTATGCCAGGCTTTCTGGGAATCTTCGCTGACCTTGCTGCCCAGGCTCTCGCTCTTGCCTTCCGCAGCATGCTTCTGTTTCAGCTTCAGCTCTTCACCTTTGTTCTGCTCTTCGTGCAGTTTTTGCTTCGCCTCGTTGGCGTTTGCGTTCGCCGCCGCGACGGTATCGTCAGTTGCATGTGTGGTCGCAGCAAATACTGGGGAAGCCAGCAGAACGGCAGATAATGCGATAATTGTTTTTTTCATAATATCCTCATTTAACGTTATCGGTTATGAGCGTGATTTAGCATGGCACAGGCGAAGCGGGATGGCTTTAGGAAAAAACTGTAATGAGATCAACGTGCCCTGATGAGGGATATTTCGCCTGAGGATTATCCAAAGGATAAAATGCCTATTTCCGCGAGGGCAGCGAGGGTCAGGAGAATAAAGATAATGACGGTAATGGGTCTGTACATGTTGGAGTTCCTTCCGGGTTGGGGCGGCTAATCCGTAGCGCTGGGTGGCGTGGGTAATTTTGCGCAGGAAGGGGGAGAGGGTGTTGATGTTTGTCAAAGGGATGGGGAACGGTGGGGTGAGGTACTAAAAAGCCCGCAGGGGTTGTACCGTGCGAGCTTTCAGGATTTCATCAGGTGAATAGGGTTATTACTGATGGAGATTCTGGTTGGCTATCCGGGGCTGCATAATTCTCAGGTGCATTTATCCAGCTCACCAGAAAGCCTTTTCATTCTGTTAAATAATGACTTCAGCTTACGTTTTCCGACGCCGGTGTGGCAGAAATCGTTATGTACTTTTTCAGACCAGACTCCCGTTTAACATCTTTTGGATCGGAAACAAAAGGAAGCCGCAGGCGGGGTGAATCTGATACTTTCAGTGTCCAGATATAATCCCCAAAAAACCTGAAATCCACGCTATCGTCAGTGACCAGGAGATCCGCAAAACTCCCTGTCGAGTACTCATTTCCCAAACGAACAATTTCTTTAAGCCCGTCATGAACGTCAATAAGGGCAATCGTCAGGGATTCCTCAAAAATAATGTCATCCGTCAGAAACAGGATGTAACGCTGCTCATTAACCTGGACCGCTGCTTCAAGCACTTGCCCCGGTACAATAATGCCGGTGCTTTTACCATTGAGCACAACGTCAGATTGAGCCTGGGATACATCGGTAGCTTCACTAACCTTAACCAATGTTATTGAATTAACCTTTTGCATAATCAATTCCACAAACGTCCCATTTCCCATGCGGCAAGCGCGCCGCCGACGAAGCCGCCGATAATGGTGCCAACCGTGCCAGAAGTCGACTTCCCCCATTGAATGATAATGCCGTCTGGCAATTTCTGGTATCCATTGAAGCTTGAAGATATGCAAAGTTGACTTGGTTTGCATTCTTTCCCTACATTCCTTGTAGCGGCAACGCCTAAATCCAAATTTAGGATAATGTTGTGGAGTATGTTCTGGACGACACCAAAGGCCAGTATTAGCATTTAGTTCGTTAGCTTAAACAGGGAAAGGCTATGGATACGACCGAACAGTTAAACGGAACATACTTCTTTGAGGGAATGAGCGTCGACAAAGAGGAGCTACTTTACTGGCTTATTCTGGATGAATTTAAAAAGCAGTTTAGTGATGTGATTGATTTGATGGCAATTGCTTCCATGTTAGTCAGCTTGCCGGTAATCCCTGTCAGTGGGAAGCTGGGGGCTGGCGCTGCAACCAGGGGGACAAGCCCGCTTTCTCTTGGACTTCGTGCGCTTATTCGACAGCGTTTTAAGCAGGGTCGTAGAACCATCACATGGGCAAAACTCTTGCGTGGCGAATGGGCATACACAACCAGTATAGGAGCATACATCGGGAGATGGCTCCCTTGGGTTGGTGCCGTACTGACGGCCTATGACCTTGCCATGATCACCCATAACGTTATCCACCGTTATCAGCTTATCGTTGGGCAAGGAGAAAGGTAATGACAGACAAAGCAGCACTCGTCAGGGAACTCATTAAAAAACACTTCTGGGAAATGTCTGACGATACTTCTGTAAGCACAGGAAAACAAAGTGTACTGCCGGAAGATATGACTGATTTTCTGGAGGAATATTCAGAAAGCCTGAATGTGAATATGTCTGATTTTGTCTTTAATCGATATTTCCCTAATGAGGGGATTCGATTCCTCCCAAATGCGATATTGCCCCGCTATCTTAGAACCGATCATCATGCGCCCGAGCCGTTGACAGTAAGTATGCTTATTGAATCGGCAAATGCTGGTCGCTGGCTTTTTTAACGGTAAGTCAAAATTAGTTGCATTATTATCAGCCCTTTTGGGGCTGATAATAATGCTGGTAGTTTATTACACGTGAGTGACGGAAACAACGGACGAAGACTGTAAACGCTGCGTGAGATTGAGGTAAATAAGTAGGAAATTCATAAGGTTGCGGACTGTTATATCTGATTGTATGAGAAAGTACAGCGAATCAGCATCCGCGACCGTTTAAATGATTTTATGCAGGTGCACGGTGCGGAGCTGGCCGCCGCACTTGCCCCTGGACTGATGAATTATTCCGGGCAACATCCCGCCGTTCAGCGCTGCGCCATGCAGCACTCACTCGACTATCTGAGGGAGGCGCTACAGCTCTGGCTGGTCGCCGGTGAAAAAATTAATTATTCGGAGCAGGATAATGACATTTTAGCGGCCATCGGATTCAGGCCTGACGCGGCTTCGCGCGATGATAGTCGTGAAAAATTCACACCTGCACAGAACCTGAATTATACCCGCCGCCGTGCAGAACTGGCCGTGCAGTAGTCCCCTTAAAAATCCCAAAAAATCCCGCTATTTTTAAGTATAAAAGCCATGCATGCATAAGGTGCATGGTTTCGCATGCGTCTTACCGACACTAAATCCCCCGCCAGCGCCAGCACTGGCGCGCTCAGGGGCCGTTCATGCACCTGCATCAATAGCGGCCCCTTAAGCGGGCAGGCGGGGCGGGGAGAGCATTGCGCGAAAATGGCGATAGGTTATATTTTTTGAGTAGGGTAATCATTCCTTATATTATGGCTAAAATAAGAACCAATAGAACCAGCATTTATTAATTCCATGTAAACATGTTCTGGTACATCATAGTATTGATAAACACCACCATGATGAAATTCAATCTCAAGTGTTTGAGATGGTTCGTCATATCCAACCGATGCTAAGTTAGATGAGTTAACAGCTTTTCTTTCCATTTATTAATCCTCTTTAATTGGTTTGTTTAAACGCCATGCTTCGATAACTTTGGTGTAATTTTTCTTGGGATCTCTAGGATTTGACCATGATTTGCTGACGTCAGGATCTTGACTGTCAGGATAAAGGCCGTCTGGTGGTAACTTAAATTTACATCGTGAAGGCAGTTTTGCTGCCTCTCCAATAATTATTGCTTCCCCTGTTCTCAATATGGGTAATGAGTCAATTAGAGAACTTAGACCATCGGACATTGCAGCTTTTACTTTAGACCGATCGCTTGCATTGGTTAACCTTAAGGCAAACAATGTTCCACATTGAGACAAAATGGTATCGTCAACTTCGGATGGCCGCTGGCTAATAATCATTAGGCCAACTCCAAACTTTCTTCCCTCTTTAGCGACACGTTGCACAAGATTTTTTGTTAGACCATCATCATTGTTAGAAAGGTATCTATGAGCCTCCTCTAGCACGAAAAGTACTGGGTTACGCTTCAATCCAGCATCTAAATTACGACCCCAAATAGATGCTTCAAATACAATGCTCACTATAGATCCTAAAAGCATATCTAACTGATTCGAAGGCATTCCAGATAAATCTAAAATTGATATTGGTTTTTCATGGTTTAACCACTCACTTAGAAGATGATCAAGGTCATTAGTAATCTTTCCATTTTCTTCAGGGGTATATCCTTCAGGTGAAAGGAAAAAGGAATATTGACTGTCAAGCATTCTGGCTTTCATTAGATTTAATTGCTTTGTTAGAACATGACTGCCTTTCTTAAAGGGAGGGTTGCTTGCCGTTCCTGGCGGGATAAATTTTGGTGGTTCCAGAGTAGATGCGTCACCTTGAATGTTATCTTTAAAAGCAGGGCGAATAAACTCCTTTTCCAGATAAGTCACTGTATCTTCGAAAGTAAATTTAAACCATAAATTATTAAGATTATATGGAAGTGGGGTGAAAGAAGTGACCTTACTTTCGTTGATATATTTTATATTATTGGATTTGATTGATTCTTTTTTGTTTTCAGTTATGAATTCAATCATTGAATTTTTACTGGCTTCATTTACATTACCGCATAAAAAATCAATAAGTTTCTCTGTTGGAAGTGCCCAAAAAGGAATTTTTAACTTACATTCTTCACCTATTGGGTCGACAGAAAATACTTTTGATATATCTTTTAGTGCTGCGGAGTATTCTCCATGCATATCAACTAGTAGTATCCTTGCCGAGTTATTGTCCGTACCATCTAACTGACAAATTGAGCGCAATAGACCTGAAACACTAGTTGATTTTCCAGAACCAGTTGAGCCAACTACAGCTGAGTGTCTTGTAACTAGTTTATCTATATCTAAATTAACATCTATACTTTCTGAACTGGCTAATTTTCCAACTGTGACCAAATTGTCACTTTTTGAACCATAAACTATCTTTAAATCTGAGTCTAAAACCATGTGGACATCATCACCAACCGATGGATACTGGCTAATACCTCTGTCAAAAAAACCACATGAACTTTCCCCTATTAACTCGACAACAATAATTCTGCTATCGGAGGAGACTATTTCATTATTATCGATAATCGCATTTTCATTACTGGACCCAACCACACCGTATAAGTCATTATAACCTTGAGGAATCCTAACAAAACTTCCAACCTGGCCGACCTTATGCGTCCTTCCCTCAAGTACTAATAACCCAGAGTTTACTTTTTTTGAAAGCCTAATCGTGACTGATGAACTAGAGATTGATATTATGACGCCAATTGACGTGGATGCCATAGCTATTTTAGTCATCATTTTTATCCTCAGATTTTCTTTCAAAAAGTATTGGTGAAGAAGAAACTTCTCCTCCGGCAATTGCTAAGAATCTAGCAAGTCCTTTAAAATCTCCTAAGATAAACTCTTTGTTATCATTCAAATATTCTTTTCTAACATAATTCCAGTTTTTACTAGGCAGTTCACCTGTTTTCCAGGGGGCACTTATTGTATTAATTACTGCACCATCCCTACAATAGACACTAAGGTTTGGCGTTCGTTTTGCTAAGTCTATAGCATAAGATTCTTCTTCAATATTTTTATATTGGAAAGCTATAACCGCGCTAGTAGGGTTTGCTGAAAGACACTCGCTTATTTTTGATGATATATGAGCATCGGCAAATGAGAATCCTGTTGTAATTAATAAAGTATCTGGTTCCATAATGAAGTTTTTAAGCCTTTCAAACAAGGCTGAGAATGGAGCCGCTTGGGTTTGAGAATACTTTATATGCGAAGGGTACACCATATTAGAAACTTCACATTCCGGAACCCTAGTAACTTGTCCATTAGGCCGCATCGTCCAACCTATCGAACCGTGTAATTTCCACAGCCTTACCCATCTTGGTGGCAGGTCATTTGTTGAAATGCTTGCGGGATCAAAAAAGGAGAATCTGGAACCAGTGAATCCATCAAAGAAAGGCGTTTGAGAACGCTCTAAAGCATCTTCACAAAGTAAATCATAGTTAGTAGTAAATATTTCAACTCCATAGCTTCTATTAATGCCATTTATCCAAGATATTAATTCACTATAAGGGTTTTGACTATCAGGAAGAGGTTTGCTGACTACTTCTTTAATTTTTGAGCAAATATCTAACTCTAATTTTTTATATGTTTCAGCATTGCCTCCATGAACACTATGTTGCCCGATTATATCAGCAAGAGTCCTTACATCGGATAATATTTTTTCTAGGTTGTTTTTACCGCTGGATCCCTCAAGGATTTCAAATATATCTAACAATTCTTTTGTAAGAGAGTCCTTTACATGCTTTGTTAAACCTTCAATGTTAGGTATTAAAGGTTCATATTTTTCGTCTTTTCCAATATTAATACTTACCGGTGCTCCAGCTCCGATAAGAATACCTATTTTTTTTCTTCCATTAGTTACTAGCTGTCGAAAATCAAACATGTATGTATCGGGATTATGAACAGAAGCACTCATTTTAATTCCATTAAATTGATTACTTGAAGGTGGAGACGTAGCTCCCCCACCACCTCATCAGTTCTACTCGTTGTTCAAGGTAAGTAGAACGATTGTATGCTCTTTGGACTGACCCCACGCCCGTAGACAAATTCTGTCCTCACGATGAGGCCTGTTCGAAGGCCTCCGGACTGAGGCCGCCGAGGTGACTGTGGCGCCGGGCCCGGTTGTAGAACACTTCAATGTAATCGAAGATATCGGCCCGGGCCAGATCCCGGGTTTTATAGATGCGTTTTCTGATCCGCTCTTTTTTCAGCGAACTGAAGAACGATTCGGCCACCGCATTATCCCAGCAGTTGCCACGCCTGCTCGTCACTGCCGTACTGGCTGCCCTGGTCTGAGTGCACGATGACCTCGCCGTCCGGTTTTCGCCGCCAGACGGCCATCATCAGCGCGTCGAGTGCCAGTTCGCGTGAGAGAGTGGGCTTCATCGACCAGCCGACCACATTACGGGCGAAGAGATCGATAACCACCGCCAGATACAGCCAGCCCTGCCAGGTGCGGATATAAGTAATATCTGTGACCCAGACCTGATTGGCCCGGACAACAGTAAACTGCCGTTGCACGCGATTAGGGGCAACCACTGAAGGCCGGCCGGCGATACGACGCGGCGCTTTATAGCCGCGTACGGCTTTGATCCGGTTTTGTTGCATAATACGACCCACCCGGTTTTTGCCGCAGGTTTCCCCGATTTCGTTCAGGTCGCCATGAACCCGCCGGTAACCGTATACGCCTCCGCTCAGTGAATATGAGTCGCGGATAAGCATCAGCAGACGCTGGTTATCTTTATCACGCGCCGAGACCGGGTTGTGCAGCCACGCATAGAACCCGGCCCGGGCGACATTCAGTACCCGACACATCGTCATCACACCCCATACAGTGCGGTGTTCATTGATAAAGCGGTACTTCAGTCGGGCTCCCTTGCAAAGTACCGCGCGGCCTTTTTCAGGATATCCCGTTCTTCTTCGGTGCGTTTTAGCTGCGCCCGGAGTTTCAGGATCTCGCTTTTGGCTTCCAGTAAATCCCGGGCATGCTGTTCGCTGTTATCAGGTTTGATAGCCCGTAGCCACTTGTAGAGGCTGTGTGCAGAAACGCCCAGACGGTCGGATACTTCGGCAACGGAATAACCGCGTTCTGTTATCTGACGGACGGCTTCTTCCTTAAATTCAGGTGTAAATCGTGGTGTGCCCATACGCTCCTCCTATGCTCAAACTATAGGGCAGGATCGTCTACCGGGGCGGGGTCAGTCCAAACTATAGGGCAGGATCGTCTACCGGGGCGGGGTCAGTCCAACTATAGGGCAGGATCGTCTACCGGGGCGGGGTCAGTCCACATGGTGCTCACCTCCGTTCACAGATGACGGGGCAATAAAATCCCGACACAGGCCTTTAGCCTTCAGCTCCTCCAGCACATAACTGATGTCCTCATGCAGATAGCTCAGAATATGAGGAACGGAAAGCTGGTGCAGGCCGGAGAGTTCACGCTGTTGCAAATCCAGCCCGACGAAATGCGACATGGCGCTGGCGCGGTTGAGTTTATNAACTATAGGGCAGGATCGTCTACCGGGGCGGGGTCAGTCCACATGGTGCTCACCTCCGTTCACAGATGACGGGGCAATAAAATCCCGACACAGGCCTTTAGCCTTCAGCTCCTCCAGCACATAACTGATGTCCTCATGCAGATAGCTCAGAATATGAGGAACGGAAAGCTGGTGCAGGCCGGAGAGTTCACGCTGTTGCAAATCCAGCCCGACGAAATGCGACATGGCGCTGGCGCGGTTGAGTTTATGGAATGACTCAGGGCTGAGATGTTCCTGAACCTCACAACGCGCTGAGACGCTCTGAGTGTTGTTATGCATGGCACACCTCCGCGACCGGCAGACGGGCAGCAAGGGAAAGCACGTAATCGCGAACAAGGGAGCGACGGGCGGCCTGTTCGTCACCGGCAACAGTGCGGAGCATACAGATACGGGGCTTGCGGTCTGCGCGACGAACGGCGGCAAACACAAAGATAAATTTGGGGTGAGACTGGGTGAGGGGCGTAGCCATTAGGGCAACCTCCTGTGAATAGCGGTTAACGCCACCACCGGAGCTGCAAATCTCATTGGTGGTGACCCGAACAGGGTTTGCAGTACCGGCTTCACAGAATACCGGCCAGTCCGAAGACTGCCCCACTCGAGCCACCATTATTTGACTGGAACCACGGTGTAAACACCACAGCCCGAAATATAGGTGTGCCTGAGCTACGACGTAAAAAAACACGCAAGGCGCGTGTTGTGTCGCCTGTGAATTACACGGGCTGCAAATCCCGGCTGCCGATTTTGCGACAGCAAGAAAACTGTACCAGGAAACACACAACAAATGCAAGCCAGAAAAAGGGGTTATTTGAAAGCGGCTCTGATTCATACGTCACATTTCCGATTGCGGTGAAGCAATGCGTTCCGCCATCCACGCGGTCACTTCGGACTGAAGCCATGCGACATTTTTTCCGCCGAGGGAGACCTGCGCCGGGAAAGCCTCACGGGCGATTAAATCGTAGAGAGTGGAGCGTGACAGGCCACACTGATGGATCACTTCCGGGAGGCGTAAAAAACGCTCCTGAGTCGGGGCTGAAACTGGCATTAAATGTGCTCAAGAGCGGGAAACTGGTACTGATAAAGCTGTGTGCATAACGCTACCTCATTAATTTCCACAGAGATCCGAACTTATCCGTCCGGAATCGGGTAGCTCTCTATTGTGTGAATATTTTTCCTCAATGCAACAGGGGGAAATCAGGCACCAAAAATATCAAATCGAATAATATATGACTACAACTACTCTAATTGCCTCTAGAGCCCTCTGGAAGCAACTGGTAAAAATTAAAGTGAAATGCCAATCGTTTTTTAACGAATTAATGTCAGTAATTAATAGGCACTGAAGCAGAAAATTTACATTCGCGATTTATGGACGAGTGAACAGTAGTGAACAGTTGGTGAACACTTTTCTCTCAACTGTTCACTCTTTAACTTTATGTATTGTTTATATTTTTTCTTAAAGTGAACAGTAGTGAATAGTTATATGTAAAAAAACAATCAGAGAGAGAAGGTTATCCAGCGACCTTTTTCTGGCCAGCCGCTTTTGTAGCCTCCGTTTGTGGGGTTTCTGCCACAACTGTATTGGATCGAGTTGTTGTACAACGCGATGCAGAATCACCTCAGCTTGACATCACTGAGGAGTAACACCATGACCACCACGACCATTCCTGACTATCTGTCTTCGGCATTCTGGCAACTGGGCGCGGCCAGAGCCGAACATCTTGAAAACGCCCGCATGATGGATGACACAGCCAATGCTATTGCCCGTACCGCACAGCAAAAAACAGAGCTTGAGCTGGAGAGCGGTAGTGAAGCGAGTGAATGGCGCACGGCATTTCGTGCAGGTGGTGCGGTGCTGACGGACGAGCTGAAACAACAGCATCTGGAGCGTGTAGCTTCACGTGAACTGGTACAGGAGTGTGACCAGCTCGCTGAGGTGCTGACATTTGAATGCGACCGGCTGAAAGGTAACTGCGACAGTACGGCCAGAGCCTACCGCCAGGCACATCACAACGTGCTCAGTCAGTACGCGGAAAAAGAACTGGATAACGCGCTGCATGATACATGCGGGGCGCTTGTCCGGGCGATGAAACTCAAAATGTTGGCGATGAGTAATCCGCTCGCTAACTCCATCGGGAATCAGAGTTACACAGCCCCGGATAAAGCTGTCATGCAGTATGTAAAAGCGCGGCTTGAGGAAGCAGTGAAAAACTGTCATATCCATCTGGCTGACGAGCCGCTACTTTTTAAAGTCGGGTTGTCGGCTGAGACGCTGCCACATATGGATTACGGCGTTGCAGTAACCGCTGGACAGCGCAAGGCCTACTTTGACAAGTTGAGTGCGCGTAAGGCTGACCTTGAAGCACGAGGAATGCTGCCATGATGCACTGCCCGTTCTGTCAGTGTCCGACACGGACACGTACCAGCCGCTATCTTTCCGAAACAGTCAAACAGATTTATTACCAGTGCACCAATATTCTCTGTTCGGCCACATTCCGGACGATGGAGTCTCTTGACACGATCATACGGCCACCTTCTGAGAATGATTTAATGGAAGATGAATTTATCTCTGCTCATGCAGGGACATTAAAAAAACAAAGTCTGTAACGTCGACGGAGCTCCCTGATGACAACATCAACGCTACAACAGGCTTTTGAAGCCTGCCAGGATAACAAAGCCAAATGGCTGAACTGCAAACACGAGCTGACTGACGCCGAACAGGAATACGGAGAACTGTTAGCCACCGGTGAGACTAACAGCTCCCGTAACCTGCAAACCCTGCGCGATATTATCGACGTGAAAAAATGGGAGATTAATCAGGCCGCCGGTCGCTATATTCGTTCGCATGAGGACGTGCAGCGCATCAGCATACGTAACCGCCTGAATGATTTTATGCAGACGCACGCCGCGGAGCTGACCGCCGCTCTTGCACCTGAGCTGATGGGCTATAACAACCAGCATCCCGCTGTAAAACACTGCGTGATGCAGCATTCAGTCGATTATCTGCGTGAAGCGCTGTCGGTGTGGCTGGCCGCTGGTGAAAAAATAAATTATTCCGCACAGGATAATGACATTTTAACAGCCATCGGATTCAGGCCTGACACGGCTTCGCGGGATGATAATCGTGAAAAATTCACGCCTGCACAAAACCAGAATTACGTCCGAAAACGCGCTGAACTGGCCGCGCAGTAGCCCGTCAAAAATCCCCGCAAATCCCGCCCTTTTTCCCGGATTAAGCCATGCATGCATAAGGTGCATGGTTTTGCATGCGTTTTCACGTTCCTGCCTCCCCCGCCAGCGCCAGCTCTGGCGCGGCCTGAGGCCACCTATGTACCTGCATTAAAAGAGCCCCATTAAGCGGGCAGGCGTGGCGGGGAGAGCATTGCGCGCTAACGTTGATATATATTTTCGCAGTCAGAATGTTCAATATGGTGTGTGCTTGCAGCAAATGGCGGTGTGAAATCTCAACGGAGGATTATAGGTTCCATTGATTTCTAAGTAGGTGCGGTTAGGGGAAATGATAAAAGCCGTCCAAGGACGGCAGTTTAGCTAAATATAGATTTAGAGTCTCGTCTTCAAAGTAATACAGGTTACTACCAAAATGTATCGAGATTAATAGTATCACTTTCAGGCGCTAATTCTGATGGGAGGCGCTGAACTTGAATGATCATAGGAGTATGAAATGCGGTTCCCGATACTACACAGGCTCCGGATGGTAATATAGGAACTAAACTGCGTGAAGAACTATCAAGATTACTTATACAATTTTTTAGTAAGAACAAATCATTTTCGTTCACCAAGCGATGAAGGAAATAATTATGAATTTGAGAAATTATTGTTGGTGATATGTCTGCTGGTCGTTGACTCGCAATGGTTACGAAGTATGAAAATTTTCTCCCTTCTTTAATTATTTCCTCAAATAATTCTAGTCGGTAATCTTTCCATGTCTCAGACTCTCTGGTTGATGTCTCTGATAATATATTATGAGCCTCGTCAATGATAAGGTGAAAGCTGTTTTTCGAAGTGTCTTTTTTCTTATGTTCCAAAAAGGAACACTTTGCAATCAACATCGGAATAGTTTTTTTTGTTTCTTGATTGCAGTTTTTTAATGATATAAATAATAAAGGTTTAGCTTCGATTTCAACATCATCAATTATCTCAATTACCTTTTCCAGTGAGCCAGTTGAGGCATTTATCTTGGCAATTAATGGACTGATGTGTTCGTATTGTACATAATTCCTAGATACGGAATTTATAAGTTGAAGAGTTGCTCTGACAATTATTTGCTGAAAAGATGATAGCGTTTCAATATCTATATTAGTGTCTGTCAGTGAAGGAAGGTGAGCAAGATAACCATCCGGCGTGTTATAAAAAACCCCATTCCTATAATACTTGTTACTTTCCCCTTTTGAGTACCAACTAAACTCAGATAACTCGGAATTTATTTCTTTTGTTTTCGCAGGGTTGACTATGTTAATTATTGACCGTAGAACGCTGATCGTTTCACGATGCTGATTTTGACCAAACATAATCCTAATTGTTTCATGGAAGTAGTCATTAAGTTCATCACCATACTTGAGTCTATTTCTAACAAGGATGTTAAGAAATGGTTTTTGGGTTTTTTCTGTGGCCGAAAACAAGACTGAAAGCAATTCCACATCCCAAAATTCTGATTTTTTAATTTTTAATTTTTGATTTCCATTCTTTAAATGTGTGTCAAGTACAATGTAATTGCTTTTATCATTCAATTGGTTGTGGATGGGTTTATATTCGCCATTGAAGTCAATGAATACAAACATGGATTTTTTAAATAATCTTTTTCCAATGCAAGCGAATAATTCGCTATATATCTTTGCTAAAGAATTGGATTTACCACTTCCTGTATTTCCAAATATCCCTATGTGTGAATTAAATATGCCATTTATTGGGATGTGAATAGGTATCTCTTCAAGGAGTGATTTACCAATGTGTATTGTTTTTGCGTCTACTTTTCCTTCGAAAGAATATACTGCTGAAATGAGTTTGTCCGAAATTAGATGTAACTCATCCTGAATCATTGGAAGGTATTTAATACCTGATTTGAATTTGTTTTCAGAAACGTACCCAATGATTTTTATATCTACAAATCTATCAAATTTTTCATGATTAGGCTGCGAGTTGTCAAAGTTTTTCTTTTCAATTATTTCTTCACCCTCAATTTTTCCAATAATATCATGATATCCTTTTTTTATAACAATAAATTCATTTATAGCAACACCACGATATAATCCCCCATCATATATATACGTGGTCTGATAGAGGTTTGGATGAACGATCGCACGGACAGACGTTCCTCTTACAGCTGTAACATACCCAATTATAAACCGCATGTTAACCCCTCCATTGAGTCATTTCCGCTGACAGAAAAAATACAGTCTATGAACCTAACTAAGTCGATGAAATGGTCATCGTCATTGTTTTCTGGGTAAATAAAAATAATTTTCTTGTTATTTATTAACTCTTTTATTTCAGACTTGGAGTCATGTTTATAACAAAAAACGTAAACTATCAATGAGGGATTGCTGAGCGAGCGAGAAATTATTTCTCGAATGTGTTCATCTTTAAAAGAAAAACCAAAACATATTAGAACAGTTTGAGGTTTCTCAAGTTCATAACTTAAAAGTCTAAGCGATTGATAATAATGCTGTTGGAAAACAGTCTCTTCAAACTTTGCTTTGGTTGGATTTACGATGGCGAGTTTATCATATTCTTTCCTGAATTCTTCAAGCGCCAATTCATCATCATTTGTCAGAGCTAAACTTTCCTTAGCCGTATGAGTAAGTGTAAGTTCTTCAATTAATTTAATTGCTGTTTGGATATCTGGAATATCTAAATCAACTTCCAAATCTTTTGGGTAAGAGTTTGGATAACTTACTTCAATTTTTTCCTCATTTATTTTTTTCCAAGAAACAGAACCATGCATTTTTATGAGATTTATTGTTGGTATTTCAAATTTATAAAGATCATTTGTACCCTGATGCCAAGTTGATGTATGAAAATTACTGATTTGAAGGTAGCGTGTTTTTAATCCTCTGGCACCATCGTTAAAAATAAAATTAGTGGAATTACGAAGTAACCTATCAGAAGCATTTTCGAAAAATAAATCATAGTTAGTTGTGAAAATATTGGCTCGCCGAATTTGATTGGCACCCTTTCTATTTATAAGGTTTACAATATTATCAATTAACTCTTGGTATGCGCCGAGTGTTTCCCTACGGGTTTTACGCAAGTCTGCATCGTCATCTCTTTTGAAGAAGCAGAAACTCTTGCGTAAAATATTCTTGTAGTACTGGTAGTAAATGAAATCTTTTATTTCACTATAATCACTATCTGTGAGTATATCTTCATAAGTGAAATCATCATTAATTTTAAGTGTTGGTATATATGTAGCTGAAGCACCTGATCCAATTAGAAAATTAATATTCTTGTCATGTAATTCTGATGCCCTGAATGCTTTAAATAGTTCGTTTGACATGTGTGCAAGTCCTTATTTAATAGTCTTATTAACAAATAAACCCCACCAAGACATCAGATCTTTTCGCTGCTCTAAATAAGTTGAGCGATTATATGCGCGTCGTACCTCATTTTTATCGCTATGTGCTAGAGCTGCCTCAATTATGTCAGGGCTAAAACCTTCCTCATTCATAGCCGTACTCGCAATTGAACGTAACCCATGTGCTACAAGCTTACCTCCGAATCCAATTCGTTTTAAAGCAGCATTAGCCGTCTGGCTATTCATAGCTTGTTTTGGATCATTTCTGCTTGGAAAAACATACTCTCGATGGATGCTGATAGGTTTCATCACTTCCAGTATATCTAACGCCTGAGGAGATAAAGGAACGATATGTTCACGCTTTGCCTTCATCCGTTCGGCCGGGATCATCCAAAGTTTGGCATCGAAATCGATCTCTGCCCAACGAGCACCGGAGGCCTCAGAAGGGCGCACAAGCGTCAGGAGTTGCCATTCAATGAGACAGCGAGTCGGAACAGACAGATTAGACATAACCAAAGAGCGCATCAGCTTCGGTAATTCTTCTGGCCGCAGCGTCGGCATGTTTTGTTTTTTTGGTTTCTCAAATGCCATACCAATACCTGACGCAGGATTGGCATCAATCAAACCGGTGTTAACCGCATAAATCATTATCTCGTTTATGCGCTGCACCAGTCGACGAACAGTCTCAAGCGCTCCACGAGCTTTGATTGGCTCAAGTGCTTCAACCAATGTTCGTGCTTTGATTTGCTGAACGGGGATCTCACCAATGGCAGGGAATACATCTTTCTCCAGTGAGCGCCAAATGTCTTTTGCGTAATCAGGGGTAACGCTTTTGCTTTTGAGTTGGAACCAGTTAGCGGCAACAGTAGAAAAAATACTGTCCAGAGCAATTTGCTGCTGTTCCTCAGCAACTTCGGCCTGAATTTGTGGATCGATTCCGTTGGCTAATAAGGCAAGGTAATCCGCTCTTAACCCTCGGGCATCAGCAAGTGAAAGAGCAGGGAAGGCACCGAGCCCCATCATTGTTCGCTGCTTTGTTGCCGGACGCTGATAACGAAAACGCCAGAGCTTTTTCCCGCTGGTTTTCACTATCAGGAAAAGCCCATCGCCATCATGCAGCGTTAGATCCTTCTCTAACGCTTTAGCGCGCAGAACCTCGGTGTTGGTCAGGGGGCGTGTTGTCCGTGCCACTGTGGCCGCTCCTTCATGAATTGGTATACGCTGTTAGGTATACATCCTACCGTATACCTAAACGTATACCAATAATCACCGGATTTAGCCGGATGTTCTCGGACAGCGACAGACACAAAAAAGCCCGCAGGGCTTGTGCCATGCGGGCTTTCTGTACTTCACCGGACGTATCCGGATCATCATTTGGTGGAGCTGGCGGGAGTTGAACCCGCGTCCGAAATTTCTACATCCTCGGTACTACATGCTTAGTTTGTCTTTACATTCGCACGCCAGCTGCGGACAGACACGCCACTAACGAACTAGCCTGATTAGTTTTAACGCTTCAACCCCAGGCAGGGCTTCCACGCGATCTCTTTTGGGTTTGACCTCTCTTTGATCCCCGTCTTAAGAGCGGAAGCTAGGGAGAGAGGGCTCAGAGCAGGTTATTAAGCTGCTAAAGCGTAGTTTTCGTCGTTTGCGACTATTTTTTTGCGGCTTTTAACGAGGCAAACCGCCCCTCGGCATGCACCTTGGGTTTCGTAAATCCCGTCGAATCCAGAATCAGCCCCAATAGTGTTGAGCTAAGTATACCAGATTTCACTTCCTGGATACCAGCCCGGAACGCTAACTTATTGAATAATACAATAAGTGTGCAGAATCAACGTCCTGCGTTTTTCATAATGCGTGCTTTGTCCAACTGCCACTCGCGCTCTTTCAGATCGGTTCGTTTGTCGTGCTGTTTTTTACCCTTCGCAACGCCAACTTTCACTTTGCACCAGGCGTTTTTCCAGTACAGCGACAGAGCGACCACGGTGAAACCTTCACGGTTGATGCGTCCGTAGAGGGATTCCAGCTCACGCTTGTTCAGCAGCAGCTTGCGGGTGCGCGTTGGGTCACACACGTAGTGTGAGGAGGCGACGGTCAGCGGCGTAAAGTTCGCGCCGAACAGGAAGGCTTCGCCATCTTTCAGGATCACGTAGCTATCGCCAATGTTGGCTTTCCCGGCGCGCAGCGATTTTACTTCCCAGCCCTGCAATGCAAGGCCAGCTTCGAATTCTTCTTCAATGAAATACTCGTGGCGAGCACGCTTGTTGAGCGCAATGGTCGCCGAGCCTGGTTTATGTGCTTTTTTCTTCGTCATAAGTGTCGTAAAGCCGTCGGTAATCTGATTTCAAAAAGTCACCTCATTGCGTCCTGTGAGGTCTAACGCGCTATCTTAGCACGAGATGAGGCTTAGCGTTTTTTTAACAGGTGATAAATGTTATTATTTGTCCGTTGTGTGACCATGGGAAATGCTATGCCTCAGATTAGCCGTACTGCGCTTGTGCCTTACAGCGCGGAACAAATGTATCAGTTAGTGAACGACGTTCAGTCTTATCCAGAATTTATTCCGGGATGCACCGGGAGCCGCGTTCTGGAGTCCGGCCCGACGCAGATGACCGCGGCGGTGGATGTCTCCAAAGCGGGGATCAGCAAGACGTTCACCACCCGCAATACGCTGACCAGCAATCAGAGTATTTTGATGCATCTGGTGGATGGTCCGTTTAAAACCCTGATGGGGGGCTGGAAGTTTACGCCGCTGAGCGCTGACGCCTGTCGCATCGAGTTCCAGTTGGACTTTGAATTTACCAATAAGCTGATTGAGCTGGCGTTTGGCCGCATTTTTAAAGAGCTGGCTTCGAATATGGTTCAGGCGTTCACCACCCGCGCCAAAGAGGTTTACAGTGTCGCATAAGATTGCTGTAGAAGTGGTGTACGCGCTGCCGGAGAAGCAGTATCTGCAGCGCGTAATGCTGGAAGAGGGGGCAACCGTTGAGGCGGCTATCCGCGCTTCCGGCATCCTCGAACTTCGCAGCGATATAGACCTGGCAAAAAATAAGGTCGGGATTTATAGCCGTCCGGTGAAGCTGGGTGATGTGCTGAAAGAGGGCGACCGGGTGGAGATTTATCGTCCGCTGATTGCCGACCCGAAAGAGCTGCGACGTCAGCGTGCGGAGAAATCGGCTAAGTAGCTCTTCCTCCACCGGTGGCGCTGCGCTTACCGGGGCTACGATTCTGCGCAAGAGTTCAGATACAAAAAAGGTGCTCAATGAGCACCTTTTTGCATTTCTGACTTCTGATTATTTGGTCAGGGCAGGCTTGTTGTCGATGTTGGCCAACACACCGGCGCTGCTGAAGGTCAGCGTCAGGGTCTGCTGGGTCGCATCTTCGTGGCCCGGCTTCTGACGGAATACATAGAACCAGGTGTTAGTGCCGAACGGATCGGACATCATCGGGGTTCCCAGTGCATAAGCGACCTGCTGTTGTGTCATCCCCACACGGATTTTGGACACATCGTTAGGGGTAAGGTAGTTCCCCTGGTTGATGTCAGGACGGTAAACCACTTTCTCCAGAGTGGAACAGCCTGCGGTCAACATCAGAAGAACCGCTGCGGCAGCGGTCAGCATTTTACAACGCATAGTGATTTGATTCCTTTTCGGGCCCGAGCAGAACGCGGCTCATATGTAATATGCCGATGATAATAGACCTTGCCCCACTTTGAAACCGGTCTGGCGGCGTTTTTGTTGTTCTGTATGACCCTGAGATCCCGAAAAAGTTTATGCCGCCAGCAGTTCTTTCGCGTTCGCGAGCGTGTTACGCGTGACTTCGCTGCCGCCGAGCAGGCGTGCCAGCTCCTGCAGACGCGCGCGTTTATCCAATGGCTTCATATGCGTTTCGGTCATTTCTCCGTCGGTTTCTTTGCTGACGATAAAGTGATGATGACCACAGCCCGCGACCTGCGGCAGGTGGGTGACACACATTACCTGCGTTGATTCACCTAGCTGGCGCAGCAGTTTGCCCACTACTGCCGCCGTTGGGCCGCTGATGCCGACATCCACTTCATCGAAAATCAGCGCCGGGGTTTCCATTTTACGCGCGGTAATCACCTGAATCGCCAGCGCAATACGCGAAAGTTCACCGCCGGAGGCCACTTTGGAGATAGCCTGCAGCGGCTGCCCCGGGTTGGTTGTGACGCGGAACTCGATTCGGTCCGCACCTTCTGCCGTCAGGTGGTTCTCTTCAAAGCGAACATCAATGGTGAAGATACCGTGCGGCATCGCCAGCGTGTGCATGCTGTCGGTGATGTGCTGGCTTAGCTCCTGAGCGTAATGCTGACGGATTTCATGCAGCTTTTGCGCTGTCGCCAGCGCCTGTTCATGGTGCAGATTCACCGCCAGAGAGAGGGTTTCCTGCGAGTCGGCCTGATCGTCAAGCTGCTGCTGTTCTTCCAGCAGAGACTGATAGTAGACCGGCAGCTCTTCCGGCGTGACGTGGTGCTTGCGCGCCAGTGAAATCTGACGGGAGATACGCTGCTCCAGCTCAAACAGACGGTTCGGGTCGAGATCCAGACGTTCACAGTAGTGGCGCAGTTCGTCACTGGCTTCGGAGATCTGAATGGCCGCTTCTTCCAGCATATCCAGTACACCAGAAAGCTTGCTGTCCATGCCGGCCAGTTCGGTAATCAGCTGGCGGACGTTATACATCTGGCTCTGCAGGTTTACGTCTTCGCCATCCGCCAGCAGGTTGAGCGCATTCTGGCTGGTTGAGAGCAGGTGACCGCTGTTCGCCAGACGTTTGTATTCTTCGTCGATTTGCTCAAACTCACCCGGCTGCGGGTTGAATTCGTTCAGCTCTTTAAGCTGGTACGCCAGCAGCTCCGCACGTGCAGCGCGCTCCTGGCTTTGCTGCTGGTGCTGGGCAAGTTCACGGCAGCTCTGATGCCACTGGCGATAGTGCTCCGCCATAAGCTGAGTAAGCGCGTACTCACCCGCATAGCCATCGAGCAGCGCTTTCTGCTGTTCTGGTTTGACGAGTTGCTGATGCGCGTGCTGGCCGTGGATCTGGATAAGCAGCTGGCCGAGTTCGCGAAGCTGGGAGAGCGGAACCGCCGTGCCGTTGATAAAGCCACGTGAACGACCGTCGCTGCTGATCACGCGGCGAAGTAAACACTCACGTCCATCTTCAAGCTGGTTCTGTTCCAGCCAGCGCTGGGCGGCAGGGGTGTCTTTCAGGGAGAAGCGGGCGCACAGGTCGGCACGGTTTGCGCCCATGCGCACCATATCGCCCTCTGCGCGGCCGCCAAGGCACAAGCCGAGGGCATCAATGGCAATGGATTTACCTGCACCGGTTTCCCCGGTGATCGCCGTCATGCCGCTGTGGAAATCGATCTCAAGCTCACGAACAATGGCAAAGTTGCTGATGGTCAGTTGTGCCAGCATAATTGTTTTCCTGTATGAAAAACCATAACTGTGTTTTCATACAGTATAAACTGGTTTTTTATACAGTAAAGTACTGGATGCAAAATCAGAACAATTTTTTTGACCAGCCAAGCTTCGAGCTTAATGTGTTGAAATAGCTGTAATCTTTCGGGTGAATCAGATTAAGGTGGTAATCACACCGACGAATAAGGACATCTTCACCTTCCTGAATTGGCAGCGCTATCTGGCTGTCGCAGCTGATCTCCAGGTCGTTACGGCGGTGCGAGAAGCGCAGGCGTATCGTGCTGTCGCCGTTGATGACCAGCGGGCGGGCGGAGAGCGTGTGCGGGAACATTGGCACCAGGGTAATGGCATCCAGCGAAGGCGTCAGTATCGGGCCGCCGGCAGAAAGCGAGTAGGCGGTTGAGCCGGTTGGAGTGGAGATAATCAGCCCGTCAGAACGCTGGGAGAAGGCAAAAATTTCGTCGATATAAACTTCGAACTCGATCATGTGCGCCACTTTTCCGGGGTGAAGAACCACCTCGTTAATCGCGGTGCTGATGCGCTTCTGGCAGTCCTGCTGGCACACCTGCGCTTCCAGTAAAAAGCGTTTTTCGCTGATATAGTGCCCTTCCAGCACGTCGGCCAGCTGCTGCTGCGCATTGTCCGGGTCGAGGTCGGTTAAAAAGCCGAGATTGCCACGGTTGATGCCGATGACCTTGATGTCATAACGCGCCAGCGTGCGGGCTGCGCCGAGCATGTTGCCGTCGCCGCCCACTACCACGGCGAGATCGGCCTGTTGGCCAATTTCCGCCAGCGTGCCGGTTTTGACGCTCTTCAGCTGCAGCTCCTGAGCAATCTGCTGCTCGACCATCACTTCATAGCCTTTGCTACACAACCAGCGATACAACATTTCATGTGTCGTTAGTGCGGTAGGGTGACGCGGATGCCCGACGATCCCAATACACCTGAAATGATTATTCATTTTCTGGAGGTCCTTGTGCCTGATGAATGATGACAATCTGTCTTGTTCCCTTGAATCCCGGAAACTGATCCCCATAATAAGCGAAGTTAGCGAGATGAATGCAGAAAAACGCGGAGAAATTCATGAGTAGTAAAGAACAGAAAACGCCTGAGGGGCAAGCCCCTGAAGAAATTATCACGGAACAGCACGATGAAGTTGAGGCTGTAGAGCCAGACGCATCTGCTGAGCAGGTGGACCCGCGCGATGAAAAAATTGCGAATCTGGAAGCCCAGCTGGTAGAAGCGCAGAATCGCGAACGCGATGGTGTTCTGCGCATCAAGGCGGAAATGGAAAACCTGCGTCGCCGTACCGAGCAGGACGTTGAGAAGGCGCATAAATTTGCGCTGGAGAAATTCGTCAACGAACTGCTGCCGGTAATCGATAGCCTCGACCGCGCGCTGGAAGTGGCTGACAAAGCGAATCCGGACAACGCGGCGATGATCGAAGGTATCGAACTGACGCTGAAATCCATGCTCGACGTGGTGCGTAAGTTTGGCGTAGAAGTCATTGCCGATACCAACGTACCGCTGGATCCAAACGTTCACCAGGCGATTGCAATGGTGGAGTCCGAAGAGGTCGAAGCCGGTAAAGTGCTGGGCGTGATGCAGAAAGGTTACACCCTGAACGGCCGTACCATTCGCGCGGCGATGGTGACCGTGGCGAAAGCGAAAGCGTAATTCGCTATCCGTAGTGCCGGGTGGCGGCGTTCGCCTCACCCGGCCTACAGCCTTACTCCGCGATGCTTTCGCGCAGGGGTTTTACGGGCAGGACTTTCACCTGCTTGATCATATTGTCCTGCACGTCCAGGATATCAATATCGTACTGCTCAATGCGCACCCGCGTGCCCGCCGCCGGGATCTCTTCCAGCGCTTCCAGAATCATCCCGTTCATGGTACGAGCCTCATCTTCTGGCAAATGCCAGTTAAAGGCTTTGTTGAGTTCACGAATGTTCGCGCTACCGTCAATCAGCACCGAGCCGTCGTTTTGCGGGGTGACCTCTTCCGCGAGGGAAGGCGACATTGACGTGGTAAAGTCCCCGACAATCTCTTCCAGAATATCTTCGACCGTCACCAGCCCCTGAATGTCGCCGTACTCATTGACCACCAGGCCGACCTTCTTCTTGTTGCGCTGGAATTTCACCAGCTGCGTGCTGAGCGGGGTTCCTTCCGGCACGTAGTAAATCTCGTCGGCGGCGCGCAGCATCACCTCTTTGGTGAACTCTTTTTTCTCGGTCATCAGACGGTAGGCTTCGCGCACGCGCAGCATGCTGATGGCGTCATCCAGCGAGTCGCGATAGAGCACAATGCGTCCGTGTGGGGAGTGCGTCAGCTGGCGGACGATGGCTTTCCAGTCGTCATTGATGTCGATACCGACGATTTCGTTACGCGGCACCATGATATCGTTCACGCTCACCTTTTCCAGATCCAGCACCGACAGGAGCATGTCCTGATTGCGCCGGGAGATCTGCGAGCGGGATTCATTCACGATGGTGCGCAGCTCCTCTTTGCTGAGCGCGCTGCTGATGGTGACATCGGCTTTGATCCCCACCATCCGCATCAGTACGCGCGTCACCATGTTCAGCAGCCAGACCAGGGGCATCATCAGGATCTGCAGCGGTGCCAGCAGGAAGCTGCTCGGGTAGGCGACTTTCTCAGGGTAAAGCGCGGCGATGGTTTTCGGCAGCACTTCGGCAAACACCAGCACCACGAACGTCAGCACGCCGGTGGCAATCGCCACCCCGGCGTTGCCGTACAGGCGCATCCCGACAATAGTGCCGAGGGCGGAGGCCAGAATGTTGACGAGGTTGTTGCCGATGAGCACCAGGCTTATCAGGCGATCCGGCTTGCGGAGCAGTTTTTCAACGCGACGTGCGGCACGGTTACCCTGTTTGGCACGATGACGTAACCGGTAGCGGTTTAAGGTCATCATGCCGGTTTCCGAGCCGGAGAAATAGGCGGAGATGACCACCATGACGATCAGGATAACGATCAGCGTGGTGGTAGAGATGTGTTCCAGGGGGAACTCCTTTTGTTACTTAGCCAGCAAATTGCTGTATGAAGCGGCTGCCAAAATAGGCAAGGGTGAGAATGCCCGCACCCGCGACGTTGAACCAGACCACGCGACGACCGCGCCAGCCTTCATGATAATGGCCCCATAACAGGACAATATAGACAAACCACGCGATGATGGAGAGCACTGCTTTATCGATATTCTCCAC
Organism: Enterobacter sp. UCD-UG_FMILLET; assembly: GCF_000762975.1. Classification (NCBI taxonomy): domain Bacteria; kingdom Pseudomonadati; phylum Pseudomonadota; class Gammaproteobacteria; order Enterobacterales; family Enterobacteriaceae; genus Enterobacter; species Enterobacter sp. UCD-UG_FMILLET. The sequence continues at coordinate 422,271 of NZ_JRJC01000006.1, forward strand.
GCTGAACAGGTTTTTCATGTAAAACAGGCCCGTGCAGAGCGTGAGCGTCAGCAGCACCACGCCCACCTGGGTGATATGGAACATCTTACGCTCAATGACCATCAGCGGCGGCATCTCATGATTAAACGCCAGCTTTTTGTTTTTCAGCTGGTAGTCAATCCAGGCGAGCTGCATGGCGTAAAGCGCGGCGATGATCAGCGTCGCGTAGGCAAAGAGCGACAGGCCGATATGGACCAGCATCCCCGGGGTGGCCTCCAGATGCGTAATGAATTCATTAGGCATAAAGGTGGCGAGGGCCAGATTGATCAGCGCGAAGGTATAGACAATCGGCAGCAGCAGCCAGCCGCGATTTTTAGACGCGACGATGGTCATTACCGTACAGATCATCAGGCTGACCAGCGAGCCGACGTTGAGGACGTTCAGGTTTTGCACGCTGCCGTCGCCGGGAATGATGCGTGATTCCAGCGCAAACGCGTGGCTAATCAGTGCGATCACCGCGGAAAGAATAGCCATGCGCCGCCAGCCGCTGTTTTTTTGCAGCAGTCCGGGAACGATCAGCGCGAGGCTGACAGAGTAGGCAACAAGGGCGATCAGTGCGAAAACAGGCATATAGGCATCGACAGTTGTCTTAATAAGAAAGAGAAGCAGTATAACGTTACGTGACGCCTGCTCCAACCGTTGCATAACAACAAAGGCGCCTTCATGTTATACTCCGGCAAAATTCTGTGTATGTGTCGCCCATGGCGGCCCAACGTTTCTACTCAGGCGAGAGACAATGTTTGATAATTTAACCGATCGTTTGTCGCGCACGCTGCGCAACATCAGCGGCCGCGGACGCCTTACTGAAGAGAACATCAAGGAAACGCTGCGCGAAGTGCGCATGGCGCTGCTGGAAGCAGACGTCGCGTTGCCGGTTGTTCGTGATTTTATCAACCGCGTAAAAGAGAAAGCGGTTGGTCATGAAGTTAACAAGAGCCTGACCCCGGGTCAGGAGTTCGTCAAAATCGTTCGTAATGAACTGGTTTCGGCGATGGGCGAAGAGAACCAGGTGCTTAACCTGGCGGCTCAGCCGCCGGCCGTGGTGCTGATGGCGGGCCTGCAGGGTGCGGGTAAAACGACCAGCGTCGGTAAGCTGGGTAAATTCCTGCGTGAAAAGCACAAGAAGAAAGTGCTGGTGGTCTCTGCGGACGTCTATCGCCCGGCGGCGATCAAACAGCTGGAAACTCTGGCCGAGCAGGTCGGGGTAGATTTCTTCCCGTCCGACGTGGCGCAGAGGCCTGTCGACATCGTTAACGCGGCGCTGAAAGAAGCGAAGCTGAAATTCTACGACGTGCTGCTGGTGGATACCGCCGGTCGTCTGCACGTTGACGAAGCAATGATGGACGAGATCAAGCAGGTGCATGCCTCTATCAACCCGGTAGAGACCCTGTTCGTTGTCGATGCCATGACCGGTCAGGATGCGGCGAATACCGCAAAAGCGTTTAACGAAGCGCTGCCGTTAACCGGCGTGGTGCTGACCAAAGTGGACGGTGACGCCCGCGGCGGTGCGGCGCTCTCCATTCGTCACATCACCGGTAAGCCGATCAAATTCCTCGGCGTGGGCGAGAAAACTGAAGCGCTCGAGCCGTTCCACCCGGATCGTATTGCCTCTCGTATCCTCGGCATGGGCGACGTGCTGTCGCTGATCGAAGATATCGAGAGCAAGGTTGACCGCGCGCAGGCCGAGAAGCTGGCCAGCAAGCTGAAAAAAGGTGACGGTTTCGATCTCACCGATTTCCTTGAGCAGCTGCGTCAGATGAAAAATATGGGCGGCATGGCCAGCCTGATGGGCAAACTGCCGGGCATGGGCCAGATCCCTGACAACGTAAAAGCGCAGATGGATGACAAGGTGCTGGTGCGTATGGAGGCGATCATCAACTCGATGACCCTCAAAGAACGCGCTAACCCGGACATCATCAAAGGTTCCCGTAAACGCCGTATCGCAGCCGGTTGCGGCATGCAGGTACAGGACGTTAACCGCCTTCTGAAACAGTTCGACGACATGCAGCGCATGATGAAGAAAATGAAGAAAGGCGGCATGGCGAAGATGATGCGCGGCATGAAAGGCATGATGCCACCCGGTTTTCCAGGGCGTTAATCGCTTTTGAGATTGCTTTTTGCCCGAAAATGAGTAAAATTTTCGGGCTTTTAATATGACACCCGGGCTCCGTTCCTCGATGGGGCCCGGTTGTTTTATTCACACAAGAGGATGTTATGGTAACTATTCGTTTAGCTCGTCACGGCGCTAAAAAGCGTCCGTTCTACCAGGTTGTTGTGACTGACAGCCGTAATGCACGCAACGGTCGCTTCATCGAGCGCGTTGGTTTCTTCAACCCACTGGCCGCTGGCGCAGAAGAAGAAACTCGTCTGGATCTGGATCGTATCGCTCACTGGGTTGGCCAGGGCGCTACTGTTTCCGATCGCGTTGCTACGCTGATCAAAGCAGCAAACAAAGCAGCTTAATCTGTCACGGTGGTCATGATGAGCAATAAAGCACCTGTTGAACCGATCGTATTGGGAAAAATGGGTTCTTGCTACGGTATCCGTGGTTGGCTCAGAGTGTTTTCCTCCACTGAAGACGCTGATAGCATTTTTGATTACCAGCCCTGGTTTATCCAGAAAGGCGGTAAGTGGGAAGAGGTCGAGCTGGAAAGCTGGCGTCACCACAATCAGGACATCATCATCAAGCTGAAAGGCGTTGACGATCGTGATGCTGCGAATGCGCTGACTAATTGTGAAATTGTCGTGGATTCGTCGCAGTTGCCACAGCTGGAAGAGGGCGACTACTACTGGAAAGACCTTATGGGTTGCCAGGTAGTCACTACCGAAGGCTATAGCCTGGGGAAAGTCATCGATATGATGGAAACCGGGTCAAATGACGTTCTCGTCATTAAGGCAAACCTGAAAGATGCATTTGGCATCAAGGAGCGGTTGGTTCCGTTCCTCGATGGACAGGTTATCAAGAAAGTCGATCTCACTACTCAAACCATTGAAGTAGATTGGGATCCTGGTTTTTAAATTCTCCGGATAAACGGTAAAAGACGGCGCTATGTGGATTGGCATAATTAGCCTGTTTCCTGAAATGTTCCGCGCGATTACCGATTACGGGGTAACTGGCCGGGCAGTAAAGAATGGCCTGCTGAGCATCCAGAGCTGGAGTCCTCGTGACTTTACTCATGACCGGCACCGTACCGTGGACGATCGTCCTTACGGCGGCGGACCGGGGATGCTAATGATGGTGCAACCCTTACGGGACGCCATTCACACAGCAAAAGCCGCGGCAGGTGAAGGCGCAAAGGTGATTTATCTGTCACCTCAGGGACGCAAGCTTGATCAAGCGGGCGTGAGCGAACTGGCGACGAATCAAAAGCTGATTCTGGTCTGTGGTCGCTACGAAGGGATAGATGAGCGCGTAATTCAAACCGAGATTGACGAAGAATGGTCTATCGGCGATTACGTTCTCAGCGGTGGTGAGTTACCGGCAATGACGCTGATTGACTCCGTCGCCCGGTTCATTCCGGGAGTTCTGGGCCATGAAGCTTCGGCAACGGAAGATTCCTTTGCCGATGGGTTGCTGGACTGTCCACACTATACTCGTCCTGAAGTGTTAGAAGGGATGGAAGTGCCGGCAGTGTTACTGTCTGGAAACCATGCCGAGATACGTCGCTGGCGTTTGAAGCAGTCGCTGGGCCGAACCTGGCTTAGAAGACCTGAACTTCTGGAAAACCTGGCTCTGACTGAAGAGCAAGCAAAGTTGCTGGCCGAGTTCAAAACAGAACACGCGCACCAGCAGCATGAACATGATGGGAATGCGTAATACGCTCCCGAATATCAGTTTACCCAGGATAAGAGATTAAATTATGAGCAACATTATTAAGCAACTTGAACAAGAGCAGATGAAGCAGGACGTACCTTCCTTCCGTCCAGGTGACACCGTGGAAGTGAAAGTATGGGTTGTTGAAGGTTCCAAAAAACGTCTGCAGGCATTCGAGGGCGTGGTTATCGCTATTCGTAACCGCGGTCTGCACTCTGCATTCACTGTTCGTAAAATTTCCAACGGCGAAGGCGTTGAGCGTGTCTTCCAGACTCACTCTCCGGTAGTTGACAGCATTGCTGTTAAACGTCGTGGTGCTGTACGTAAAGCTAAACTGTACTACCTGCGTGAGCGTACTGGTAAGTCTGCTCGTATTAAAGAGCGTCTGAACTAAGATTCGCTTAAGCGACATCCTGTTAGAAAGGGCTGGCCGAAAGGCTGGCCCTTTTTTTATCCCTGCGCACCTCTCGCGTTAACCCTTTTGTCATAAATCATTTACAATGCTTGCCTCTTGAATGGAGGGGAAGTGGATAACGTACTGCATCAGCCTGACCGGAAACGCGCAGCGGCATTGACCGCGCTGTTTGCGATCCTGCTGATCGTGGTGGCGCCGCTGATCTCCGTCTCATTGCAGAAAGATCCCATGAGCGCGATGCCGGGCATGCATCATGATATGAGCATGATGTCGATGGACGAGCATCAGGGCGATATGCCGCATACGATGCCTGTCGATCATGCGGAAGCTTGCGGCTACTGCGTGCTGTTAGCGCATGTCCCTGGCGTGATGCTGGCGCTGATCGTCCTGCTCAGCGTGATGCTGCAGAGGCTTCGCGTTAAGCCGCCGCGCCAGGCGGTCAGCCACTGGCACTTTTTCCCCTGGCTTTACCCTGATACCCGCGCGCCGCCGCGGCAGTCTGCTTTTTCCCTTTAAAAAATAAATCGATAACTTACTGCCTTAAAAAGGAAAAGTATGACTACCTGCACTCCGCGCGCGGCATGGGGAAACCTGCTGCGTCGCCTCCATTTCTACGTCGGGCTTTTTGTTGGTCCGTTTATCTTCTTTGCCGCGCTGACCGGTACGCTATATGTGGCGACTCCACAGCTGGAGAATGCGCTCTACCGGCACGCGCTCCACACGAATTCCGTAGGCGAGCTGCAGCCGCTGGCGGAGCAAATCGCCGTGGCGGAAAAAACCGTTGGCTCAGATTTGCATTTGCACGCCGTGCGTCCGGGGCTGGCTGAAGGCGAAACTACCCGCGTGATGTTTGCTGACCCGACGCTTGGGCCATCGGAGAACCGGGCTATTTTTATCGATCCGGTGAGCCTGGCGGTGCTGGGAGATATGACGGTATACGGCACCAGCGGGATTTTACCGCTGCGTCAGACCATTGATTATCTGCATACCTCTCTGATGCTGGGCGACGTGGGTCGACTCTACAGCGAGCTTGCCGCCTCCTGGATGTGGGTCGCCGCGCTGGGCGGTATTGCCCTGTGGTTTTATACCCGGCCCAAACGGCGGATCAATAATCGCTTCCAGAATCGTCGTCGCATGCACGTGACGCTGGGCTGGAGTCTGCTGGGCGGAATGCTGTTGTTCTCAGCAACCGGCCTGACCTGGTCTCAATGGGCAGGCGGGAACGTTGATAAGCTGCGGGCAGAGATGAACTGGCTTACCCCGCAGGTGAACACGACGCTTTCCGGCCAACAGGAGATCGTGGATGAGCACGCCGAACACCGTGGCCATCACGGCGGCATGATGATGCCGGAAATGGCGATGGATCTGACGCAGTTTGACGGAGTATTAAGTGCGGCCCGTAAAGCAGGAATTGATGCCAACAGGCTGGAGATCCGCCCGGCAAAAACGGCAGATCGCGCCTGGACCGTGACGGAAATCGATCGCAGCTGGCCGACTCAGGTGGACGCCGTTGCGGTTGATCCCACTACGATGCAGATCCTGGACAGAACCCGATTCGAGGATTTCCCGTTAATGGCAAAACTGACTCGCTGGGGCGTGGATTTCCATATGGGGATCTTATTCGGCCTGGCAAATCAGCTGCTGCTGGTGGCGTTCGGCCTCGCTCTGTGCGTGCTCATCATCTGGGGATATCGGATGTGGTGGATGCGTCGTCCGGCGCAATCTGCTGTAAATCCGGTGCAGACGCTTTGTCAGAGCTGGCTGGCGCTGTCAGGGTGGGGAAGAGGGGTTACGGTGGTAATCAGCGTACTGCTGGGGCTGGCCTTGCCGGTCATGGGCGTGAGTCTGGCGCTGTTTGTTCTGGTGGACTGGCTGCGCTGGCGAGCGGCAACCCGGGTGACGCTCGCCGAATCATCCGCTAAATAACCCTATGGCGTGCTGATCACCACTGCAACGCGGCGGTTTTCAGCGCGCCCTTGCGGGGTACTGTTGCTCGCAACCGGGTATTTTTGACCTAACCCCCGCGTGGTGAGATTGCTGCGCGGGATATTTGCCCCCTTCGCCCAGGCATCGGCCACGGCATTGGCGCGTTTTAACGACAGCGCTTCGTTGTAGCGTTCTTCACCGTAATTATCCGTGTGACCGTCCATCCGCGCGTGGTTCAGGCCGGTTTCCGCCAGACGAGAGGCCATGGACTGGATCTGCGTTTCACTTTCCGGGCGCAGCCTGGCGTCATTTTTATCAAACAGGATGGTGTCCGACATGCCAAGTGACCAGTCACCGTTCAGCTCGTTAAAACCGTAAGACTTCATCGCCGTAATTTGCTCAGGAGTGAATTTACCTTCCGGCGGCGACTGGCAGCCTGCCAGAACCAGTGAGGCCAGTACTATCGGCGCGAAGTAACGTTTTAACATAGTGTATCCTTTCTAACTTATTGTTTTCGTACGCTGGTTTTTCACCTGGTACATGTTGCGGTCAGCCCTCTCCAGTAATGCTTCCACAGAAGCATTTTCCCACGCCAGAGCAAAGCCAATGCTGAGTGACATCGATGCTTTTTGTCCGTTATGAAGATCAAACGGACGGATAAACTGCTGCGAAAGCGCAGCACAAATGTGTTGAACCTCAAGCTCAGAGTGAACGCCGTAGAGCACCATGGCAAATTCATCACCGCCAAGGCGGTATGCCTGATGACGTTTATCGCCAAACTCCATCATTCTGCTGGCGACTTCTATCAGCACGCAGTCTCCTGCCGCGTGTCCCCAGGTGTCGTTAATAAACTTAAAATTATCACCGTCGAGGAAGAGCAGGGCCGAGTTTGTTTTGGCAGAAGGGTCATTCATTAAGGCCGAAATGCTGTTACGAAATGCCGCGCGGTTGGCAAGACCGGTAAGCGGGTCGTGCATGGCGGTACGCAACAGCTGGGCATTTTTGGCCTGAAGTTTCAGTTGCCACTCTTCCATTTCATCCAGAAGGCTGTTGAAGTCCTCGCCAAACTGGTGAAACTCTTCGATACGGCCGTCTTTCACCCGCCGGGAGAAGTTGCGGTTCGTGCGTACGTCATGCACGACGTCGGTAATGTTCTGCAGGGCCGTGACCATCCCGTGATGCAAAGACTGGGTAATGATGAGCGCGACCACGGCGGCAAAGAGAATGCAGCCGGTCAGTACGGCAAACGACATCCAGATGAAATGGCCGATCAGGCTGTCACGCGCGGTAAGGCGAATTTCGCCGATCGTTGCGCCGTTATGCATGATGGGCTGCGCAACCGGTACGGGGAAAAGCCAGCGGCTGACCAGTGCACCCAGCGTGTCGTTGTTGTCCTCCGGGTTCCAGGACCAGTAGGCAAACCGCTTTTTATGCGCGTTAATGACCTCGGCCACGGCAAACTGCCCCTGTTTGCCCAGCGCAGCCAGCGTTTCGTTGGCCGCCAGCGAGTCGTTGAACACCAGCGAGGCTTCCAGGCTGTGGCTCATTGTTGCGCCGGTTAATTCGAGATTCTTTTGCGCGTATTGTTTTAACGTCACGACGGAAGCAAAACAGAGCAGCAGCCATATTAACGTCATCGTGATGATGACGCTTATCATGCTGTTTCGCCTCAACGTTCTTTTAAACGTCGGACGTGGCGTTGAAGTGAAATCTTTATCCATGCTGCTTATTCCGTGCCAGCATTAATACATCCGGATTGACTCTTACGCCACTGCGCGTCAATGCGTCCAGATTGACGGCGAACCGTACCTGGCCGCGATCGATTATCAGGCAAAAGGCACTGCCAATTACACATTCCGGATTTTGCTCTGAGATTAATAGCAACGCTCTGCCCTGATATTGGCTTATTAATTCAAGTTGTTTTGCCGGTGATTCAGACCCGAAATAGATCGCATCGCACGTCGCGGCCAGGGCTTCCCGATCGTTACGTACAATAACTGGCGTATAAGGTAACTCGCTATGCCCCTCATCGCCGCTGAGAGCGTGCGTATAGTGAGAAGTGGCGTAGATGCAGAGTTTAGGCTGCCCGGAAAGTGACGGCCATCGCGTATAGCTCACAATACCTGAGACAATCGAGCGCACCGATTTATCCGTCTCCGAAAGCGTGCCTGCCGCAGCAGGGCCCACCATAAGGAACAGCATTAACACCAGAGAGAGTCGGAAAAAAGAGATCAAGAATAAATTTCTCACCAGAATCCGCCACATCGCTCCGGAAATAGATGTCTTTAAGAGTTGCGGGCAGAATACCATTGTTTATCAGGGCCGTCATTATGTCAGAAATAGCATGAGGCCGACCTAAGCTAAATCCTACTGTTGTTTATTTTCCGGTGGATGAAATTAGATTAATTCAGTCTGCTGGAGCGCATACTTTCATCCATCCCTTGCTGCCATGACGCACGCAGTTTTGCCGCGTTTTCGGCTGTAGCGCAACTGGCAGGGAAAGATTTGCCGGCTAATCCCCAGGCGTGAATAAACCCTTCTTCGCAGACTTTCTTCTGACCGTCAGCATAGCCGCGAAGATATTCGCTACGATCAACCTGTGTGTCGTTAAAACTATCGGCCAGGGCCTGGTTATCTTTAACCGGCAGGCCATTCATGGCGTCTTCTTTACCTGCATCAAACCAGGATGGGCTGGTCCAGTCGGGCTGGAAGGTGTAAGGATTGATCTGACAGCCCGTTAAAAACAGCGACAACAGCGCGAGAGCAATTGAACGCATAGCCATTCTCCTTTTTTCTTCAGCATAGCCTGGCTAAAGAAAATCTGTGTGTAATTTAAAGTTTACGTTTTTATCGGCTGATTTTTGCATTAAATTGGCTAATGTAAAGTAATGTGTACGTGTTTTGGATTGAAATGTTTACTTTTTATGGTATCGTGGTTTCACCTCATTGAGGAATACAACTATCGCAAACGAGCTTTACAGGATCGCCATCATGCAAAAAGACGCGCTGAACAACGTACATATCACTGACGAACAGGTGTTAATCACTCCGGATCAACTGAAAGCGGAATTTCCGCTGAGCGTCGCGCAGGAGGCTCAGATCGAGCACTCTCGCCAGACCATTTCTGACATTATCGCCGGCCGCGATCCGCGCCTGCTGGTGGTATGCGGTCCTTGCTCCATTCACGATCCTGAAACCGCCATTGAGTACGCTCGTCGATTTAAAACATTAGCGGAGGAGGTCAGCGATAGCCTCTATCTGGTGATGCGCGTCTATTTTGAGAAGCCACGTACTACCGTCGGCTGGAAAGGATTGATTAACGATCCGCACATGGATGGCTCGTTTGACGTGGAAGCAGGCCTGAAGATTGCGCGTGGCCTGCTGGTGGAGCTGGTCAGCATGGGGCTGCCGCTGGCAACCGAAGCGCTGGACCCTAACAGCCCGCAGTACCTGGGCGATCTGTTCAGCTGGTCGGCGATTGGCGCGCGTACCACAGAATCGCAAACCCACCGCGAGATGGCGTCTGGCCTGTCAATGCCGGTTGGCTTTAAAAACGGTACCGATGGCAGCCTGGCGACGGCGATCAACGCCATGCGCGCTGCTGCGATGCCGCACCGTTTCGTCGGTATCAACCAGGCGGGTCAGGTCTGCCTCCTGCAAACGCAGGGCAACCCGGACGGTCACGTGATCCTGCGCGGCGGGAAAGCACCTAACTACAGCCCGGCGGACGTGGCACAGTGTGAAAAAGAGATGGAGCAGGCGGGACTGCGCCCGGCACTGATGGTAGATTGCAGTCATGGTAATTCGAATAAAGATTACCGTCGCCAGCCTGCGGTTGCGGAATCCGTGGTCGCACAGATCAAAGATGGCAACCGTTCGATTATCGGTCTGATGATTGAGAGCAATATTCATGAAGGCAATCAGTCATCTGAACAACCGCGTAGCGCAATGAAGCACGGCGTCTCCGTGACGGATGCTTGCATCAACTGGGAAACCACCGATGCGCTGCTGCGTGAGATCCACAAAGATTTGAACGGCCAGCTGGCGACGCGTCTGGCTTAAGAGGTTAGTTATGGTTGCTGAATTGACCGCACTGCGCGATCAAATTGATGAAGTGGATAAGGCGCTGCTGGACCTGCTGGCGCGCCGCATGGCGCTGGTAGCCGAAGTCGGTGAGGTGAAAAGCAAATACGGCCTGCCGATTTACGTCCCGGAGCGCGAAGCCTCAATGCTGGCCTCTCGTCGCAAAGAGGCCCAGGCGCTGGGCGTTTCGCCTGATTTAATTGAAGATGTTCTGCGTCGCGTGATGCGGGAATCCTATTCCAGCGAAAACGACAAGGGCTTTAAAACCCTCTGCCCGTCCCTGCGGCCGGTGGTGATTGTCGGCGGGGCTGGGCAAATGGGGCGTCTGTTTGAAAAAATGCTGACGCTTTCTGGATATCAGGTGCGCATTCTGGAAAAAGAGGACTGGGCGCATGCTCCGGAACTCATGAAAGATGCCGGGATGGTTATCGTCAGCGTACCGATCCACGTGACGGAGCAGATCGTCGGGAAGCTTCCTCCTTTACCGAAAGATTGCATCCTGGTGGATCTGGCCTCCGTCAAAAATGGTCCGCTGCAGGCGATGCTGGCTGCGCATACGGGCCCGGTGCTGGGTCTGCACCCGATGTTTGGCCCGGACAGCGGCAGCCTGGCTAAGCAGGTGGTGGTTTACTGCGACGGTCGTCAGCCGGAAGCCTATCAGTGGTTCCTGGAACAGATTCAGGTATGGGGCGCGCGACTGCACCGCATTAGCGCGGTTGAGCACGATCAGAACATGGCGTTTATTCAGGCGTTGCGCCACTTTGCGACGTTTGCCTACGGTCTGCATCTGGCAGAAGAGAACGTGCAGCTTGAACAGCTTCTGGCGCTCTCTTCACCTATCTATCGTCTGGAGCTGGCGATGGTCGGGCGCCTGTTTGCTCAGGATCCGCAGCTTTATGCGGACATTATTATGTCCTCCGAGAACAACCTGGCGCTCATCAAGCGCTACTATCAGCGCTTTGGCGAAGCCATTACGCTGCTGGAGCGCGGAGACAAGCAGGCGTTTATCGACAGCTTCCGCAAGGTCGAGCACTGGTTTGGTGATTACGCGCAGCGTTTCCAGAGTGAGAGCCGGACGCTGTTGCGCCAGGCAAATGACAGTCGCCAGTAATGCGATGATGTATATACTGAAAGCCAGCAATGCTGGCTTTTTTTATTTTGGGGAACTGTCATGGCCGAACCGCAGCTGCTGTTGAATTACACCGGGCATTTGCCTGAATGCCCGACGTGGAGCGCAGAAGAGCACGCGCTCTACTGGGCCGATATTCTGGAAGGGGAGATCCACCGCTACCATCTGCCGACGGCAGAACACACCATACTCTCTTTCCATGAGGAGGTGGGCTGTTTCGCGCTGCGCGAGCGCGGCGGGTTTATCGTCGCCATGCGTAATGGCATCTGGCTTGCCGATAAGCATGGCCTCCTGCAGCGCAAGGTGTGCGATAACCCCTCTAACCCACAGCTCGCACGCTTTAACGACGGCGGCACCGATTCTCTGGGACGATTCTACGCGGGCACGTTTTGGGGGCCGGGAGATTACAACGGTGCCCTGTTGATGCGCATCGACAACGACCTGACGCCGAAAGTGATCCAGTGCGATATTCACGGTCATAACGGCTTAGCGTTTAGCCCGGATAATCAATGGATGTTTACTTCAGATACGCCAAATGGCGTTATTTACCGAACGCCGCTTGATGAGCAGGGCGAACCCGGCAGGCGCGAGGTGTTTCGTCAGTTTAAAGAGGGCGAAGGGATACCGGACGGCGCGGCGATGGATGTGGAAGGCTGCTACTGGAGCGCGCTGTTTGATGGCTGGCGTATTGCGCGTTTTTCTCCGCAAGGGGAACAGCTGGAAGAATATCGCATGCCGGTACGTTGCCCGACGATGGTCTGTTTTGGCGGCGATGACATGAAAACGCTGTTTATTACCACCACGCGGGAAAATATGGATGCGGACGAGGTGGCGAAGTATCCGCTCTCCGGCGGCATCTTCACCCTGCCCGTGAACGTGGCAGGGATGAAGAAAAGCCGCTTTATCGAACGTTAGGTCGGATCGACCGGGACGACGTTTTCGCTCGGATAGCAGCCCAGCACCTTCATGGAGCGCGTGATCTCGCCCAGTTCGCGCAGGGCCTTCTGCATGGAAGCAGACTCCAGGTTGGCCTGGATATCGAGGTAGAACATCTCTTCCCACGGGTTACCATGGATTGGGCGTGATTCCAGCCTGGTCATGATCAGGTTGTGGTTACGCAGCACCAGCAGGGCTTCAACCAGCGCCCCAGCCTGTTGGCCGGTTGCCATCAGCAGCGTGGTTTTGGCCGGCACCTGGTCTGATACATTGATTGCCTTGCGGGCCAGCACCACGAAGCGGGTGATATTTTGCGTCTGGTTCGCCAGGTTGCGTTCCAGCACCTGCAAACCATACAGCGCCCCGCCCGCTTCGCTGCCGAGCGCGGCGACGGTTGGGGAGTTAGCCTGCGCCACTTTTTCCATCGCCGCCGAGGTGCTTTCGGTGTACTCAATTTTCCAGCTCGGATAGCGGTTCAGGAACTGGCTGCACTGCTGGAACGGCTGTGGATGACTGTAAACCGTTTCGATCTTGCTCAGGTCGGTTGATCCGGAGACCAGCACGCAGTGATCGATTGGGATCGTCAGCTCGCCAACCAGCGACAGGCTGGTGTGTTGCAGCAAATCGTAAACGTCGTTGATGGCGCCGGAGCTGGTGTTTTCAATCGGCACCACGGCGTAATCCGCCTGGCCGGTCTCAACCTGATTAAATATGTCGGCAAACTTCGCGCAGCCGCTCTCAATAAATTCTTCGAAATGGCGTGCGGCATACTGACGTGCGGCCAGGTGAGAATAAGATCCTTTCGGACCGAGGAAGGCGATACGCGCAGAGTGTGGATTGGTTTTATTCAGATGCTGCTGGAGTAACGCTTGCTGGGTGAGAACGGAGTCTTCAATGATGAGCTGGAACAACCGGGTGATGTAGTGGGCATCGAGGTGATGCGCTTTGCCGAGCTGAATAAGACGTTCCAGCAGATCCCGCTCGCGGTCAATATCACGGACCGGACGATGGGAATCCAGCTTGGCTTTGCCCACTTCAACGGCAAGCGCGCGGCGTTCGGCCAGCAGCGCCAGCAGTTTCTCATCCAGCGCGCTGATTTTTACTCGCAGATCCAGTAACGGGTTTTCCGGTGTCATAGTGTTGCCTGTCTCATTTTATCGTTATCAATAAAAAAGGCCCCCCGGTGTGGGAGGCCTTGTTGTTCGTCTTCGCATTCTTTATCACACGACGAAACGCCTCCCGTTCAGGGGAAGGTAAAAAAGAATGCGAAGAAGAACGGCGTAAGTTTCATAAAGTCATCCTGTGATTGATACCGTTAAAGTACCCGTACTGTTTTCACCCTGTCAATAAAAAACAAAAAACGCGCCCGAAGGCGCGTTGGCGGTACACTCAATTTAAAGGATTACTCTTCTTCAACTTCTTCCGCGAAGCTGGCGTCTTTCACCGACGTCGTGGCGCGACGGGCTTCACCTTTGTGTTGCACTTTATTGAGCTGCCGTTCCAGCTTGTTGATCAAATCGTTAATTGCGGTGTACATATCCTCGTGTTTTGCGCTGGCGACCAGATGGCCGTTTGGAGTATTGATAGTTGCGTCAGCGATGAAACCCTGCGGCTCCTTGGACAGGATGATATGTGGATTAATCAAATGAGTTTGCCATTTATCCAGTTTGGCGAGACGGTCTGAGACGTGTTGGCGGATTGCCGGAGTAATTTCCATTTGTTTACTGGTAATGTTCATTGTCATAAATTTTACCTCTTGTCTTTCCGTCTTGGTGATTCCAGCATACCCGACCTAATGTCAAAATGTGTGATTTAGATCACGTTATTTTGTCGGTTTTTGTCAGGGAATCTTTTTTGTGAGGCAGGGCAGGAAGAGGTGAGATTTACCTTGTCGAAGGAAAAAATTGGGGCCATAGTTGACTGGATGTGTTGGGGCTTAAGCGCTTCAGCGACGCGCTAAAATGAATAAAAAAACGGCAGCCTTTGGGCTGCCGTTTTGTATTGAGGCAAGATCAGGTGTTGCTGCTGTTCGCGGCGATGATTTTCGCCACTTTTTCAGCCTGAGCGGTCATCTGCATCTGACGATAGGCATTTTCCATCAGCTTCAGGCCGTCGCGCGTTGCCTGAGTATCCGGGTAATCACGCAGCATACCTTCTACGCGGTTAACCACAGCAACCCATGCACCACGGCGGGTATAGTATTCCGCTACGGAGTATTCATATTTTGCCAGACGATCTTTCAGGAATACCAGACGTTTGGTCGCGTCGGTCACGTACTGACTGTTCGGATAGCCGCGCACAAGCTTGGAGAAGTCATTGAAGGCATCACGAGCATGCTGCGGGTCACGGTCGGAACGATCCACGCCGAAGAAGCCCTGCAGCGCACTGTCGTCCAGCGCCATATTGGTGAGGCCGCGCATGTACATCACGTAGTCGATGTTAGGATGAGTCGGGTTCAGACGCATGAAACGATCGATGGTTGCCTGAGCCAGAGGCAGATCGGCATTTTTATAGTATGCGTAGATGAGATCTAACTGTACCTGCTGCGAATACGGACCAAATGGATAGCGATTATCCAACGCTTCCAGTTGCGTTATCGCCTGTTTCCAGTTACCGTCCTGCAACTTTTGTTGTGCAGTCGCATAGATTTCATTCGGCGGATTGTCAGGGACCTGTTCATTTGAACCGGAGCAGCCCACCAAAGCCAGGCTCAACGTGGCCGCTGCCACCAGATATTTCATGCGCGTCATGACGTTTTGACTTTCCTCAAATGTTTGTCCGGGAGAAACTCTGTTCCTGCTCCCGATTAAGACCAGCTACAATAGCACACTATATTAAACGGCAAAGCCGTAAAACCCAACGTTAAACGAAGAAGCAGTTTATGGCACAACGAGTAGAACTCACCGCAACAGTCTCCGAAAATCAGCTCGGTCAACGCTTAGATCAGGCTTTGGCCGAATTGTTCCCTGATTATTCGCGTTCACGCATAAAAGAATGGATCCTTGACCAGCGCGTGCTGGTAAACGGCAAGATCTGGGACAAACCAAAAGAGAAAGTGTTAGGTGGGGAAGCTGTCGCCATCAATGCTGAAATCGAAGAGGAAATCCGCTTCGAGCCGCAGGATATCCCACTGGACATCGTCTATGAAGATGATGACATTCTGGTGATCAACAAGCCGCGCGACCTGGTTGTACATCCGGGCGCGGGGAACCCTGACGGTACGGTGCTTAACGCACTTCTCCATTATTATCCGCCGATCGCGGATGTCCCGCGCGCGGGCATCGTGCACCGTCTGGATAAAGACACCACCGGTTTGATGGTAGTGGCGAAGACCGTTCCTGCTCAAACCCGTCTGGTGGAATCGCTGCAGCTGCGCGAAATCACCCGCGAGTATGAAGCGGTAGCCATTGGGCATATGACCTCTGGCGGAACGGTGGAAGAGCCAATCAGCCGTCACCCAACCAAACGTACCCATATGTCGGTGCATCCGATGGGTAAACCGGCGGTGACGCACTATCGCATTATGGAGCACTTCCGTATTCATACGCGCCTGCGTCTGCGTCTGGAAACCGGACGTACTCACCAGATCCGTGTGCATATGGCCCATATTACCCATCCGCTGGTGGGGGATCAGGTCTACGGCGGTCGTCCGCGTCCGCCTAAAGGCGCATCGGATGAGTTCATCAGCGTATTGCGTAAATTCGATCGTCAGGCGCTGCACGCGACTATGCTGCGTCTTTATCACCCTATCACCGGTATTCAGATGGAGTGGCATGCGCCTATCCCGCAGGATATGGTGGATCTTATCGACGCCATGCGTGCTGATTTCGAAGAACATAAGGATCAAGTGGACTGGTTATGACCAAACTGATTGTCCCGGAGTGGCCATTGCCTGCTGGCGTGTCTGCCTGTAGCTCAACCCGTATTGGCGGTGTTAGCCAGGGCGCGTGGGAGTCTTTGAACCTCGGTGCGCACTGTGGCGACAACCTGGAGCATGTTGAAGAGAACCGCAAACGTCTGTTTGCTGCGGGGAACTTGCCGTCGAAACCGGTCTGGCTGGAACAGGTTCATGGTAACGCGGTACTGAAGTTGACGGGGGAACCCTATGCTTCTAAACGCGCAGATGCCTCTTACAGTAATACTCCGGGAACCGTTTGTGCCGTGATGACCGCCGATTGTCTGCCGGTTCTGTTCTGTAACCGTGCAGGTACCGAGGTGGCAGCAGCACACGCGGGCTGGCGTGGTCTGTGTGAAGGCGTGCTCGAAGAAACTCTCGCCTGCTTTAGCGATGAGCCCGCCAATATTATGGCCTGGCTTGGCCCGGCCATTGGTCCTCGCGCTTTTGAAGTGGGGCCGGAGGTTCGCGAAGCCTTTATGGATAAAGATCCGCAAGCGGTTGAAGCCTTCCTGCCTTCGGGGGATAAATATCTGGCCGATATTTACCAGCTCGCCCGTCAGCGTCTGAATAACGTTGGCGTTACGCAGATCTTCGGCGGCGATCGCTGCACATTCACCGAAAAGGGTGATTTTTTCTCCTATCGTCGCGACAAGACCACGGGGCGTATGGCAAGTTTCATTTGGCTGATATAACCTAAAGAATCAAGACGATCCGGTACGTGCCGTTTTCTTTTCACATAATTCAGGTCATTAACCTTGAATAATTGAGGGATGACCTCATTTAATCTCCAGTAGCAAATTTGACCTGTTATGGGAGGAGTTATGCGTCTGGATCGTCTTACCAATAAATTCCAGCTTGCTCTCGCCGATGCCCAGTCCCTCGCACTGGGGCACGACAACCAGTTTATCGAACCTCTTCATTTAATGAGCGCCTTGCTAAATCAGGAAGGGGGATCGGTACGTCCTTTATTAACGTCCGCTGGCATTAATGCTGGCCAGTTACGCACTGCTATCGATCAGGCGCTGAGCCGTTTACCGCAGGTAGAAGGTACCGGCGGCGACGTTCAGCCGTCGCAGGATCTGGTGCGCGTGCTGAACCTTTGCGACAAGCTGGCGCAAAAACGTGGGGACAACTTTATTTCGTCAGAGCTGTTTGTTCTGGCGGCGCTTGAATCACGCGGTACCTTGACCGACCTGCTGAAATCTGCCGGTGCGACCACCGCCAATGTGACCCAGGCGATTGAGAAAATGCGCGGAGGTGAAAGCGTGAACGATCAGGGAGCCGAAGACCAACGTCAGGCTTTGAAGAAATTTACGGTCGATCTGACCGAGCGTGCTGAACAGGGCAAACTTGACCCGGTTATCGGCCGTGACGAAGAAATCCGGCGTACGATTCAGGTACTGCAGCGTCGTACCAAGAACAACCCGGTGCTGATTGGTGAACCGGGTGTCGGTAAAACCGCCATTGTTGAAGGCCTGGCGCAGCGTATCGTAAACGGCGAAGTGCCGGAAGGCCTGAAAGGTCGCCGCGTACTGGCGCTGGATATGGGCGCGCTGGTGGCCGGTGCGAAATACCGCGGCGAGTTTGAAGAGCGCCTCAAAGGCGTGCTTAACGATCTGGCGAAGCAGGAAGGGAACGTTATCCTGTTCATCGACGAACTGCACACTATGGTCGGTGCGGGTAAAGCGGACGGCGCGATGGATGCCGGGAACATGCTGAAACCTGCGCTGGCGCGCGGTGAACTTCACTGCGTCGGTGCCACCACGCTCGACGAGTACCGTCAGTACATTGAGAAAGATGCTGCGCTGGAACGTCGTTTCCAGAAAGTGTTTGTTGCTGAGCCAAGCGTTGAAGATACCATCGCGATCCTGCGTGGTTTGAAGGAGCGCTATGAACTGCACCACCACGTGCAGATCACTGACCCGGCCATCGTTGCGGCGGCAACGCTTTCGCACCGTTATATTGCTGACCGTCAGCTGCCGGATAAGGCGATCGACCTGATTGATGAAGCGGCGTCGAGCATTCGTATGCAGATTGACTCGAAGCCGGAAGAGCTGGACAGGCTCGACCGACGCATCATTCAGCTCAAGCTGGAACAGCAGGCGCTGAAGAAAGAGTCTGATGAAGCCAGTAAGAAACGCCTGGATATGCTCAATGAAGAACTGGACGATAAAGAGCGCCAGTATTCTGAGCTGGAAGAAGAGTGGAAAGCCGAGAAAGCATCCCTTTCCGGTACGCAGACCATCAAAGCTGAACTCGAACAGGCAAAAATTGCCATTGAGCAGGCTCGCCGTGTCGGCGATCTGGCGCGGATGTCTGAACTGCAGTACGGCAAAATTCCTGAGCTGGAAAAACAGCTTGAGATAGCGACGCAGTCAGAAGGGAAAACGATGCGTCTGTTACGTAATAAAGTGACGGATGCAGAAATCGCGGAAGTGCTTGCTCGCTGGACCGGTATTCCGGTGGCGCGCATGCTGGAAGGCGAGCGTGAAAAACTGCTGCGCATGGAGCAAGATCTCCATAATCGGGTGATTGGCCAGAACGAAGCGGTTGAGGCGGTTTCCAACGCCATTCGCCGTAGCCGTGCAGGGCTGTCCGATCCAAACCGCCCGATTGGTTCGTTCCTATTCCTGGGGCCAACCGGCGTCGGTAAGACTGAGCTGTGTAAAGCGCTGGCTAACTTTATGTTCGACAGCGACGATGCGATGGTGCGTATTGATATGTCCGAGTTTATGGAGAAACACTCCGTTTCGCGTCTGGTCGGTGCGCCTCCGGGATACGTAGGTTATGAAGAAGGTGGTTATCTGACGGAAGCGGTTCGCCGTCGCCCTTATTCCGTCATCCTGCTGGATGAAGTGGAAAAAGCGCACCCGGATGTGTTCAACATCCTGCTTCAGGTGCTGGACGATGGTCGTCTGACAGACGGGCAGGGGAGAACGGTCGACTTCCGTAATACGGTTGTCATCATGACCTCGAACCTGGGTTCCGATCTGATTCAGGAACGTTTCGGTGAACTGGACTATAGCCATATGAAGGATCTGGTGCTCGGTGTCGTCAGCCATAACTTCCGTCCGGAGTTCATCAACCGTATTGATGAAGTGGTGGTGTTCCATCCTCTGGGTGAGAAACACATTGCGTCGATTGCGCAGATCCAGCTGCAGCGTCTTTACAAACGTCTGGAAGAGCGTGGGTATGAAATTCATATCTCCGACGAGGCGCTGAAGCTGCTGAGCGAGAATGGTTACGACCCGGTGTACGGTGCGCGTCCATTGAAACGTGCTATCCAGCAGCAGATCGAAAACCCGCTGGCGCAGCAGATCCTCTCCGGAGAGTTGATTCCAGGCAAAGTTATCCGTCTGGAAGCCCACGACGATCGGATTGTGGCAGTGCAGTAAGTCACAAAACGCAAAAACGAGCCGCTTGCGGCTCGTTTTTGTTTAAAAACCAGGCGAAAATTGAGGTCTGGAGTAAATATTGCCTGGAAATTGAGCGGTCAGTAAATAATTTTCACTTTACCCTTGCGGCTTCGGAATAACTCCCTATAATGCGCCTCCACTGACACGGAACAACGGCACGCACGCCGCCGGGTCAGCAGAGAAAAGCGAAATTAATTACTTGACTCTGAAGCGGGAAAGCGTAATATGCACACCCCGCGCCGCAGCGAAAAGCGAAGCGGCACTGCTCTTTAACAATTTATCAGACAATCTGTGTGGGCACTCAAAGTGACATGGATTCTTAATGTCTTCGGACAATAAATGAATACCAAGTCTCTGAGTGAACATACGTAATTCATTACGAAGTTTAATTCACGAGCATCAAACTTA
>NZ_JRJC01000007.1:0-513 GCF_000762975.1 Enterobacter sp. UCD-UG_FMILLET
TCCCCATTCGGACATCGCCGGGTCAAAGGTTCATATCACCTCGCCGGCGCTTTTCGCAGATTAGCACGTCCTTCATCGCCTCTGACTGCCAGGGCATCCACCGTGTACGCTTAGTCGCTTAACCTCACAACCCGAAGATGTTTCACTTCTGATTGCGAAAATTTGAGAGACTCGAACACACCATTAAGATGTGTCGTTTCAATTTTCAGCTTGATCCAGATTTTTAAAGAGCAAAACTTCGCAGTGCACCTTTTCAGGTTCACTCTGAAGTTTTCTTGTGTTCGCAGTAAAAGATGGTGGAGCTATGCGGGATCGAACCGCAGACCTCCTGCGTGCAAAGCAGGCGCTCTCCCAGCTGAGCTATAGCCCCATCGTTTATAATCTCTGTACCGCTCATCCTTTAAAAGGAGTCTGGTAGGCCTGAGTGGACTTGAACCACCGACCTCACCCTTATCAGGGGTGCGCTCTAACCACCTGAGCTACAAGCCTGCAGAGATTTTTACTGCTGTTTTT